>JAEYCB010000031.1 GCA_023404345.1 Bacillota bacterium
CCAGCATATCTGTGCACAGCATTTCTATCGCCTGACGCTGCTCCGCTTCTTTCTTTAGCATCTTCATCACCTGTCCTTAGTATAACAAAAAAGGATGCATGATGCGACCTTTTTTGACAGGCTGAAACCCGGCTAAGCCGGGTTTTTTTGATGCCTACTTTGGAATTGGCTGTGTCTGGGGAGGCGCAAACTCCCTACCCGCCTAACAAAGTCAGGCAATACCAAAAAAGGTTCGGGGCTCCAGTCCTTCAATAACAATCTGAATTCAGCAACATGTCCCATCGATAAATATCGCTTCTGGCGAACTTTCTGTCCGTTGAAAAGCCCATGTTTCTGGAAAAGTCCGCGTTTCTTGCGCTCTTTGGGTACCCGCACCGCTCACAGGAAAGGCTGCGGCATAAGGCCTTGGGGCACTGCCCCAAACCCCGGCAGGACGCATGAACTAATGCACGAAGCACAAAGCTACCGTCACAACCGGAAAATCATGTCCCTACACTCCCGCACTTTGTCAGCATGCTAAAGCTCGGAGGGCTGGAGCCCTCCGAGCTTTCCGAAAAGAGAAATACTCACGCGGCTTCGAACTGCGCCTGGTAAATCTCCTTATAAAAACCGCCTTTGGCCATCAATTCCTCGTGCGTACCCTGCTCCACAATATCGCCGTCGCGCATGACCAGAATCAAATCTGTATTTCGAATGGTCGAAAGCCTGTGTGCAATGATAAAGCTGGTACGGCCCTTCATGCTTTCATCCATGCCCTTCTGGATACGCGCCTCCGTGCGCGTGTCTACGGAGCTGGTGGCCTCGTCAAGAATCATAATCTTGGGATCGGCCAGAATGGCCCGCGCGATAGTGAGCAGCTGCTTCTGCCCCTGGGATACATTGCTGCTTTCCTCGTTGACCACCATCTGATAGCCGCCCGGCTGTGTGTGGATGAAGTGGTCGGCGTGCGCAGCGCGCGCAGCAGCCTCCACCTCAGCGTCAGTTGCGTCCAGACGGCCGTAGCGGATGTTTTCCGCAATGCTGCCCTCAAATAGCCACGTGTCCTGCAATACCATGCCAAACAGCCTGCGCAGGTCGTCGCGGTCAAAGTCGCGGATATCGCGCCCGTCGATGAGGATGCGGCCGCCGCTCACATCATAGAAGCGCATCAGGAGTTTCACCATCGTGCTCTTGCCCGCGCCCGTAGGACCCACGATGGCGATTTTCTGTCCCGGAAGCACATGCGCGCTGAAATCGTGGATGATCACCTTATCCGGCGTGTAGCCGAAGCGCACATGGTCAAAGGTCACCTCACCGCGAATGCCCTCAATGCTCGCGGGCTGCTCCGGTGCGGGCTCCTCTTCCTTTTCGTCCAGGAACTCAAACACGCGCTCGGCGGCAGCCATGGCACTTTGCAGAATGTTGAAGATCTGCGCAATCTGCGATACTGGCTGGTTGAAGCTGCGCACATACTGGATGAAGCTCTGGATGTCGCCTACGGCGATCACGCCCGCAGCGGCGTACCCGCTGCCCAGAACCACCGCTGCAACATAGCCGAGGTTGCCGATCAACGTGGTAATAGGCTGCATCAAGCCACTCAAAAATTGCGATTTCCACGCCGAGCGATACAGCTTTTCATTCACACCGGCAAACGTCTTCTCAGCGCTCTCCTGCGCGCCGAAGGCCTTGACCACCACATGTCCGGCGTACATCTCCTCGACCTGGCCGTTCAGCTCGCCCATGTACCTTTGCTGGCCGACAAAGTATTTTTGACTCTTGCGCACCACCAGTCCCATGAGAATGCCGCTCAGGGGCAGAATGAGCAGCGCCGCGAGCGTCATCTGCCAGCTGATGGAGAGCATCATGATCGCCACGCCCACCGCCGTGGCCAATGAGCTGACCACCTGCGACAAACTCTGGTTAAGGCTCTGGCCGAGGGTATCGACATCATTGGTCACGCGGCTCAGCACGTCGCCGTGGGTTACACGGTCAAAATAGCTCATGGGCAAACGATGGACTTTGGCCGCAAGCCGTCCGCGCAGGCTGTAACTGAGCTTCTGGCTTACGCCCGTCATGATCCAGTGCTGCGCAAAGCTAAGCGCCGCGCTGAGTACATACAGCCCTAACAGCCATAGCAGCAGCACCCCGATACGCCCATAGTCGATGCCTGGTCCGCCACCCAGCCGGCTCATCAGGCCGGTAAAAATCTGTGTGGTCACCTCGCCCATCTTTTTAGGGCCGATGATGGAAAATGCTGCGCTTCCCACGCCCAGCACCGCCACCGCCACAAGGCTCCAGCGCCAACGCCCCATCTCGCGCATCAGCCGCCTCAGCGTGCCCGAAAAGTCCTTCGCCCGTTCACCTGCACCCATGCCCCCGTGGGGGCCGCCCATGGGCCTGCGGGACCGGTTATTCCTTTCCATGCGCCAATTCCTCCTTTGACAGCTGGCTTACGGCAATCTGGCGGTATACCTCGCAGCTTTCCATCAACTGTTCATGTGTGCCCTTGCCAGCCAGCCGTCCTTCGTCCAGAACCAGAATCTCATCTGCATGCATTACGGTGGAGATGCGCTGCGCCACCACAATCACCGTTGCACCCGCCGCCTCCTGGCCCAGAGCACGGCGCACGGCTGCATCGGTCTTGAAGTCCAGTGCGGAAAAGCTGTCGTCAAACAGATAGATTTCCGGCTTTCGTGCCACAGCACGGGCAATGGACAGGCGTTGCTTCTGCCCGCCGGAGACGTTCGCGCCTCCCTGGGCGATGTCGCTGTCGTAGCCGCCCTCACGTTCAAGGATAAAGCCCTCGGCCTGCGCCACCCGCGCGGCTTTCTGCACCTGTGCATCCGGGATATCCTGAGCGCCGAAGGTGAGGTTTTCACGCACCGTGCCGCTGAACAGTACGCCCTTCTGCGGCACATAGCCAATGCGCGCACGAAGGTCGGCAAGGGACGCCTCCTTGACATCTACCCCATCCACACGCACGGTGCCACCGGTTACGTCATAGAAACGGGGAATCAAATTGAGCAGCGTGCTCTTGCCTGATCCTGTTCCGCCCAAAATCGCGGTGGTATGTCCGGGCCGTGCTGTGAAGCTGATGTGGCTCAGCGCGTCCTCATCCGCACCGGGGTAGCGGAAGCATACGTCATCAAAGCAGACGGTCCCTGCCTGCGCCGCATCAAAGTTCACGGGTTTTTCAGGATCGCGCACAGCAGGTTCGGTGTCCAGGATCTCCTGAATGCGCCCGGCGGATACGCTGGCACGCGGCAGCATCACACTGATGAGGGATATCATCAAAAACGCCGCAATGATCTGCATCGTGTACTGGATGAAGGCCATCATGTCGCCCACCTGCATGCGCCCCGCGTCAATGCTGCCCGCGCCTACCCACATGATCAGCACACATACGCCGTTCATAGCCAGCATCATCATGGGCATCATGCCGCCCATCAGGCGGCCCACGAACAACTGGGTCTTTTTTAGTGCGGAAGATGCCGCGTCAAAGCGTTCCTCCTCACGCTTCTGAGTCACGAACGCACGGATGACGGGCAAGCCGGTCAGGGTTTCGCGCATGACCAGGTTCACCCGGTCAATCTGCTCCTGCATGCGTTTGAAACGCGGCAAGCCCAGTCCAAAAAGCACCCCTACAATGGCCAGCACCAACCCCACACCCACAGCGATGACCCAGGCCATGGAGGCGTTTGTCTCCAGTGCCCGGATGATGCCGCCTACGCCCAGGATGGGCGCGTAAATGGCGATGCGAAGGAGCAGCACCGTCACGTTCTGCACCTGCTGGATATCGTTGGTGGATCGAGTGATCAGCGACGCCGTGGAAAACGCGTCCATTTCCTGCTGACCAAAGCTCAGCACCCGCTCAAACACCTTCTGCCGCAGGTCGCGGCCCATGCCGGCCGCCGCGCAGCTTCCCAGGTAACCCACCGCCGCTGCCGCGCTTGCGCCCGCCAATGCAATCAACAGCATCAGCCCACCATATTTCCAGATGGCACGGCTGCGCATGCCACTCATGTCCATGCCAAGCGCCTCGTACTCGGCCCGGACCGCAGCGATGGCCGCCTGACGCGCTGCGTCGCCGCTCATGCCTGCCAGGCCCGCGGCATCCGTGTACAAGTCCTCAAATGCTGCTTCCAGCTCCGTTGCGTCCCCGCTGTCCGTAAGGGTGAGCACTGTTTCATCCCGTACCGTCACACCCAGTCGGTCCAACGCCGCCTCATCCGCCGGAGCATAGGCCGCGCGCACCTGCGCCTGCGTCGCCTCGTCCATGCGTGCCAGCATTCCTTCCAGCGTACTTTCACGCACTACCTCCGGTACAGGGCTCTCCACGCCCCCTTGCTGGATACCCACGTCCACAATCGCCGCCGTATACGTGGGCAGCCATAGTTCACATGCCGCCTGCGCCGCCAGCAGCACTACCACCGCTACCAGCATCCAGGCATAGCGGCGCATATGGATCAGCATTTTCAGCACGTTTCTTCCTCCTTCCCCACGCGCTCTCCGGCACGCAGGTTGCTTGTCACGCGGTCGCACAGACGCTTGAACTGCTCCCGCTCATCCTCCGTCAGTCCGGCGAGAGCCTCCCGGCTTACCCGATCCAAAAGCTCTCCCAGGCGCTTCGCCTCCGCCCGGCCCACATCCGTCAGGCCAATTACGTTGGCCCGCCGGTTGTCTTCGTTGCGCCTGCGCACTACGTAGCCGAGTTTTTCCAGTCGAGCCGCCGATACCGCTACCGTCGCCGCCGTTACGTTCAACGCCCGCGCTACCTCGGCCTGACTCATTTCGCCGCCGCGCGCCAGCACTCCCAGCACCGGCGCCTGTCGCGGCTGCGCGCCAATTTCGCCGCCCATCTCGACCCGTGCCTTTTCAAAATATAGCCGCACCGCTGACAACATGCGCAGCATCAGCCGGGTTTCCTCCTCCAAGGCTGTTCCCTCCTTCGCCAGCGTTTTGTTAGCCGGCTAACACAGTATGAGCATTGTACGCTCCCTAAATGCTCAAGTCAAGCCGCGCACACGGTGTTTACAGTTTGTTTAAACACGGAAGAAGATCGTCACGAAACGATCTTCCAGCATGGCGAAAAAGTCCGCCTGCGGCGGCCTTTTCCGCCAGATGCTTAAGAAATGTTTGCGCTCAGGGGAGCAAGTTCCCCGCCCGCAAAGCCGGGCGATACGATTTCATTTAGGAGGGCCTGCGGGCCCTCAAACCCTCCCTGACATGACTCAATCACCGCAACATGTCCGCTGCAAAAAGCGGCGCTTTCCCCTTCCATGGGAAAGCGCCGCACTATCCATTTCAACTTTGTTTGACGGAAATCCGACTCAAACTGCTCCGTATCAGTCTAATTTCTGCCCACAGCCCGCGCAGAACTTTGCACCCGGCTCAGCCTTCTTGCCGCATCCGGGGCAGAAGCGGTCTGCCGTCTGACCTGCCGGCGCGCCGCATGCAGGACAGAAGCGGCTGCCTGCAGGCAATACCGCGCCACATTTTGCGCAAACAGCCCCTGCAGAACCAGCTGCACCAGTACTCCCAGCGCTGCCCATACTTTGAGCGAACATCTGGCCCATGGCTACACCGGCACCCATGCCCACGCCCATCCCGGCCAATCCGCCGGAGGGGTTGTTTGCTGCCTCGCGCATAGCTTCGGCAGCCTGGAACTGGGCATAGCGGTTCATATCTCCCACCACTCCCATGGAGGTACGGCGGTCGATGGTCTTTTCTACTTCTTCGGGCAGGCTGATGTTTTCAATCACAAAACCGCACAACGTAAGGCCCATGGCCTCCACGCGGGGGGCAAGGTTTTCCAGCGCGCAGCGGGAAAGTTCATCATAGTTGGCAGCCAAATCCAGCGCAGCAATACCGTTCTGGGCAATCGCATCGCTAAGACCGCTCACTGCAAGGCTGCGAATCTGCCCTTCCACGCCCTCAGCGGTAAAGAGCGAGCTGGTACCAAACACCTCACGCATGAACACAGCGGGGTCCTTCACCCGGAAGGAGAACGACCCGAATGCCCTCACGCGAATCATGCCAAATTCCTTATCCCGCATCATTACGGGGTTAGCGGTGCCCCATTTGCGGTCCATGAACTGGCGGGTACTTATAAAATATACATCGCTTTTGAAAGGAGAATTAAAGCCGAACTTCCACGCTCTCAGCGCGGTCATCACCGGCAGGTTGCGGGTGCTCAGCTCATAGCGGCCGGGGCCGAACACGTCGGCCAGCTTGCCCTCATCCACAAAGATGGCAGACTGGCTCTCGCGCACCGTCAACTGCGCGCCCATCATGATTTCCTTGCCATTCATGTCGTATTTGTGCACCAGCGTATTGTCCGTATCATCCGTCCATTCGATGACGTCAATCAGCTGGCCGCGAACCATATCAAACAATCCCATCAGCGGAACTCTCCTTTTTCAATAGTGCTTAAATCGCGTCGTTTTCAGCGGCAAAATCGCACAGTCCGGCGACTCGCCTGACCTCCAGCACCTTCAGGCCCAGGCCCAGGTAATGGGCAATCTGCTCAATCGTTTCCTGCACATATTCAAAAGCGGCATTCTCGCTCAGACCCTCGCCCTCGTCACGGGGATAGCACAGCACCCGCACCTCCTGGGGTGATATTACCGCCACCCGCAGCAGCATATGCCCGTGTTCACGACCGAAGAAGTTGCGAAGGGCGGTTTCCAACCGTTCGCCGCCATAATGCCAGCGATCGGCCATGAAGCCATCGTCCTCCGGTACGCCCAAGCGGGCCAGCACACAGGGCACACCTGGCCGCATGGCGCAGCGATAGAGTCTGAGCCCGCGCAGGATGTCCTCAGCGGTAGGCTCCAGCCCGGCCAGCACCTTGCGCAGCCAGCGGGAACGCTGCTTTTCCATCATATAGGCAGGGTCGTATTCGTCGTTAGAGTCATCCGCGCGCAGGCGGGTGAGCAAGTTGACCGTCTCGCGCACCGTTTCCAGTTGCTTTAGCGCGTCCTGCTCGATGGCAAATACCGGCATGGCGGGAGCCTGCCGGTCCAAATAGTCCGTAAGAGGTGCAAAGGCAGGCACATCCTGCACGGCGATGGCGTCGATGGGATGCTTTTTCATGCACTCCACGGCGTCCTCCACCGTCTCGCGCACGCGCGGAGGCTTGACGCCCAGCGATTCCCACCCCTCCATGGAGGCCAGCATGTCCTTCGTAGCCTGGTCCGTGGTAACGATCAGCAGTCTGTACACTCGTTTCCCTCCATATGCCTGTCCGGATTCGACATTTATTATACAATGCCCCGCCGCAAATTTCAATGCCCGGCAAAATTTGCGACAGATAGCATCATGCTGATCGCACGAGCGGGATTTTGTGCCGCAACAGCAGCCGAATCCACATCTTGCTTGAAAATTTTTAACAAAAAGGCCGCCGCATGGAGGAACTGTCCACACGGCGGCCCGGAGGTTTAGAAAAGAGGGGGAAACAAATTCGACTTACTTCACGATTTCGAACAATTCGACCATGGCCTGACTGGGGCCGCTCACCATGACGCTGCGGATGGTTCCATAGGGAGCCATCTCGATTTCCACGATGTCGCCAGTCGCTTCAAATCCATTTTCAGTGTGCTTTTCAAGGGCTTCTTCCAGGTTTTCCACCTCAAAGCAGGTGGCGAAGGTACCCGCGTTGGCAGGCACGGAAGCGCCCTCCGCCGTCATGGATACGCCCTTTTTGTTGTCAAACTCGATGATTTCCACAATGGGGGTGTCGCCGCTTCCCATATACATGACAATACGGGTATGCACGCCGTAGTCCAGGCCGAAGATCGGGTCCACCAAGCCGTCTTCCATAACCATGTCGAAGGCTTTGGTCAGGCCCAGGGTATCCACATAGTAGCGGTCGGATTCATCCACGCTCTCCACCACCAGCACTACGTCGGGGAAGTTGCGGAACATGCCCTCAAATTCGGGGGTGCTCGCGGTCTTTTCGATCAGGGCCAGGGGCATGTTGTCCGGGCCGATCATCACGGCTTCCAGCACTTCCGCGCCGCTCCAGGACGTGGTGTACCGGTAGGGCGGGCAGGCGAATTCATAGCCCAGATCCGTGAATTTCTCGTAGGCCTCATCATTGCTCTGCGAACGGAAAGCAATGTCGTAATAGCCGAAGTCCCAGCAGTGATATCCTTCACGGCTGGTCTTGGTGGGCTTGGGATCAAAGGCCAGCAATTGCAGCAAGGTGGACTGCACCTCGTTTTTGAGCAATACATACTGGGCGGTGGCATCCATGCCGTAAAGTCCCTTCACCTGTTCTTTGGACAGCGTGCCTTCGCTGACGAAGGTCAGTTCCATGTGATCTTCAAAGAAAGCACGGCTGGCCTCCAGATCCGTTACGGATACGCTGATGCGTTCAATTCCCTTGTTGGTGGGTTGCGGCGCGGCCGTTTCGGCGTTGGCGCAGGTAAACAAACCGGTAACAATCATGAGGCAAAGCACCAGAACCAGGCAGTTTTTCATCTTCCTTTTCGACCTTTCCAATAATGATATTGCGCATTGTTCCAGCCCCCCTCGCGCCGGAACAAGGCAACGTTTGACAATTAACAAATTCGATCTTTTCCAAGTCTTTCACACCAATTATAATGTCTAAAGCAACTTGACGGTCAAGCCAAAAGATGCCACAAAAACAGTCTGCTGCAAAATTTGCTTCACGGTTCCCACATACACGCGCCTCATTGCTTTTCCAGCATAACTGCGGTATACTTGTTAAGCGTAATCGCCCCTTTTTTGAAAGGAGGTCCCCACCTGGCATGCGCATCACCATGATCTGCATAGGTTCCACCGGCGACGTGCACCCCTACCTGGTTTTGGGACGCGAACTCAAGCGCCGTGGGCATGAGGTTTCCATCTGTGCCTTTGCCAGTTTTGAATCCACCGTCAAGGGGGAAGGCCTTAACTTTAAGCCCGTGAGCGGCGACGTAAAGACCTTCATGGCCAATTTAATGAACGGAGCCAACGGTGTGGCGTTCCTCAAGCAGGTGCGCGACACCATGCGCGACTTTATCGACCCTTTCCTGGGAGACCTTGAAGCCGCTACGGAAGACGCGCAGGCCATTGTGGGTACCTACTTCGGTCAGGTGTTTCAATCTCTGGCAGAGATGCGGCGTGTACCCTATGTGCAAACGCATTATTTTCCCATCGACCCCAATCCTCAGGCGCCCATTGCCTCGGCGCCGGGGCAGCGCGTAGGCAAGGCGTGGAACCTGGCTACCTATCAGCTGGGGCACCTGCTCATCAGCACGCTGGAAAAGTATTATCTCTCCGACTGGCGGCAGTCCCGCGGCATGAGTCCGCGCCGCCTGGAAGCAGCACCCAGCTATGAGCTTAACGGTCATCTAATCCCCGTGCTCTATGCCATCAGCCCGCTGATCATGCCGCGCCCTGCACGCTGGGGCGAGAACATCCACATGACCGGCTTCTGGCTGGACCGCCGCGAAAGCACCTACGAGCCGGACCCTGCCCTTGCGCAATTTCTTTCTTCAGGCGAAAAGCCCGTCTATATCGGCTTTGGCTCCATGAATGCCGGCGATATGGCTGAAACCCTCGCCATCGTGCAGGAGGCCGTGCGTCTCAGCGGCGTGCGTGCGGTACTTTCCACCGGATGGGGCGGCGTAGATGTGCCTCCCGAGGAAAATCTCTTTGTGGCAGGTTTCGTGCCACACGACTGGTTGTTCGACCGGGTGAGCGCCGTGGTACACCACGGCGGTGCAGGCACCACGGCAGCGGGCATCACCGCAGGACGGCCCACGCTGGTGGTGCCCTTCGGAGGTGACCAGCCCTTCTGGGCTACACGCGTACAGGCACTGGGCATTGGCCCTCATGCCATTCCCCGCGACCGGCTTACTGCGCCGCGACTGGCCCGCGCCCTTACCGCACTGACCGACACCCCCAAATACCGCGTGGCCGCTCGTGAACTTGGCGAGCGCCTGCGTCTGGAACAGGGCGAAGTCATCGCAGCCAATATCATCGAGCACGAGCTGCGCAAATGGTTGCGTGATGAGGACCTGCCACCCGACCCCGTACTGGAGCAAAACCATGCTGCTGGCGTCACGTCCGCTCTGGCCACAGATTCTCCGCAGGCCTGATGTGCCTCTCCACACCAGTCTTTATCTGAATATCCCTACCCCGAAAGGTGGTCCTTCCCATGGATACCCGTACCCTGGCAGATCTTAAGCCCGGTGAAAGCGGCGTCGTCGCTACTGTCGGCGGCGAGGACGCGCTGCACCGTCACCTCCTGGACATGGGCATCACACCCGGAGTGACCGTGCTCCTGCAAAAAACTGCCCCTATGGGCGACCCGGTGGAAATTCATCTACGCGGCTATGCCCTTACCCTACGCCTGGACGACGCCCGCAAGATCACCCTGCGGCCCTGACGCAGATCAATCCGGTGTTCTGTGCACTACCGTGCACAGTCCTTGTATTGGCCCATACCTGTGAGTTGCCTTGGCCCCTTTGCAGCCGGCAGTCCACAGGAATGGCGCTTTCCTTCTCTCCCCCAAAGGAAATTCCAATCCAGCGCGCGTCTCCCCGGCCGCGCCGCATGCGCAGGGGAAACGTGTTCTGTTGGAAACGCTATTCATTCATTAAAGAAAAGAGCGACCTGTTCCATGCACTATACCTTTGCCCTGGCCGGTAACCAGAACAGCGGAAAAACCACCCTTTTTAACCAGCTCACCGGCAGCAACCAGCACGTGGGCAACTGGCCCGGCGTAACTGTGGAACAAAAGACCGGTGCCATGTTGCACCATCATCACGGCCAGCAAACCCACCTGGGCCTGCCCCGGCGGCTGCGTCGCGCGCAGGAGAGCGGCCGTGCCGTGCCGGAGCGCTACTCTGACGTAACCATCGTCGATCTGCCCGGCATCTACTCTCTCAGCCCCTACTCAATGGAAGAGATCGTCAGCCGCAACTATATCGTGCGTGAAAAGCCTGACGCAGTCATCAACATCGTGGATGCCACCAATCTGGAGCGAAACCTCTACCTGACCCTGCAGCTTCTCCAGCTGGGATGTCCGGTGGTCGTAGCCCTCAACATGATGGACGAGGTGCGCAGTCACGGCGACGTCATCGACCTGGTGGCCATGGAAAAAGGGCTTGGCGTGCCGGTGGTGGCCATCTGTGCCCGCAAGGGTGAAGGACTGGATGAACTGGTACGCCGTGCCATGGATGCGGCAGAAAACCGGCGCATGCCTCCAAAGCTGGACATTTGCGACGGTGCGGCACACAAGGCGCTGCATGCCATCCAGCATCTGGTGGAACAGCCGGCGCAGGAGCATGGCCTTACTTCCCGCTATGCAGCGACCAAGCTGTTTGAGGGCGACGCTCCCATGATGGAGGAGCTGGATCTTTCCCAGGACACGCGCCATATTATTGAAGAAATTCTCACCGCCATGGAACGTGAAGTGGGCATGGAACGTGCTGCTGTGATGGCCGATACGCGTTACCGCTTCATCGAAAAGCTGCTTTCCACCTGTTATACCCGTGCCAAGGAAGAAGGGGGCACGCTCACTGACCGGCTGGACCGGGTGCTTACTCACCCTGTGATGGCTATTCCGGTGTTCCTTCTGATGATGCTCCTGGTGTTCTATATCACCTTCGGCCCCTTTGGCACATGGCTGGCAGATGGCTTTGCCGCGCTGGTGCAGCGAGGTATAAACGCGCTGTCGGCAGCACTGGCAGGCTGGGGTGTGGCCGAAGGCGTGCGGAGCCTCCTGGTGGACGGCGCGCTCACGGGCGTAGGCAGCGTGCTTTCGTTCCTGCCCACGATTCTGCTTTTGTTCTTGCTCCTGTCCATTCTGGAGGACAGTGGCTACATGGCGCGTGCGGCGTTTTTGATGGATAAGCCGCTGCGCAAACTGGGTCTGAATGGCCGCGCTTTCATCCCCATGATGATGGGCTTTGGCTGCACCGTACCCGCCGTGATGAGCGCCCGCAGCATGAACAATCAGCGCGACCGGCGCTTCACCATCCTGCTCACCCCCTTCATGAGTTGCGGGGCGAAGGTGCCCATCTACGCGCTGTTTACCCGTGCGTTCTTCGGGGGTAACCAGGTGCTGGTAATGAGTGCGTTTTATCTCACGGGCGTGGTCATGGCAGTGGTGGTGGGTCTGGTGCTCAAGCGCACCGCCTTCCACGGCGACGCCGCGCCCTTCATCATGGAGCTGCCTGCCTATCGCCTGCCCGCGCCCCGCAACGTGGGTCAGCAGTTATGGGATAAGGCACGCGATTTCCTCAAGCGCGCCTTCACGGTCATCTTCCTGGCCACCCTGGTGGTCTGGTTTCTGCAACACTTTACCTTCACCCTCGCGCCCGCACCGGATATGGCACACAGCATGCTGGGCATGATTGCCGGGGCTATCGCGCCGGTGTTCGCGCCGGCAGGCTTTGGCACGGTGGAAGCATCCACCGCAGTGCTCACAGGCATCATGGCCAAGGAAAGCGTGGTCAGCACCCTCAGCGTGCTCGCCGGGGTAGATCCGGAAAGCACGCAGATGATCGGCGCGCTGCACGCCGTGTTCCCCACCGTGCTGTCAGCGGTTTCGTTCCTTACGTTTGTCTTGCTCTACATGCCCTGCGTGGCGGCCTTCGCTGCCATGCGCCGCGAAATGGAAAGCGGCCGCCTGGCCGTGGCTGCGGCGGCGGGGCAAACGCTGCTGGCCTGGGTGGCTGCCACGCTGGTATTCCAGGTGGGCCGGATGCTGGGTTTGGGCTGAGGGGGCGCGCCGATGAGCCTTACACTGGATATCTTTATTCTTGCCGGTGTTCTGGCGTGGGCCGCATGGGCGCTTTTGCGCCTCAGGCGGCAGCGCCGGTGCGGCGGCGGCTGTGCGGGATGCCCCTATGCCGGCTCCTGCAAATCCCAACAGGGAGACGATTCACATGACTGATACCATTCGTCTTTATGGCCTGGTGACCGATTCCATCGTGGACGGACCGGGCTTCCGCACCTCTATCTTCACGCAGGGCTGTCCGCATCATTGCCCCGGTTGCCACAACCCCGGCAGTCATGATTTTGAGGCGGGCACCGTCTATACTCTGGACGACATAGAAAAGAAATTTTCGGGCAATCCCCTGCTGGATGGCGTCACCCTTACCGGAGGCGAGCCGTTCTGCCAGGCGGCTGCCTGCGCAGAACTGGCGCGCCGGGCCCATACACGGGGTCTGAACGTATGGACCTATACCGGTTATACTTACGAAAAGCTGACTGAAATCGCCGCATCCGACCCGGATGTAGCCGCCCTGCTCGCCGTCACTGACGTACTGGTGGACGGGCCCTTCCTGCTCAGCGAGCGGTCGCTGGAGCTGGATTTCCGCGGCAGCCGCAATCAGCGCCTGATCGACTTGAACCAGACCCGCGCCACCGGTGCCTTAACGCTCTATGCGCCACCGGAGTGGTAGGTTCCGCTGTTTCCCGTCGCCCCGCCCCAACCATATTCCTGCGCCTCTCCTCGCTGTGCGGCGCTTTCTGGAGGGAATCGACCAATGCTGACCCTGCTTGCCACAGGCGGCACCATCGCATGCACGCCCGGCAAAAACGGCCTGGAACCCACCTTGGGTGCGCAGGACCTGCTCAGCGCCCTTGGCTGTGCCGCACCGTGCGACGTACATACGCACGATGTATTCACTCTGGATTCCAGCAACGTGCAGCCAGAGGAATGGCGCGCGCTCGCTCGTGCCGCACACGATGCGCTTAAAACCAGCGAAGGTGTGGTCATCACCCACGGCACCGACACCATGGCCTACACGGCGGCGGCGCTGTCGTTCATGCTGGCGGGCGAAGGTAAGCCCATCATCCTCACCGGTTCGCAATTGCCGTTGGATCATCCCCTCACCGACGCGCGTCTCAACCTGCTGCGCGCTTTTGCAGCAGCGCAGTCAGGCGTGCCGGGAGTATATGTTTGCTTTGGGGACCGGCTGATTTCCGGCGTGCGTTGCGTCAAAACGCACACCACATCCATGGATGCATTCTCCAGCGTAAACGCACCACTGGCGGGACATTTCGATGTCGAGGGCCTGCACATTGACCATCCGCAGGTCTACACCCCGCCCTCCGGCGCAAAGCCGCTTTCTCTTCGCGACGGCATTGATCCCCGCGTGTTTCTGCTCAAGCTGGTGCCCGGAACCTCGCCGGACGTGCTGCGATTCGTGTCGGAGGCAGGTTACCGGGGGCTGGTCATCGAGGCGTTTGGCCTGGGTGGCCTGCACTACATCCGCCGCAATCTGGTGCGTGCTCTGGATGCGCTGGCTGCAGGCGGTGTGCGGGTGCTGGTAGTCAGCCAATGCCTGTATGAAAAGGCCAATCTGGGTATCTATGAAGTAGCCAGCGGCCTGAGCGCCTCCCACGTCCGCGGTGGAGCGGACATGACCACCGAGGCAGCGGTGTGCAAGCTGATGTGGGCCCTGGGCCAGAGCGACCCGGATCTGTGGCTGTCCAGCCGCATTGTGGGTGAATACCGCTAATACCCACTTTGTATATCGCAAACTTCCCAGTATAAGCAGACATGCGTTTCCATCCCCGAAGGGAGGAAACGCATGTCTCAGCGTGCAGAAAAAGTCCGGCTTTGCCGGTCTTTTCCGACAGATTTGCGCCGTTTTCCTCTCGCCCCTGCGGGGCTCCCGGGCGGGAAACGGCGTAAGGAAACCTTGCTGCGCAAGGCTTCCGAATCCACCGCACATGTCGCTGGATTCGGATTTCATTTGGAGGGCCTGCGGAACCTCCCAAGCGGGTTTTTGACAGTCAGAGACATGCGTCTCCATCCCCGAAGGGAGGAAACGCATGTCTGTTTTCTATTTTTGCTGGCGTGCGGGACAGCTTTTACACCCGCAGCACTTGTCCGGCGGAAACGCCAAGGGCTACGCCATCCCTCACAGCATGCTTGCCGTTAACGAACACATGGCAAATGCCCATAGGCCGTGCGGTGAGATCAGGGCCGGGGGCTGCGGCACGAGGGTCAAACACGGTCACATCAGCGTGATAGCCGGGGCGCAGGTAGCCGCGACCGGTCAGGCCGAAGCGGTCAGCCGCAGCGCCGGTCATCTGGCGCACCACGTGGGGAAGCGTGCCCTTTTCACGGCCCAGGCGAAGAAATTCAGGGAAGCAGCAGTAGGCAGCGGGGTTTTGCATGCCCTCATCCTCAAGCCAGGCATCGGTCATATAAAGGCATTTGTCATCCGCCATGAGACGATCCAGAATGTCGGGGGTCAGGTATTTATGCATCAGCCCCCTTCCCTGCCCCTGTGTGTCCTCCACCAGCTGCAGGTAGGTGTCCAACGGGCTTTGGCCCCAGGCGCGCGCAATCTGCTTTACGTTCAGGCCAGCAATGTCGCGGTGCTTATCGCCTGCCCAGGTGATGACGATGTCGTCAAAGTCAAACCCCAACAACTTTTTGGTCACGCCGATTTCTACCGCAAGGCGTGCTCGCACTGCCGCCGAGCGGCGCTTCTTTTCGGGCAGAGTGAGGTACCAGCCCGGCAACACCACCGTGATGACCGAGGCGCCGTACATCATCGCGTAGGAATCATATTGGAAAGAAAGCCTCTCGGAATTGGCCCGGTCGATCAGGTCAAGGGCCTCGCCACAGGTGTTCCACGTGCGCGCGCCGACAAAGATCAAGTGAGAAAATTGCAGCTTTACCCCCGTTTCACGCGCCAGGGTGAGCATCTCATCCAGAGCGCGCAGGTTGTGAGCACGCCCTCCCACCGGCGGCGAATAGGACGTAGAGGCCGCTGAACACGCCCGCGCGTGCACCGTAAGCACGCGGTCATACCGCCGGGCCATCAGGGCCGCGCGGCGAAGCTCCTCATAGGTGGCATAACGATCCGGCTCATACATAAGACCAAGCGACACGCCGCCTGCGCCCGCCTCCAGCGCATCCGCCATCAGCCCATCCAACCGGTCCAGTTCCTGCAAGGAAAGGGGCCGGGGATCATAGCCTGCCAGACTGATGCGTCCAGACATATGCCCGTATAGTGGCAGGAGGTTGACCGGAGGTCGGCCGCACGCCGCCATAAAGCCGGATAGGTCATGTACGTCGGGCGTGTCCGTCGGCAGAGAAAACAATCCGCTGCCGATCAGCGCGCGGTGAGGCGTATCCGCTTGCCAGCCAAAGGGCGAAAAGCCGCAGTTGCCCGCTACCTGCGTGGCGATGCCCTGCTCCAGAAACGGTGCGAAGTAACGGAAGGGACTGGGGCGGCAGGCAAACCAGTCGTTATGCGAATGGCTGTCGATAAATCCGGGAGCAACAGCCAGGTTTTCGCAGTCTACAACGAAGTCCGCTTCGGCGCTGTCGGGCGCATCCACGGCGGCAATGATTTCGTTTTCGAGGAGCAGGCTACCGCGGCGGGCAGGTTCGCCCGTGCCGTCATAAAGCCAGCCATTTTTGAGAAGTGTGCGCATGGGAGGCCTCCTTTCTGAGCGGGGAATGGAAATTTTGCAGCCAGGGGCGAAGCATGGGCGCGCCGCCTATTCAGGCGGGCAGCGCATCTAGGCGTACGAAGGACGGAAAACGGGCATTTGGGATGGAGCGTTACCTCTATCAGGGGTGCTCCACGGGCAGGTGCATAAGCGCATCTGCCTCATCCCATGGCACAAAGTAGCCCGCCCCATGGGAACAGAACACGCTGCCCGCAGGATTATCCGTATCAGCTCCAGGGTCATAGGCGGCCGCCTCTATGGCGGAAGCAAAATCACGGCAAGGGTCATAGCCGTCCGGAAGAAGGGAAATTTCGCCCTCGCCATGGGTAAGGGCACGCAGTGCCGCTGGATAGTCCATGAGCGCTGCCACGGGTCCGCGCCCGCCAAGGCGCACAGCCCCGCCCAACGTTTCAGGAGCACCGCAGGAAGCGCCCATGGCGCTGAGGTCGGTCATCACGCGGCCTATATTTTCTGCAGGCACGGTCAGCGCAAAGCGGTAGTATGGTTCCAGAAGCACGCTTTGCGCCTTCATCAGTCCCTGCCGGATGGCACGGTATACCGCCTGCCGGAAATCGCCTCCCTCGGTGTGCTTGAGGTGCGCCCGGCCGGAAAGCAGCGTCACCCGCACATCGGTCAGCGGCGCGCCCAGCAGCACGCCCCGATGCTCGCGCTCCAATACATGCGTACGAATCAAGCTCTGGTAGGGCGCGGGCAGATCGTCCACATGGCAGCGGCTGTCGAAGGTGACGCCGCTACCGCGAGGGCCGGGAGAGATAAGCAGGTGCGCCTCGGCATAGTGCCTGAGCGGCTCGTAATGTCCGCAGCCTACCACGGGCGCAGCGATGGTTTCCCGATAGAGCACATGGGGAGGCATCAGGCGCACGCAAAGGCCAAAACGATCCTGCATCAGCCGGGCAAGCACCTCGATCTGCACAGGCCCCATCACGCATACGGTTGCGCTCAGGTGCTCTGCATCCCACTGCACACACAGCGCGGGGTCCTCGTCCTCCAGAAGGCGCAGGCATTCCATCAGGCGCGTAGGCGGGGTGCCTTCCGGCGGCTCTACGCGCACGGCCAATACAGGCTGCACCGGCGTGGGCGATGGCGTAAGCCCACTGGGCCGCAGCAAATCGCCGCAGCTGGGGACGCTGAGGCCCGTCACCCCCACCACATCGCCCGCATGGGCACACTCCATTGCGGTGAAGGATGCCCCGCGGTACAGGCGCAGCTGGTGAATCTTTTCCGTACCGTCCGAAAAAGAGAAGGCGTCACGCGGGTGCAAGCTGCCCGAAAGCACCTTCAGAAAACACACACGCTCGCCCGACGGGTCACGGCGCACCTGATAGACCAGCGCTTCGGGCTCGCCATCCCGCGGCAGCTTTGGCAGCTCGTCCGACAGGCGGGCAATTGCATCCAGCAACGCGATTACGCCTTGTCCTCGCAGTGCCGCGCCCATCAGCACGGGAAACGCCTCCCGCCGAGCAAAGAGCGCACAAAGCGTATTCCACGCATCGTCCGCAGAGGCAGTCCCCTCTAGGCAGCGTTCCAGAAAGCTGTCATCCAAGAGGGAAAGCGCATCGATATCCGGAGCCCCATCCGCAATGGGCACAATGCGCGAAGTAAGGCGCTCCTGAAGACGGGATAGCGCATCCGGCAGAGAAAAACCCGGCAGATCCGATTTATTGAGAAAAATCAGTGTTGGCAGGCCACGTTCTCCGGCCATGGCAAAGAGCGCGGCGGTGTGCGCGTCCACACGGGCAGTCCCGTCCACAACCAGCACGCACAGGTCCGCCGCCACCAGCGCCCGCGCCGTCTCGGAGGCGAAATCGACGTGGCCGGGCGTGTCAATAAGGGTAAAGCGGCGTTCCTGCCATTCCAGCCATGCCTGCCCGGAAAAGACGGTGATACCGCGTTCACGCTCGATGGGGTCGATATCCAGTACGGTATCGCCATGGTCCACGCGGCCCGCGCGGCGAAGCGCCCCCGCCGCCAGCAGCTGCTGCTCGCACAGGGTGGTCTTTCCCGCGTCCACATGGGCCATTACCGCGAAGGTGCGTGCCGCACTCATTTGAACACCTGAAACAGCGCGCACTTGAGGTACTGCGTCTCCGGCGAAGACAGCAGAATGGGATGGTCGCGTCCTTGCGTACGCCATTCAATTTGCTTAAGCTGCACTTTCGCGTCCTTCTGTGCATCCAGCAGCATGCCCCGGAACAGATCGGGCGTAACATGTTGGCTGCATGAACAGGTAATGAAAAATCCTCCGTCGCGCGTGAGCTTCATGCCTCGCAGGTTAATTTCCTTATATCCGCGCAGCGCACCCTCCACCGCCGAGCGCGTCTTGGTGAAGGCGGGCGGGTCGAGGATGACCACGTCATACTGATCGCCCGCAGACTGGCGGGCACGCAGAAAATCGAAGGCATTGGCGCACTCGAAGTGCACGCGGTCCTCTACACCGTTAAGCCGTGCGTTTTCCAGCGCGCACGCACATGCGTGGTCGCTGATATCCACGCCGGTAACCTCCGCAGCGCCGTAGTGCGCCGCATGCAGGGCAAAGCTGCCTGTGTGGGTAAAACAGTCCAGCACACGCATGCTTCCCACAAACGGAGCGATGGCAGCGCGGTTCTCCTTCTGGTCTAGGAAAAAGCCGGTTTTCTGCCCTTTCTTTACATCCACCAGAAAACGCACACCGTTTTCGGCCATCTCCACTCGGTCGGGCACCTCGCCCCACAGCAGGCCTGTTTGCTGGGAGAGTCCTTCCAGTTCGCGCACGGGCACATCATTACGCTCATACACGCCGCGGGGCGACAGCTCATCCACCAGAGCGTCTACGATGTCCTGTTTGAACTGTTCCATTCCCAGGCACAGAATTTGAAGCACGATGACATCGCCAAACTTATCCGCAATGACGGCAGGCAGGCCGTCGCTTTCGGCAAAGATCAGCCTGCAGCTAGACAGATCTGCAAAACGGCGGCGGTAATCCAGTGCGCGCTTGACACGGGCGCGGATAAAAGCGGAATCGATAGGCTCATCCCGCCGGGCCAGGATGCGCAGGCTGATTTGCGAGCGTGGATTATACACAGCCATGGCCGCAAAACGTCCCGCTGAAGTAAGTACTCGCACAGGGCGGCCATCCGTCTGCCCCTCCTCGCGCTCGATATCACTTTTGAACACCCAGGGATGCCCGCCGAGCACGCGCTGTTCGCGGCCCCTGCGCAGATAGACATTCATCGAAAAAAAGCCTCCTTGCAAAACATATGTGGGAGCGCCGCTTCCATTATAGCACAGACCAGACGGTTGAAAAACCCAAAGTGGCCGGGGAAAGTCAAGTACCGCACACCCGGTGTGGCGTTTTTTGCCAGAGCGTGGTACAATGAATAGCCGAAAGGGGGACGGGCGGATGAACAATGTGGTGCTGATCGGAATGCCCGGAAGCGGCAAGAGCACGGTGGGCGTGCTCGCAGCCAAGGCCCTGACGATGGATTTTGTGGACACAGACCTTCTGCTTCAGCGCAAGGCCGGGCGGCCGCTGCAGCAGATGGTGGACGAGCTGGGCACAGAGGGCTTCTCCCGGGTGGAAGAGGCATGCATATGCGATTTGCAGGCGCACGGCATGGTGATTGCCACAGGCGGATCGGTGGCCATGGAGGATACGGCCATGGAGCACCTGAAGGAAAACGGGCTGGTGGTTTTTCTGCGCCTGCCGCTGGAAACGCTGACGCGGCGGCTGAAAAACATGAAAACCCGTGGCATTGCTATGGAAAAAGGACAGACACTGCGGGATTTGTACGACCTTCGCCAACCGGCCTACCTGAAATGGGCCGACGCGGTGGTGGACGCGGACGGACTGAGCGTGGAGGAAACTGTGGAGCGCGTGGTGGCCGCCGTGCGGGAGCACGAGGACGGCGAAACGCAGGAAGGATAAAAGGCATACATATAAATAAATGTAAGAAAGGCGGGCCGCGCCGGAAAAGCATTTTGCTTCTCTGGAGCGGCCCGCTTCAGGCTACTTGAAAAATCCGGAGGGGGGGATGCAGGAGGAAGTTTCAAGCTTCAGACTGTCAAAGAAACGTCCTTTGGGGGAGGTTTGGAGGACCCGGAGGCCCTCCAAATAAAAATCGAATCCAGCACCATGCGCGGTGAATTCGGAAGTCTTGCGATTTCCTTTAAAAGGCCGGCACAGCCGGACTTTTTTGACCTGCTGCGGGCCCGCAACGGGTCTAGCGGTAACGGATCTCTCCGGTGAGCAGGCGGATGCGCGCCGCCTCGGCGGGGTATTGCGCAATCAGCGCTTCCGGATCGGAGGCGTGCTCGTAGTCGGAGTCCTCATAGCCGGGGCTCATGGTGGTGCCCATAAGGCCGTACCGCCCGCCGGGGCAGAGGCGGGAGCCCTGCCAGGCGCCGGCGGGGACCACATGCTGCACCTCCTGCCCGGCGCAGATGTCGCTCCCCAGGACCGTCACCCGGCTGGTGCCGTCGGGCAGCAGCTCCAAAAGCTCCACCGGGTCGCCGCTGTAGAAGTGGTACACCTCGTCGGTGCACAGCCGGTGCAGGTGGGAGTACCCCTGCCCAGTGAGCATGAAGTAGATGGCCGAGCCCATATCCCGTCCATCCACCTTGCCAGGAGAGCGGTAGCTGGAACGGAAGAGCCCCCCTTCCTGCGAAAGCGGGGTCAGGCCAAGAATATCGATGATCTTCTGAATGTCGTCCATGTCCTCTCCTCCTTACACGTCCGCCCAAGTCCCGTTTTCCCGGGCGCTGCGTTCCACCGCCCGGCACAGCCGCGCCAGCCGCGCCCCATCCTCAAAAGAGGGGAAATCTCCCCGCTGCGCCGGGACGGTCCAGCCCAGCGCGGCATAGTAACGCGTGGCCAGCGTGATAAAGGTGTCGGTGAAGCCGTTGAAGCCGAAGGGGTAGAGGGCGGTCTGCACCCCGCTGCCCTTGGAGGCTCCGTGCAGGGCGGTGCTGGCCTCGCTGTCCCACCACACGCTACGGTTTTTGCCGGTGATCTCAAGGCTCAGGCGGTTGGTGCGGCCATGGGACACCTCGGAGAGGACCGCCGAACCGATGGCCCCGCCCGCCATGCGGAAGTGGAGGAGGGCGCTGTCCTCCGAGCGCACCGTGACGGGGCCGCCCTCCGCCGCTTCGGGAGACTCCATCATGCCGCCTTTTAGCACCCGCTGCGGCTGAAAGCAGCCGAAGAGGGCCTGCACCGACGTGATCTTGTCGCCGGTGAGGTACTCCGCCAGATCCAGCCAATGGGTGCCAATCTCGGTGACGGCGCGCATCGTCCCGCCTACCGCCTCATCGTAGCGCCAGCCGTAGGGAGCGGGCAGGGCATGGAACTCCTGCAGATAGGCGCCATGGACCAGGAACACCGGTCCGAATGCCGGGTCCGCCACCCGCGTCTTGGCTTCCTGGCAGGCCGGGTGGAAGCGCACGTTAAGGTTCACCGCGCAGGCCAGCCCCTTCTCCCGGGCCAGCCGGGCCAGCTCACCGGCCTGCTCCGGGTCCAGACACAGTGGCTTTTCGCACAGCACGTTCCGGCCGTGTTCCAGGAGGAATTTGACCATCTCATAGTGGAGTCCCGGCGGGGTGCAGACGTGGACCGAGCCGACGGACTCGTCCAGCAGCGCCGCCGGGTCCGTGGACCACTCGGGAACCCCCCACTGCTGCGCGAAGGCCCTTGCCCCCGCCTCGCTATGGTTCACGACCGTGCGGATGGGGATGCCGATAGCCCGCAGGGCCATGGCGTGGGTCTGCGCGATGCCTCCGGTACCCCAGATGGCTGCCTG
Source organism: Bacillota bacterium (assembly GCA_023404345.1). Classification (GTDB taxonomy): domain Bacteria; phylum Bacillota; class Clostridia; order Christensenellales; family Aristaeellaceae; genus Limiplasma. Next base: position 22,215 of record JAEYCB010000031.1, read on the forward strand.
ATGCTGATTCATGGTGGCGTGCCCCCTTTCTCCGACTTTGGCGTGTCGAAAAAGTCCGCCTGCGGCGGACTCAGACTGTTGGCAAACTTTTTCCCCTGGAGGTTTGGAGGGCCCGCAGGTCCGCAACCTCAATCTTCGCGGTGAGCGCTGACCGCGCCCTCCGCTCGTTTTGCCCCCACCTTCGGGGCGCTTTGCCCCCTTCGGTGGCAAGTGCCCACAGGGCACACGCTTCCCTACGGTGCCGGGCGGGCGGGGAGCTTGCGCCCCTGCGCAAACATTTCTTAAGCATCCAGCGGAAAAGATCGCCACAGGCGAACTTTTCCGCCGCACGCGCGAGCGTCAGATTTCCATAATGATCGGCAAAATCATGGGGTTGCGCTTGATCTTGTCGAAGATGTAGCGGTGCAGTTCGTCCTTGATGCGGTTTTTCATGTTCTGCCACTCGCTGCCGTCCACCTGGCCGTAGCTGAGGACAATATTGCGCGCAAGCTCGCGGCTGCATTCGATGATATCCTCGTTCTCACGCACGTAGACGAAGCCGCGGCTGATAATGTCCGGGCCGGACACCAGCGCGCCGCTGTCGCGGTCGATGGCCATGACCACAATGATCAAGCCGTCCTGGCTAAGGTGCTTGCGGTCGCGCAGAACCACGTTCCCCACGTCGCCGATGCCCAGGCCGTCCACCAACACCCCGCCCGTGGGCACCTCGCCCACGATGGCCAGACTGTCCTGACTCATCTCGATGACCTGACCGATTTCGGGGATGACGATGTTTTCAGAACGCGTACCCAGCGCCTCAGCCAACTCCGCGTGCTGCCACAGCTTTGAATACTCGCCGTGGATGGGCAGGAAGTACTTGGGTTTAACCAGTGCGTGCAGCAGCTTGATTTCCTCTTGGCAGGCGTGGCCGGAGACGTGCACCTCGCCCAGCTGGCCGTAGATGACATTGGCCCCGCAGCGGTAGAGCTGGTTGATCACCCGCGCCACGGGCTTTTCGTTGCCGGGGATGGGATGGGCCGAGAGGATGACCATGTCGGTGGGGCGAATCTGGAGCTTGCGGTGCTCGCCGTAGGCCATGCGGGTGAGGCCCGCCATGGCCTCGCCCTGGCTGCCGGTGGTCACGACAAGGATCTCCTCGTCGGCGTAGTTTTCCAGATCATCGACGTCGATGAGGTTTTCTTCGGGAATGGAGAGCTCCCCGATGGACATGGCCACGCGCGTGACGTTGACCATGCTGCGGCCCACGAAGCACACCCGCCGCCCGAACATCGCCGCCGAATCCACCACCATCTGCACGCGGTGGATGTTGGAGGCGAACATCGCCACGATCACGCGGCCCTTGGCCTGCTGGAACATGTCGATGAACGTCTGGCCGATCTTGGTTTCGCTCATGGTGTGGCCCTTGCGCTCGATGTTGGTCGATTCGCACAGGAACGCCAGCACGCCCTTCGTGCCAAGCTCGGCAAAGCTGGCCAGGTCCGTGACCTGCCCGTCAATGGGCGTGAAGTCCACTTTGAAGTCGCCGCTGAACACCACCGTGCCCGCCGGGCAGGTAATCGCCAGCGCCACCGCGCCCGCGATGGAGTGGTTGACGTGGATAAAGCGCACCTGGAAGCAGCCCAGACGGATTTCATCGCCCGGACGCACCACATTGAGCGGCACGCCTGCGATACGGTGCTCCTTGAGCTTGAGGTCCACCAGCGCAAGCGTCAGCTTCGTGCCGTACAGGGGCATGGGCACCTGACGCAGCACATAGGGTGTAGCGCCGATATGGTCCTCGTGGCCGTGGGTGAGCAGCATGCCGCGGATGCGCTCGCAGTTTTTGATGAGATAGGTCACGTCCGGGATGACAAGATCCACACCCAGCATGTCTTCCTTGGGGAAGATGGACCCGCAGTCCACCACCACCATATCCTCGCCGTATTCAACGACGGTGATGTTCTTGCCAAATTCATCCACACCGCCCAGTGGGATAATACGAATTTTCTGTTCGCTCTCTGCCATTGGAGCCTCCTTTTGCGCGGTGCACCGCGCCTGTGATGGGGTCCCTATCTGGAGGCGGACGCGCCGTTTGGCCGCCGCCCGCCTGATCGTACCGAAGGCATAGTTCCGCGCGCACGCAAAAAACACGCCTAGAACCGCTTCTTTGCGGTTCACGCCGGAACCAATGTATGAAGGGGGCACGAGGTCCCCGTCAAAGCCCACGAACCCTTATAACGCTGTTAGTATATCACAGAAAAAGCATTTTGAACAGCAAAAATGCACAGGATTTCTTCACAGACTTTGCGAAGGCTTTTTCGGGCGGGTTTACCGAAAAAAGCTTCAGAAAAGGCCACTTTGGCCATCTTTGTACCGGATGACGCAAAAAACAGCGGCGATGCTTACTTAGCACCGCCACAGCCAATATCGTCGATATCTGGTTTGTCGGGATAGACAGCACACACGCGCGGCGTCCATTCCGGTCTCTGTCTCAGGCGAAGCTCCGCCACACGCAATGCGATGGCCGACAGGCTCAGGCCGATGGCACTGCCCAGCAGCGCCCACAGTTCCATTCCACCCGACAGGCTGTAACCCAGAAACAGGCCCAGCAGGAAACACGCCAGCGGCAGCGCGTAGGCGATGGCCGTCGCGCTCACAAACCGCCCGTCGGGCAGCTCCACCTTGACCCAGTCACCCACCGAGCAGTCGGCCTTTAAGCGGATGCTCCTGCTCTTGCCTCCGCCGCCGCACGCGCCGCACTTGGCGCACGCATCCGGCCGCATGTAGACGATGGTGGCTTCTCCGGTCGTTTTGTCGTATGCCTGTACCTGACCGAATTTAATCATCTGTAGCACGCCTCCTGACGGCTCTGGAGCCATCTGAAAAAGTAAAAAACGGAACGAATTTTGCCCATGCGTATTGACACATGGGCTAAAAGGCGCTATAATTTAAACTTGCATCAGTATCGTTACTGTGCGAAGCCGCGCCCGTCCGTTGTTGAGTATTGTACATGCCCCGGCGCAAAAATGCAACAGGAAATTTTTTGGCCGGGCAGGGCGGGGCATCGCAGCGGATACGTGTGCGAGGAACATAAGGGGTGATGGCATTTATGGTGCATGAGGTTCAAATGGGGAAGCTGAGGAAGCGGCAGAGCTTCTCGCATATCGAAGAGATTCTGGACATGCCCGATCTCATCGAAGTGCAGAAAAACTCCTACCGTCGCTTTCTGGAAGTTGACATGCGCGAGGTGCTCGACGACGTTAGCCCGATTGTGGACTATACCGAGAACCTTTCGCTGGAGTTTGTGGACTATTCGCTGGACGAGCCCAAAAACAGCGTGGAGCGCTGCAAAGAGCGCGACATGACCTACGCCGCCCCGCTGAAGGTGTTTGTACGCCTGAAAAACCGCGAGACCGGCGAAATCAAGGAATCCGACGTATTCATGGGCGACTTCCCCCTCATGACCGAGCATGGCACCTTTATCATCAACGGCGCGGAACGTGTCATCGTCAGCCAACTGGTACGCTCCCCCGGCGTGTATTATGAAGATCAGATCGACAAAGCCGGCAAGCACCTGTTTTCCACCACGGTCATCCCCAACCGCGGGGCGTGGCTGGAGTACGAAACCGATTCCAACGACGTTCTGTGGGTGCGTATCGACCGGGCACGCAAGCTGCCCATCACGCTGATTCTGCGTGCGCTGGGCTACGGCAGCGATCAGGAAATCGTTGACCTTCTGGGCGAAGATGAGCGCCTGATGGCCACCATCCAGCGCGGCGACAACGCTCATAACCGCGACGAGGGCCTCATCGAAATCTACAAGCGTCAGAAGCCCGGCGAGCCGCCTACCCGCGAGAGTGCACAGAGCCTGTTTAACAGCCTGTTTTTTGATGCCAAGCGCTATGATCTCATGCGCGTAGGCCGCTACAAATTCAATAAAAAGCTGTCTCTGGCCACGCGTATTCAGGGTCAGGTAACACATACCGATATCGCTGACCCCCGCACCGGCGAGGTGCTGTTGCGCGCGGGTGAAACCATCAGCCGCGAAAAGGCCCGCGAGATCCAGAATGCCGGTGTCAACACCGTGGATGTGCGTCTGGACGGCGGCCGCGTACACCGCGTAGTGGGCAACCACTTTGTGGACGCCGCTCAGTACCTGCCCTTCGACCCCAAGGAGGTCGGCGTGCAGGAGCACGTGTTCTATCCTGTGCTGGTTGAGATTCTGGACGCCTGCGGTGATGACGAAAAGCTGCTGCGCGACACCGTGCGCGCCCGTGCCCATGACCTGGTGCCCAAGCACATCATCACCGAGGATATCGTGGCTTCCATCAGCTATCTGCTGGGCCTGCCGTGGGGCCTCGGATTTACCGACGACATCGACCATCTGGGCAATCGCCGCCTGCGTTCCGTGGGCGAGCTGCTCCAGAACCAGATCCGCATCGGCCTGAGCCGTCTGGAGCGCGTGGTGCGCGAGCGCATGGCCATTCAGGACGCCGACGAGGTGCGCCCGGGCGAGCTGATCAACATCCGCCCCGTGAGCGCGGCCATCAAGGAGTTCTTCGGCTCCTCGCAGCTGTCGCAGTTCATGGACCAGCCAAACCCGCTGGCAGAGCTGACCCACAAACGCCGCCTGAGCGCCCTGGGTCCCGGCGGCCTCAACCGCGACCGCGCCTCCTTCGAGGTCCGCGACGTGCACTACAGCCACTATGCCCGCATCTGCCCCATCGAGACGCCTGAAGGCCCCAACATCGGCCTGATCGGCTCGCTGGCCACCTATGCGCGCATCAATGAATACGGCTTTATCGAAGCTCCCTACCGCACCGTCGATCCCCAGACCCACTGCGTGACCGACAAGATCGTCTACATGACTGCCGACGAGGAGGACTTCTACAAGGTTGCCGAGGCCAACGAGCCGCTGAACGAAGACGGTTCCTTCCAGAATGAATACGTCACCGTGCGCGACAAGGCCGAGATCATCCGCGTGCCGCGTGAGAACGTAGACCTCATCGACGTAAGCCCCCGGCAGATCGTATCCGTGGCCACGGCCATGATTCCCTTCCTTGAAAACGACGACGCCACCCGCGCCCTGATGGGCTCCAACATGCAGCGTCAGGCCGTGCCGCTGCTCGTGCCCGAAGCCCCCATCGTGGGCACCGGCATGGAGTACAAGGCCGCGCACGACTCCGGCGTGGTGGTGCTTTCCAAGCAGGACGGCGTGGTGGAGAAGGTCGCCGGCGACCGCATCGTGGTCAAGGACAATCTGGGCGAGCGCCACACCTACAAGCTCAGCAAGTTCGCCCGCTCCAACCAGGGCACCTGCATCAACCAGCGTCCGCGCGTCAAAGCCGGTCAGGTCATCGAAAAGGGCGATCTGCTGGCTGATGGTCCCTCCACCGAGATGGGCGAAATCGGCCTGGGCCGCAACGTCCTCATCGGCTTTATGACCTGGGAGGGCTACAACTACGAGGACGCCGTCCTCATCAGCGAAAAGCTGGTCAAAGAGGACGTATATACCTCCATTCACATTGAAGAGTTTGAATCCGAAGCCCGCGAAACCAAGCTGGGACCGGAGGAGATCACCCGCGACATCCCCAACATCGGTGACGACGCCGTCAAGGATCTCGACGAGGACGGCATCATCCGCATCGGCGCCGAGGTGCGTGCAGGCGATATTCTGGTCGGCAAGGTGACGCCCAAGGGCGAAACCGACCTCACCGCCGAGGAGCGCCTGCTTCGCGCCATCTTCGGTGAAAAGGCGCGCGAAGTGCGCGACACTTCCCTGCGCGTGCCCCACGGCGAGGGCGGCATCGTGGTGGATGTGAAGATCTTCACCCGCGAGAACAAGGACGAGCTTTCTCCCGGCGTCAACGAGATGGTGCGCGTTTATATCGCCCAGAAGCGCAAGATCAGCGTGGGCGACAAGATGGCCGGCCGTCACGGCAACAAGGGTGTTGTCAGCCGCATCCTGCGTGAAGAGGATATGCCCTTCATGCCCGACGGCACCCCCTTGCAGATCGTTCTCAACCCGCTGGGCGTACCTTCCCGTATGAACCTGGGTCAGGTGCTGGAAGTGCACCTGGGCATGGCCGCCAAGGCCCTCGGCTGGCACGTGGCCACCCCCGTCTTTGACGGCGCGACCGAGGAGGACATCGAGGAGCTGCTGGTCAAGGCCGGAAAGCGCCCCGACGGCAAGACCATCCTCTACGATGGCCGCACCGGCGAACCCTTTGAAAACCCCGTCACGGTCGGCTACATGTACTTCCTCAAGCTCCACCATCTGGTGGACGACAAGATGCACGCCCGTTCCGTGGGTCCCTACTCGCTGGTGACGCAGCAGCCTCTGGGCGGCAAGGCCCAGTTCGGCGGCCAGCGCTTCGGTGAGATGGAGGTCTGGGCGCTGGAAGCCTACGGCGCCGCTAACACCCTGCAGGAAATCCTGACCGTGAAATCCGACGACATCGTGGGCCGTGTCAAGACCTACGAGGCCATCGTCAAAGGGACCAACATCCCCGCCCCCGGCGTGCCGGAGAGCTTCAAGGTGCTTATCAAGGAGCTCAAATCCCTCGCCCTGGACATCAAGGTGCTGGACCGCGACAAGAACGAAATCATCATCCGCGAGCTGGACGACGACGATCTGGATATGGATACCTCGCCCTCTGCACGTCTGGACGAGGGTGGAGAAGAACCGGACCGTTCCACCGACGATTTGGACGACCAGCAGCCCGAAGTCAGCGAGGAAGATGTGGAGGTCGATTTCAGCATGGACGACGAGCTGGATGACTTCGACATGGACCTGGGCGACGACGACCTGGGCGCCATCGACCTGGACGATGAAGACGATAAGCCGGAGGACGATGAGTAATCCGTTCCCGCCTGACAGACCGAAAGGGAGTGCCGCGTTTTGTTTGACCTGACAAACCTTGATTCCATCCAGATCGGCATGGCTTCGACCGAGCAGATTCTGGAGTGGAGCTACGGCGAGGTAACCAAGCCTGAAACCATTAACTACCGCACCTTGAAGCCCGAGCGCGACGGCTTGTACTGCGAGCGCATCTTCGGACCTACCAAGGACTGGGAGTGCAACTGCGGCAAGTACAAGCGCATCAAGTTCAAGGACAAGAACAAGATCTGCGACAAGTGCGGCGTGCAGGTAACCCGTTCCAAGGTGCGCCGCGAGCGCATGGGCCATATCAAGCTGGCCGCGCCTGTAAGCCATATCTGGTACTTCAAGGGCATTCCCAGCCGTATGGGTATGCTGCTTGACATCAGCCCCCGCACGCTGGAAAAGGTGCTCTACTTTGCCAACTTCATCGTGCTCGACCCTGGCGACCCCAACGAAACGGGCCTGAAAAAGTATGAGCTGATCACCGACGCCAAATACCGCGAGATCGAAGCCCGCTGCGGCGCGGGAAGCTTCCGTGCCGGCATGGGCGCCGAGGCCGTGAAGGAAATGCTGATGGAGCTGGATCTGGACGCCATCAGCGAGAAGTTGAAAAAGGAAATTGCAGAACTGGCCGAAAAGGAGCGAGACCGCGACACCGAGGGCCAGAAGCGCGCCCGCGCGGTGAAGCGTCTGGAGGTAGTGGAGGCATTCCGCCTGAGCCACAACAAGCCCGAGTGGATGATTCTGGATGTGATCCCGGTCATGCCGCCGGACCTTCGCCCCATGGTGCAGCTGGACGGCGGACGCTTCGCCACCAGCGACCTAAACGATCTCTACCGCCGCGTGATCAACCGCAACAACCGCCTGAAGAGGCTCCTTGAGCTGGGTGCGCCGGACATCATCGTGCGCAACGAAAAGCGCATGCTGCAGGAGGCCGTGGACGCCCTTATTGACAATGGCCGCCGCGGCCGCCCCGTGACCGGTCCCGGTAACCGCGCCCTGAAGTCCCTGTCCGACTTCCTGCGCGGCAAGCAGGGCCGCTTCCGCCAAAACCTGCTGGGCAAGCGCGTGGACTACTCCGGCCGCTCGGTTATCGTGGTTGGCCCTGAGCTCAAGCTCTATCAGTGCGGCCTGCCCAAGGAAATGGCCCTCGAATTGTTCAAGCCCTTCGTCATCGAGCGCTTGGTGACGCTCAAAAAGGCGCACCACGGCAAGAACGCCAAGCGCATGGTCGAAAAGGGCCGTCCCGAGGTGTGGGACATCCTCGAAGAAGTCATCAAGGAGCACCCGGTGCTGCTCAACCGCGCGCCTACGCTGCACCGTCTGGGCATTCAGGCCTTTGAGCCGATGCTGGTGGAAGGCAAGGCGCTCAAGCTCCATCCGCTGGTGTGTACTGCTTACAACGCCGACTTTGACGGCGACCAGATGGCCATTCACGTGCCGCTGTCGATGGAGGCGCAGGCCGAGGCCCGCTTCCTGATGCTGGCGCACAACAACATTTTGAAGCCTCAGGACGGCAAGCCCGTCATGTCGCCTTCGCAGGACATGGTCATCGGTTGCTATTACCTGACCATCGACCGGCCGGATGGCAAGGGCGCGGGCCGCGTGTTTACCAGCCCGGATGAAGCCATGATGGCCTACCAGCTGGGCGAGCTGAGCCTACAGGCCCCTATCAAGGTGCGCCTGGAGCGCGAGTTTAACGGCGAGAAGGGCCGCAAGATCATCGACTGCACGCTGGGCCTGCTGCTCTTCAATGAGGTCATTCCGCAGGACATCGGCCGCAAGCCCCGTACCTGCCTGGACGAGATGTTTGCGCTTGAAATCGACAGCCTGGTGGGCAAGAAGGAACTGGGCAAGATCGTCGACGAAGTGTACCTCAAGCACGGCATCCATGAAACGGCGCAAGTGCTGGACAATATCAAGAACCTCGGCTTCAAGTACTCCACCCGCGGCGCAGTCACGGTGTCGGTCAGCGACATCATTGTGCCGCCTGAAAAGAGCCAGATCCTTAAGGAAGCCGATGAACAGGTGGCCGAGATCAACGGCCTGTATCGCATGGGTATGCTCTCTGAGGACGAGCGCTACGCCAAAGTCGTCGATATCTGGAACGCCACCACCGCCAACCTGCGTGGTCGCATTTTGCCGGGGCTTGACAAGTTTAACCCCATCCGCATGATGACCGATTCCGGCGCCCGTGGTAGCGCGGCACAGGTCAGCCAGCTGGCCGGCATGCGCGGCCTGATGGCCTCCCCCAGCGGCAAAACCCTTGAGTTGCCCATCCGCGCCAACTTCCGCGAGGGCCTGAAGGTATTGGAATTCTTCCTGAGCAGCCACGGCAGCCGTAAATCTCTGGCTGATACCGCGCTTCGTACGGCTGACTCTGGTTACCTGACCCGCCGTCTGGTGGACGTGTCGCAGGAGGTCATCGTGCGCGAGCCCGACTGCTTCGCTGCCCGCGGCGAAAAGGTCCGCGGAATCACCGTGCAGGAGATCACCATCGGCAATCAGGTCATCGAAAGCCTTGAAGACCGCCTGCTGGGCCGCGTGGCCGCCGAGGACATCGTCGATCCCGCCACGGGCGAGATCATCGTGGCGCTCAACGAAACCATCACCAACGATCAGGCCAAGTCCATCGCCCGCGCGGGCATCAAAAAGGCCCAGGTGCGCAGCGTCCTTACCTGCCGCAATGAAACCGGCGTGTGCGCCCGCTGCTACGGCGCCAACCTTGCCACCGGCGGCGCCGTCGATGTGGGCGAGGCCGTGGGCATCATCGCCGCGCAGGCCATCGGCGAGCCTGGTACGCAGCTGACAATGCGTACCTTCCACACCGGCGGTATCGCCAGCGGCGATGACATCACGCAGGGTCTTCCCCGCGTCGAAGAGCTCTTCGAGGCCCGCAAGCCCAAGCGCGATGCCATCCTTACCGAGATCAGCGGCCGCGTGAGCCTGGGTGAAAACAAGAAGAAACGCGAGGTCACCGTGGTCAGCGAGGAGGACCCCTCCGAAACCAAGGTGTACCAGATCAACTACGGCAGCCGCCTCAAGGTGCAGGACGGCCAGCATGTGGAGGCCGGCGCGGAGCTGATCGAAGGCTCCATCAACCCCCACGATCTGCTGCGCATTCTGGGCGTAAAGGCCGTGCAGGACTATCTGCTGCGCGAGGTTTTGAGCGTATACCGCCAGCAGGGCGTTAATATCTCTGATAAGCACATCGAGATCATCGTCAAGCAGATGCTGCGCAAGGTGCGCGTGGAGGACAGCGGCAATACGCTCCTTCTGCCCGGCTCCCTCGTGGACATCTACCGCTTTGAGGAAGCCAACCGCCAGACCATCGAAAACGGTGGCCGTCCCGCTATCGCCAAGCGCGTGCTGTTGGGCATTACCAAGGCCAGCCTCGCCACCGAAAGCTTCCTGTCTGCCGCCTCCTTCCAGGAAACTACCCGCGTGCTCACCGATGCCGCTATCAAGGGCAAGGTGGACCCGTTGCTGGGCCTGAAGGAGAACGTCATCATCGGCAAGCTGATTCCGGCCGGTACCGGTATGAGAAGATACAAGGATATCGAGCTGGTGGAGAACTTCTAAGGAATATGCAGATATACCCCGCTCCTTCCATATGGAGGGGACGGGGTTTTTGCTGTGCAAGGGATTTTACCGGGTTGACGGAAAGGCCAAAGGCCCATAGTGCCCTTTTTTCTTGTGCAAAAACGGGGTTTCATGCTATAATAAAGTGTTGCGTTGCATGCCTTTTAGCATGTGTATGCCAATCCATCGAGGAGTGAAAAGCATTGACCAACCATTATGACGCGCGAAACATTCAGGTGCTGGAAGGGTTGGATGCCGTGCGCATGCGGCCCGGCATGTACATCGGCTCCACGGGGTCGCGTGGGCTGCACCATATGCTGTGGGAGATCGTGGACAATTCCATCGATGAGGCCATGGCCGGCTTTGCCACGCGCGTGGACGTCACACTGGGCCGCGACGGTTCTGTGACCGTTCAGGACAACGGGCGCGGCATGCCTGTTGACATGCATCCTACGATGGGCGTATCCGGCGTAGAAGTGATTTATACCAAGCTGCATGCCGGCGGCAAGTTTAACAGCGAAAACTATGCCTATTCCGGCGGCCTGCACGGCGTGGGCGCAAGTGTGGTCAATGCGCTGAGCCGTTGGGTGGAGGTGGATGTGTGCCGCGATTTTCAGCATTGGCACATCCGTTTTGAAAGCGCTTGGGACGAGAAAGAAAAAAAGGTGGTCTCCGGACGTGCGGTGCAGCCCCTGACGCTGGTGGGAAACACCAAGGAACGGGGATCTCGCGTCCGCTTTCTCCCGGACGACCGCGTGTTTGAGACAGTTGAATTCAACGCCGAGACCGTCTCGCGCCGCCTGCGAGAGCTGGCGTATTTAAACCGCGGGCTGACGATCACGTTCCTGGATGAGCGTGAAACCGCAGCTTCCGGCGAGGAAGAGGAGAAGCGCCTCAACGAGCGTGAAATTTACCGCTACGAAGGCGGTATCATTGACTATGTGCGCTACCTCAATGCGGATAAGACCCCCTTGCACGATGAGCCCATCTACCTGGCCGGTCAGCGGGAGGACGTGATCTTCCGCGTGGCGATTCAGTATACCGACAGCTACACCGAAAACGTGTTTTCCTATGTCAACAACATCCCAACCGGCGAGGGCGGCACGCATGAGACGGGCTTCAAGGCCGCCTACACCAAGGTCATGAACGACTTTGCGCGCCGTCTGGGTGTGCTCAAAGACAAGGATGCCAACCTCAGCGGCGACGACTTCCGCGAGGGCATGACCGCCGTGATGCTGGCCATGGTGAAGAATCCCCAGTTCGAGGGCCAGACCAAGGGAAAGCTCGGCAACACCGAAGTGCGTCCGCTGGTGGAGGCGATCCTCACCCAGCAGCTGACGGCGTATTTTGAGGACCTCAAACACCAGGAGCTGGCACAACAGCTGATTGAAAAAGCAGTGCGTGCAGCGCGCGTGCGCGAAGCTGCGCGCAAGGCCCGCGATGTAGCGCGCACCAAGAGCGCGCTGGAGGCCGCGCCGCTGGTAGGAAAGCTTTCCAGCTGCACAGGGCGAAAGCCGGAGCAGAACGAGCTGTTTATCGTGGAGGGTGACAGCGCAGGCGGCAGCGCCAAGCAGGGCCGTGACCGGCGTTTTCAGGCGATTCTGCCGCTGCGCGGAAAGCCGCTCAATGCCGAGAAAAAGCGGCTGGATCAGGTGCTTGGCAACGAGGAGTTCCGCTCGATCATTACGGCGTTGGGGACCAATATCGACGAGAGCTTTTCGCTGGCTGGCCTCAAATACCACAAGGTCATCATCCTCTCCGATGCGGACCAGGACGGGGCGCACATCCGCGCGATCCTGCTTACCTTCTTCTACCGCTACATGAAGGAGCTCATCACCGAGGGACATGTGTACATTGGCATGCCGCCGCTCTACAAAGTGCAGCGTGGCAACAAGGTGCAGTACGCCTATGATGATGCGGAACTTCGCAAACTCACCCACGGCCAGTCCAAGGGATATACCCTGCAACGCTACAAGGGCCTGGGCGAAATGAACCCCGAACAGCTGTGGCAAACCACCATGGACCCGGAGCAGCGAAAGCTGATGCGGGTCAGCATCGAGGACGCTGCCCAGGCCGAGCGCCTTGTCACCATCCTCATGGGCGACAAGGTGGAACCGCGCCGCCAGTATATCAGCCAACATGCCAACTTTAACCGCGAGGACAGCTTCGAGGCCATTAACGACCGCGTCAGCGAAGGGAGGGAAAACCGTTGAGCCGCAGGCAGGACGATCGTCCGCCCATCGGGGTGGACCACAACATCATCGTATCGCCCATGGAGGAGGTCATGCACAACAGCATGATCCCTTATGCTGAGCACGTTATCATGGAGCGCGCCGTCCCCCGCGTGGAGGACGGGCTCAAGCCCGTGCAGCGGCGTATCCTTTTTACCATGAATGAGCTGGCCATCGCTCCCGACACGCCCCACCGCAAGTGCGCGCGTATCGTGGGCGACTGCTTGGGTAAGTATCACCCGCACGGCGACAGCTCCGTCTATGAGGCGCTGGTGCGCATGGCGCAGGATTTCAGCATGCGCGGGCCGCTGGTGGACGGCCACGGCAACTTTGGCAGCGTGGATGGCGACGGTGCCGCCGCCATGCGATACACCGAAGCCCGCATGACCCCGCTGGCGGTGGAAATGCTCAAGGACATCGATAAGGACACCGTGCCCTTCCGCCTCAACTTTGACGACACGCTCAAAGAGCCGGACATGCTGCCTGCGAGCTTTCCAAACCTGCTGGTCAACGGGGCCAGCGGTATCGCCGTGGGCCTTGCGACCAACATCCCGCCCCACAATCTGCGTGAGATCATCGAGGCCACCGCTGCCCAGATTGACAACCCGGACATCTCGCTGGACGAATTGATGAAAATTGTGCCGGGGCCAGACTTTCCCACCGGCGGTGTGCTGATTGACACTCCGGAGCTGCGCGCCGGCTACGAAACCGGCCGCGGCAAGCTGACGCTGCGTGCTCGCACCCACATCGAGGACGGGCCAGCAGGGCGCAAGCTGATTGTGATTACCGAAATTCCCTATCAGGTAAACAAAGCGGCGATGCTAGAAAAAATTCTCAAATTGAGCGAGGAGAAAAAGGCCGCGCTGGGCTGCATCTACGACATCCGCGACGAGAGCGACCGCACCGGCATGCGCGCCGTCATCGAGCTCAGGAAGGATGCAGATGCGAATAAAGTACTGTCCTATCTGCTGAAATACAGCGACTTGCAGGTAACTTTCGGTGTAAACCTGGTAGCTATCGCGGACGGCAAGCCGAGACTGCTTTCGCTTCGCCGCGCTATTCGCTACTATATCCGCCACCGCAAAAACGTGGTAACTGCGCGCACTCGTTACGAGCTGGACAAAGCCCGTGCCCGTGCCCATATTCTCGAAGGCCTGATGGTCGCGGTGGACAACCTTGACGAAGTAATCGCCCTCATTCGGGAAAGCGAAAACCCCAAGGCCGCCAAAGCCGGGCTAATGGAGCGCTTCGCACTTTCGGACGTGCAGGCTCAGGCCATTTTGGATATGCGTTTGCAGCGGCTGACGAACCTCGAAATTCTGGCATTGCGCAAGGAATACGAGGAACTGAAAAAGCGAATTGCCGAGCTGGAGGGAATTCTGGCCAGCGAAAAGAAGCTGATGAACGTAATCAAGAAGGAGCTGCGCGGCGTGGCCGACCGCTATGGCGACAACCGCCGAACCGAAATCGTGCATGCGGGCGATGTAGTAGAGGCGGCGGCGCGGGAGGAAATCATCGCAGAGGATGCGCTGGTCACCTATTCTCGCGCAGGGCTGCTCAAGCGCGTATATCCGCCCAGAGCCCGCCGTCAGGCCGCGGAGGAGGTTGCGGAAGAAGCGCCTCTGTACCGCTTTGACACGCAGACGGACCATACCCTGTACTTCTTCACCGACCGGGGCAACTGCTACCCGCTGAGCGTGGCAGCCCTGCCGGAAATGAAACCCAGGGACCGCGGTGCGCTTTTAAGCGGCGTTTTGGCGGGGCTTGAGGAAAATGAAATGCCGGTAAACATTTTGTGCCTGAAGCCGTCTGAAATGGCCTCAGCGCCGGATCTGCTATTTGTTACCCGGCGTGGGCAGGTAAAGCGTACAGCCGTAGCAGAGTACGATGTGCGACGTGCGAAATTCGCGGCGCTCACCCTCCGCGAGGGCGATGCCGTGATGGGCGTACTGCCGCTGAATGCTTCCGTGGATGTGCTGCTGCTGAGCCAAAGCGGCATGAGCGTGCGCTTCCATGCCGACGGCGTTCCTGTGCAGGGCCGCACGGCGGGCGGCGTAAAGGGCATGACCCTCGAAATGGGTGATGCGGTGCTCTGGTGCGGGCAGCCTCAGGCAGCCGACCAGGTGTTTTTGATGACGGAACGCGGCTTTGCCAAGCGCGTTCTGTACATGGACTTTGAGCCGCAGGCGCGCGGCGGCAAAGGCGTGAAAGCCTTCTATTTCAACAAGAGCGGGTCCAACGGGACCTGTCTGGCGGGCGCAGCGCTGATTCCGGGCGACGGCACGGGTTCGCAGGTGCGCATAGAGCAGCGTATGAGCGGCGCAACCGTGCTGGGAGCACAAGAGGCGCCCTTGCAGGGTAAGCAGGACAAGGGGCTGCCGCTGGTGATGGCGCTGATGGACGACGTGGTAACGGCCGTAGAAGCCGCGGCAGGTACAGATGCCGGGCAGGACGGTCCGGATGCAGTATGATGCGCGTAGACAGCAGAAAAGCCGCAGCGAACCGGTTTGCGAAGTATCGGGAAAGGATGGATTCAGATGATACGCAAAGCATGTGCGGGGGATGTGGACGCGGCAGCACAGATCTACGAGGCGCTGTTTGATCAGGAGGACGCCGGACAAAGCGCCACCAACTGGCAACGCGGTGTATACCCTACGCGTGCCACGGCACAGCAGGCGCAAGAAAACGGATGGCTATATGTGATGGAGGATGAGGCGGGTGAAATCTGTGCCAGCATGATCCTCAATCACGAGCAGCCTGCCTGCTATCAGGAGGCAGCATGGAGCGTGCCCGCAACACCGGCGAAGGTGCTGGTTTTGCACACCCTGTGCGTAGACCCGGCCTGCGCAGGGCGCGGACTGGGCAAAGAAATGGTCCGCTTTCTGCTTGAGCATGCGCGTGAAATCGGCATGCATGCCATCCGGCTGGACACCTGGAAAGGCAATGCTCCAGCCCGATCACTATATGAGGGGTTGGGATTCCGTCTGGCAGGATATGCGGATGTAATGCACGAAGGGGTTATCCCGGAAACGTTAGTATTGTTCGAAAAAGAAGTATAAAAAAGAGGGTGCGGAAGCGAAAAGGCTTCCGCATTCCCTTTTTTCAAAAAAGGCCTGTGTCAACGGTGTTGTTTCTCGCCCCGGCCAAAACATCCGCAAGTCCGGTGCGCCTTACGGCGTAGTGGTTGTGACAGATTTCCTTACCTCTCACGCTTTTCTGGCCCAGTTGTCAGTCCATAGTCCCGCAGATACGCTTCCACCGAGCGGGTCATCTCTCTGGCAAAATCGCTGTTATACTTTCGCTGGCAAAAGGCATTCATCCATGCGTCATATCCCCCGGCAGTGCATCGACCTTCAAACATCCGCCGGAGGGGCTCTCCATCCTTGCGGCAGTAAGCGTTTTCGCATATGATGTCTTTCATAGCAAAGCGCTCCGGTTTGGGTCTTTGCTCCTGCTGCTCCGTAGGGTAACCCAGCACCAGCATCGCCGCCGGGAATACATATGGCGGCAAATGCAGCATCTTCCGGTGTGTCTCGCAGCGCTCCATCACGTCGCCAATGTAACACGAGCCAATTCCCAGGCTCCACGCCGCGGTCACGGCGTTTTGCGCCGCAATCGCCGCATCGGTTACCGCCAGCATTAAATCGCCTGCGCCCGGATCTCTTGGGTCACAGCCCGCCAGCCGGTAGGCATCCAGCCATTTGCACGCGTCTGCCAGGAAAATCAGCACCATCGGTGCCTTGGCAATGAACGTCTGATGGTCGCAGGTTTCAGCCAGTTGCCGTTTCAATTCCGGGTCGGTGATATCCAGAATCGTGTACAGCTGCTGATTTCCCGCAGTAGGCGCCTGCATAGCGGCCCGGAGGATGGTCTCTTTCGCCTCTTGGGGAATGTCCCTGCCCAGAAATGCACGCACTGACTTACGTCGGCTGAGCTGATCAATCACTTCATTCACGTCTATTCCTTCTTTCTCACAGGGATGCGAAGACGTTTCGGGAAACGCGCCCACTGCATTTGTTCACTATCGCTATCATACGCCGCTCAGTGATTGTTTGCAAGCAGCGGATGCAGGGCGATGTGCTGGCTCTCCCCGCATCTCATACCATTTTTCCGCATGGCCCATTCATGGCCATCCACCATCATCATACCCATAGCATGTCGTTGTTAGGCGGCCCTCTTCGCCACACTGTTTCTCCAGAGCACAATTTTTCAGTGGATTTAGCATAATGCTCTCTATCCATAAAAATTTTCCGCCGTGCGGCGCTTATCTGCGCTCGCCCGACGGAAAAAATAACTGTTTCAATGTCCAGGTCCGGTTTCACTCCACGCCCCGTACGCTCCCCAGCGGCCACATTACAAACCGCACCTTGCCCACGATATCCTTGCGGGAAATCGCCGCGGGGCGTCCCGCGCCGTAGTAGTTGCGGCTGTCGTGGCTGTTGTCGCGATTGTCGCCCATCACGAAGTATTCATCCTCTCTCAGGGCGAAAGGGGCCATCGTGAAGCCATCATCATTGCGGGAGGGAGTCAGGTAGGATTCATTCAGCGGATTTCCATTGATGTATACCACATTCTGGCGGATTTCCACCACGTCGCCGGGCAGGCCGATGACGCGCTTGACGAAGTTCTCCTTGCGGCCAGGGTAATGACAGATCACTATATCGCCACGCGAAGGGTTACCCAGCAGGTATTCAGGCTTGCTTACGTACATGATTTCGCCGTTTTGCAGCGTATCGGTCATGCTTTCGCCCTTAACTGCCACCGGCTGGAAGATCAGAAGGTGCACCGCCTGGGCGATTACCACCGCCAGCGCCAGCCGCCATACCCAGCTCCAGATCTCGGCAAGCACGCGCCTCTTCCCTTCCTTCAACCGTTTTCCCTCCTTCGCGTTTCGGCGCAGGGGAACGGCAGGACCGGGGGCGGCCCTGCCTCACCGTGTCCAGTCCTGTTACTGGTTCTTCTCCGCGTCGTACTTTTGGAGGATGTCCATAAACTCCGCACCGGTAATGGTTTCCTTCTCCAGCAGATATGCGGCCAGCTTGTCCATCAGCTCACGGTTTTCCTTAAGGATGCCCACAGCCTTGTCATGCGCGGCGGCAATCATGCTCTGCACCTCAGCATCCACACGGGCGCTGGTCTCCGGACTGCAGGCCAGCGAGCTATCGTTCCCCAAATAAGGATTATTCACCGTTTCCAATGCTACCATGCCAAACTGGTCACTCATGCCATAGCGGGTAATCATGGCACGGGTGATTTGTGTCGCCTTTTCGATGTCGTTGCTTGCGCCAGAGGTAATCGACCCGAATACCACTTCTTCAGCTGCGCGGCCGCCGGTCAGGGTGGCCAGCTGGCTGAGCATATCCTCGCGGCTCATAAGCACGCGTTCGCCTTCTTCAATCTGCATGGTGTAGCCCAATGCGCCGGAGGTGCGGGGAATGATGGTAATTTTGTGCACCGGGGCGGCGTCCTTCTGACGGGCCGTGACCAGTGCGTGACCGATCTCGTGGTAGGCAATAATCTTCTTTTCCTTCTCGCTGATCACAGCGCCCTTGCGCTGGTAACCCGCGATGACAACCTCCACGCTCTCCTCAAGGTCCGTCTGGCTCACAGCGCTGCGGCCCATGCGCACGGCGCGCAGGGCGGCCTCGTTGATGATGTTGGCCAGCTCCGCGCCGCTGGCGCCGCTGGTGGCCCGGCCGATGGTGTCAAAATCGACGTTCGGCTCCATCTTCACGTCCTTGGCATGCACCTTGAGGATGGCTATGCGGCCATTAAGGTCGGGAAGCTCCACCGGGATGCGCCGGTCGAAGCGTCCAGGGCGCAGGAGGGCCTTGTCCAGGCTTTCGGGACGGTTGGTCGCGGCCAGGATGACCACACCCTTGGTGCCGTCAAAGCCGTCCATCTCGGTAAGCAGCTGGTTGAGGGTCTGCTCGCGCTCGTCGTTGCCGCCGATGCCGGCCGCGCCGTCGCGCTTTTTGCCGATGGTATCAATCTCGTCAATAAATACAATGCAAGGGGCCTTCTCGGCGGCCTGCTTGAACAGGTCGCGCACTTTGGCCGCGCCCATGCCCACAAACATTTCTACAAACTCACTGCCGGAGATAGAGAAGAACGGCACCTTGGCCTCGCCCGCGACAGCCTTGGCCAGCAGTGTCTTGCCCGTGCCCGGAGGGCCTACGAGCAGCGCGCCCTTGGGCAGTGATGCGCCGATGTTTTTGTACTTGTCGGGGTTGTGCAGGAAGTCCACGATCTCGCGCAAAGCTTCCTTGGCCTCGTCCTGCCCGGCCACGTCGGCAAAGGTCTTGCCGGTCTGGCTCTCGACGTAGATTTTGGCGTTGCTCTTGCCAAACTGCATGGCGTTGCCGCCCATGCGCTTGGTGAGCATCC
The DNA here is from genome assembly GCA_023404345.1 of Bacillota bacterium. GTDB lineage: Bacteria > Bacillota > Clostridia > Christensenellales > Aristaeellaceae > Limiplasma. The sequence goes on from JAEYCB010000031.1 coordinate 41,277, forward strand.
GACCCATGATCTGCCCGATGGCCACAAACAGCAGAATCGGGAATACCCATGTGGTCAGGAAGCTCAGCAGCGGCGAATCCCTTGTGGGAATGGCCGAGGCGAATTTCGCACCCGATTCATACAGGCGATTGGTCAGATCCTCATCCGGCCACAGGCCAGTTTTGTAGATGGCGGTCTGGCCGTTTTCATCCGTTGCCGTAAAGAGGATCTGGTCCTCCTCCATGGCTACTTCCTTGACCTGTTTGTTGTCGATCATGGTCAGAAAGTCGTTGTAGCCCACCTCAGTCACCGGCGTGGCCAACATCGCCGGGAAAACCAGCGCGTTTAAGAGCATCAAAACCAGCATCGCGATCAGGTAATAGAATATCAGCGGTTTTTTAGGGGATTTGTTGTCCACCTTCATGCATGCTTTCCTCCTTCATCCTGCGTACAAAAGGTTTACCAAAAACCTCTGAGATAAGCAATTCGCTTTCAATCTCCTGTTTCCTCCCGAAAAAACGTTATTTCATATATCATTCACTTTTTGTCCAAAATCCCTCCAAAAAAGAAAGAGGAGCGCCGGTTCTTCCAGCGCTCTTCTTTCCCGTTTTCCCCTATTTAAGGCCAGATAGCCGATCCTTGAGCAGTAAAATTGCCTTCTCATAGCCCTCAAATCCCAGCCCCTTCACCTGCGCGACGCAGGCCATGGCCGGGTAGCTCACGTGCCGGAACGTTTCGCGCGCGTCCACGTCGCTCAGATGCACCTCCACCGCGGGCAGGGCCACGGCCTTGAGCGCGTCGAGGATGGCCACGCTCGTGTGCGTGTAGGCCGCGGGGTTGATCACGATCCCGTCCGCCCGCCCCAGCGCGCTCTGGATGATGTCCACCAGCGCGCCCTCATGGTTGGACTGGAAGCATTCCACCTCCACGCCCTCCCGCGCGCACACGTCCTCCACATAGGCCACCAGGTCCGCGTAGGTCTTTTTCCCGTAGATGTCCGGCTCCCGCACGCCCAGCAGGTTCAGGTTCGGCCCGTTAATCACAAACAGCTTCATGGTACGCCTCCTCCACGGCGCGCGCGCAGTCCTCCGGCGACGCGCCGTTTTCAATCTCCGCGTCCGCGGCGGCGGCGTAGAGGTCCGCCCGCTCGCGCCACAGCCGCGCAAGCGCCTCGCGCCCCTGCGAAAGCGGCCGCCCGTCCATGGGCAGCGCCTCGATGGGCCGCGTGATGTGCGCCACCACGCAGTTCATGCGCAAAAGCTCGCGGTTTTCCGCGCTCTTGACGATGCCCCCGCCGGCGGCGATCACCTGCCCGCCCACGATCGCAACGCGCCGGAGCACCTCTGTCTCTCGGCGGCGGAACCCCGCCTCCCCCTCGGTTTCAAAGATGCACGGGATGGGCATGCCCGCCGCCTTTTCGATTTCCCCGTCCAGATCCACAAACGGCATGCCCAGCCGCGCCGCCGCCAACGCGCCCACGGTGCTCTTGCCCGCGCCCGGCATGCCCACCAGCGCAAGGCCCGTCACCGCGCGCCGGAGCGCCCGCTCGGCCTCCCGCGCGCGCTCTGCGGGCACGGGCCGCCCGGTGAAGCGCTCGCACGCCCGCACCGCCTGATAGGTCAGCATCGCCAGCCCGCCTTCGCAGGGGATGCCCAGCGCCCGCGCCTGCTGCAAAAGCCGCGTGCGCAGCGGGTTGTAGATCACGTCCGCCACGCCGCGAAGGCCCGGCAGCCGCGCAAGGTCCACCGGCGCGGCCTGCACCCCCGGGTACATGCCCACGGGCGTGGCGTTGATGAGCCAGGCCGCGTCCGCGTGGCGCTCAAGGTTTTCGTAGTTGGTTTCGCCCGTGCGCGAGACGGTCACCGCCTCGCCGCCCGCCGCCTCCACCACGTGGCGCGCCGTTTTGGACGTGCCGCCGCTGCCCAGAATGAGCGTCTTGGTTCCGGCGAAGGCCATGCCCGCGCGCCCGGTGATCACGCCAAGGCCGTAGGCGTCGGTGTTGTCGCCAAAGAGGGTGCCGTCCGACCTGCGCACGATGGTGTTGACGCTGCCGATGGCCTGCGCCGTGGGGCTGAGCTCGCGCAAATACGGGATCACCGCCTGCTTGTAGGGGATGGTGACGTTCAGCCCGTCAAATTCACCCTTTTGCAGGAAGGCCCCCAGTTCCTCCGGCGCAAGCTCGATCAGGTCGTAGCGGTAGTCCGCCAGCAGCCCGTGCAGCGTTTTCGAATGGCTGTGCCCCAGCCTTTCGCCGATCAGTCCGCAGCGCATGTCAGGCCTCCGAATAGCTGCCCAGATAGGTGAACGCCTCCGGGCCCTCGTCCAGCTCGCACAGAAGGCCCAGCGCGTCCTCGTCGTAGACCGAGGCGTCCAGGTCAAAGTAGAACATGAACTCAAAGTCCGTGCCCGCGATGGGCCGGCTTTCCAGCTTGGTCAGGTTCAGGCCCAGCGCCGCGAAGCGCGCGATCATACCGTAGAGCGCGCCGGGGCGGTGCGGAACGTTGAGCATCAGGCTCACCTTGTCCGCGCCGGGGTAGATCTCCAGCTCCTTGGAGATGCAGATGAAGCGGGTGAAGTTGCTGTCGGAATCGGAGATGTCGCTCTTGAGCACGCATAGCCCGTAGAGGCCCGCGCAGGCGGGCGAGGAGATGGCGGCGATGTCGTCGCGGCCGCTCTGGCTCACCATCTGGGCGGCCATGGCGGTGTTTTCGCAGACGGTGATCTTGACGTCCTTGAGGGTCTTGAGGAATGCGGAGCACTGGCCGATGGCCTGCTCGTGGCTGACGATCTCGCGGATGCCGGAGAGCGCCGCGCCGGGCCGGGCGACGAGCCGGTGGTCGATCTTGATGCGAAGGCTTTTGACGATGGAGAAGCGGTAGCGCCGCATCAGGTCGTAGACCTCGGTGACCGAGCCGTAGGAGCTGTTTTCAATCGGCAGCACGCCATAGCGGCACAGCCCGCTTTCGATGGCCTGGAACACGCCCTCGAAGCGCCGGAAATACATGATAGACGGCAGCGCAAACAGCTTGTCGCACGCCTGCTGGCTGTAGGCCCCCTCCACGCCCTGACAGGCCACCATGGCCTGACGGGGGAAAGTTTTCGGCGTCTCCTCGATGGCGCGGACGATGCGGTTGCCCAGCTCCCCGCCGCGATTTAGCCTGCGCTGCTGGTAGCTGCGGCTGATATCAAAGATGGTGTTGTAGAGAAGCTTGATGTCCATCGCCATGTCCTCGCCCGCCGCCTGCGTCTGCCTGGCCATCACCTCGCGCTCGCGCGCCGGGTCCCATACGGGCAGGCCGTGCTCGCGCTTGTAGTCGGCGATGTCCGCCGCCGCCCGCATGCGCTTGGAAAACGCCTGCACCAGCTGCTCGTCCGCCTCATCGATCCGTTTCCTGATCACCTGAATCTCCATCACAATCGCCCTTCTTTCGTCTGATTCAGAGGGGGTTCCCCGCCCCCCGGCCGCCATGCGCGCATCGTTTCCGGCTCCGCAGCCCCGCCATGCGCCCATTTTTCTCTGTTTGTCCGCCGGGGCCTTACGCCCCGACCGCCACGCGCGCCAGTTCCTCCAGTTCCGCCGCCGGCACGCGCCTGAGCTCGCACCGGCCAATCCCGTGGGGCAGCACCAGCGTGATTTCCCCGCCCGCGCGCTTCTTGTCCGCCATGGCCGCCGCAGCCAGCTCCGCCGCCCCGTAGGGCGCGGAGAGGGGCAGGCCGTTGGCCGTGAGCGCGGCGGCGATGCCCGCCTCCGCCTCCGGCCCGCACAGGCCCATGCTCCGCGCGATGCGTGCGGCGTAGATCATGCCCACGGCCACCGCCTGCCCGTGCGAGAAGCGGAAATCGCTGCACTTTTCAATCGCGTGCCCCAGCGTGTGGCCGAGGTTGAGCAACTGACGGCTGCCGGTGTCACGCTCGTCGGCGGCCACCAGCGCCGCCTTGGCCGTCACGCACCGCTCGATCACCCATTCCGCGTCCGCCGTCCAGCCGCTGCGGGAGAGGCGTTCAAACAGATCCGTATCGCCCAGCACGCCGTACTTGACCGCCTCCGCCGCGCCGTCCGAAAGCGTGGCCGCGGGCAAGGTGGAAAGCGCGTCCGGGTCGATCAGCACCAGCCGGGGCTGATGAAACGCCCCCACCTGATTCTTAAGGCCCCCCAGGTCCACGCCCGTCTTGCCGCCCACGCTGCTGTCGATCATGGCAAGCAAGGTCGTCGGGATCTGGATGAGCGCCACGCCGCGCTGGTAGCTCGCCGCCGCGAAGCCCGCCACGTCGCCCGGCACGCCGCCGCCCAGCGCCACCACCGCGTCCGCGCGCGTCATGCCCTGCTCCGAGAGGAAGGCGAGCATCTTTTCCCACGTTGCCAGCGTCTTGTGCGCCTCGCCATGCGGCATGGCGAAGCGGCAGGTGCGCAGCCCGCTTTCCGAAAGCGCCTGCTCCACCCGCGCGCCGTAGAGCGCATCCACGGTGTCGTCGGTCAGGATGGCGGCCATGCGCTTCCCGCCCAGCGCCTCGACAATCATGCCGCCCGCCGCCTCCATCAGCCCCCGGCCGATGAATACCTCATAGGGCCGCCCGGCCCGCACCTCCACGCATCTCATGGCTCGTCCTCCTTCCGGTCCACAATCTCCTTGCGCTCGCGCCCCTCGCGAAGCAGCCTTTCCAGCCCCTCCGCGTCCCCGGCGGAAAGCGCCGCGCGGTACTCCTCAAGGTGCTCAATCAGCGCGTCCAGCTCGTTTTGCAATTCGTCGCGGTTGAGAAGGAACAGCTCCGTCCACATCTTTTCGCTCAGCCGCGCCACGCGCGTCATGTCCTTAAAGCTGCCCGCCGAGAAGCCGGGGTGCTTCATCGCCTCCGGGCTTTTCACATACGCGCTGGACACCACATGCGCCAGCTGCGACGTGTAGCCGATCAGCCGGTCGTGCTCCTCGGGCGTGGTGATGACCACCCGCCCGAAGCCAAGGCCGCGGAAGAAGTGCTTGAGGTCCGAAAGCGTGCGGATGTCCGTGCCCGGCGGCGGGGTGAGGATCATGGAGGCGTTGTCAAACAGCGTCGCCGTCGCATGGTCGAATCCCCAGTACTCGATGCCCGCCATCGGGTGCCCGCCTATGAAGGTAAAGCCGTTTTCCTTCGCCGTCTCAAACAGCGGCCCGCACACCGCGCGCTTGACGCCGCACAGGTCGATTACCCACGCGCCTTTTTTGAACGCCGCGGCGTGCTCCTGCACGTACTTGACCGCCGCGCGGGGCCATGTGGCGATGAACACGACGTCGCACATCGCCAGCCACTCGTCGGTCAGCTCGCCGTCGATGGCCTCCAGCAGCCGGGCCTTGTACATCACCTGTTCGTCGGTATCCGTGCCCAGCACCGTATGCGGGGTGCTCCTGCGAATCGTCTTTGCCATGGAGCCGCCGATCAGCCCCAAGCCCACCACGCCGATGTCCATGTCACACGCCCTCCTTCGGCATATGCCATGCATGCGGCAGAACCGCGCGCACGCCCTCCATCACGTCGCGGAACGCCTCCGGCGTCAGCGACTGCGCGCCGTCGCACAGGGCGCGTTTGGGGTCGTTGTGCACCTCGATCATCAGGCCGTCCGCGCCCGCGGCGGTGGCGGCCAGCGCCATAGGCTTGACCATCCACGAGATGCCCGTGGCGTGGCTCGGGTCCACGATCACCGGCAGGTGGGTGAGCTTTTTGAGCATGGGCACGGCGGCGAGGTCGAGGGTGTTGCGCGTGGCTGTCTCAAAGGTGCGGATGCCCCGCTCGCAGAGGATCACCTTTTCGTTGCCTCCGGCCATGACATACTCGGCGCTCATGAGCAGCTCCTGAAGGGTGTTGGCCAGCCCGCGCTTGATGAGGATGGGCTTGCCGGTGTGGCCCAGCTCCTTGAGCAGCTCAAAGTTCTGCATGTTGCGCGCGCCGACCTGTATCACGTCCACCTCGTCAAAGAGTGGAAGCTGTGAAAGGTCCATGATCTCCGTGACCACGGGCAGGCCGGTGAGGCGCTTGGCCTCCAGAAGCAGCTCCAGCCCGTGCCCTCGCAGCCCCTGAAAGGCGTAAGGCGAGGTGCGCGGCTTGAACGCACCACCGCGCAGCATGGTGGCGCCCGAGGCCTTCACCGCCGCGGCGATCAGACACACCTGCTCCTCGCTTTCGATGCTGCACGGCCCAGCGATCACACTGAATACGCCTCCGCCCACCTGCGTATCCCCCACAGGGATAATACTATCGTTCTCGTGGAACTTGCGGTTGGCATTCTTGTAGGGCTCCTGCACGCGCTTGACGTCCTCGACGATGTCCAGCGCCCGCAAAAGGTCGATGTCCACCACCGAGGTATCCCCCACCAGCCCCAGCACCAGATGGGTTGCTCCCTCGGAGGGATGAATAGTGATGCCCAGGCTCTTGAGCCAAGCCATCAGGTTATTGAGCTGCTTTTCCTCGGGATTTTTCTTGAGAATCACGATCATGGGGACCGCCGCCTCCTTCTGTTCATGAAAAAACCCCCGCGGCATTGGCCGCGGGGGTGGAAACCCTTCCTTTTACCTCACACAGCACAACGCAAAAGAGCCTTACGCGCAAACGTAAAGCTAAAGGCAAAGTAATAGGCGGAGCTGTAGTCCATGCGTGTTGCTTTCATACCGGCTCTGCCTCCTTCTGCGTTGATGGGAGGAATGATAGCACCATCTTCCCGCCTTGTCAACCGTTTTTCCAGAAAAAAACGGGAGAAACACAGCTGAGAGGGGGCGGAGCGCCAGCGTTTCGAGCGCCCATTTTGGCGCAAGAAACGCGCCTCACCGCGCCGCCCCGCTCGCTACCCCCGAGCCACCCGCACGCACCAGCCGTCAGAGGTTTGGAGAGCCGCAGCTCTCCAAAGTGAAATCCGAATCCCCGGTACCTTCCCCCAATCTTCGATTGGGAGAAGGCATCCCGCGCGAGCGCGGGACAGGCTGCCCGCTTCCAGCGGGCGGCCTGCCTCGCTGACATGCGCGGTGGATTCGGAAGCCTTGCTTGCGCAAGGCTTCCTTACGCCGCTTCCCGCCCGGGAGCCCTCCGAAGGAGGGCGAGAAGGAAGCGGCGCCCCCCGTCGGAAAAGATCGGCGCCAGCCGAGCTTTTCCGACGCGCTCATAGCAGTATGCAGATCATCCCGCCATTCCCCTCGTTGATGATCTTGGAAAGCGTCTCCTGCACCTTCTCCTGCGCGTCGGCGGGCATGCGCATGAGCTTGTTGCTCAATCCCTCGCGCACCAGCTCGTGCAGGCTCTTGCCGAAGAAATTGGTGTTCCAGATGCGCTGGGGATCGTTTTCAAACTCCTCCAGCAGGTAGCGCACCAATTCCTCGCTCTGCTTCTCAGTGCCCACCACGGGGCTGACCTCGGTTTCGATATCCACGCGGATGAGGTGCAGGGACGGCGCATTCGCCTTGAGCTTCACGCCAAAGCGGCTGCCCTGCTTGACGATCTCCGGTTCCTGCAATGTCAGCTCGTTCATCGTGGGCGTCACCAGGCCATAGCCCGTCTCCCGCACGCTCCTGAGCGCGTCGGCCACGTGGTCGTATTCGGTCTTGGCGGCCACAAGCTCCTTCATAAGGCGCAAAAGATGCGCGTCGCCACGGATTTCCGTGCCGCATTCCTCTCCCAGCACGCGGTTGAACAGCCCTTCCTTGAGCGGCAGGGAAAACCTGACGCGCCCCTGCCCCAGATCGATTCCCTCGTTTTTGAGCCCCTCGGTGTAAGGCGACTGGGAAAACGCCTGTGAGAATACGGCATGGTCGCATACGCGGCTAAGGTTGGCCGCTCCGGCGCGTACACCCTCCAACACATGCGTAGCCAGCCAGTGCCCCTCATCCAAAGCATTGAGCCAGTCAGGCACGCTGATTTGGATTTCACGCAGCGGGAACTGAAACAGCACCTGTTCAAACATGCCCAGAATGTCATCCACGTCCATTTCCTTTACGTTCATGGCCAGCACGGGCACGCCATAGCGTTCAGCCAAACGGTCGCGCAGGCGCTGGCAGTCCGGCGTATCCGGCGAACGGGAGTTGAGCACCGTGATAAACGGCTTGCCCAGTTGCTTTAATTCCTCTACCACGCGTTCTTCTGCTTCCACGTAGTTTTCACGCGGCAAGTCAGCCACAGTACCATCGGTGGTCACCACCAGGCCGATGGTGGCGTGCTCGGCGATCACCTTGCGCGTACCCGTCTCCGCCGCCTGCTCAAAGGGAATATCGTAGTCAAACCACGGGGTGTGAACCATACGTGCAGCCCCGTCCTCCTCGGTTCCCAACGCGCCTTCCACCAGATATCCCACGCTGTCTACCATGCGCACGCGCACGTTAGCCTGGTCCCCCAGCGTTACGGTCACCGCCTCGCCGGGCACAAACTTGGGCTGCGTGGTCATGATGGTGCGGCCGCTGCCGCTTTGGGGTAGCTCGTCCGAAAGGCGGTCGCGGCGCGGGCCAGGAGCCATGGCGGGCAGGACCAGCTTTTCCATCATGCGGGCAATCAGCGTACTTTTGCCTGTGCGCACCGGCCCCACCACGCCGATGTATACGTCGCCATCAGTTCGCTCTGCAATATCGCGGTAAAGATCGAACGTTTTGTCCATGCAAAAACCTCCTTGCGTTGCGCTTGCCAAACGATATGCACCCCGCTGGCGCGGGAATGCAAAAAAGGAATGAAATTTTTGCCCGTTTGCGTTATACTAAAAGGCGACGGTGCGAAAGGAGGGGCTTTTGTCATGGAAATGCCAAGCGAGGTGGCCCGCGCCACAGACGCGCTGCTTCAGGCGCTTAGTGAAACGGAAGCCTTTCAAACCTGCGCGCGCTTGCGCGAGACAGTCATGGAAGATGAGGTCAGCCGCCGGCTGCTTCAGCGCTTTACGCGCGCGGAGGCGGCGCTGCGCATGGCGGCGGCCGCGGGCAGCGACCCGCACCCCGAAGACGCGCAGGAATTTGAGCGCTTAAGTGCCCTGCTCTACGAAAGCGACGAGGTATCTGCCTATTTGCTCGCCCGTATGAGCGCGCAACGCCTGGCTGCCGCCGTGATGGAGCGTGTGGCACAGGCGGCGGACATCGGCGCGGATATCAGCGAAATGTAAAGGAGGCGGCGGTTTGCGAAGAAAGCGCGACCCCAACCGGGAATACGATCACGAGTCTCTGCGCAATGAGCGCGAATACGGCTTTTACTGGTACAGTGGGCTTTGGAACATCCTCCGGCCTGTGTTGATTGTGCTCACGTCCCTGCTCATTGTCTTTGGGCTGGCATCAGGCGTGTATGCGGCGGTGGACGAGCATTTTATCAGTCCCGTCGATCCCACAGACCCGCAGGAGTATGCCTTCTCTGTGGAAAGCGGCAACAGTCTCACCCGCGTGGCCAACAATCTGGAGGAGCAGGGCCTGATCAAAAACCGTACATTTTTCAAGTATTACTGCGACTTTGCCGGCCTAGGCCAGAAGATTCAGGCAGGCGATTACCTGATTAAAAAGAGCATGGACGTCTTTGAAATTGCGGACCTGCTCACTACCGGCGACGGAAATCCCATCACTACCGATATTACCATCATCCCCGGCGACACAGTGGAGATGATTGCCGAAGCGCTCAAGAAGCAGGGCATTTTCGACGACACGACAGAGTTTTTGAACATCTGCAAGACCGGCGAGGGCGTCACGGACTATTACTTCATCGACGAGGAGCTCAAGACCGAAAACGTCGAAAGCCGCCGCTACCTGCTGGAAGGCTACCTCGCGCCCAACACCTATGAGATCTACACCGACGCAAGCGCGCTGGATATCATCAAAAAGCTGCTCTCCCAGACGGACAAGGTCTTTACTGCCGAATGGCAGGCCCGTGCCGAGAAAATCGGCATGACGATGGACGAGGTTATCACCCTCGCCTCCATGATTGAAAAAGAGGCCAAGAAGGCGGACTTTGCCAAGGTGAGCGCAGTGTTCCACAACCGGCTTGATCAGGGCATGATGCTCCAGAGCGACCCCACTGTGCACTACATAACGGGCGAACGGCGCATGGCACTTCGCCAAAGCGACCTGGCCGTAGATTCACCCTATAACACCTATAAGGTCAGCGGCCTGCCCGTAGGACCTATCTGCAATCCTTCGCCTGAGGCCATTAACGCGGCTCTGTACCCGGACGAAAGCTATGTGGCCGAAAAATACCTGTTCTTCTGCAGCAAGGACCCCAGCACCGGCGAACTGCACTTCAGCCGCACGCTGGAGGAGCACGAACGCGCTGTGGCGATCTACGCACCGCTGTGGAAGGCGTACGATGAGGAGCGGGGCATGTGACCACACAAAGGATGGAGCTGCTGGCCCCCGCCGGGGGCATGGAGCAGCTAAAGGCCGCTCTGCGCTTTGGCGCGGATGCGGTATACGGCGGGCTTGCGCGGCATAGTCTGCGCGCTTTCGCCGGCAATTTTGACGAGCATACGTTGCCTGAGGCTGTGCGTCTGTGCCACGCGCAGGGCGCACGCTTCTATGCTGCCATCAATGCCCTGGCCACTGACTGTGAGTTGGAAGGCTTCGTATCTTCAGCCCAGCAGGCGCTGGATGCAGGCGTGGACGCGGCCATTGTGGCCGATATCGGCGTGGCCGCCACGCTTCGAAAGCGCGTGCCCGGCCTGCCCATTCACCTGAGTACACAGCTGAGCGTATGCAACGCGGAGACGGCGCAGGCGCTACGCAACGTTACAGGCGCGCGGCGCGTGGTTCTGGCGCGCGAGATGCGTCTTGAAGACATCTTGACCATGCGCCGCGCGCTGCCTGAGGACATGGCGCTGGAAGCCTTTGTGCATGGGGCCATGTGCGTAGCCTACAGTGGGCGCTGCCTGCTTAGTGCGGCACTTACGGGCCGCAGCGCCAACCGCGGTGAATGCGCCCAGCCCTGCCGCTGGCGCTACCATCTGACGGAGGAGAAGCGTCCCGGCGAGTACCTGCCCGTGTACGAGGACGGGCGGGGTACCTATCTGTATTCTGCGAGCGACCTGTGCATGATCGGCCATCTGGACCGTCTGCGGGACGCGGGGATTGCAAGCCTCAAAATCGAAGGCCGCATGAAAACCGCCTACTATGTCGCCACGGTGGTATCCGCCTACCGGCGTGCTCTGGACCTTTTGGAAATGCAAGGCGAAGAGGCGTACCACCAGGCCGTGCCAGATCTGCTGTTGGAGGTGGGCAAGGCCAGCCACCGGCAGCTCAGCACAGGCTTTTACTTCGGCCCGCCTGATCCACCCGGCGGCGCAGAGGGCTTTAGCCAGACCATGGAATACGTAGGCGACGTAGAAAAGGGCTCGCCCGACGGCAGCGAATGCCTCGTGCGCCTGAAAAATCGTTTTTATGTGGGAGATACACTGGAATTGCTCACCCCGCAGGGCCCGCGCGCCTTCACCGTTTCGCGCATGGCTTTGGCCGATACAGGTCAGAACGTAGAAACCGCCTCTGTGGCGGGCACGCTTTTGCGCATGCCTATTCCTGGCGGGGCTGAAACTGGTGACCTGCTGCGCGGCCCCAACCGCAACCACCGGGCCGGCTGACGGACTTCTCTGTTTTGCGCAAAAATCCCATCTCCCCGGCGCTTTTTCGCCTGTGGCGCTTGTGCTTTGTGCAAGGATTTGCTATAATCATCCTTACCACTGTTGGAAAGGGGTTTACCAAACGATGAACGCACTGTCTGAAATGCTGATGGGTCTGACCGACGCCGCTACAGGCGCCGCCACCGCCACGGATGCGACCGCTGCCACCGCCACCGCTACAGCCGGTGTGGGCGAAATGCTGGGCATGATTCTGCCGCTGGTTTTGATGTTCGTGGTGTTCTACTTCCTGCTCATCCGTCCGCAGAAGAAGAAGGACAAGAAGGTCAAGGAAATGCTGGCCGCTCTGAAAAACGGCGATCGCGTATGCACCATTGGCGGCATCTACGGCACCATCACCTCGATCAAGGATGATACCATCGAGCTTAGCGTGGGCCGCGACAATGTCAAGCTGGTCTTTGCCCGTTGGGCCATCCGCAACGTGGAGGAAGTCGCCATCGAAAACGATAGCGAGGTTCTTAACTAACGTCGTTGCGCGTCATGAAGTCTCCCCCTGTTCGCATACACTGTACCAAAGCGAACAGAGGGAGGTTTTTCTTATGCCTGCAACTTATGCCACCCCTGCCGCCGCCCGCACCACACGCAGGCGGTCGCGCCGCAGCCGCGCCCCGCGCCTCATGCGTGGCCTTCTGGCCGCCGTAGGCGTAACACTGGCGTGCGTACTGCTTTTTGCTCTGTTGATGCAGTGGCTTCGTCCCAGCGACACTGTTATCCGCGTGGTAAATCAACTGGTCAAGCTGGCCTCTATCTTCGTAGGCGTATGGGTCATGGTGGGGCGCGGCGGCGATCGTGGGCTCATGTGGGGCGCCTTGCTGGGCCTTATCTACATGGCGCTTGGCGTGGGTCTCTATGCGCTGCTCTCCGGCCAACAGCTGCCCTTCACCGCCTATCTGAGCGACCTGGCTATGGGCGTGGCCGGAGGTGGCATTGCCGGAGCCATTTTGTCCCGCAGCTGACATACCCTATCCTGGCGCAGCGAGGCCTTGTTGTTTTCCTGTATGCAGCAAAAGCGCTGCGTCGCAGCGGGCATCCTCAGGTGCCCAACCGCGACGCAGCGCTCATCATGCCTCAAGCGAGGCTTTTTTGCCGTCTCTGCGGCTCACATATATGCTTGCATACTGAACTCACCGGCTTTACGCACGGCCCAACCGGGGCGGCGCAATCAAGGTTGCCACGCGATAGGGCCGGCACGCCTGAACCAGCCGTTTTCCTGCGCTGAGGGTGCCTTTCAGCAACCGTTTTCCACGCCCCAGACGTTTTTGGGGATGACGGATTTTTACGTGCCACGGTGTGCGCGGCCAGCAAGTCTGCTCCTGATCTCCCGGCAAGGGAAACGCATCGTGCAGGTTGCCCTCCCGGTCTACCCGAAATCCCCAACCCATATATCCGCAAAATTTCTCCATGTTTTTTCTCCTTTCCAGCGGCTCACAGCCGCGCATTTCCTCCGCCTCGCATGGAGACAGATTTGCATCAAATTGTTGCATCTTACGCCATAAAGCGCACCAGCGAAATCAGCGGCGATGCTGCCAGAATCAGCAGGTTTTTGAGCCATGAGATCTCCAGTGCCTCGACCTCGCCCTGGCCATAGCTGCCATCCTGCTCCACTGGCAAGGCCATAGCGCGCATATCCAGCATATAGTCCTCCATCATGGCGTTAAGGGGCTCGCTTTTTACGGCCAGCATTACCTCGGTATCCGCATAGGCGCTGCGCATGTCAAAATTGAACGATCCGAACACGCTGATATCCCGGTCCACCAGCATCGCCTTGGTGTGCATGCTTCGCGGAGCCTGAAGTTCATAGTAGGAAAGCGGCATCTGCAACGCCATTCCACGGTGGAACACCCCGTCCGCTGAGGCCACGATGTTGTTGCCCCCGGCACGTGAGTTGGTCAGTACAACCATCTCCGACGGAGCCTCTGCCGCCGCCTGCAGACTGTCCCGCATGGCTGTATCCATCACCAAATAAGGTGTCTGAATCCACACACGCTCATCGGCACGCGCCATCAGTGCCATAAGCGATGCCCACAGCGCCGGTTCTTTTACGCTGCTGTTAATGGGGTTGGTTAAAAGGGCACAGCCTTCTACGGGTACGGTCAGGGCCTCCCAGTCAGCCGGAGCAATGGCACGAGCATATTGCGTCTCTGTCGTCTTCCAACGCTCTCGCAACTCGTCCGTCGTGCGCTCCACGCCTGCCCTGCGCCACACCGGAGCCTGCTCATAGGCGGGGGCGCAGCGTTCATCCCACAGCCTGTCAAAATAGGCCGACAGCAGGCTTGCAGCACTGCCTTGCGCGGGTGTCTCACGCCACATCAGCACATCCAGATCATAGTTATAGGCCGGGTGTTCCTGGGGTGTCAAAAATTCGTCTGAGATGTTGCGCCCTCCCAGCACAAAAACCCGCCCATCCGCCATCACGTACTTTTCGTGATAGCGGGCGCTCAGGCCCCAGGGAGCCAGAAGGTTAACGGGATTATACAGTCGCACCTCAATGTTGGGGTGGGTACCCAGCGCGTAACCCAGGTTTCCGCCCAGAAAATTGAGCCTGCCTACCAATCCGTCCACCAGGATGCGCACCTTCACACCGCGGTCAGCCGCATCCAGAAGTGCCGCGGCTACTGTGTAGCCGCTCTCATCGTCAGCGTAAAGATAGCTGCCCACCACCAACGACGTTTCTGCGTTAGCAATCAAGTTAAGCCGTGCCTCCAACGCCTGCTCGCCAGTGGTCAGGATCGTGGCGCGATCGCCCTGAGCGCCATCCTCTACAGGCACAAAAGCTGCCTGAGCGCGCTCTGCGGCAGGAGGAAAGACGTATGGCAACACCGCCGCCAGCACATACGCACCAAGTAACACCCATAGCGCGGCCACCAGCTTTCCATGGCGCTTTTGCCTGTGCATGTCGCTCATCCCCCTTCCATCTCTATCATAGCAGGCAAAAATGAACAAACCATCCGGGAAAGATGAACAAAGCGTAACCAATCTTTCTTCATATGAAAAAACGCCCTTCCTCCCCCCGCCCGGATGTGGTATGATAATGGAAGCACACACGTGGGAGGGGACGGCATGGAACGACGCAAATTTCTGGCTATCTTGCTGCTGGCCACGCTCATCATCGGCATTTATTTTCTTTTTGAGCGCGGCAGCTCACTCACGGGGCTGTTCATAATGCTATGGGGCATTCTGATGCCTTTTTTCCTGGGCGGGGTATTAGCCTTCGTCCTCAATGTGCCTATGCGCTTTCTGGAGCGACGTGCTCTGTTTTTCATGGATCGTTCGCCCCGTCTGCGCCGGTTCCGGCGGCCGGTAGCTATGGTGCTGGTGCTGGCGTTGGTGGTGGGCGTGGTCTACGTCATCATGTCCATCGTGGTGCCGGAGCTCATCAACACCATTCTGTCGATTATCAAGGCCATTCCCGTTGCGCTTGCGCGCTTGGACGAACTGATTGAGCCCTACGGCTTCAGCGTGTCCCAAGTGCTGAGCGCCAGCTTTACCGTGCCATCCGTCAGCGACGTGGACGCCAAGATCGCCGACATGGTCAACCTCCTGCTTAAGGGCGCAGCATTTTCCACCACGGTGATCGGCACGGTGTATCAGAACGTGCTGAGCTTCTTTTTCACGGTCATGTTCACCATTTACTTCCTGTCCTCTAAAGAGCGGCTGCGTTCCCAGGTGAAAAACGTAATGCGTGCTTACCTCAAACCCCATTGGGTAGACAAAGTGCTTTCTGTGGCGGACCTGAGCCAACGCACGTTTTCCAGCTTCATTACGGGCCAATGTCTGGAAGCATGTATTCTCGGCGGCATGTTCTTTGTGACCATGACGCTGCTGGGCATGCCCTATGTGCTGCTCATCAGCGTGTTCATCGCGGTAACCGCGCTGATTCCTGTCATTGGTGCCTGGATGGGTTGCATCGTGGGAGCGTTTTTGATCCTGGTCAGCGACCCCCTGCAGGCGCTGGGCTTTGTGCTGCTGTTTCTGTTCCTGCAGCAGATTGAAGGAAACCTTATCTACCCCCACGTCATGGGCAACGCCATTGGCCTGCCTTCTATCTGGGTGCTTTTCGCGGTGCTGCTGGGCGAGGGACTGATGGGCATTCTGGGCATGCTTCTGTTCATTCCGCTGACCTCGGTGTGCTATACGCTTCTGCGCGAGCAGGTGCATAAACGGCTGAAGGCGCGGGAGGGATAACGTAAAAGCGGAGGCCGGAAAATTCCGGTCCCCGCTTTCTTTTTTTCACCCGCCCAGGTACGCCTTTCTAACCCCGTCATCGGCCAGCACCTCCGCAGCATTGCCGCTCATGGTAATGCTGCCGGTACCCAGCACGTAGGCACGGTCGGCGATGCTCAGCGCCATCTGTGCGTTCTGTTCCACCAACAGAATGGTGGTACCCGCCTCATGCAGCTCCTTGATGATATCAAAAATCTGCTCCACCAGAATGGGCGCCAAGCCCATCGACGGCTCGTCCAGCATAAGGAGCTTGGGCTTGCTCATCAGAGCACGGCCCATGGCCAGCATCTGCTGTTCGCCGCCGCTCAGGGTACCGGCCACCTGCTTTTCGCGTTCCTTCAGGCGCGGGAAGCGGGTAAATACATCCTCCAGCGACCCCTCGATCTCCTGCGGTGGACGGGAATAGCCGCCCATTTCAAGGTTTTCGCGCACAGTCATCAGCTGGAAGATGCGGCGCCCCTCCGGGCACAGTGCCATGCCCAGCGATACCAGCTTGTGCGTTCGCATGCCCAGAAGATTGCGACCATCAAAGGTGATGCTGCCACTACGCGGCTTGAGCAATCCGGCAATAGTATTGAGCGTGGTGGACTTGCCCGCGCCGTTGGCGCCGATAAGGGTTACAATCTCTCCCTCGTTGACTTCAAAGGAAATCCCCTTGATGGCGTGAATCGCACCGTAGTACACGTGAATATTGTCAACCTTGAGAAGGCTCATGCCTGCCCCTCCTTCCGCTTGCCCAGATAGGCCTCGATGACGGTGGGGTTTTGCTGGATCTCGCTGGCGGTGCCCTTGGCGATGATGCGCCCGTAGTTGAGCACGCAGATGCCCTCGCAGATGCCCATGACCAGGTTCATATCGTGCTCGATAAGCATCACGGCGATCTGGAACTGGTCGCGGATCTTGATGATGTTCTCCATCAGCTCCTCGGTCTCATGCGGGTTCATGCCGGCGGCGGGTTCATCCAGCAGCAACAGCTTTGGATGCGTGGCCAGTGCACGCACGATCTCCAACCGCCGCTGTGCACCGTAGGGCAGCGACCCCGCGCGGTACTGGGCCATGCCCTGCATATCGAAGATGGAGAGCAGCTCCAGCGCCTTCTCGTGCTGCTTCTTTTCCTGCTTCCAGTAGGCAGGCAGACGGAAGATGCCGGAGAACATGCCGTACTTGACCTGATTGTGCAGGCCGATACGCACGTTCTCCTCCACCGTCATGTTGCCAAACAAGCGAATATTCTGGAACGTGCGGGCGATACCCAGCTTGTTGGCCTGCACGGCATTCATGCCGGCGGTGTCCTTTCCATCCAGAATCACCACACCCGTGGTGGGCTGATAAACCTTGGTGAGCAGGTTAAACACGGTGGTCTTGCCCGCACCATTGGGTCCGATAAGACCCGCTATCTCGGTACGGCCAATGGTGAGGTTAAAGTCTTCCACTGCCTTCAGGCCGCCAAACTCCACGCCCAGGTGGCGGGTTTCCAGTACGGGGCGCTTGTCCACATCGCGTTCCGGTACAATGGAATGGCTGGGCACGGGCACCATCTTGGTTTCGGATTGCCGCTTGTGCTGCTGTGTCATGCTGCCTCGCCTTCCTTTCCGGGGTTAGTCTTTTGACGGCGAAGCATCGCTTTCACACGCTCCAACCGAACACTGAGGAACGGGCTGTTGGTAGCCAGCATCACCAGAATCAACACCACCGCGTACACCAACATGCGGTAGTCACTGAAGGCACGCAACACCTCGGGCAAAATGGTCAAAAGCGTTGCCGCAATGATGGACCCGCGAATGCTGCCGATGCCGCCCAGCACCACAAACACCAGAACCAGAATGGAGGTGTCGAATTTGAACTTGCTGGCAGCTACAGTGGAGAAGTTCAGGCCATACAGCGCACCTGCCATACCGGCCAGCACCGCGCTGGTCACAAAGGCCATCATCTTATACTTGGTGATATTGATGCCCACGGACTCGGCGGCGATACGGCTGTCGCGCGTGGCCATAATGGCACGGCCGGAACGGCTGTTGACCAGGTTCTGCACAACAAAGAGGGTAAAGAGAATCAGCGCAAAGCCCATGCCAAACGTGGAGATGGTGTCGATGCCCACACCGCCCTTGGGGCCGCTCACCAGCAGTTCTCCGGGGATGTTGCTGTCGTTGAAGGCAAAGTGCAACCTACCTGCATCAATGGAGATGTACAGGCAGTTGATGACGTTTCGGATAATCTCGCCAAAGGCCAGCGTCACGATGGCCAAATAGTCGCCGCGGAGCCTGAGCACCGGGATGCCGATCAAAACGCCCGCGATGCCCGCAAACACGCCACCCACGATCATGGACAGCAGCAGCCTGACCATCTCGTTTTCCAGCGTAAACGCCCCAAGCATCCATCCAGATGCCACAATGCCTGAAAACGCGCCCACGCTCATGAAACCTGCATGGCCCAGGCTCAGCTCGCCCGATACGCCTACCACCAGGTTCAGCGAAACCGCCATCACCACCCACACGCAGATGGGCACCAGCTGGCCGCGCAGCGAACGGGTCATGCCGCCGGTGGCCAGCAGATACTGGCACACCAGGTAGGCCGCAATCACCATCAAATAGGTGACCAGGCTGCCAATCGCCCTTTTCTTTCTCATGCTCATGCTCATGCCCGCCACCTCACACTTTCTCATGCACGGTCTTGCCCAGCAGGCCTGCAGGCTTGACCAGCAGCACCACGATCAGCACTGCGAATACGAATGCATCGCCCAGCTCCGTGGATACATAGGCCTTGCCCAGAATTTCAATCACACCCAGCAGAATTCCGCCCAGCATGGCTCCGGGAATGGACCCGATACCGCCAAACACCGCCGCCGTAAAGGCCTTGATGCCCGGCATGGAGCCGGTGGTGGGCTGCAGAGTGGGATAGGCGGAGCACAAAAGCACGCCCGCGATGGCCGCCAGCGCCGATCCAATGGCAAAGGTCACGGTGATGGTGAGGTTTACGTTAATGCCCATCAGCTCCGCCGCGCCCTTGTCCTCTGACACCACGCGCATGGCCTTGCCCATTTTGGTTTTGCCAGTAAAGAGGGTCAGGGCGATCATGATGACCACGCACGCGGCGATGGTTACGATAGCCTCGCCGGAGATGATCATCTGCCCACCCAGCAGGGAAATCGAACCCAGCCCCACCACCGAGGGGAAGCTCTTGGGGTTCGCGCCCCAGACCAGTAGCGCGATATTTTGCAAAAGGTAGCTCATGCCGATGGCCGTGATCAGCACCGCCAGCGAACTGGCCTGCCGCAGCGGCTTGTAGGCCGTGCGCTCGATCACCATGCCAAGAACCGTGCACACCGCCATAGCTGCCAGTACTGAAATCACTGGCGGAAATCCCCAGTACTGCATGGCGCAGAAAGCGATGTACGCACCAATCATGATGACGTCGCCATGTGCAAAGTTCAGCATCTTGGCAATGCCGTACACCATCGTGTACCCCAGGGCGATGATGGCATACACGCTGCCCAGGCTGATTCCGTTGCACAGGTAGGACAGAAACTGTGTCATACTCCCCCACATCCTTTGTTCCATTTGAAACGCGTTAAGGTAATCAACGGTAGTCGGGCGTATTCTCCCGTCAGACTACCGTTGGTTACCTTTCCTGTGCTCGCTTGTTGATCCGCCCTCCCGGCCCCGGAGGGGCCGGGAGGAAGCGGCGGTCTCTAATTATTCCATGCCCACATATACACCGTTTTCAATCTTCACGGCAGTGGGGGTCTTGCTCACCTCGCCCGTGGCGGACCAAGTCATGGTGCCGGTCAGGCCGTCCACGGTCAGCTTCTGCATCTCAGCAATCATGATTTCGCAGGCTTCCTCAGGGGTGATGTCTGCGGTGATTCCCGCGGCAGTCATAGCCCCGTACACGGCGTATACCGCATCATAGGCGTCGGCAGCAAACTGATTGGGGGTGTCGCCGTAAAGTTCGACGTACTTCTTCACAAAGTTGACGGTCTTTTCATCCTTCGCATCGGCGCTGAAGGGAGTCAGCAGCAGCACACCCTCAGCCAGGCTCTTATCAAATCCTTCCATGGTCAGGATGCCATCCATGCCGTCCACACCAAAGAAGATGGGCGCATAGTCCATGGAGGCGGCCTGCGTCAGAATCATCGAAGCGGGGGTGTAGTAGATGGGCAGGAACACCAGATCCGCGCCGGCATTCTTGGCTTCGGTCACCTGCACGGAGAAATCTGTGGTGTCATCGGTGAAGGTGGTCACTTTAACGATCTCCAGACCCAGCTCAGCGGCCTTGGCTTCGAAGGTCTGATAGATGCCGGTGGAGTACACGTCACCATTGTTATAGATCACAGCCACCTTCGTGGCCAGGCCATGTTCGGAGATGTACTGAGCCGAAGCCGCGCCCTGCGCCGGGTCGGTGAAGCACACCTGATACACATTGTCCTTATCGGCGATGACATCGGTGGAGGAGGCAGAGGGCGTCAGCATGAAGATGCGCTCCTCATATGCCTTGGCGGCAACGGCCGCGCAGGGACCGGAGGTAACGGTGCCAACAATCAGCTTTGCACCATTGTCCAGCACGGTGTTGTAGGCGTTGATTGCCTTTTCGGGGTCATGCTCGTCATCCTGCGCGTCAATCTCAATCTGGATGCCACCCAGAGCATTCAACTCATCCGCAGCAATCTTGGCCGCATTCACTACGGCGGTGCCATAAATAGCAGCGGGGCCGGTCAGCGGACCGATCACGCCGATCTTGATCGCGTCCTCAGCCACGGCGGGCAGGGCCAGGCCCAGCGCCAGAACCAGCGTCAGAAGCACGGATACAACCTTTTTCATCTTGGTTACCTCCCTACAATACTTCATCCATCCGGGAACGCCCCCGAATGATGTTGAATATTATAGCCGCTGCGCGCTTCCGGCGCAAGCGGCTTTGCGAAAATTGGCTGTATTTGCATTGTTTTTCTGTTAAAAAGCGGACATTTTTCTGCCTGATGATGCAAAGTGACGGGAAAAGGGCACGCTGGCCGAAAAACGCCTTTCTCTGAGGGTACTTCCGGGCGTCCAGCGGCATTCCACTGTCCGCAGCGTTATTCGTACAGCCAGTTATTAGCATCCGGATAGGTGTACTGGATGCCGTTTTCCACCGCATACTGCTTTGCATAGGAGCCCCGGCCTACGGTCAGTATCAGGCTGTTGCAGCCATAGAATGCAGAATCGCCGATGGTGGTCACGCTGTCGGGAAGGGTGATGCTGGTCAGGCTGTCGCACAGCCCGAATGCAGAATCACCGATGGTGGTCACGCTGTCGGGGATGGTGATATCGGTCAGGCTATCGCACCAGTAGAACGCAGCATCACCGATGGTGGTCACGCTGTCGGGGATGGTGATATCGGTTAGGCTATCGCACCCCGCGAACGCAGCATCACCAATGGAAGTGATCCCCTGCGGAATTTCATAATTGGCGGCATCGCGTCCTGCCGGATACCCAATCAGCTTTTTTCCATTTTGTCAAACAACACGTTGTCTATCATAGCCAGATTGGGATGATCGGAGGAAACCGTAATGCTTTGCAGTTTGCCGCAACTACTAAAAGGATTCACACCAATGGAAATCATGTTGTCGGGAAGGGTGATGCTGGTCAGGCCCTCGCACCCCCAGAACGCAGAATCACCGATGGTGGTCACAGGATAGCCGTCCAACTCTCCGGGCACCTCCAGTTTCGAAGCCGCACCAGCATAGCCTGTCACCTCTGCCGAGCCGTCCTCCAGCAGGATATAGGCATAATCCCCGCATTCATACGTTTCATCAGGAGCCGGCTGTGTATTTTCCGCCGCCGCGCCGGCAGCGAAGCACAGCAAAAGGGAAATCATCAGCAATGCGATACGTTTCATTTTTATGGTTCCTTTCTCTGCTTTGGGGAAAGTATATCACATTTTGAGCAGGAAAGTCAAAGAGTCCCCATACACTCACTGTGTCCGCATCGCCTGCGAAGTCTCAACCCTCGGCCGTCATGCCCGCGGCGTCAGCCACCGTGCCACCCGCCCGGCTCAGTCTTTGTGCCGATCATTGGCGTCCTCGCAGACGTACTGCAGGCCGTTGTCCACTGCATACTGCTTCGCATAGGAATCCCGGCCCAAAGTCAATACAAAGCTTTCAGCACAGTCGTCAAAAGCGCTTTCTCCGATAAAAGTTACACTATCGGAAAGGGTGATGCCGGTAAGGCTTTCACAGCCGATGAAAGCTGCTTCTCCGATGGAAATGAGACTTTCAGGGCAGACGACGTCCGTAAGGCTGTAGCAATCGGAAAAAGCATAGGCACCAATGGCAACGATACCGCCGGCGAGCGCGATGCTGCTGAGATTATAACAATTGGAAAAAGTAGCTGTATGGATGGCAACGATTCTGTCGGGAAGGGTGATGGTGGTAAGATTGTGGCAGTCACGGAACGCAAATTTACCGATGGAAGTAACGCTCTCAGGAATGGTGATATCCATGAGGCTTGCACATGTTTCAAAAGCAGAATTCCCAATGAAAGTGAGACTCTTGGGAAGAACGATGCGCATGAGGCTTGTGCAGCCAAAAAAGGCTTCTTCCCCGATGGAGTTGACGCCCTCTGGAATGGCGATGCGCACGAGGCTACTGCATCCTCCAAAGGTTCCCTTGCCAATGGAAGTAATACCGCTTGGGAGAGTGATGTCCGTAAGGCTGGAGCAGCTAGAAAAAGCATAATCTTCAATGGAAGTAATGCTCTGGGGAAGGGTGATATCCGTAAGGCTGAAGCAGCCGTTAAACGCGGCTCTGCTGATGGAAGTGATACCATCAGGGAGGGCGATACTGGTCAGGTTTCTGCAATTTTCAAAAGCATGTTCACCAATGGAGGTGATCCCCTTAGGGAGGATGATTTCCGCGAGGCTTTGACAGTTGGAAAAGGCATAGTCACCGATGGAAACAACGCCCTCGGGAATGGTAATGCCACTCAGGTTTTCACAATCCAAGAAAGCAGCGTCGCCTATAGAAGTTATGCTGTTGGGAAGGGTCATGCTGGTCACGTTGACACATCCCTCAAAGGCATTGTTTCCAATAGCAACAATACCCTGCGGGATCTTACAGGCAGAATCCTTTTCTGCGCACGGATAACCAATCAGCTTCTTGCCGACCCTGTCAAACAGCATGCCGTCAATCACTGCCAGCGAGGGGTGGTCCGGAGAAACCCCAATGCTATGTTAGCTGGGTACTACGGCTGAAAGGGTTTGCACCAATGAAGGTAATGCTGTCGGGAAGAACGATGCTGCTCAGGCTTTCACAGCCGGAAAAGGCAGCATCGCCAATGGACGTAATACCCTCGGGGAGTGTGATGCCCGACAGGTCTGTGCAGTATTTAAAAGCGAATTTACCAATGGACGTAACACTCTGGGGAATGTTGATGTCCGTAAGTTCGAAACAGCTGGCAAAAGCGGCTTCTTCGATGCAAATGACGCCTTCGGGAAGGATAACGCGGGTTACGTCGGCATGCTGAAAAGCACTGTTTCCGATAGTAGCGATTCCCTGCGGGACCTTACAGGTAGATGAGCTCCATCCGCATGGATAACAAATCAGCCTTTTTTCCTTCTTATCAAACAGCATTCCATCGCTCACCGCCAGCACGGGATGCTCCGAAGAAATCCCTATGGTTCGCAACCGGACGCAGTGTCTGAAAGGGTTCGCACCAACGAAAACAAGGCTGTCAGGAAGGATGATGTCCGCGAGGCCAGAGCAGTTTTCAAAAGCGAAATCACCGATAGAAACAACACTCTCAGGGAGGGTGATGTCCATCAGGCTGCCGCAGTCTGCATAGGCGCAGTTACCAATGGAAACGATGCCGTCCGGGAGGCTGATTTCAGAAAGGCTGATGCAACCGGAAAAAGCATGATTACCGATGGAAACAACACCGTCAGGAATGTTGATCTCCTCAAGGGCATGACAGCCCGAAAAAGCAGAATCACCGATGGAAATCACGCCTTCGCAAAGGGTGGCATACCTGAAGCATTCGCAATCTTCAAAAACGGACTTGCCAATGAAAGCGACTCCTCCGGGAATGGTGATGTCCGTAAGGTTATAGCAGCCAGCAAAAGCAGAATCTCCGATAGACACAACGCTCGGAGGAATGACGACCCCCATAAGACTTTCACAGTCATAAAAAGCATTGTTCCCGATAGAAGTAATCCCCTCGGGAATCATAATGTACGCAGGATTATCAGAAAAGGCAAACGCCCAATCCCCAATGGAACTGACGGGATGGCCATCCAGTTCACCGGGAATCTGTATCTCCCAAGATGCGCTTCTGTATTTTGTAATTTGAGCAGAGCCATCCTCCAGCAGAATATAAGCATAATCCCCACATTCATACGTTTCAGCAGGAGCTGGCTGTATATTCCCCGCCGCCGCACTGGCAGCGAAACACAGCAGGAGGAAGATTATCAGCAATGCGATACGTCTCATTTTTATGGGCCTTTCTCTGCTTTTGGGAAAGCATATCACATTTTGAGCAGGAAACTCAAAAATCCCCTGTACACTCACTGTGTCCGCATCGCCTGCGAAGTCTCACCCCTCCGCCGTCATGCCCGCGGCGTCAGCCACCGCGCCGCCCAAGCACACGTCGCCGTCGTAGAGGACCACGCTCTGCCCCGGCGTCACGGCGCGCTGAAGCGCATCCGCCTCAATGAGCAGGTTTTCACCCTGTGCTGTCACCGTCACCGCCTGGTCACCCTGCCGATAGCGGAAGCGCGCCGTCAGGCGCATAGGGGTGCCGTCGGGCGCGGGCGGCTCCCCCGCGATCCACGTCGCCCCGGAGGCGCGCACGAAGCGGCTGTACAGGTGCGGGCTGTCCTCCCCCTGCTCTACCACAAGCACGTTGTGTTTCAAATCCTTGTCCACCACGAACCAACGCCGCCCGTCGCCCCCGCCGCCAATACCCAGGCCCCGCCGCTGGCCCAGCGTGTAGTAGGCCAGCCCGATGTGCTCGCCCACCACGCGGCCGTCGGGCGTACGCATCTGACCGGGCTGCATGGGCAGAAAGCCCTGTAAAAAGCGCCGGAAATTACGCTCCCCGATGAAGCACACGCCAGTGGAATCCTTCTTTTTGCTGGTAGATAGGCCGTTTTCCTCCGCGATGGCGCGCACCTGTGCCTTGGTCATGCCGCCCACGGGAAACAGCGCGCGCGCAAGCTGCCGCTCCTTGAGCATATAAAGGAAGTAGCTCTGATCCTTGTTCGCGTCCGCGCCCTTCAAGAGCACGGTATGCCCGCCGCGCACCTCCGAGCGCACGAAGTGCCCGGTAGCCATGCGGCTGGCACCCAGCTTGAGCGCGTAGTCCAGAAACGCGCGGAACTTGATCTCGCGGTTGCACAGCACATCGGGGTTGGGCGTGCGACCGCGCCGGTACTCGTCCAAAAAATAGGAAAAGACCCGGTCGTAATATTCCTTTTCAAAGTTGACGGCGTAACAGGGGATGCCGATGGTGTCGCACACGCTCTGCACGTCGTTCCAGTCGTCGGCGGCGGTGCAGGTGCCGTTTTCATCCTTTTCGTCCCAGTTTTTCATGAACACGCCCACCACGTCGTATCCCTGCCGCTTCAGCAGCAAGGCCGCCACGGAGCTGTCCACCCCGCCGGACATGCCCACGACGATTCTTTCCATGCCGTTTTCCTCCCCCACATCAGGCCCGGCGACCGGGCAGGAGGCGCTCCAGCACCGCATCCAGCGCGTCTTTGGCCACCTCGTCCACGCCGCGTGCCGCATCCACCACCACAAAACGGCGGCGGTTGTCGCGCACCAGACGCTCGTAGGCCTTCTGTACTCTCTCGTGGAACTCTCCCGCCTCCAGCTCCAGCCGGTCGGGCTCGGAAGCGCTGAGCCTGCGGCGCAGCGCCTCCCGATGGTCAATGGCCAAGTAAAGCGTAGCGTCGGGGGCCATACCGTCCACGGCGGGGTCGTTGATCTGCTGCACGGTCTCCACACCCAGCCCGCGTCCACCGCCCTGATAGGCCACCGAGCTGTCCACGAACCGGTCGCACAAAACCAGCATACCGCGCTCCACCGCCGGGCGAATGACCTGGCTGACGTGCTGGGCACGCGCAGCCGCATAAAGCAGTGCCTCGCAGGCGGGGCACATGTCGGTATTGGCCGTGTCCAGAATGATGCGGCGGATATCCTCGCTGATGGCGCAACCGCCCGGCTCACGCGTGCGCAGCACACTGAAACCGAACTGGCGCAGGCTCTTTTCCAAAAGCTCCGTCTGGGTGGTTTTGCCGCTGCCATCAGGCCCCTCTACAGTCAGGAAAAATCCGCGTGGAATTTCCCCACCGGGGCACAGCACCGCGCGCAAGCCCTCTGTATCCGGCACCACGACCGATGCACCCGCCACGATGAGTTCCTCCTCGGTGCCGCAGCCGTAGCCCGCTCCAATGCCCTCAATGCCGTTAGCCAACGCACCGGCCATGTCAAACTTACGGTCGCCCACCATGGCGGCTCGGCGGTAGCGGTCCGGCAGTGCACGGCGGATCAGCTCAGCCTTGCCCAACTTGGCGGCGCCGTCCTCCTCGCCCACGATACGGTCAAAATCGCCATCCAACGCAAAATACACAAGGATATCCCTGGCTAGCCATTCCGGCTTGGACGTGGCCAGTCCCACGTGTACACCGGCCTCATGCAGCATCTGCAATATACTGCGAATATTGGGATACACACTGTATAGATACATGCCCCGTGCGCTGAAATCACGCCGGTAACGCTCCATAGCCTCGGCTACGCGCGCCTCCGGCACAGCCAGCAGATTTCGGAACGAATCCGCCAGCGGCGGCCCCACCACCTCGCGCAGGTCTGCGTCGGCGGGCACCTCCAGCCCCATCTCATCCATGGCCCTGCACACCGAGGAAACAATGCCCTCTTCTGCGTCAAACAGTGTACCGTCCAGATCAAATACAACAGCGTCATAGGGGAAAATGTCCATAGCAATCTCCTTTACCGTATACAGTCAGCCGTCTGCCGCGTACACTGGCGCAGCTGATTTTTGAAGGTTTCAAGCCATTCGGCCCAGGTTCGGATGTGGCCAAACGTTTTTATGCCGGGCGGCAGGCCATGCCATTTGTGATTTCCCTGGGCACTCAGTGGTGAGCCGGGCCCAGTTTCTGTCCTCCCTGTGAAGCGGCGGTGCACGAAAGCCTCTTCGCCGTACCGGGACGGCATACGTCGCCATCCTGCGCGGGAGCCCTCCGCCGTCTAGCCCCTGTCACTTGAGACACGCCAACGTGCCATCCGGTTCAATGCCAAATGCCCTCCGGGGGTCTAACGCGGCCAGGTACTTCGCCAACTCCTCCGTTACCCGCTCCCCCGCGGTAATCAGTGCTACCCCAGGCGGGTAAGGTCCGGCCTGCACGGCACTCACCCGCCCTGCCGCACGGCTGAGTGGCACCGCCTCCGATGGTGCAAAAAACGCTTCTTTCAACGAAACCCCCCGTTCAGGTGGCGCGGGTAGCGACAACCAGACAGGCCCGCCGCTCTCTTCCATCCCGTCCGTTACATCCCTGCGCAAGCCGTTTTTCGCGCATTGACATGCCCCGCCCGTATCCGAAATTCCGCTGGTCTTGCCCGTCTCCGCAACGTCCCTCAGCTTTTTTAGCAATTGTTCCAGCCGCTCCGGTCCGTCCATCAGTGACAGGATGCACACCACCCGGCGCGCGTCACTCATCTCCACATCGACGCCCCGCGCAGCCAGTTCTGCCGCCAGTGCAAAGCCTCCCTGCGGGGCGTTGAGTACCACGCGCGTACGGTCGTAGGCCCAGCCGGGCTCATCCTGCCCATTCGTATATCCCAACGCCGCCGCACACGCATGAAAGCGTACCGCCGAATCCTTGAGGCGCCGAACGGCCTCTGCACCATAGTACTGCATCCAGGCACGCGCGTCGTCCAGCGCAAGCAGCGTAACAAAGGATGGGCTGCTTGTCTGCACTGCGCGCAGCATAGACCGCAGCCGCGCCGTATCCACACCCGGCCCCGCATGGAGCCACGCCCCACCGTTAAGTGCAGGCAGCGTCTTATGAGCCGACTGCACCCACAAATCCGCGCCAAGCGCGCCCGCAGCGGGCACCTCTGCATCCCAGTTCAGGTGCGCACCGTGCGCCTCGTCACACAATACCAGAACGCCCATTTTATGCGCTTGCGCCACCGCACGTACCGGCCAGTGCAGCGCGCCGTAATAGTCCGGCCTCGCCACCAGCATGGCACGCGCACCGGGGCAGCGTGCCAGTGCCTCCAGATAGCTTTCATCCGAGGTATAGCACAGGCCCGATGGCATAAAAGACGGCTGGGCGAACACCGGTTCAAGCCCCGCCACGGCGCACAGATGGATGGCGCTCACATGCACATTGCGCGGCAAAATCACTGCCCCGCCTCCGCCCGCGGCATACAGCAGCATTGCCTGGACGCCCGCCGTAGATCCGCCGGTGAGCATCAACGTATGCGCTGCACCCGCGCACTGGGCAGCCAACGTTTCTGCGCGTGCGATGGCCCCACAAGGGGCGTACAGGTCGTCGGTTACAGGCAGCTCGGTGGTTTCCAGCTGGTAGGGGTCCATCGGCCCGAACGGCCCGTGTCCCTGGGCCCCCGGCATATGCAAGGACAGCCTGTCCGCCACGCCCGCGAGCATCTCGCGCATGGGCCGCTCCACCGTTACCGCCTCCCTCAGATGTTGCCTCAACACATCATAGTCGCACACAGCATAGCAAAAAAACCGTTGTCTTGCAAGTATGAAAGGGCAATGAAAAGCTGCTTCTAACAGCTTTTAAGAAGCGTTGAGTTAATTTACATGATGAAATTTCACACGATATATGTTATAATGCAATCTGACTTATATTTGAAAAAGGTTGTTAGTGCCATGAACTGTCCAATCTGATTTTGTAGTGCATCATAGCTGTCACCGGTCGCAACGCCACTTTGGAATCGGTGGGTATTTGTTGTACTTAAAAATCAGAAAGGGCTTCCTATGAAGAAAAACTTAAGGCAACACCGCATAAATGGCAGGATTCACATAGGCGGACATGCATTTTGTGAAAATCAACAGGATGCCCCATACTTATGCTCGCAGGGGCGCACTGATTCAAGCTGCCAGGCAGGGCCTGTCA
>JAEYCB010000048.1 GCA_023404345.1 Bacillota bacterium
AGAAACTCTTTTTTCTTCGTCCGCACCTGCGCCAGCTCATCGCTGAATGCGGAAATCGTCATCTGCTTATCCATACGTCCATTATATCATATTGGCCTGCGTTTTGCTTTTTTTATGCGGTATTGCCCTATATTCTTACCCTTGCCGCCGTTGCCCGTGAGCTGAACATCCGTAAGCTGACCTCTGCCCGTGTCCACCTTGCGGCAGGACTTCCCCTGACTTGGGTAAGCGAGCAGAAGGACAGTTTCAAGGAGTACCTCCTACAGAACGACAGTGCCGACTTCACTTTCAAGGGTGTTGACTATCACGTTGAATTTGTGGACGCGGATATTTTTCCACAGGGATTTTCTGCGGTTGCGGATAAGCTCCGTGAGTTCAAGGGTATCAATATGCTCTGCGACATTGGCAACGGCACGATGAATGTCATGTATATCAACGAATGCCGCCCTCTTGCGAAAAAGTGCTTTACCGAAAAGTACGGCACCAATCAGTGTATGCTTGCGGTGCGGGAAAATCTGATGAAGCAGTTTGGCGTATCGGTGGATGAATCCGTCCTTGAGCGTGTCATTCGCCACGGCACGGCAGACATCAGCCAGCGTTATCTGACTGCCATCCGTGATACCGCAACCGAATATGCGGAGGGCATCTTCCGCAGACTGCGTGAGCATGAATACGATCCCGAACTGATGCGGCTGTATGTGGTGGGCGGCGGGAGCTGTATTCTCAAAAACTTCGGCAGCTACGACAAAGACAGGGTTATCATCAACGACGATATTTGCGCTACCGCAAAGGGCTATGAACTGCTTGCCGTGCAGAAGCAGAACAGAAAAGGCGGTATCGTATGAAGCAGATATACACGACTACACTACGCTTAAACCTTTCGGATGAAGATGACCGCCGAGCCTATGAGCATTTACAGCGGATGGACAAGAAACAGTATCGCTCTTACAGCAAGGCGATTGTTACCGCCATCAACGATTATTTTGAACGGCAGGAACGGCTTACAGCCGATCCGTATCTGGAAACCCGTGAAAAAGAGGATACTTTCCTCAGACGGGTGACGGAAGCCATTGAACAGGGCTTGCGGTTTGCACCCATCGGTATGCTCCCGTTCACAACTCCGGTCGCCGTTGAAGCTCCGTCTGTCGAGGATGATGAGAACATTTCGGCGGCATTGGATTTCGCTGACAGCTTCTGATACTACTATTGCCCCCGTTTGGTATGACTGCGATACCAAACGGGGGCATTTTTGCTACTACAACGATTTTCAGAAAAAGCGTGATACCAAACGGACGGATATTTGGTATTACGCTGGTATCAAATAACCCCATTTTTACTACCACAGGAGGATTTTATGAACAGGAATATGACAGAAAACGAAAAGAAACTATTGCAAACCAAGCACAGATTGGAGGAAGCCGAGATGCGTGACCGTAATAAGGAGCGAAAAGCGAGGACACGGCGGCTGATCCAGGAGGGAGCGATACTGGAAAAGGTCTTTCCGAGCGTTGCTTCCATGAGCCTTGACGATGTGGAGGACTTTCTATGCGGACTAAAACGATAAATATTGTACGAGGGGCGTTCGGGCAACCGAGCGTCCCGTTTCTTTTATCCCGAAGGGCGCACTTACTCACCACCCCGAAGGGGCGGTGGTATTGCCTGCGGCAACCGTGCGCTCTGCGAGGCGGATGCGGCTTCTGCGGAAGCCTTATGGACAATGCCACAGCTCTGCGGGGCTGCTGTCATTGTCCACGCAGACGGCTATATGTTTTGCTTCATCATCAAAACTGTTGTTTCCGTTTTGGAAACAACCCGCCGCCTGCCTGCGAAAATCTGCCACCGGCAGTTTTGTCGCAGTTATGGGTATCGCTCTCCTGCGACACCCATTTTCTTTTTGCGAAAAAGAAACAAAAAGCCGAAGGACGAAAGGAGGGTGAGAACGAATGGCGATCTACCACTTGGAAGCCAAGGTGGTCAGCAGAGGTGCGGGACGGTCTGCGGTTGCCGCTTCCGCTTATCTGAGCTGCACCAATATCTTAAACGACTATGATGGAGTACGGCACGACTTTACACGCAAGAAAGGGCTCGTATGGCAGGAGGTATTTCTGCCGGAGTTCGCTCCACCCGAATGGAAAGACCGGGGTATTCTTTGGAACGCCGTGGAGGAAAACGAAAAGACCAAGGACAGCCGCCTTGCCCGTGAGTTTGTTCCTGCTCTTCCTGTTGAACTGACACCGGCACAATGGCAGGAACTTCTGACCGATTTCATTCAGAACAGTTTTGTTGCCGAGGGAATGTGCGCTGATGTTGCCATTCACGATCCGTACCCGCCCGGTCATAATCCACACGCCCACATTATGCTGACTGTGCGTCCGCTTGATGAACGGGGCAACTGGCAGTACAAGACCGAGAAAGAATATCTCTGCGTCAGAAACGGCGAGGAACGGGGCTTTACCGCAGCCGAGTTCAAGGCGGCACAGGCAGACGGATGGGAGAAGCAATATCCGTACAAGGTCGGGCGAAAGAAAGTGTATATGCCGCCATCCGAAGCGGAGAAGTACGGATACGAACGAGCCAACAAGCATCCGAAAAGCACCAAGTTCGGCAGACAGAATCCCATTACCGAGCGTTGGAACAGCGAAGAACAGCTTGTGGAATGGCGCAAGGCATGGGCAGACGTGACCAACCGCTATTTGGAGCGATACGGACACGATGAGCGCATGGGCAGACGTGACCAACCGCTATTTGGAGCGATACGGACACGATGAGCGCATCGACCACCGCAGCCATGCAGACCGGGGCTTGACCGAGCAACCCACTATTCACGAAGGTGTGGTTGCCCGTGCATTGGAGAAAAAGGGTGTTATTTCTGACCGCTGTGAAATCAACCGACAGATCAAGGCAGACAATGCGCTGCTCCGTGAGCTAAAAGCAACGGTCAAGAAGCTGATGCAGGCGGTAAAGAATACGCTTCCTGCCATAGCGGAGGCAATGGAGAAAATACGCAGTAGCATACTGATTTTTAGCTATCAGCTTCGTTATATCGGCATCGGAAAGCACAGTATGGGCAAGCGTGTTGATGCAGTCAAGCCGGAGCTTGAACGCTATGCGGGCTTGGTGCGGCAGATCAGGGAGAAATCCAAAGAACGGAAAAATCTGCTTGCGGAGAAAAAGGAAACGCCGTTCTATCAGATAACCAAGCTGCATGACCTTACCCGCCGTATTGCCGAGCTGACCGAGGAAATAGAGGAACTGAAAACCGAAAAGGAAATGCTTCTTCGATCTTTGGACTGTGCTGACGATGCGGGTATTTCTGATGTGAAGAAAGAAATTGCCACATTGGAGGGTGCGTTGAAGAACCTGTCCGAGCAGGAAGCGAAATATTCTGCCGAGCTTGATGAAACCTTGAAGCAGTATGCCGAACTGAAAGAACAAGCCACCGGCATGGATGCCGCCGAGCTGATGGATGCACGGCTTGCCATTCGTGAGGAAAAGGAACGCTCTGCCATTGACAAGGTAAAAACTGCCTACGGCGAGAAATATGATCCGATGACTATGCACGACAGCAAGCGTGACGTAGCAAATCTGCTCCACGAGGAAGCGGAAGTACGCTCTGTGCGGGAGTTCATTCGCCGGAAACAGCAACAGCAGACACAGCAAAGACAGCCCAAGAAAAAAAGTCGAGACAGTTGGGAACGTTAATATTTCAGCGGGAGTGCATTTTGAACGATGCACTCCCGCTTTTTTGCGTTATGCGGAAAAATTTCACGATCAATTTGTTACTTTTTATTGAAGTCCATTGACAATAGATAGGTAATGTGTTACCTTATTAAAGGTAATATATTACCTATGGAGGACAACATGAATATTAAAGAAGTAATCAACAGCGGAAAAGTTGACTTTACCGGGATCGAGCAACCCTATTTTTTATTGGGTTTGCTAAGTGCATTTGAAAATAGATTTCAAGCGGTAGCCGATGGTTCGATGGTAGAAATTAGCTGGAAACAGTTTTTTGCAATTATCTGTATCAATATGTGTAAAGAAAAACCAACGATCAGAGAACTTGCTGAAATCATGGGCAGCTCACATCAGAATGTCAAACAGATTTTATTAAAGCTTGAGAAGAAAGGATTTGTTTGTATTACTGCAGACGAAAATGATAAGAGAAAGCAGCGTATTGAACTTACCGATTATTGCAGAGTGTTTTGTGCAAAAAATGATGAAATGACCATGAACATTATGAAGAAAATGTTTGACGGTGTTTCAGAGGAGCAGCTGCAAACAACCATACAGACCATTATACAAATTGGAGATAACTTACAGGAGATTCAGGAACATGAGTAAAGGTATTATTCTATTTCAGTCAAAATATGGCGCAACAAAAAAGTATGCGGACTGGTTATCCAAAATGACTGGGTATGATTGTGTTGAAACAAAAAACGCAAATACTGTGGATATGAAGTCCTATGATGTGATCCTGCTGGGTGGCGGTGTCTACGCTTCCGGCATTGCAGGATTCCAATTCTTAAAGAAAAATATCCGTCAGTTAGCAGATAAAAAGATTGCTGTGTTTGCAGTCGGCGCTTCTCCATACGATGAGAAGGCAATCTTGCAAATGAGAGACCTACATTTCAAAAACGAACTTCGTAATATACCGCTGTTCTATTGCAGAGGAGCCTGGGATGAAGAAAAAATGAAATTTATGGACAGAAACCTTTGCAAGATGCTCCAGAAAGCAGTTGCAAAGCAAAATCCGGATGAGTATGAGCCATGGCAAAAAGCATTGATGTGTGCAGTGGGACAAAAGTGTGATTGGACAGATCAATCATATTTGGAGCCATTGCTGAAGCAAATCGAAGAATGGAGATAAAAAATTTATATGAAAAAGTATGTGATTGCATTTTTGATATGGGTTGTGATTATTCCTATTGCAATATTAAATGGTGGATTCCGTGAATATGTGCTTATGGAGCATCTTGAGATGCTTGCTCTTCCGATAAGTGGGATTATTTTGAGCCTTTGCATCTTTCTTGTTGCATATCTGTTTGTGCCTAAGATCAAAAATTGTAAGAAACGAGATTATATTTTATTTGGCGTGATGTGGTTTGTTTTGACGAACTTATTTGATTTGTCAGCCTACATCAGATCCGGCGAAGGATTTGCAGGCTTGCTTCAATCTTACAATATTTTGACAGGAAATACATGGATACTTGTTGTTTTATCGGCATTGATTTCACCAATATTGGTTATGAAAATAAAAGATAAGAAGTGATTTTTCAGTTTTGTTTTTTTGTATAACTGTAATCTGCCCTCGTCCTCGTTCGTTTTGATATGTGATGAGGGCATTTTTAATGCGTTAGATATAAAGTTTAATTTGAAACATTAAAAACCAATTGACAAACATTATAAACCGTGCTATGCTTATACCATAAAAACCACTCAGGAGGTATGAGTTATGAAAGGTCTTAATAAACTCGGTAAGGTTATTACGAAAATCGTGGAAGTGTTCCATTGGGTTGGAGCGGCGTTGATGTTAGCAGCTACCATTTGCTCAGTTGCCGCACCGGATTGGGTTGGATACTTTGTAGGTCTTGATGCAAAAGAATGCTGTGGCGCTGATCTGGCAGTATACGGGTTTGAGCTGAATGCGCCTGTCACAAACGGAAATATTGATATGGCCTATTTCCTGCTGTTCGGTATCACAACGATTATTCTTCTTTCGGTTATGGCCATGATTTTCCGTAATCTGCATTTGATTTTTAAGAAATCCGAGAATGCTTCTCCGTTTCAAAAGGACAATGTTCGTATGATGAAAGAAATCGGATATTTTTCAATTTCTATTCCTGTCATCGGACTTTTTATGAGTTTCGTTTGTGGCTTGGTACTTCATCTGCTTGGCGCCGAAGTGGTCGAAACAAGTGTAAATATGAGCGGTATCTTCATGGGCATTATCGTTCTCTGTCTGACACAATTCTTTGTTCACGGTGCTGAACTTGAAAAAGACGTAGACGGTTTGCTGTAAGGAGGTCGCTATGGGTAAAATAGTTCTCCGTTTAGATAGAATGATGGTAGAGAGAAAAATGTCCCTAAACGAACTTTCCGAGCGTGTGGGGATTTCCAACGTCAATATGTCGAAAATCAAAAACAACAAAGTAACAGCGATTCGTTTCTCAACTTTAGCAGCAATCTGCGAGGTGCTCGATTGTGAAGCCGGGGATATTTTGGAATTTCAGAAAGAGGAATAGAAACACTAATAAGCGTTAAAGAGTTTTAACTTAGAATACATAAAGAACCAGTTGCAAAGACACAGAGCCGATGAACTTGTGAGCAATCACATCAGCATCGGCTCATTTTTGTTTGTAAACTTCTATTCAAAGGGATTGACAGCTAATCAGAATTAGCCTACAATAAAGAAGGCTAATTTGAATTAGCCGTGGAGGTGTTTATGAATACGAAGCAAAAAATTATCAAAGAAGCATTAGCTTTATTTGCTGAAAGAGGCTACAACGATGTGTATGTAAATGATATAGCACAGGCAGTCGGTATAAAGGCTCCGTCTTTATACAAGCATTTCAAGAGTAAACAGGAAATATTTAATGCTATTCTTGAAGAATTGAAACGAAGCTATACTCAACAGGCGAAAATGCTGCATATCAATGGAAACAATACACAGGCTGACGCCGATATATATGCACAGGTCAATGAAAAGTCTTTTGTTGAAATGGGAAAAGGTCTATTTCTCTATTTTTTACACGATGAATATGCGAAATTATTTAGAAAAATGCTCACTATTGAACAGTTTCACAACACGGAGCTTTCCGAATTGTATTCAAGGCAATATTTTGATGACCCATTGAAATATCAGAGTGACTTATTTTCTTTGTTGATTGGCAAAGGAATTTTTAAGGGTAAAAATGCTAATATTATGGCTTTACACTTTTACTCACCCATTTATACCTTACTTACGCTTTGCGACAGACATCCCGATAGAGAAAGCGAAGCATTAAAAATACTTGAGGAACATATTAAACAATTTAACTGCATTTATACGAGGGAGAATGAAAGATGAAAATAGTATTGATAAACGGACAAAATCATAAGGGTAGTTCCTATCATATTGGCAGAATGCTTGCGGAGCGATTTCCCGAAAGTAAAATTATCGAATTTTTCTTACCAAGGGATTTAGAACATTTTTGTGTGGGCTGTTATACCTGCATTAAGAATGAGGAAAAATGTCCATTCTATCCAGAGAAGAAACAAATTATGGATGAAGTTGAACAGGCTGATCTGCTGATATTCACAACACCTACATACTGTATGAGAGCATCTGCTCCAATGAAATCGTTTATAGACCTTACATTTACTTATTGGATGTCCCATAAACCGAGAAAATGTATGTTTTCTAAAAAGGCTGTAGTTATATCAACTGCTGCTGGAGCAGGAGCGAAATCAGCTACAAAAGATATTCAAAATGCGTTGTTCTACTGGGGTGTACCTTATATTAGAGAATATGGTGTTGCAGTTCAGGCAATGTGTTGGGATCAGGTTTCAGATAAGAAAAAGGAACGCATAAAGCAGGATGTTGAGAGATTAGTAAATATAATTGCCAATAACCCAAATCCTCGTGTGGGTATCAAAACAAAATTTATGTTTGGTATTATGCGTATGATGCAAAACAAAGGAATGGGTTCTTCTTCCGAGGAAACAGAATATTGGAGAGTAAATGGTTGGCTTGATAAAAAACGCCCGTGGAATAAGTGAGGACAAACTATGTCAAATCGAAATTTATTTTATGCCCTGTCTGCGGAAATAAGACAAGGTTACAGATATGGGCAGATACAGAGCTGAAAAACTTTCCTCTCTACTGCCCGAAGTGCAACTTGTCGGCTTGAAATGCACTTCATCGCCTAATAGTGGATATTTGGAAAACAGCTTGCTAAAATGTAGGAAAAGCCGGTGAAAGGAAGTGATTGGTGCAAATGAATGTAAAAATCAGGACGGTTTCATCCAAAGAGGAAGAACAGGTAGTGCTTGAATGCGTGGCGATGACCTCTGAATTTGAGGATATAAAGAATTATTGCCTTGCCAAAGGAACATTCCTTATGGGATATACCGATGTACCCGCACAGCAGCAAGTTAAAATATCAGATATTTTGTATATTGAAGCCGTAGGCGAGAATGTGTTTGCGTATACAAAAACCAATGTATTTGAGCTAAAAAAACGGCTTTATGAATTGGAAAGAGAACTGTCAAACTACAAATTTGTACGTTGCTCAAAATCTTTTCTGATTTGTCTGTTAAAAGTAGACGCTATCCGCCCCGCACTAAACGGACGGTATCTTGCCTGCATGGACAATGGAGAACAGGTAATCATTTCCCGAAAATACGCAAAAAGCATAAAGGAAACTATTTTGGAGGAATTATGATGGAATTTAGAACAATACTAAAAAAATATATCAATGATTTCCTTATGATCCAGGCAGGAATCACTTTAGCCATCGGCGTTATTAGCTGTATCCGACCGCCGCAGATGGGTATTAACCGTCTTATGTTTTTTATGCCCTTTCTATATGCTTTTTTCTGTATCCTGCCGTCGGCAGTTGTGTATTCAAAAAAGGAACTGAGTGTGAAGCAGATGGTTATCAGAAAAATTATTCAATTCGTGTTGATTGAATTGATAGTATTTCTTATTTCTTATGTCATGGGTCCCCTACACGACATTTTTATGAGCGTAGCAATCATAGTGGCTGTTGCTGTTGTTTATGCGATAGTAAATTGTTTGGACTATCTTATCGCCAAATCGGATTCCAAAGCCATGACAGAAAAGCTGCACCAAATGAAAGGAAAGGGCTAACAACTCAATGGAACGCAAAAGAATCAGGCTATATTTAATATTTGTATTGGGTATCTGCTGGATGCTTGGAATAGCGGCGTTTTACTTGCAGGGTGATAGCCAAAATACTATATATCAGATTTTGCAAAAGGGCTTTACGGCATTTCCTGTTATAGCCGCCGTTTTAACAAGACGCATAACGAGGGACAAATCAGAATGGCACATTTCTTTTCGTGTATGGAAGAACAAGAAGCTCTGGGCTTTCTGCGCTTTTGTCCCCGGTATTTTAATTGTGATGGGGACAGTTCTATATTTTGTGCTGTTTCCCGAACAATACAGCGGCACTTTCAATTTGGGTGGTCTGACCGGAACAGAACAGGTGATACAGATACTCCCGACGCAATCGATGCTTTATTTGGTGTTTGCGGAACCGTTGTAGCATACGTGTACTTGTCGATTCTTAAGAAAAAGGGATTGTCCGTCAAATAGAAAGATTCCAGTTTGTAGGGAATGACAAATACATCATCAAAGAGCCAGACGCATAGACGCAGAGCCGATGAACTTGTGAGAAATCACAGTTTTGAAAGAAGAACGAAAAAACAAGCCCTCGTTTCAAATACTGAGCGAGGGCTATTCTTGAACAATTTGTAACTTTTGTAGAAAACCACCTTGACAAATTCCGTCTTGATATTCGATTCGTGTACAGTCATCACAACAGCAAGTAAATTCAAACATTGTTTGCTTTCAAGCTGTCAATCAATCGCATTATAAAACTGTCACTTAATTTTACACGGATACGCTTCCCTAATAGCAGCAAAACTATTATTAAGAGAGCCGGATGCTCGATAGTCATCGGGGAAAATTCTTAGTTTTTCCACATTAAAAGAGAGATTGAAGTCTACATCTCGTTCGCTACCATCAAGGCGGCATTTCACCTCAGACAAATTATTATCTACGATGTCTTGTAGCATTTGAATGCTTTCATCCGTCAATACAAGAGTAGCCATCTCGAAAATTTCTCCATCCTCTATATCAGTATCGCAGTTTACTTCGAAAGTATATCTTGTATCAGCGGGCTTGATGATGACTTTATCAGTAAAAATCCAATCTTCTCCCATATATAGCAAAGTTACCCTTATTACAGGAGGAAAATCTTCAATAATCTTGATATCAAAATCTCCCATGAGAAAGCCTTCATCATCTTCTTCAGTTTTACCGAATATAACTCCGCCATCGACAAGAGCGATTTCGCCAGTATCATCCATTTCATCAAATTCAACTTCATAGTTCGCATTGTTTTCAAATGGCGAAAGGTCAAAGGTGACAGCCAATGCAGGGACAGATACAATAAATACAAGTAGCAAAGTAATTACAAGAGCCAACTGTTTTTTCATATACTTTCCTCCCAAATCATTCTACATTTCTGTACTTACCGTAAATCATTCTGATTTTTAAAGCCTGCCAGAAGAACTTTCCAATTCATAAGCGATAACCGCAGCCATTTCTACTGCACGATACAAACCATTGGCCATTTGCTGCGGAGCACCAGAACAACGTGCATTGTTGCTACTCATGTCATCCAAAACATCATCAATAATTGTTTCGTATTTTCCAGTTTCATCAGATGCATAAGCAATAATCGCAAGCATTTCAACGGCACGATATGCACCATTGGCAGACTGTTGAGGAGCGCCTTCGCACCGAGCATTGTTGCTACTCATGTCATCCAGAACACTATCGACTACCTCAGAATATCTTCCAGATGAGTCTAATTGGTAGGCAATGATGGCAAGCATCTCCACAGCACGATATAAACCGTTAGCAGTTTGCTGCGGAGCACCAGAGCACCGAGCATTGTTGCTACTCATGTCATCCAGAACACCACCAATTAAATCAGAGTATTTTCCGGACGAATCTAATTCATACGCAATAATCGCAAGCATCTCTACGGCACGATATACACCGTTGGCAGTTTGCTGTGGAGCGCCGGAGCAACGAGCATCATTGCTTCTCATATCGTCCAAAACACCTTCAATGATATCGCTGTATAGTCCGAGTTCATCGTTGCTCATAGCAATAATCGCAAGCATTTCCACAAAACGATATGCACCATTGGCAGACTGTTGAGGAGCGCCTTCGCACCGAGCATTGTTGCTGCTCATGTCATCCAAAACACCGCTGATTAGTTCGCTGTAAGATGTCTTTGCAAATGTCGATGCTGAATACATAAAGATAAGAGTAATGACTATTAAAACACTGAGGATTCGCTTTTTCATTTGTAATCTCCTTTTTGCCGATACATCGAAAAATATGCTGCCACTATTTTCTTCCTTATGCGCCTCGCACAACTTCTTTGAAAGTACGCTTTACAATTTCCGGCGTACCATTCATACGAATATATCGTGCAGCGGTTGAACCTCTGCGCCCCCGTTCACGTCCCACCGCAGCAAAATTGCATCCGTCACATACATAGGGATGCATTTGCACGATTTTCTCAGGCGTAATTCATTTCGCCATAAAATCAGCCCTTCTTTTCCGGCTTGACGGGTTTCCGTGCTGTCTTTATCTGTGTGTCGGAATTATCCATGCGTATTTCCAGCAGTCTTGCTGATACTGCTGGAAATCCAAAGTCTTTGGACCTTCGCCCACTGCTTCTTTAATGGTGCGGTTCATATCTGCCAGCTTGTCGGTATAATTCCATGGTACAGTGATGGCCTTCTCACCGGTGTCAAGGATGATTCGAATGTATTTTTATGCCTCCCATGGAAAACCTACCATCATTATACCTTTCTTCCGCAAAAAGTCAAGTATTTCATATGTTTTCGCATAATATTCAATACTTTTCATTTGTTTTTATTCGTTTTTATGTGAATATACTGTGTTTTCAAATAAAAAGATTCATTATGCTTTATTTTACTCTGTTTTCATTTGTTTTGTAGTAAAATGCGCGCAGAATCAGTTGTTTTTCGCCAGAATGATTCGTTTCGCAGTATTCTCACCGCGTACAGAAGTCCGCCGATTGAATTTGCATCAAAATTCTTGGTATAAATCATAGATGTATTGCGCTTTTCGCCCCTTCTCTTTCATCAGCAAAAGAATCGTTTGATGTGGTTTGGTCTGGCTTCCTATACCTCATCCACTCCATGTTCCTCTTGCAGAAAGTCCAACAGATAACCCATCATGCGAACGTATCCTTCAATTGTTTTTACAGACAATTTCCGCGCCTTGCAATCAAATTGATACTCCTTCAAGGCGTCCTTCAACAGCATATAAAAAACCCCTCTTTCCTTTACATAAGCAGTCGGAAAGAGGGGGAAAACGTTTATCGTACCAGTGGTGCTTCCTATCCGGGAAGCCTACCGTACCAAATCAACATTTTACGTACCAGACGCGATTCTCAGCTTAACCTCAGAACCCGCAAGCCCAACTAAATCAATCAGCCCAGCTCCGCGAAGTACTTGATGGTGCGGACCATCTGGCTGGTATAGCTGTTCTCGTTGTCGTACCAGGACACAACCTGCACCTGATAGGTGTCGTCGTCGATCTTGGCAACCATGGTCTGAGTGGCATCAAACAGAGAGCCGTACTTCATGCCGATCACGTCGGAGGAAACGATGGCTTCCTCGTTGTAGCCGTAAGAAGCGGAAGCGGCGGCCTTCATGGCGGCGTTGATGGAATCCTTGGTCACGTCCTTGCCCTTGACAACCGCCACCAGGATGGTGGTGGAGCCAGTGCAGACGGGCACGCGCTGAGCGGAGCCGATCAGCTTGCCGTTGAGCTCGGGGATGACCAGGCCGATGGCCTTGGCAGCGCCGGTGGAGTTGGGAACGATGTTCTGCGCGCCAGCGCGGGCACGGCGAAGGTCGCCCTTGCGGTGCGGGCCGTCCAGGATCATCTGGTCGCCGGTGTAGGCGTGCACAGTGGTCATGATGCCGCTCTGGATAGGATAGGCGTCGTTGAGCGCCTTGGCCATGGGAGCGAGGCAGTTGGTGGTGCAGGAAGCGGCAGAAATGATCTTGTCTTCCTTGGTCAGCGTGCTCTCGTTGACAGAGTACACGATGGTGGGCAGATCATTGCCAGCGGGCGCAGAGATGACAACCTTCTTGGCGCCGGCGTTGATGTGGGCCTGGCTCTTTTCCTTGCTGCAATAGAAGCCGGTGCACTCCAGCACGACGTCCACGTCCAGCTTGCCCCAGGGGCAGTTGGCGGCGTCCTTCTCGGCGTAGATCTTGATTTCCTTTCCATCAACGATGATGGAATCTTCGGTGGCTTCGACCGTATGCTTGTTTTCCCCGATATGACCGCAGTAGGAGCCCTGAGCGGTGTCATACTTGAGAAGATGGGCAAGCATCTTCGGGCTGGTCAGGTCGTTGATAGCGACCACTTCATAACCCTCGGCACCGAACATCTGACGGAAAGCCAGGCGACCGATGCGGCCGAAGCCGTTAATAGCTACTTTCACCATTGGCGGGTACCTCCTAAAACATTGTTGTTCCCAATAAGTATTTTACCAAAAATGCGCTATGTTTTGCAAGGGGTAAGTCATGCTTTGTGAAAATATTTGCAATATAGTTACAGGAGCAGCAGTCCCGTACCGGCCACCAGCAGCGCAAAGCCAGCCAATGCACGGCGCGTAAGCCGCTCGTGTAGAAACATGCGGCTGAACACAATGGTCACCACCACGCTGAGTTTGTCCAGCGGCACCACTACGCTGGCCGGCCCCTCCTGCAGGGCGCGGTAATAGCACAGCCAGCTCAGCCCCGTTGCCACACCGGAAAGCAAAATGAAGGCAAGGTCCCGCCGTCCAACGGTGCGTACCTCGCGCTGCCGTCCGGTGACAAACACCATCACCCAGGCCATGGCCAGCACCACCACGGTACGAAGCGCCGTGCCCAGGTCACTGGGTACATTTTCGATGCCCACCTTGCCCAGAATAGCGGTCAGCGCTGCGAACACCGCCGAAAGCACCGCATACAGAAGCCAGCCACGCCCGCGCGGGACACTGGGGGCGGTTTCGGGCCGGCGCTCGATCATCAGAAGCGTGCCGGCCATAATGCCGGCCATCGCAGCGGCTTTCAGCCAGGTGATGGGTTCGCCCAGGAGAAGCCACGCCAAAAGCATCGTCAGCACCGTGGAGCTCTTGTCCACGGGCGTTACCTGATTCACTGTACCCAGCTTAAGCGCATGGAAGTAGCACAGCCACGACGCGCCCGTGCACAGACCCGACAGCGCCAGAAACAGGTACGTCCGCGCCGAAAGCTGCCAAAGCTGCGTCTGCAGGCCCTGCGCAAACACCAGCAGCCACGCAAACGCCAGCACCAGCGTGGTACGAATGGCCGTGGCCACGGTGGAGTCCGTATCCCGCACACCCATTTTGCTCAATATGGCCGTTGCGCCTGCAAACAGGGCAGAAAGCAGCGCCATCATCACCCACATTGGTATTTCCCATCCTTCCATCGTTTGCGGCAGGGAGTGAGCACCCCGCCGTCGAATGTTGTACAATCTTTATAACCAAAGGAAGTGCCCTATGAAACCAGCAATTTTGGCCCAGCGGCTTTCGTCCCTCCTGCCTGCGCTGCAATGCCCCAAATGCGGCAGCGCATTTTCTCTGACAGCGCAAAGCCTGGTATGCGAAAGCGGCCATTGTTATGACTTAAGCCGCCGGGGATATGTCAACC
This sequence comes from Bacillota bacterium, assembly GCA_023404345.1. Classification (GTDB taxonomy): domain Bacteria; phylum Bacillota; class Clostridia; order Christensenellales; family Aristaeellaceae; genus Limiplasma. The sequence continues at coordinate 14,512 of JAEYCB010000048.1, forward strand.
TCGCGCCCGATCACTGCCAGAATGCGGATAAGTACGATGCCTCGCTGTTTGAAAGCCGCAGGCGCGTGTTTGCGGCAGGCTATTACGCACCCGTGTGCGACGCTTTGTGCGCCTTGCTTGCGCAGCGTCCTGACCCCTTTACGCTAGTGGATGCGGGCTGTGGCGAAGGCTACTATGCCCGTGCCGTGCAGTCGCGCTATCCCGCCGCGCAGGTGATCGGTCTGGACCTGAACCGCGAAGCGGTGGCTCTGGCGGCCCGCTCGGCGAAGCAGGGCGACTGGTTTGTGGCCGACCTCAAGCACCTGCCGGTGCGAAGCGGCGCTGCCGACGTGGTGCTCAACGTTTTTTCTCCCGCTGACTACACTGAATTTCGACGTGTGCTCGCCCCGGATGGGGAGCTGATCAAAGTGGTGCCCGGTCCGGATTACCTGTGCGAGGTACGCGAGGCGGTGTCAGGTTACCTGCGCGGCGGTGCATATGACAACGCCTCAGTGCTCGCGCATCTGCGCGCGCACGCTGAGGTGCTTTCCGAGACACCGGTGCGTTCCGTCGCCTCCCTCACACCAGCGGATTCGCGCGATTTCCTGCGCATGACGCCGCTGACCTTCTGCGTCCCAGCGGAGGCGCTGGAGGAGATCATGCTGGAGAAGATCACCATTGACGTGCGGGTGCTGCGCTGCCGCATGCGCTAAAAAGGCGCCGCCGGATAACCGGCGGCGTCTTAGGTTGTTAAAAACCTTTTGGAAGGTTTGGAGAACCCGCAATTCGTATCGCCCGGCCTTGCCGGGCGGGGAGTTTGCGCCCCCGGGCGCAAACATTTCTTTAGCATCTGGCGGAAAAGGCTGGCACAACCGAACTTTTTCGACAAGCTGAAGCTTCGCCGGATAACCGGCGGCGCCCATTCTTTTCCCGAATTTGGCTCACTTCTTGAAGAATCCTTCGCCTTCCAGCATGGACTTATACTTGTTGATCATTTCCAAAAAGCTGTCCTTATATTCCGTCGCAGCCTTGCGCATGGACTCCAGCTCGGCGCTGAGGGTCTCGCGCTCATTCTGGGCGTCGTCCACAATCTGGCTGGCCTTTTCCTGCGCTTCCTTGACGATGGTTTCGGCCTTGGCGTTGGCGTTCTCCACGGCTTCATCAGCCAGACGCTGAGCGCTAAGAAGAATGCTCTCCAGCGTTTGGCTGGTCTTGGCCACGGCGGGCTCGGCCTTGGCAACAGGCTGGGGCGCAGGCTTGACGGACTGACGGGCGGCCTCTGCCTCAGCGCGCGCCTTGCTCAAATCGCTTTCCAGCTGGTCGATGCGCTCCTGCATATTGGTCATTTCATCGCAGATCTCGTCCAAAAACTGGTCCACATCGTTACGGTCATATCCGCCGCCCTTGAGTGCAAACTCTTTGTCGTAGATATCGTCGATCGTCAATGCCATGGTCATTCTCCTTTCGTCGTCTCCGATTCAGTGCTTCCGGCTCGCGCCGTATCGTATCAGCCTTAATGGCAGACGGCCTTTTTTGGTGGGCGTTCCCACCTGGTCAATTACCAGGCGGCCATAGCCGCGTGCGGAAATTGCATCTCCTTCCCCCACACGTGCGTCGGGGCGCTGGGTGGGCACATGGCGCAGCTTCACATGTCCCGCAGCAATCAGATCGGCCGCTGCGGCCCGGGACAGGCCGAAACCACCGCTGACCACTGCATCAAGCCTGAGGCTTGACACTGTGTCGCGCACCTCCACGCCCTGCGGAGGCTCCACTTCGGGCCAACTGTCCATCACGCGCGTCCTGATCTGCACGCGACCCGCCGATGTCATCGACAACGCCACATGCTCCGCCAGCTGGGCTTCTAAAAACAGATAGGCCCGGTCATCCAGCACCACAATGTCACCCACGCAGGAACGCCGGATGCGCAGTCCCAGCACACTGCCCAGCACATCCCTGTGGCCGGGGGCGGTCTGGTGCGGCCAAGTCAACTCCAGCGCAGCGATGGGAAAGGGTTCTTCCCATCCATCCGGCGCAAGGAAACAGGCCATGCGGCGCTCCGCATCCTCGTAGCCGCCTTCCAGCTTTGCTTCGATGCCCCGGCGGCGTGCCGCCCCCATCGCCATATCCGCTTCAGGCGGCGTGAGAAAACCGGTGAAGCATGGCTGTCCGGTGCGCTCCGTGCGCTCTGCAAGCTCGTCCAGCCGGCGCGCAAGAAGCGCCGCATCCTCTTCGCCGCGCATCAGATCACCGCACGCCTCAGCAGGTTCAAAAGCAAGGTAACCACGTCAATCGCAAGCCATACCGCCAGCGGGGAAAAATCCACGGGAAACGTCCGCAGTCTGGGAAAGTAGCGATAGAGCAGCTCGCGGAAGGGACGCAGCACAGGCTCGACATAACCGGCGGCTTTAAGCATCAGGTCGCTGCCCGGCATGACGAAGCTCATGATGCAGTAAATCAGCAATGCCGTATTGGCCAGCCTGAGCAGCCAGGCGATGATGCCCAGCAGGGTGGATATCATTGGTACATCCTCCTTATTGCTGCATGGCAGCGTAGCGGCCCGTCGCCCCGCCTACAGCGGTATAGGCGCCCGTTGCCCCGCCTGCCATCATGCTGCCGAAGCTGACGGGCATACGCTGTGTGCCCTGTGCCTGAAAGCGGGTCGTGGGCGATCCGGAGGAGAAGCCCGCCACGGGCTGCTGAGCTTCCGGCTCGGCGGTTTGCTGATAGCCGTAGCGGTAACCGTCGCCCTCATAATGCTGGCGGGCATAACCCTGTGCCTCAGGAGCGGTGGTGAACTTCTGCATGGCAGGGTCCAGCACCACGCGCACGGAGGGCGAGGAAATCAGATAGATGCCGCGGGGGGAAATCTTGTTGAGCGCACAGCCCAAAGTATAGGCCGCGCCGCTTAGCATGTCCACGCAGCGCTGGCGCTCGCTGTCGCTGGCAATAAACTCCATGTTCAAAAACACGGAGGCATTGGACTTGATATAGGCGATCACGTCCTTGCACTCATTGCGGCTGCGCAGCAGTACGATATACTCCACATGGGCGTATACGGAACCGTCAGCCGCACGCTGCATGCCCGGAAAGGGCACCACATTGCTCATCTGCTGGCCATAACCCTGCTGCTGGGGGGCACCCGCCTGCTGCTGGGGATAGCTCTGCTGCCGGGCGTAGCCCTGAGGCTGGGCATAGCCCTGCTGCTGGGCAAAAGCAGGCTGAACGGGGGCCTGCGGCTGCGGCATTTGCGGCTGGACGGGCTGCTGCACGGGCGCCTGCGGCTGGGCGGCGGCCTGCTGGGCCTCCCGCTCCCGCTCCAGGTCATACCGGCTGCGGTAGGGCACACGTCCACCATATTCGCCCTCGCCATGACCAAAGGGGTCCAACGGCTGCCTGCGGGGCGCTTCTTCGCCCTCCATGCCGTCCTGCACAGGCTCCTGATCCATGCCCATGCCGCCGTAAGCCTGCTCGGCCTCCCGCGTGGCGTAGTATCCGCCCGTGCCATCCGACTCGCCACGGATAAACCGCTCGCTTTTTTCCGTCAGCCAGTCTCCGATCCTTCGAAAGATTCCCAACTCAACGAACCCCCTATGGCGAATGCTTCAGTCCCGGCGATACAGCGCCGTACCGATCCGCACCATCGTTGCGCCCTCACGTGCGGCGATCTGATAATCATTGGACATGCCCATGGACAATTCCCGCATTTCCACGCCCTGCACCGCCTCGTCCCGGAGGCGCTCAAAGAGCGTCCGCATGCCCCTGAACAGCGTTGCCAGCACATCCGGCGGCGCGCCCAGCGGCATAATGCTCATCAGCCCTTCGATATGGATGTTGGGAAAATCGCGCATCTGCCGAAGAAAACCCAGTGCCTCCTCCGGCGGCATGCCGCCCTTTTGCGGCTCCCGCGCAATATTGATCTGCACAAGCGCGGGCAAAACACGTCCATGCTCCGCCGCACGGCGCTCAACCTCCTGCGCCAGGGCAAGGCGGTCCAGCGTGTGCAGCATACACACATGGTCTATTATACCTTTGACTTTGTTGGTTTGCAACCTTCCAATCCAATGCAAACGAAATTCCGGTGCGATTTTTGGCAGCTTCGGCAATGCGACCTGGGCGCGATTTTCGCCAATATCCAGAATATTCAAGGCTTTCAGCTGATTGATCACATCCGGCCCGACGGTTTTGGTAACAGCTACCAGGCGGGCGGGAGGAGAATTTTGAAAGCGGTTTTTGTCCAATTCCTCCAAAACCTTCGACACATTCCGCCTCAGCACCTCCGGCTCCAGATGTTCTACAAGCCCTGATGGCGCCTGCTTTTCAGGCGTTTCCTGCATCTTATCATCCATATTTCGTCACCGGTGCCTTTCCTACTTGAACAGCCGCACGGTCTGTCCGGCGGTAAGCAACCCCGTTTGCACGGGCGATACATAGGCCTTTCCGTTCTCCTGCCGGTGCACGGTAACCGGCACAAAGTTCTGCGCGCTTTCCGATACCACAACCACGCCGGTGGCGTTTTTCTGGGTGTAGAGCGCTCCCTCGGGTACCAGCAGGCAATCCACATACTCGCCCAGCTGGGCCTGACAGGTGCGCATGTACAGCACATCCCGCACATCGCCGATGACCGCCAGGCGAAGGAGCAGCTCGCCGCCCGAACGTGTGAAGGAAAGCACCTGTGCGTCCACCACGGTGTTGGTAAACTGCTCCAAAACCAGCTTGTAGGTGGTCCCTTCGACGGGATTCCAGTTGGTGTTGCGCACCAGCATGAGCACAGCGTAGTTGTTCTGCTTGACCAGCCTGTACAGGTTGGTACGTCCGCGCGCGGCGGTGGAGGTTTCAGGGCGCTGGCCATTGATCATGGCGCGCACTTGCGAGGGCGTATACTTTTCGTATTCCGAGGGAGTCAGAGCATATTCAAAGCCGTCAGTGTAGAAACTGACGATGCTTTCCTGCGTGGCCACCGTCTGATTGATCCAGCTGTCGATGCGCCGCTGCTGGTTGGTTTCATCGTCGTAAAGACGGTTGAGGCGCATATCGCTGGAATACTTGCTGCGGAAATAGCTCTGCCGCTGGTTGATAGCGGTTTCCAAAATGGTTTCCTGATTGCCAAGGTTGCCGCGGGCGCCCTGCACCAGGCTCCTGACTTCCAGTCCACGCTCAATCACTTCGGTTTCCAGACGGATCATTTTCTGGTCGAAGTTGGTCTCGCTTTTGAGAAGCGTCTGCTGATAGTCCTTGATGGCGTCGCGGCAGTCCTGCAGGGCGGTCATTTCCTTGGTGCTGTAGCCGGTGGAGTAAACGTAGCAGATCACGTCGCCGCGGTAGACCACGCTGCCCTCCTGGGCCACGTAATCAATGTACTGCACGCCTTCCTCATCATAGGCAGTTTCATTGCGCACGATCAGCGCATCGCCCGTATAGGAGGTGCCGAGCGTGCCCGCTTCCACCACGGCGGTGCTTTGCGCCTGGGTGCCCACCATGTCCTTTAGGAAGTACCACGCCCCGCCCCCGATGATTACCAAGGCCAGCACGACCTTCCAAAGCTGCCCGCCGCCCTTGCCCGAAGGCTTTTTCCTGGGTTTTTTACGCCTGCGGGGCATCTCCTGGGCAGGCTGCTGCATTGTGGGCATGGGCGGAGGCTGCTGCATGCAGGCCTCATACTGCATCTGCTGGAGCTGCTCCGGCGTAAACATCTGCTGGAGCTGTTCCGGGGTGTACATTTGCTGCAGCTGTTCCAGCGTATACATGGGCTGGGGCTGCTGATAACCATACCCCTGATAGGCGCCCGGCTGGCCCTGCGGCCAGGCCGGCCCACCCTGCCATCCCTGTTCCATACCGGGAGGCATCTGCGGCGGCACGCCGGTTGACTGCTGCTGCCAGTTCACGGGGCCGGACGGTCCCTGCGGATAAGGATTCTGCGGTTGATTGGGGTCCGATTGCAAACCCGCCAGCCTCCTTTCACATTCCAAGGTTCACTACGCCTGGGCCTCCATGGCCCGCAAGCGGCTGAGCACGCGCCGTTCCAGGCGCGACACCTGCATTTGAGAAATGCCCAGACGCTTGGCCGTTTCACGCTGCCCAAGGCCATCGCGGTAGCGCAGGGTAAGCAGCTCGCGCTCCGTATCGCCCACCTTGGACAAAAGCCATTGCGCCCACTCGCTGCGCTCCATCCGTTCAAACCTGTCGTCTGCTCCCCCCAGCAAATCGGCCAGTTGGGTATCCCCCTCCTCGCCCACAGGGGTGTCCAGCGATACCGTTTCGTTTTGCGTTCGCAGGGCGAGCAAAGCCAAAAACTCCTCAGGTGCAATGCCCATGCGCTTGGCAAGTTCTGTCGCGGTAGGGGCGCGCAAATGCTCCCGCTCGAAACGTTCCTGCTCCTGCGTCATCTGATACAGGCGCTGGCGCATATCGCGCGGCATGCGCATCAGGCCGCTTTTGTCGCGCAGATAGTTGCGCACATCCCCCGTGATGGTGGGCACGGCATAAGTAACAAAGCGAAACCCCCGCGCCGGTTCAAAGCGTTCCAGCGCCTTGAGCAACGCCATGCCGGCCACCTGCTCCAGATCCTCCGTTTCCACGCCGCGGCCGGAAAACTTGCGCGCCACGGCTCGCGCCAGGGGCATATAGCGCTCAAACAGCTCATCCCGAAGGGCAGGCTCGTGTCCGGCAGCATACCTTTCCAGCAGAGGGATCAAGTGCTCATCGTTCATGGCTGCCTCCGCTCCTAGACGGGCATCGAGCATTCAATGCCGTACACGCCGTCGCCATCCTGTTCCAGCTGAACCTGCGGCATCAGCGTTTCCAAAACCCCGCGGGTGATATCCAGGTCCAATGCGTCCGCCGCCTGCGTCCGCTGGCGCGAAACCGCATGGAAACCGACGCATAACCTGCCATCCTTCACGCGTGCGCATACTTCGACCCATTCGGGACAGCCGGCCTGATGGAGCAGGCAGTCCATAGCTTCGCAGGTCACGGTGCGCAAATCGCCCAGCAGGTCCATATCCAACCCTGCCGACATCCCCAGTCCGCAAAGCGTCATACTGGCGACAAGGGCGTAATCCTGACGTGCGGGAATCGTAAGCCGCACCTCGCGTGAAAGATCGGGCTGATTCATCCAGGCCACCTCCAAGTTCATGGCAACCTTTATTGTAACATATCCGTAATCATTTTGGCAAGAAGCAGGAAAAGCACGCACAGCATCATCCCGCGCACAAACCGGCTGCCTTTCCTGAGGGTAAGACGGCTGCCCAGCTGCGCGCCGACCATTGCACACAGTCCGGCAGGCAGGCCCAGCAGCCACAGCACATCCCCGGTCAGAAGCAGGCTGGTGAGGGCGGCCAGGTTGCTGCACAGGTTGGTCACCTTGGCCGTTCCGCTGGCCGTAACATCCTCCAGGCCGAAAATGTGAACAAAAAGCAAAATCAGGAACGTGCCAGTGCCCGGCCCGACCAGTCCGTCGTAAAAACCTACGCATAAGCCAACGCCCACCGCCAGCAGCATGGTAGCGCGGGCGGTAAAGAAGCGTTCCCGGCGCCCCTTTCCGTGTCCGCGTAGGGTGAAAACAGCCGCCACCGGAATGCAGCACATCACCAGCACGCGCACTGTATCGTCCGGCAGCTGTTTCATCAAAAGTACGCCCAGCGCGCTGGCTGCTGCTGCCGCAATGCCGGAAGACAGACCGATGCGCTTTTCTATTTTTCCCGACTTTCCATATTGATACACTGCCAGTACCGTACCCATGGTGGCTGACAGTTTGTTGGTGCCCGCAGCCGGGCTGGCAGGAAGCCCGGCCAGATAGTAAGCCGGCAGCGAGATCAGTCCCCCGCCGCCGGCCACGGCATCCACAAAGCCCGCCAGCAGCGCCAGCGGGCATACAATCAGAAACATATGAGCGGTCAAAGGCACCTTTGTCAGGCCTCCTCAATCATCGGGAGATAAAGCATCGCAAGCATGCACGGAATGCATACGGCCATGGAGCACTGGAAAAACCGCGCGTCGTCGCCGCATAGAAGCAACATGGTGCCAAGATCGTAGCACAGCACGGGCAGCGCCAGCGCCAGCACGTCCACACCACGGCGGCGCAGCGCCCACAGCGTCACAAGCAACAGAAGCAAGAGCTGTACCCCGATGTTTTCCGTAAGCCACTGCACCGGCGCCCACTTTAGCGGCGCGTCGATCACGGCCAGCGCCGCTTGCCCCAGGCGGTTGAGTGTTTCCCGGCCATACAGCGGCAGATCGCCGGAGTTGCTCACGGTTTCATAGCCGCGATTTTCGCCGGTCACGTCCCAAACCAGGCCGGTCACACCGTTGACTGTCTCAAAGGCCAAGCGCGGCTCAGCCAGCGCGGCACGGCCCGCCATGGACAGGATGTCCGTCACGGGACGGCTGGCGATCAGCTCGCGGTCATAGGTGAATTTGATGCTGTTGTAGCGATGAAGCTGATAAGTGTTTTCCCATTCCCCGTCCGCGGCCAGACTGGCAAGGAATGCGGACGTTTCATCGTCCAGCGCCTCGGGCGCCTGCATGCGGATATCCCAGAGGATGGTCATGGGAATACCCACGCTCTCTTCGGTGGTATTGTCGGGATAGACCACGTCCAGCGCGCCATAGAGCGGCCCCCGCACCAAAGCCAGTGCCAGCACCGCCACGCCAGCGGCAAGCGCCGCGCCCCTGCGGCCCCATGGAAAGCACAAAAGCGCGCATATCAGCAAGGGCAGTGTCCATAGAATGGCATTGTGGCGCAAAAGCGTGGCCGCTGCCAGTGCCAGACCAAAGGAAACGGCATTGCTCGGGCGTTTCAGCCATGCGCCCCGCGTATGCAGCAGCTGGATGGTCTGTGCCGCAAGCACCAGCACGGCAGTGGTCATGGCGCTGTCCTTGCCCAGGTACATCAGCGTATTTCGCACGGGGAGCGATGCGCACACCAGCGCATGCGCGCCCAGCGCCAGCCAGGCGGGCACGCCACGGCGATGAAGCGTGGCGGTCAGATAAGCCATAGCCGCCGAAAAAGCGGCAATCTGTACGCACACCACAAAAGGATAGCTGTCCCACACCCGCGTAACCATCCAGATCAGCAGCGTATGAAAAACGGGATGCCAGTTGTTAAACTCGCCGGAATGAGCCTGCCGCCACTGGTTGGACGCGTCATAGCTGACGCCTCCGGGCCAACAGGCCGCAAACGCACAGCCAAAGATGACCGCAGAAACAGCCAGCGCCGCCCAAAAGACGCGACGCCCGCGGCCAGCCTGCGGCGCGGGCGAAAACTGAGCCAGCCGATCGCATCCATACGGCAGCAAGCGGCACAGCGCTGCGCTAAGCGCGGCAAACACGCACAGGGCCGCCACGGTCTGTACGCCTCCGCTCAAAAAGCCGCTCTGGCTCAGATAGGTTACATAGGCGATATACAGGGAAAGACACACCGTGCAGGCACCGAACCACACGCGGTGCGCCCGGGATTGCCAGACGGTTTTGCATTTCTTCATGCGGCCATCCCCTTCATCTTTTGCACGGGTGCGCTTACCGCTGCTCCGCGCCGCCCACGAACTCGTGGTAGATGGCACGGATGGCGGGCTGGAAATCGCCGCTGTCCACGCCCACCAGAATGCTCAGCTCGCTGCTGCCCTGGTCGATCATGCGCACGTTGACATGCTCACGGCTGAGCGCCGAAAACAGCCTTGCGGCAGTGCCCGGATTGTGGATCATGCCGCGGCCCACCGTGGCGATAATGCCCATGTTGTCGTGGATGGTTACGGTATCCGGTTCGGTCAGTTCCATGATGCGCTTGACCACGCGATCGCGCACAGGCGCGAGCTCCGCCGTGGAGAGCACCACGCACATGGTATCGATCCCCGTGGGCAGATGTTCAAAGGAAAGACCGTTTTCCTCCACGGCCTGCAAAACGCGGCGTCCGAAGCCGTGCTCGCTGTTCATCATGGCCTTTTCCACGGAGATCACGCTGAAGCCCAGCTTGCCCGCGATGCCCGTGATGACATAAGGATTGGCCTCCTCCACCGACCCATGGGTAATCATGGTGCCGCGCTCGGAGGGGGCGTTGGTGTTACGGATGTTGGTGGGAATGCCCGCCCGGTGCACGGGAAACACGCTGTCCTCGTGCAGCACGGTCGCGCCCATGTAGGACAGCTCCCGCAGTTCACGGTAGGTGATGCTGCGAATTGCGCGCGCATCAGGCACCACATGCGGATCGGCCATCAGAAAGCCGCTCACATCGGTCCAGTTTTCATACATATCGGCGTAGGCCGCACGCGCCACAATGGCGCCGGACACATCGCTGCCTCCACGGGAGAACGTGCGGATGCGCCCGTCCGCACCGCTGCCGTAAAAGCCCGGAATCACCGCCCGGTCTGTGCGCGCAAGCACAGCGGACAGCGTGGTATTGGTGCGCTCGCTGTCAAATGCCCCGTCCTCGGAGAAAAAGATGAAGTCCTTGGGGTCCAGAAAATGATAGCCCAAATAATCCGCCAGAAGCAGGCCATTCAAAAATTCTCCGCGGCTTGCGCAATAATCTTCGCTGGCCCCGGCAAGGATATCGCGTTCAATTTCATCCAGATGAGATGCAATATCCACCTTCAACCCCAGTTCGGATGCGATGGATACAAAACGGTCCCGAACCTGCGAAAACGCGGGCATGAAATCCTTGCCCTCACGATGGAGACGGTAGGTGCGGTAGAGCAGGTCCGTCACCTTTTCGTCGCCGTCAAAACGCTTTCCCGGGGCGCTGGGCACCACGTAGCAGCGCCGTGCGTCCATTTCAATAATTTGCCTGACCTTTACAAACTGGCCCGCATCCGAAAGCGAGCTGCCGCCGAATTTGGCCACGATCTTTCCCATGGTCGATGTTCCCTCCCGGCCGTTAGGAGGCTCAAAGTCCTCACAAAGATATATTCTATACGAAAGCGGGTATCAAAGTCAATCCCCGGTCCCGTTTCCGGCTGCATGACAAAAAACCATCCCAGGGCCCTTCGATCCGGGATGGTTCAGAATATGCGGATGGACAGCGCGCGGTGTCAAGCACGGGCCTCATATTCCTCCCTGAGGATGCTGAGAATGCCCACATCGCAAAAGCGTCCGTCGGTGAAAAAGGCATGGCGTTTCACGCCTTCCTGCACAAAGCCGGCCTTCTGGTAGCACTGGCGCGCAGCGTGGTTTTCCATGTGGACCTCCATCTCCAACCGCTCCAGGCCCAGGGTGTGAAAGGCGAAGTGCTGCATCAGCTTCAGCGCCTCCCGGCCCAGACCCTGACCGCGATCCGCTGCGCTGCCGATGACCATGCCCAATTCGCCGCACCGAAGCCGCCAGTCCACGCGAAACATGTCCAGCTGCCCGATATAGTGCTCGTCGCTGCGGTCCGCAATGACGAAGTTGTAGGCGTTATGGCTGCTTTGCAGCATCCGGGAGAGAAACTCCTCGCTGTCCACCATGGTCTGCGGAGGCCAAAAGCGGGTGGACAGGTAGCGGGTGGTTTCGGCATCATTGACCCATTTGCGGATGTCTCCGATGTCGTCGGCCCTATATTCGCGCAGCATTACACGTTCGCCCAACAGCCTCGGCATGCGTTACTCCTCGTCCCCGTCGTCCAGGTCGATGGCTTCCATCTCAAGCGCCGCGGCCTCGTCCTCTTCCTCCATGGCGGCCATGCACTTGTCGAACACGGCATTGAATTCCGCCTCATCCTCGATGGTGGCGTATACGTCCTCATCGCTCTCCTCATCGCGGACGATTTTAAGGATAATGGCCTCGCCTTCCTTGCAGTCGTCAGTGTCCTCCGTCGCCTCAAGGACTACATAATAATTGCCCTCATGCTCGATGGTCATAAGGTGCTCAAAGTTGACGTCCTTGCCGTTTTCATCCTGGAGCTGAACCAAGTTGTCATTCTCCTGCATGATTATTCCTCTTTCTGCCGGCTCTGTGAGGCCAGCCATTGTTCCAGTATAACAGTAGCGGCCAGCTTATCCACGTGCCGCCTGCGGTCCGCCCTGCGCACGCCGGAATCGATGAGCACAGCCTCGGCCGTTACGGTAGTTAGCCGCTCATCCTGATAGTGGACCGTCAGGCCCGCCTTTTCCAGCACCGCGCCAAAATCCCTGACCTTTTGCGCCTGGGGCCCCATGCTGCCATCCATGTTCAGCGGCAGGCCCAGCAGCACACTTTCGCATCCCATACGCTGGCAAAGCTCCGCCATATGCCGGCTGTCCGGGCCATAGCCCACCCGGCGGTACACCTCCAGCGGCTGGGCGATGGTGCCCGTGGGATCGCTCACGGCCACGCCGATACGCACATCGCCCACATCCAGCGCCAGAATCCGTCCTGCCATATCAGCTGTCCAGTCCCTGCAAATAAACCCTGACCAGTTCTTCCATGATCTCATCACGCTCCAGGCGGCAGATCATGCTGCGGGCCTGGCCATAGCTGGTGATATAGGTCGGATCGCCTGAAATCAGGTAACCCACCAGCTGAGTCACAGGGTCGTAGCCCTTGGCCTGCAAGGCGCGGTATACATGCGAAAGGATGGTGCTGGCGTCGTTGCCTCCCTCCACGACGGGCGAAAACTTCGTCGTTCCATTCATTTCGTTCATAAGCCGGTTCCTCCTCCTTCAGAGGTGATACAAAAGTAATTATACACCAACTTCCTGTCTTTGCAAAGCATTTCTTGGTTTTTAATCCGTTTCTAAGCTAGGGTTGACCAATGTCTCCCGTCTGCCGCAAACCGATCACCCGCAGCGCGGCGCGGACGCATAAAAGCAGTGGCACGGACAGCAGAATTCCCCCGATACCGCCCGCCGCGCCTCCCAGCATCACGCACAGCACCACTGCCACGGGATGCAGGCGGGTGGCGTCGCTCATTAGCTGGGGCGACAGCATGCCCCCCTCCAGTTGCTGCACCACAATCACCACGCCCAGCGCCCACAGCGTGCGCGCCAGCCCTCCGGGCAGGGAAAACAGCGCCACCAGTACTCCGCCCAGAAAGGGGCCCACATAGGGAATCAGCTCCAGAATACCCATGATCACGCCCAGCAAAAGCCAGGCAGGCACCCCGCAAAACAACAGGCCCAGGGCCGTAAGTCCGCCCACAACGGCTGATACCATCAGCTGTCCGCGCAGGTAACCCGCCGTTTCCCGGCGCATCTCACGCAGAATTTGAACAATCACGTTCCTTTTCTCCACCGGCATCAGCGACAGCAGCCATTGGCCGATCTTCCTGCGGTCGCGCAGAAAATAAAAGCCAAAAACGGGCGCAAGCATCCATTTGCCAAGGCTCCCCGCCACGCCGCCTACCCATGCCATGGCCGCGGGCGCGGCGGCGCTGAGTGCCTCTTCGCCCCGGCTGAGCAGCGATCCTCTCAGCTCCCCTTCCAGCGTGATACCGTTCTCCGCCAACCAGCCCTGCGCCCGCACCAGCCATTCCTCTGCCGCATTGTAAATGACCGGCAGCATCGCAATCAGCTGCCTGCCCTGACGAATCAGCGCAGGCGCGAGCAGCAAAAGCGATACCAGCAGCAGCGCACTCAGGCTGGCCATGGACAGCGTAGCGGCTGTGGCAGGTGAAAAACGCTTTTCCAACCGCTTCATCACCGGCAGTGCCGCGAGCGCCACCAGCATGCCAAAAAACAGCTGAACCACAGCCTGCCAGATCAGATCTCGCGCCCAAAAGGCCACCGCCAACACCGCCGCCAGCCACAGGACGCGCACGTGCACGTAGCGTTCGCCTTTTTGCTGCATAGGGCCGCTCCTTTCCGCAAAACCTGTGCAGGCGGCGCCTGCTTCTTCAGGCGCCGCCCGAAAGGTTTACCACATTTTGGCCATTCTGACCAGCTTGTCCATCTGCTTCTGCGCCTGTTTTTTGAGCTTCTGGTTACCGGGCATCAGCATCGCGCCTGCACCTACCGCAAAGCCGATTGCACCTGCCGCCGCCGTTTTGAGCATGCTCATCCGCCGTCCTCCTCTCCCAATGTCCGCTTGAGCTGCGCCCATGTCAGGAGCCTTGGCACCACGACCTCGCCCTCCCGTGCATCACCATCCACACGGTACTGCGCTGCGTAGGCGCGTTTGCCCAGCAGCCGGTAGAGCGGTCCGGGGCTCAATTCCAGCGCCTCCAGCCGAAGCGAGTCCCCATGAATGATCACATCGGTCACCTCGCCCACGCACTCTCCCGTCGTCAGGAATGCGCGCCCCAGACTGCCCGGCTGCCCATCCGGAACAGGACCCGGCTTCTGTCTGATGAGCACGCACCGGTTCCCCACCACTGCAATGCCATCAATGGAAACCCATTTTGCAGCTCCGATGCCCTTGCGCACCACCACGCCGCTCAGTCTGCGCGCACGCGCATCCGGCACGGCGCGTTCCACGTACCCCAGCTGCCGGTCTTGCCATATCACGGGCAGGCCTACCATGCGGTTCAGGCTCGTCAGCATGCCTTCGTCTCCTTTCCACAGGCGTACCGCTATGTTGCCCGATTGGGACAGGCGTGCTGCAAACAATGCCTGCCAGAACCGGAAAGCCGCACGAAGGGATACCATTTTTTCAGATGCTATTCTGGAAAATTCGGCCAGTCCAAAGCGCATGCAGCGCACTGTCTGCGCAGGATGAGCTCATGCATGTTTCCAGTCATATCCAAAGATATGCCGTTTCAGCTTTTGTTTTCCTGATATTGGATGGATGAAAGGCCCCGTTGTGGAAGGGAAGGCCCGCGTTGGTTCGTCAAATGAGAGAACGGCAAGGGGCAACCCCTTGGCCAAAACAAAAAGGAGGTATCCCGATTATGCAAAAGACCCCTCTCTACAAAAGATGCCTCCCGGTGCTGGCGCTGATTCTGGCGCTGATGCTACCGCTGGTTTCGCTGGCCGAGGTCAGCAAGGTCGTCAAAGGCGGCGCGCTGAACATGCGCGCAGAACCCTCCCTGTCGGCGCAGGTGCTCAGGCAGTACCCCACCGGCACGTGGATGACGGTCCTTGAGGACATGGGCGAATGGAGCAAGGTGCGCGTAAACGGTCTGGAAGGCTATGTGATGAGCAAGTATCTTTCCGACACGTCCAGCGACAGCACGCTGTATGTGCGCACCAACACCGGCCGCGGCCTGAACCTGCGTGACATGCCCAGCCTGGAAGGCAACATCATCACCAGCTTTAAGCCCGGCACGGCGGTGACCGTCCTGCTGCACGGCAACGGCTGGTACAAGGTGAGTGTGCAGGGCATGACCGGCTACATGGCCAGCCAGTACCTCAGCGCCTCCCAGAGCAGCGGCGGCGGTGGCTCCACCAGCGGCTATCCCAAGACCGGTGTGGTCAACAACCCCGGCGCCAATCAGGTGCTCCTGCTGCGCGAAACCGCCAGCACGGACGCCCGCGTCCTGGGCTACTACCGCAACGGCACCAGCGTGCAGCTGCTGGGTGAAAGCGGCAGCTTCTACAAGGTGACGGTGGACGGCAAGAACGGCTACATGATGAAGAAATTCATCAAGGCGACCGGTTCTTTCTCCGGCGGCGGCAGCTCCACGCTGCCCGCAACTCCCTTCACCGCCAAGCTGGTGAACCCCAATGGCAACCACATCGTTAACTTCCGCACGGCTCCTGGCCTGAACTCGCCGATCATCAAGGCGTATCCCGTGGGCACGGAGATCACCGTCCAGCAGGTGGGCGATGTGTGGTGCAAGGCCGAAATCGACGGCGTGACCGGCTATGTGAGCCGCTACTTCTTCCAGGCCGTCAAGTAAGCCCTAACCTTAACAAAAAAGGGGGCTGCCGCGCTTTTCAATCACGGCAGTCCTTTTTATTTGCTCCAGTTTTTCAGCTTTCCGTTTTCAGCAGTTCCTCCACCTGCGACTCGCCGATCACGCGCAGGCCTCGCCTGGCAAGCAGCCGGGCGCACAAGCCGTCGCCGTCCGTGAGCGTACCGGTGAATGTTCCGTCATACACTCTGCCCAGTCCACAGGATGGGCTTCGTTCCTTGAGCAGCGCGCATCCGCAGCCACAGGCCAGCGCCAGCCTTGCAGTCTCCTGCGCCCCGCGAAGGAACGCCTGCGTCACGTCCTGCCCGTCGCGCGATACCACCCGGCCATCCCGGATTTCGGAGGGCTCGCGAGGGGTGGGCAGGCCGCCCATCACTTCGGGGCAGACGGGAATCAGCACGTGGCGCTCCCGCAGATCATCCAAACATTCCAGACGCTGCGCGCCGCCGTCGTAGCGGCAGCGAAAGCCCATCAGACAGGCGCTGACCAGCACGTTCATGCGCTTCGCCCTCCGCTCACATCGCCTTGGTAGAGTTGCAGCTCACCATGCCGCGCTCGGCATCCAGCGTGACGACCGCTCCGCTTTTGAGGATGCGGGTGGCGTTTTCCGCGCCGATGATCACGGGGATGTTCAGGCTCATACCGGCAATGGCGCCATGGCCGTTGGGGTTGGAATCCTCCAGAATCAGACCGCTGGCCTTGCGCACCAGGGGCAGCAGCGTGTTGCTCGTCTGGGAAATGACCAGAATATCGCCATCCTGGAAAGTGCGCAGGGCCTCCTCGCCGTTTTGGCACACGCACAGACTGCCGCAGCAGCTCTGCTGCGTCACACCCCGTCCGGTAACCAGAATATGGCCGACCACATGCACCTTCATCAGGTTGGTGGTGCCGCTGATGCCAAGCGGCACGCCGGCGGTCATCACGACCAGCTCGCCGTCGTGCAAAAGCCCGGCTTCCTCTCCCGCTTCCACCGCACGTTCAAACAGGTCGTCGGTGTTGGTGGCTTCCTCGATCATGAGGGGAATCACGCCCCAGCTCAAATTGAGCTGACGGCACACCGTTTCGTCGGTGGTGCAGCAGATGATGGGGCAGCTGGGGCGATACTTGGAAATCATGCGAGCAGTGCGCCCGCCCTTGGTTACGGTCAGAATGGCTGCCGCACCTAGGTCATGCGCAGAGGTGCAGGTGGCGTGAGAAATGGCGTTGGTCACATCGGGCGTGAGATCGGTGTCACGTTCCTTGAAACGCTTGCGGTAGTTGATATCCGCCTCGGCAGACATAGCGATGCGCGCCATGGTCCGCACAGCCTCCACCGGATACTGGCCCGCTGCCGTCTCACCCGAAAGCATGATGGCGCTGGTGCCGTCGTAGATGGCGTTGGCCACGTCGGCAGCCTCGGCGCGGGTAGGACGCGGGTTTTTCATCATGCTGTCGAGCATCTGGGTGGCGGTGATGACCTGCTTGCCGGAAGAATATGCCTTGTGAATGAGCATCTTCTGGATGACAGGCACCTTTTCCAGCGGGATTTCCACGCCCAGGTCGCCGCGGGCCACCATGATGCCGTCGCTCACGCGCAGAATTTCGTCGATATTCTGCACGCCCTGCATGTTTTCGATCTTGGCGATGATGGATACGTTGGTGCGGCCCAGCGCGCTGAAGAGCTTGCGCACGTCCAGAATGTCCTCCGCCGTGCGGGTGAAGGAAGCGGCCACAAAGTCCACGCCGTTTTTGACACCGAAGGCGATGTCCTCACGGTCCTTCTGACTGAGGTAGGGCATGCTGAGGTCCACGTCGGGGACGTTGACGCTCTTTCGGTCGGAGATCACGCCGTCGTTGTTGACGATGCAGACAATCTCGCTGGCAGTCAGGCTGCGCACGGTCATGCCCACCAGACCGTCGTCAATCAAAATGGTGGTTCCCTCGTGGATGTCGCGCGGCAGGTCAGGATAAGTGATGGAGGCGCGCTCGGCGTTGCCTACCACGCTCTGGGTAACCAAAGTAAAGGTCTGCCCCTTCTTGAGCTGGACCTTTCCATTTTCAAACGTTTCCAGGCGGATTTCCGGGCCTTTGGTGTCCAGCATGGTGGCGATGGGCAGGTTCAGCTCCCGCCGGAACGCCTCGATGCGGCGAATGTTGTTGAGATGCGTTTCGTGCGTGCCGTGGGAAAAATTGAGTCTGGCCACATTCATGCCCGACAGAATCAGCTCGCGGAGGACGGCGTCGTCCTCAGTGGCGGGGCCGAGCGTACATACGATCTTGGTCTTGCGGTGGATCATTTCGATCATCCTTTCCGGGATTGTTCTATTTCAAGCAGCTTTTCTTTGATGCCAAGCCCTCCCGCATAACCGGTCAGGCTTCCGTCCGCCCCCACCACGCGGTGGCAGGGGATCAGAATGGGCAGCGGGTTGCGGTGATTGGCCATGCCTACGGCACGGCACGCGCGCGGGCTGCCCACGGCCTGCGCCTGCTGCGCGTAGGTGCGGGTCTGTCCGTAGGGGATCTCCAGCAGCGCCTGCCAGCAGCGCCGCTGAAACGGCGTGCCCCGCGCATCCAGCGGCAGGTCGAAGCCCGTTCTTTCACCGCGGAAGTATTCCTCCAACTGCGCAAACGCCCGCAGAATCAGCGGCGTTTCCGTAAGCAGCGCATCCTGCGGCGCATGGGGGCCAAACAGCACCCCCGTCAGCGCGCCCGCCTCCTCCGTCAGAGTCAGGGGACCGATGGGTGTCTCCCGCGTCCACGCGCTGGTCATGCGTCCGTCTCTCCCGTCGTCCGGCATGTGCGTGAGCCGCTGCATGTAGCGCGCAGCAGCGAGGCGGGCACGACAAACATCGCCGCGCAGAACACGGCCATCAGCGCATAGTCCCGGCCCATGGACGGCTGTCCCCAAGACAGGCGCCCATCCAGCGAAAACTCCAGCAGCACAACGCCCGCCACGCATAGAAGCATGACTGCCCAGCCAAGCCATAGCCCGGCTTTTTTCTGTCCGAGACGCGCATAGCGCACGCTGAGCACCGCGCAGGCAAAAACCGTCATCAGCGCGGCGGCCAGCTGGCCCACCCGCAGGAAAATCACCAGCATATGCCCATCGTCGCGCAGGCTTTCCAAAAGAATCTGGGAAGCGCCCAGCAGCGCCATGAAAAACAGCGCCGTGTCCCCCTGCCGGGAGCATTCGCGCCGGCTCAGCCACCGCGAAGCCGCCAGCGTGGCTATAAAGATCAGCACGCCCGCCACGGCCTCATAAGCCCACACGTTAAGGCGGTATTCCACCGCCACACCCATGCGGCTCTGCAAAAACAGCCATGGCATGGCAGCGGTCAACGTGCCTTCCTCAACGGCCTTTCCCACACCCAGATCGGTAAATTGCTCGCCCCGGCGCAACAGCGCAATGGACAGGCCCAGCGGCAGGCACATCATATCCAACACAGCGGCGGGGCGCACCTTCATCAGCCGCGCGCTGATCACTGCCGCCAGCGCAAGCCCCGCCAGCATCCCCGGCATGGACAGCCCGCCGTCGAAGAAGCGCAGCATCAGCCAGGGATTTTCATAGGTTTCGCAAAAATCAGAAAGATGGAACACGCAGTACAGTGCCCGCGCACACAGGATGCCCAGCGGAATGGCAAGCAGTCCGAACACGCCCGTCAGCCCCGCAGGCATGCGCCGCCTGCGTGCAAGGATTGCCATGCCACCCAGCAGCACGAGCGCCGCGGCGCTTGCGCACAGCCCATAGGCGTGCGCCGTCATTCCCAGAACGGAAAAGGTGCTGTCCATCGCCCTTATTCTCCCGCGGTGGCGCTGGCAAAGTAGATGATATCGGTCACGGAGCGCTCGGCCTGAGGCTTGTCATTATAGACTTCGCCGTTGAAGGCCAGCGTGGCGCTGTTGCCGCCGTCCAGGTTATAGGCCTGCTTCGCTCCAAGCTGACCCATGATATCGGCAAACTCCGCCAGCGTCACGCCAGCGGACTGGTCGGTGCGGCCGTTGACCGCCACCAGCGCATAGGTCAGCGTGCCCAGCTGCGCAATGCCTGCGCGCGGGTTTTTCTGATGGGGGTCAAACTGATAGTTTTCAGGAATCTCCTGTACCTCGCCATCCACCACCAGCGCGGGGCCGAAGAAGAAGCCATTGATGATCTCGTGCTCGGATTTGAAAGCCGCCACGCCGTTTTCCTGCACATCATGCCCATGGAGATAGATGTGGAAGTCGCCCAGTTCGTCAATGAGCAGAAGGTCCATGTTCTGGCTGGTCTTTTCGCGGTAGGTTTCGCCCATACGCACGATGTAGCCGGCCTTGGTTTTGGTAAAATAATCACCGTTGAGGGCTACAATGCCGTTATAATTCTTGGCGATGGTCGTGGTCTGGTTGGTGCTGGAGGAACTGATCTTCTGCCCCGCTACCGCCGTGCGCAGCTGCGAGGGCGTGGCGATCTTGACATAGGCGATGAACACATCGCTGTCATACATGCGCTTTTGCTCCAACTCCACGATGATGGTATCGTCGCGGTAGCCATTTTCGGTATAGTTGGCCGCAATCGGCGTGTTGCCGGGTGTGAACAGGTCAATGGGCAGCGCGTCTACCGTGGCGGCGGGCAAAATGTCGCTGAATACAGCGCTGGCCAGCACGGCATCGGGCCTGGGCAAAGAGGCGTCCTCCCAGCTTTCCTCCTCATAGGCGGCATCCAGATAGCGCTGCTGCGCCTCCTCCGTAACCGCCCCGGAGGGAATCAAAAACGTCAGGGATACTGCCATCAGCACCGCGAGCACGCTTGCGGCTGAAACATAAAATTTGCGCATCATCATCGTTCCTTCCTCAAACAAAACTGGATAAAACCATGCCGTCCGGCGCTCAATGCACACAAAACGACACTTTATTATACAACAGCCATCCCCTGCGCACAAGCCGCCATTTATGCTCTCCTGCCGCTAAAGTCACGCTAAAGTTATGAGGCAGCGCGCAGCCCGCCGCCTGGAAAAAAGCCCGGGCCCTGCATTTTGATTTGCGTTTCCAGTCTCTATGAAGTATAATACTTGCGCTTTCCATTCTTACCTTATCAGGAAAGGAGCGCCGCTATGCCCAATCCCTCCGCCCTGCCGGATGGCATGGCTCTGTTTACTTTTCACGGACGCGTGGTGCGCGGCAAGCGGCTTGGCAGCCGGCTGGGCTTTCCCACGGCCAATATCGCCTACGACCCGCAAAGCCGAGCCTGGCCGCGCGAGGGCGTATATGTGGGCGTGGCGCAGCTGGACGGCGAAAGCCGCGGCTATGTGTGCATCATCAATCAGGGCCGCCACCCCACCGTGCCCGAAGGCATGGCCACGGTGGAGGCCCATCTGCTGGGCCACGAGCACCGCGACCTCTATGGCATGGGCCTTACGCTGGCCTACTGCCTCTATCTGCGGCCGGAGCAGACGTTTCCCTCGCTGGAAGCGCTTCGGGACCAGCTGGACCGCGACCGTTTGAGCGCGGTGCGCTGGGCCGGGGAAAACGCCCCCGAACTGCTGACCGGGCTGGATGCCGGCCCACTTCCCCACCAAGCATAAAGGAGCCGTGCAAAGGAACATGCCAAACGAAAGCTATTCCTATCCCATGCAGACCGAAAACGTCTGCTACCAATACGACGAGGACGACGCCGCCGCCGTGGATCATGTGAGCCTGAACGTGGAAAAGGGCTCGTTTGTGGCGGTGTTGGGGCACAATGGCAGCGGCAAGAGCACGCTGGCCAAGCTGATGAATGCCCTCTACCTGCCTACGGAAGGCCGCGTGCTGGTCTGCGGGCTGGACACCGCTCAGGACGAGGAAGTCTGGCACGTCAGGCGGCATGCGGGCATGGTGTTCCAGAACCCGGATAACCAGATTGTGGCCAACGTGGTGCGCGAGGACGTGGCCTTTGGCCTGGAAAACCTGGGCGTGCCGCATGAGGACATGATCCCCCGCATCGACGCGGCCCTGGCTGCCGTGCGCATGACCGAGCGCGCCTCCTTTGCGCCGCACATGCTCAGCGGCGGGCAAAAACAGCGCGTAGCCGTAGCCGGTGTATTGGCCATGCAGCCGGAGGTTATGATTCTGGACGAGGCCACCGCCATGCTGGACCCCTCCGGCCGCGCCGACGTGCTCGCCACTGTGCGCAAGCTCAACCGTGAACAGGGCATGACGGTGATCTGGATTACGCACTTTATGGAAGAGGCCGCCGTGGCCGACCGAGTGGTGGTGCTGGACAAGGGCAAAATTGCGCTGGACGGCACGCCTGCCGAGGTGTTTTCGCAGGTTCAGAAAGTCAAGGCTCTGGGCCTGGACGTGCCCCCCATGGCCGAGCTGGCCATGCGCCTCAACGCGGGCGGCCTCAGCCTGCCCGATGGCATTCTCACCGTGGCCGATATGGTAAAGGAGCTGAAAAAAGCGCTATGCCCATCCAAGTAGAGCATCTTACGCATACCTACATGCCCGGCAGCCCCTTTTCCGCCGTGGCGCTCAACGACGTGAGCCTGACCATCGAGGATGGCGAGCTCATTGGCCTGCTGGGTCATACCGGCAGCGGCAAGACCACGCTGGTGCAGCATTTGAACGGCCTGATCAAGCCCACTTCCGGCCGCGTGGTGGTGGATGGGCTGGACCTGACCCAGAAGGGCGTGAGCCTTCTGGAAGTGCGCAAAAAGGTCGGGCTGGTGTTTCAGTATCCGGAATACCAGCTGTTTGAGGAAACCGTAGCCAAGGACATCGCCTTCGGTCCCCGCAATATGGGGCTTGACGCGGAAGAAATCGACCGGCGCGTGCGCGGGGCGATGCAGCAGGTGGGCCTGAATTATGACGAGGTGGCCGATCGCTCGCCCTTTGAGCTCAGCGGCGGCCAAATGCGCCGCGTGGCAATCGCAGGCGTGCTGGCCATGCATCCGCGCGTGCTGATTCTGGACGAGCCTACCGCCGGGCTGGACCCGGCGGGGCGCAACAGCATTCTGCAAATGATCCAGGACCTGCATGCCGCAGGGGGACTGACGGTGATCATGGTCAGCCACAGCATGGATGATATCTCCACTTTGGCCACGCGCCTGGTGGTGATGAGCCGGGGCGAGCTGGTCATGACCGGCACGCCGCGCGAGGTGTTTCTCCAGCAGGACAAGCTGCGTTCCATCGGTCTGGGCGTACCCCAGGCGGCGGAACTGACCCACGCATTGATTGCCGAGGGCTTCCCGCTGCCGGAGGATCTCTACACGCTTGACGAGGTATGCCATGCCATTCTGGCGCTGAAAAAGGAGGGCCGCGCATGCTGAGGGACATCACTTTAGGTCAGTATATTCCCGGCGACACGGTCATTCACCGCCTGGACCCGCGATGCAAGATTATTCTCACCATCCTCTATATTGCCGTCATCTTCTGCGTCACCAGCCCGGTGTGGTATGTGATTCCGCTGGCGTATCTGCTTCTGGCCTCGCGTCTGTCGGGCCTGTCGGCCAAGCGGCTGCTCAAATCCGTTAAACCGCTGCGCTTTCTGCTGATTCTGACTTTCGTGCTCAACTTGTTTTTCTCCGCCGGCACCACGGTGTGGGTACAATGGGGCTTCCTGCGCATCACGCAGGAAGGCTTCCTGACCGCCATACATTTCAGCATGCGCCTGGTATTCCTGGTGGCGGGCACGTCGCTGCTGACCCTCACAACGTCGCCCGTGGCGCTGAGCGATGGGCTTGAAAAGCTGCTCAGTCCCCTCAAGATTGTCCGCTTTCCCGCGCATGAGCTGGCCATGATGATGACCATCGCGCTTCGCTTCATCCCCACGCTGATTGAGGAAGCGGATAAAATCATGAAGGCCCAGATGGCCCGTGGCGCGGATTTTGAAAGCGGCAACCTGCTCAAGCGCGCAAAGGCCATGATTCCTCTGCTGGTGCCGCTGTTCGTCAGCGCTTTCCGCCGCGCGGGCGATCTGGCAATGGCCATGGAAGCGCGCTGCTACCACGGCGGCGAGGGCCGCACCCGCCTGCGGGTGCTGCGCTACACGCAAAGCGACCTGTGGGCCCTGCTGGCCACCGTGGGCACGTTGCTGGTAACCATCTTTGCCGGGATGTGGCTGAAATGAGCAAGCTGCCCCCTATCGTAAAAGAGCATGCTCCCGCAGGTACCCACCGCGTGCTGCTCACCATCAGCTACGACGGCACAGCCTACGCGGGCTGGCAGTGGCAGGATAACGCCTTGAGCGTGCAGCAGGTGCTGGAGGAGGCACTGGCCCGCCTGACCGGTGAAAAGACGCGCGTGACCGGCGCCAGCCGCACCGATGCAGGGGTACACGCCCTGGGCCAGCGCGCCCACTTCGATACCTTCAGCCGCATTCCTCCGGACAAATTTCCCTTTGCACTCAACACCTTGCTTCCGCCCGACATCCGCGTGCTGGAGGGTTTTGCAGTCCCGTCCGACTTCCATGCGCGCTTCGACGCACGCGGCAAGCGCTACACCTACCGCATCCACAACGCGCCGCATGCCAGCGCGCTCATGCGCGGTCTCACCGCGCATGTGCCGCGCCCGCTGGATATGGACCGCATGCGCGAAAGCCTGCCCGCCCTGCTGGGCACACATGACTTCGCGGCCTTTCAGGCGTCGGGCGGCACGGCCAAGACCACCGTGCGTACCCTGACGGAGGCCACGCTTCACCGGGACGGGCCGCTCATCACGCTCACCGTGCGGGGCAACGCCTTTTTGTACAACATGGTGCGCATCATCGCGGGCACGCTGGTGGATATCGGCACAGGGAGGCTTTCGCCGGATGCCTTTGCGCGCGCACTGAACGGCGGCGGCCGTCTGGATCTGGGTGTCACCGCTCCCGCCTGCGGGCTGGAACTGACGTATGTCGGATACGATAACGACCCCGCAAAAGCAGGAATTTTGTCCCATCAGCACGAACTTGTAGATTAAGGAGGAGCCTTGGCTCCTCTCTGATGCCCAAGTGCATTCCTGGCGTCAGCCGTAAATAGAGAAAGTGAGTGACCCTGCCATGTCAAACTACATCCTGAGCTGCTGCTCCACCGCCGATCTAAGCGAACAGCATTTCCGTGAACGTGATATCCATTATATCTGCTTTCATTACATGCTCAACGGCAAATCCTACAGCGACGATCTGGGCAAGAGCATGTCCTTTGAAGCCTTCTATCAGGCGATGGCTGACGGTGCGGAGACCCGCACCTCTCAGGTCAATGTGGACGAATACGTGGCATATTTTACTCCCTTTTTGGAGGGCGGGCAGGATATTTTGCACGTAACGCTGTCCAGCGGCATCTCCGGCACCTACAGTTCCGCCTGTCTGGCGCGCGACGAGCTGGCAGCGAAGTATCCAGACCGCAAAATCTACGTGGTTGATTCGCTGGGTGCTTCTTCCGGCTATGGCCTTTTGATGGACAAGCTGGCTGACCTGCGCGACGGCGGCATGGCGTTGGAAGATCTGCGTGACTGGGCCGAGAAAAACCGTCTCAAGCTGCATCACTGGTTCTTTTCTTCCGATCTGACCTCCTATGTGCGCGGCGGACGTATTTCCAAGGCCAGCGGCTGGTTTGGCACGGTGCTGCACATCTGCCCCCTGCTCAATATGGATGATCTGGGCCGGCTGATTCCCCGCTTCAAGATTCGCGGCAAAAACAAAGTCATCCGCGAAATCGTCGCGCGTATGGCAGAGCATGCACAGGACGGGCTGAACTACAGCGGAAAGTGCTATATCTCCAACTCCGCCTGTATGGAGGACGCGCAGGCCGTAGCGCGCCTGGTGGAAGAACGCTTCCCCAAGCTCAATGGCAAGGTGGAAATCAACAGCGTCGGTACCACCATCGGCAGCCATACCGGTCCGGGCACCGTGGCTCTGTTCTTCTGGGGCGACGAGCGCGTAAGGTAATGCCGCCATATTTCTTCCGCCTTTTGGGCTCCGAAAGGCGGAATTTTTATTGCATATACCAAGGATGGTTACGCCCCTTTGCCTATTCAGGCAGCGTTGTGCGCCGCGCAGGCACTGGCGTGCGCCTGTTCGCCCATGATGGGCAAATATACCGTGGGTCTGCCACACGAACCGGTTCTTTTCCCCCGCTCCGTCTGCCCCCCTGTTGGGGCTTTTTTGCATGCAAAAGGGCGGCAAAACGCCGCCCTCAGGTCACTCATTAGGAATATTCTCCAGCGCCTCACGCACGCCCTCATCTGTGCCGCCATACACCAGCACAAAGCGCAGGCCAAAGCGGGTTGCCAGACCATAACTCGCATCTACACGGCTGCACAGATAGTCGGCACGGTTGCTCTCATCAAAATAGACAAGCACTTCCTCCTGGCCATCCAGCACCAGACTGTCCCACGCATCAGGCCCTGCGATGGGCACGTCTCGTCCGCTGTCCGAAAGCGGCGACAAAACGCAGACATAGCCCAAGCCTTCAAAGTAGCTCAACAGCTTTTGGTACAGCTCCTCGCGCGGCGGATTGGCCGCGCATGCACATATCACAGCCAGACAGGCTGCCAGCAGGCAGGCCAGCGTCGCGGCTTTGTTTTTCTTCACGGGCTAATCCCCCCCAAAAACGCATACTTTACGTTTCGCACCGTTTTATGCTACAATGACTGCACTGTGTAATTCAAGGAGGCGACGCGTCATGCGCTGCGGCTGCCCTCATTGCGAGGCCTATATGATCCAGTCCGAAACGGACGGCATGGCCTGTGTGTGCCCATCGTGCGGCTACCGCTGCAACGCCTGCCTGGGCACCGGCACCATCATCTCCCGCGAGCGTCTGGAAGCCCTCAAGAACACGGACTGGTTCAGCCCACAGTTTGACAGTCCCGTCAGCGACGAGGACGACGACCAGACCTGACCGGCCTCAAAGCAGCCCGATGTGCTCCAGAAGGATTTTCAGGCCGATCAGCACCAGCACCGTGCCGCCTGCAATTTCCGCCTTTTTCTGAAACCGTGTGCCAAAGCGGTTGCCTACCGCCACCCCTGCAAAGGACAGCACAAAGGTGATGCAGCCGATGGTCAGCACGGCAGGAAGAATGCTTACCTTCAAAAACGCAAAAGTGATTCCTACGGCCAGGGCATCAATGCTGGTAGCAACCGCCAGCATGAACAGCTCCTTGAGGTTCAGCCTGCTTTCATCTGCACAGGGCTCAGCTTCCGGCGCCTCATGCAGCGCGTCCCAGATCATCTTGCCGCCGATGTAGCCAAGCAGCGCAAAGGCGATCCAGTGATCCACCGATGTGATATAGCGCGCGAACTGCGTGCCCAGCACCCAGCCGATCAAGGGCATCACGGCCTGAAATACGCCAAAGAACAACGCAATTACCGCCGCGTGCGCACAGTTGATGCGGCGCATGCCCAGCCCTTTGCAAAGCGCCACTGCAAAAGCATCCATCGACAATCCCACGCCGATGAGGACCAGTTCCATATGCAAGCAACTCCCCTGGTTCCCTTCCATCCCGGAAGGGTATATATA
The DNA here is from genome assembly GCA_023404345.1 of Bacillota bacterium. Classification (GTDB taxonomy): domain Bacteria; phylum Bacillota; class Clostridia; order Christensenellales; family Aristaeellaceae; genus Limiplasma. The sequence goes on from JAEYCB010000048.1 coordinate 41,659, forward strand.
AGAAATCTTATTTTATCTTATCCCGCTATGGTTGTCAACATGACGCATTGTGTTTTTGCGCCGGATATGGTAGGATATCGCAAAGGAGGTTTCCCGTATGAATATCCATGAATCCGCTGAGGATTATCTTGAAACCATATTGATGTTTTGTGAAGAGCATGGCTCGGCACGCTCGGTGGATATCGCCGCGCACCTGGGTGTGACCAAGCCGTCGGTCAGTTTTGCCATGAAACGCCTGCGTGAAAACGGCTATATCCTGATGGGGGACGACAACCGCATCACCCTCACCGAACGGGGCGAAGCCATCGCGCGACGCATCTGGGAAAGGCACAACCTGCTCACCAGCTTCCTCATCCGACTGGGCGTAAGCGAATCCGTCGCCCGTGCCGACGCCTGCAAAATCGAGCACGACCTGAGCGACGAAACCTTCGACGCCATCCGCCGCCATGCGCAGCGTGATTAAGGGACCGGCCCGTCCCATGAGGGCGCTGACACCGCTGAGCCTGCTGGCGCGCTTTGCGGTGATGGGAGCGCTGGGCCTGATGATTCTCTTTGCGCCGGCCTTTACGCAGCGCTGGCTGCACGCACTGCTCACCGCCGCGCTCGTGGTCAACGGCGTGGCCGCTCTGTCCGTTTCGCTGTTTCAGCGGCGCGAGGCGCACCCGCACGCGATGCTTTCAGGCGTGGTATCGCTGGGTGCGGGCCTGTTTGTAGCGTTCTTCCCCGGCGTGCTGGTGAAAAGCGTGACCCTGGCGATAGGCCTGTGGTCTCTGCTGGTATGCGCGGCACAGGTGGGCTATGTGGTACAGCTGGCCACGATGGGTGAACGGGGCAAAATCAAATTCGCCCTGCTGGCCGCCGTTTCGCTGGTCGCGGGCATCAGCCTGTTGTGGGGATATTCCTCTGGACGCGCGCTGCAATGGCTGGCGGGCGTATATCTGCTGGTCTATGCCCTGTGGCAGCTGATGGACCTGCTTGGCGTTATGATCAACCGAAACGTGGAAAGCAGCCGCCTGCTCAGCGGTCTGCGCGTGCATCCGCCCGTGCTGCTCACGGCGCTTTTGCCTTCCGTGGTGCTCAGGCGGCTTAGCGCCCAGTATGCGACGCTTAAGCAGGATGTGGTGGTGCCCAAGCCTACGCCTGCGCGCAAAAGCTGGCCCGAAACGCTGGAAGTGGTGTTTCATCTGGGCAAAAACGTGGCCTTTGGCTTCGGGCACGTGGTGGTCAGCCTGCGGGGCGTGACCTACTCCTATGGCTGCTATGATGAAAGCAGCAACCGTCTGTTCGGGGCACTGTCTGACGGGGTGATTCTGGTCTGTCCCACAGAGGGCTATATTCCCTATTGTCAGGGAATCGAGCAGAAGCTGCTGATCGGCTTCACACTGGGGCTGAGCAAAGAGGCCGCCGACGAGCTGGAAGGCGGCATGCAGGCCCGTTTGAAAAACGACTGTGAGCCATGGACCCCGCAAGGACGCCCGGAATACGACTTTGATGCACGGTTTTACAAGGTCCGGCGCGGCATTTTCCGCCTCTACAACGTGATGCGCACCAACTGCTGCGCCATGGCGCAGATCATCGCCTCCGGAACGGGGCTGAACCTGCTGCCCCCCAATGGCTTTGTCACACCCGGCGCGTATTTTGAATATCTGGAAACCGAGCTGCGCGACCCCGAAAGCAACGTACTGGAAATGCGCATCTACGCGCACCGCTGAGGGTTTATTCCCCCCGCGCTTCTTCCAGCGCACGTTCCACAGCCTGGCGCGCGCTCTCAAAATCATATCCCCTGCGGGCCATGGAGGCCATCAGCTTCGCCATGGCCTTTTTTGCGTCCGCCTCGTCCGCATAGCGGCGCAGCAGTTTCTGCGCCAGCGCCACGGCCGCGGCGTCTCCTTCTTCCTCATCCAGCGCTTCCACGGCGCGCTCCGCTATCTCCCGGTTTACGCCCTTCTGCACCAACTCACGCAGGATGCGCACGTGCCCAATCTGATGTCGTGCACGTGCGGCGGCCCATTCGCAGGCGAAGGCCTCGTCGTCTACCAGGCCTTCCTTCTCCAGCTTATAGAGCACCATGTCCACGGTGTCGTCCATGTAGCCATAGGCCTCAAGCTTTTGGCGGATCTCTCCTGTGGAGCGTGCCCGTGCGGCCAGCAGGCGCACCGCACCCCCCAGCGCCTGGGGATACTGACGCGGCAGGAGCCACTGCTTCAGGTCTTCCACATCCTCCACGTCGCCAGGCCGGAGCGGGGAACGTTCCAGCCAGGCCACACGGCCAAACCAGAGCCGTTCCCCGCTTTCAAAACGAACAACCGCGCCCCGCTTGCTTTCCTCCACTGCGGCGACGACATCCTTCATGGCTTTTCGTCCTTTCCGCCGTCCAGACAGAGACGGATCAGCTCACGGTTGACCTGCGCCAAATGGCCCATGCGCTGCTCACTGCATCCGCTGTCCAGCAGCACAAAGCCGCTGCCCTGCCCGTCGAAGAACACCCCGTTCACCGCGCCGTAGGCAAATCCCTGATGCCCCCACAGCGTGCGGCTGCACACCACCGGGTCGTCCAGCGTCAAAAGTCCCATTCCATGGCGCATGTTCACAGCTTTTTCGGGCCATCCCGCCACGGGGCGGCGCATTTCCTCCATGCTTCGCACATCCAAAAAGCCGTCGCCACCGCCCCAGGCTACCAGCGCCAGCCGTGCCAGATCCGGCGCGGTGATGAACAGGTTGCCCGCCGCAGGCAAATAGCGCCGCTCCGGGTCCGGCTCCTTCATCGGCTCGGCCGAAGCGATGCGCTGTACGGCGCAGAACGCGCGGGCGGGCGGAAGCACGCGGTAGCTGTCCGCTACGGCACCGGCATCCAGCCCAGAGGGATCAAACGTACCCGCAACCCCCAGCGGCTGCAGCAGTTCCCGCTGCATCAGTTGCTCAAAGCTCACAGCAAAACGCTTTTCCAGCAGGCTGGCCACCATGCCCGCCGCTAGGTTACTGTAACGAAACGTCGTGCCCGGCACGGCGGGCAGATAACACTCTGGATCGGCCAGCAGTTCGGTAAGCGGAGTGTTTCGATTGAAAGCCGAAAAATATGCGGACGAATCCACAATGCTGGATGTATGGCTCAGCAGCATGCCCAGCGTAATGGGGGCGTCCGGGCAATGCGGATTGCGCACGCGGCGACCCAGCAGATCGCTGATATCCTCCGTCACATTCAGGCGCCCCAGCGTTTGCAGCCGGAACACCAGCAGCGCCGTGACCATCTTGGCCACCGACGCCGTACGGAACACCGTATCCGGCGCCACGGGGCGCTTCAGCGGCTCCAGCGCCGCATATCCAACACAGATGCATTCCCCCAGGGTTCCCCGTTCAAAGCGCTGCACGCACGCCCCCACGCACCGCTTGCGCCACAGCGCCCGCGCAATGGCCTGCGCCGCTTCGCTGCCTCGTGCCGCGCGCCAGGCAGGGCGCTGTCCCATCACGGGCAACGCAAATCCATATAGCAGGTTTTTTACGGTTCCGACCGGCATGGGGCCGTCTCCTCTCCATGTATGTTGGGTTCCGCTTTCCAGCGGCACAGGGCCGCAACGTATACCGGCAGCGTCAGGCTGCACAAAAGGGTATGCAGGTGCAGGCCAACACCCGCCCCCAGCGGGCCCATTCCCAGCGCCGCCAGCAGGCCTGCCGCATCCAGTGCAAAGGGTGCCAGCAGACGCACAGGCGAAAGGCCCGCGCTTGTACATACCCAGATGCCCGCGCCCAGCGCCATTAACGAAAACAACGCATACAGCCAGGGCGTTCCCAGCGCGGCCCAGCGTGCAATCCACAATCCCCCGCAGGCCAGTGCAGGGCCCAGCGCACGTCTGTTTCCCCGCATCGCGCGGCCAAGGATGACTCCCGCCGCCACCAGGCACAAAATCAGGCTCAAATACTGCGATACGCGCAGGCCGCCCAGATAGAGGCTGTCCTCCCGCAGCTGCTCAATGATAAAGCGCCCACTGCCATAGATGAGCAGATACCAGCACATCACGCCCCCCGGCTCACGGACCCGGCGGCGCATGGTCCACAGCGCCGCAAAGCCCAGCGCATCCCACAGCGATTCGTAAAAGAAAGTGGCCATGTGCCACACATAGCCGCCCCCCGATGGGATCAGCACGCCCAGAGGGAAAAACTGAAATGCCGGATTGGTGATTTCGGGACCGTAGGCCTCCATGTTGAAATAGTTGCCCCACCGGCCGATGGCCTGCGCCAGCAGAAGTCCCGGCGCGATCATATCCACCAGCTTGAGGAACGGCAGTTTTTTTCTGCGGGCATATACCCACGCCCCCAGCGCCCCGCCGATGACGCCGCCATAGATGGCGATGCCGCCTTCCCAGATATAGAGAATCGAAATGGGGTTATTGCGGAACAGGTCCCATGTCATGGCGACGTAGTAGAGCCTTGCGCCGATGATGCCGCAGGGCACCACAATCAGCGCAAGGTCGATCACCGTGTCACGCGGCAGACCCAGCCTTCGCTCCTCGCGTCCGGACAGCCAAATAGCTACCAGAATCCCCGTCACGATCAAAACACTGTACCATTGCAGGGGACCGAAAAGGGTCCTGCTGTAAGGAATCGCCATGCGCATTACCTCTCCTTGCCGCGGTGCGGGCCGTGATGCTGCACTGTTAGCATGCACCTGCCCGCTCTGATGATACGCGCGGCCATACGCGTTGAATCCGTCGCGAAACGTTGCTTTCAGCCGCTCTGACCCGGGGTCGGCCATGGAAACAAACGCTTGCGCCCAGTATAGCATGCGCGCCTTTTCTTCGCAAGCTGCCCCGCGCCCGCCGGCAGGCCGCTTTTCTATGTGCGCGTTTGGCTATATATGCCAAATAGGCTCTTGAAATTTCTGTCGTAAACGTGTATACTAGACCAGTTGAGAGGAAGGATGAGCATTGGGGATGGATTCCGCCGGTGGTTCGTCCTCACCAAGAAAACGAGGAGGAGAAAAAGACCCTATGACAAAGTATGTATACCTTTTCAAAGAGGGTAACGCCAACATGCGCGAGCTGCTTGGCGGCAAGGGCGCCAACCTGGCCGAAATGACCAACCTGGGCATGCCTGTTCCCCAGGGCTTCACCGTGACCACCGAGGCCTGCACCCGTTATTATACCGACGGCAAGGTGATCGGGCAGGACATCGTGGACCAGATCCTTGCAGCCATGGCCGAGACGGAAAAAATCGCCGGCAAGAAGTTTGGCGATGAGGAGAATCCCTTCCTCGTATCCGTGCGTTCCGGCGCTCGCGCTTCCATGCCCGGCATGATGGACACCATCCTCAACCTGGGCCTCAACGACCGTGCTGTGGTGGGCCTTGCCAAGCTGACCAACAACGAGCATTTCGCCTACGACGCCTATCGCCGCTTTATCGCCATGTTCTCCGACGTGGTGATGGAGATCCCCAAGAGCGAATTTGAGGCTGTTCTGGACGAGTTCAAAGAAAAGAAGAACGTCAAGTTCGACCGTGACCTGACCGCCGAGGACCTCAAGCAGGTCGTCGTGCGCTTCAAGGAAATCTATCAGAAGCACATGGGCACCGAGTTCCCGCAGGATCCCACCACGCAGCTGATGGAAGCTGTGAAGGCCGTGTTCCGCAGCTGGGACAACCCCCGCGCCATCTACTACCGCCGCATGAACGACATCCCCGGCGACTGGGGCACTGCCGTAAACGTCCAGGCCATGGTCTTTGGCAACATGGGCGAAACCTCCGGTACCGGCGTTGCCTTCACCCGCAACCCCTCCACCGGTGAAAAGAAGCTCTATGGCGAATATCTGCTCAACGCTCAGGGCGAGGACGTCGTGGCCGGCATCCGCACCCCCGAACCCATCAGCCATCTGCAGGAGCAGATGCCCGATGTGTACCAGCAGTTCATCGACATCGCCGGCAAGCTGGAAGCCCACTACCGCGACATGCAGGATATGGAGTACACTATCGAGCGCGGCAAGCTCTATATGCTCCAGACCCGTAACGGCAAGCGTACCGCCGCTGCTGCTCTCAAGATCGCCGTCGATCTGGTGGATGAGGGCGTGCTGAGCGAGGAAGAAGCCGTTCTGAAGGTGGAGCCCAAGCAGCTTGACAGCCTGCTGCACCCCAACTTTGACGCTGCTGCCCTCAAGGCTGCCACCGTCATCGCCAAGGGTCTGCCCGCCTCCCCCGGCGCTGCCACCGGCGGCATCTACTTCACCGCCGATGAGGCTGCCGAGCATGGCAAGAACAAGGAAAAGGTTATCCTCGTGCGCCGCGAGACCACCCCTGAGGACATCGAGGGCATGGACTTCTCGCAGGGCATCCTGACCGTCTTCGGCGGCATGACCTCCCACGCGGCGGTTGTGGCCCGCGGCATGGGCCGCGCTGCGGTCGTCGGCTGCGGCGAACTGAAGATCGACGAGGAATCCAAGACCCTGACCGTGGGTGGCAAGGTCTATCACGAGGGCGATTTCATCTCCCTGGACGGCTCCACCGGCAACGTCTATGACGGCCAGATCGCGACCGTCGAGGCCGCCATCTCCGGCGACTTCGCCCGCTTCATGGGCTGGGCCGACGCTGCCCGCACCCTCAAGGTGCGCACCAACGCCGATACCCCCCGCGATACCAAGCAGGCTGTGGCCTTCGGCGCTGAGGGCATCGGTCTGTGCCGTACCGAGCACATGTTCTTCGAGGCTGACCGCATCGCGGCCGTGCGCGAAATGATCCTCTCCGACACCAAGGAGCAGCGCGAGAAGGCGCTGGCCAAGATCCTGCCCATGCAGCAGGGTGACTTTGAGGCCATGTACAAGGCCCTGGAAGGCCGTCCCATGACCGTGCGTTACCTGGATCCGCCGCTGCATGAGTTCGTGCCCCATGTGGACATGACCGACGAGATCGAGGCGCTGGCCAAGAACCTGGGCATCACCGCCGAGGAAGTCATTCACAAGATCAACGCCCTGCATGAGTCCAACCCCATGATGGGCCATCGCGGCTGCCGTCTGGCCGTTACCTATCCCGAAATCGCCGAGATGCAGACCCGCGCCGTGCTGCAGGCTGCCATCAAGGTCAAGAAGGAATGCGGCTACGACATCGTGCCCGAAATCATGATCCCGCTGGTCGGCTCCAAGAAGGAGCTTGCCTTCGTCAAGGCCATCGTGGACGACACCGCCAAGAAGGTCTTTGAGGAGCAGGGCATGACCCTCGAGTATCACGTGGGCACCATGATCGAGATCCCGCGCGCCGCCGTCACCGCCGATGAGATCGCCGAGCATGCCGAGTTCTTCTCCTTCGGCACCAACGACCTTACCCAGATGACCTTCGGCTTCAGCCGTGACGATGCCGGCAAGTTCCTGGGCGCCTACTACGACAACAAGATCTTCGAGAGCGATCCCTTCGCCCGTCTGGACCAGGATGGCGTGGGCAAGCTGGTGAAGATGGCTGCTAAGCTGGGCCGCGAGACCCGCCCCGACATCAAGCTGGGCATCTGCGGCGAGCACGGCGGCGATCCCTCCACCATCGAGTTCTGCCACAACGTGGGCCTCAACTACGTGAGCTGCTCGCCCTTCCGCGTGCCGATCGCGCGCCTGGCTGCCGCTCATGCCGCCATCAAGGCCAAGAAGTAAGTTTCCAAAAGGCCAAATGAAACAACGCGCATCGTCCGTCTGGGCGATGCGCGTATTTTATTTCTATCCCGCCAGCTCAGGCCACAAACCCCTGTCATTCCAGATCAAGCTCCTGCGCCAGCTGCTCCACCTCGCGGAAAAAGCGGGCGATGTGAAAGCCATCGGCGGCCGCATGATGAATTTCCATCGACAGCGGAAGCACCGTCCGGTTCCCGTCGCTGCGCCACCGTCCCCAGGAAATGATCGGAGCAAGGTAAACTTCATCAGCGGTGAGGTTGATATCCAGCGAAGTATACGACAGCCACGGCAGGGCGAAAACGCCGAACGTATTGAGCGGCATATCTGGCACATGATGTCCCCGCGCTTCCTTTCCCCTCTCGATATCCTCCCGGCAGCTCTGATAAAATGCTTTAAAATCCGGGTTCCACCGTGACCAAATCGCGGTGAAGCTCTCCTCCTGATCGTGAAATACCAGATGCGACGGCCATACCTCGTTCCACAGCAATACCCGGTCCGTCTGCGCATCATAGGTGTAGCGGAATTCCCGGTGGCGGTTCACCACCGCCGTCACGCAGTAAAGAAAGGCGACATAAAAACTGCGTCCCGTCCTTTTCGCCTGCTCCGTCAGCCGGGTCACATCCACTTCCCCGGTGATGGACGCGTAGCAACGAGCCTGCCGGGTAAACTGCTCCCAATAGCTTTTCCGTTCCCAGGTCTCACGATCAATCACGCATGCGCCCTCCGGCACATCCAGCAGGGCTGCCAGCGGCATCGTCATGACCACTTCTTCGCCCTCCATCTCGCCTGTTTCACGGAAACCAACCTTACGATACAGCGCTTTGGCTGCATCATTTCCCTCCACATAGTTGATCTGAATCAGATCAAACCGGTTCTGCTCCTTCAGCCAGGTGATTGCAGCCTGCAGCGCGGCCCTGCCGTATCCCTTGCCCTGATGCTGCGGGGCAATCATAAAGCGCCATATTTCTACCTCGCGGGCTCCCTTGCCAAAATCAAACATGATGAAGCCCACCGGCTCATCGTCCTGATAAATGGCGAAGGGACGCGCCTTTTCATAAAATACCCAGGCCTGTGCCAGGGAGATGGCGTTGGACGCCACAAAATCCTGCTGCTTCTGGGGCAGCTCCATGGCCAGGATCTTCCGGTAGTTGGTTTCATCAATTTTTCTGAGCTGAATCATGTCATCCTCCGCAGTCTGTCGCGTGCTCCGGCAAAAAGGACCGGGCGATATGGCACACATTCGGTGCCGAAATGGCAAAACCCTTCCCGGCGGTATCCTTTCCAAAGGCACAAAAAAGCTTTATGTCCTCATACAAATTCTGCTATAATAGTAATGATATGAACTGCCCTTCGCAGGAGAAGGAGTGTGCTGTACCCATGGAAAAACCGCTTGATATAAGCCTGCTCAAATCAGGCATACTATTTCGCAACATGACGGATGATGAGTTGCTGGATGTGCTGAATTCCATGCATGCCCGGCGGCAGGTTTTTTTGCCCAAAGCGGTGGTCGTGCGGGATGGTGACCCCATGAATGAAATCGGCATTCTGCTCTCTGGCGGCCTCCATCTTTCGCATGTGGATGCCAGCGGAAACAGTAACCTCATGGATGCGTTGGGGCCAGGAGATGCCATCGGCCTCTTGAATGCCATTGGCCGTTACCGCCTGCACATCTCCGCCGTTGCCACGGAGAAAACCGAGCTTCTTTTTTTCACGGTAGATACTCTGCTCCGGCAGAACCGGCTGACCGCTCCCGAGCAGATCCGTTTTCTGCAGAACCTGACAGTGGCGGTGGCCCAGCAGGACCAACGCCTGACCCGGAAGCTGGAGGACAGCATCCGGCGTTCTATCCGCGAACGGCTTCAGGACTATCTTTCCGCCCAATACCATAAAGCGGGCAGCCGCACCTTCGCCATTCCCCTCAACCGTCAGGATCTGGCCGACTACCTGTTTGTGGATCGCAGCGCCATGTCCAACGAATTGTGCAAGATGCGGGACGAAGGTTTGATTCAGTTTGACAAGAGTCGGTTTGAGCTGCTTGTGGAAATGCCGATTACCGAGGATGAGCCGGACCCTAATATGTAAAGTAAATAAACTGCGTTCCCCGCTCTGCGCCCTGCCAAAAGCAGGCGCAGAGCGGTTTTTTTGCCGCAGCTGATGCGGTTTTTTGTTATTACTCACAAAATTTCCAAAAGAATTTGATTGCGTTGTTCAAACAACCTCTTTTCTCCCCCGGTTCCTGTATGATCATACATGTTAAGGAAGAGCGTCGCGCCCGGCGGGACTCCCCTCCTCAACATCAATCAGGAGGTACAATGATATGTACTATACCAATGGAAACTATGAAGCCTTTGCCCGTCCCCGCAAGCCGCAAGACGCCGACAAGAAGTCTGCGTGGCTGGTTGGTTCCGGCCTTGCCAGCCTCGCCGCCGCCGCTTTTCTGATCCGTGATGGACAGGTTGCGGGAGATCGCATCCACATCCTCGAAGAATCCGCCCTGCCTGGCGGCGCGTGTGATGGCATTCTGAATCCGGAGCTGGGATTTGTTATCCGCGGCGGCCGCGAGATGGAAAACCATTATGAATGCCTTTGGGATCTGTACCATTCCATCCCTTCGCTGGAAGTGGAGGGGGCCAGCGTTCTGGATGAATTTTACTGGCTGAACAAGGATGACCCCAACTTTTCCAAAAATCGCGCCGCGCTGCGGCAGGGAGAAAGCGCCAACACCCGCAACCGCTTTAATCTCAGCGACGAGGCCGCTATGGAGCTGCTAAAGCTGTTCTTTGCCACCGATGAATCCCTGTACGACAAAACGATCGACGATGTTTTCACGGACGAATTCTACCGCTCTGATTTCTGGATGTACTGGCAGACCATGTTCGCTTTTGAAAAATGGCACTCCGCCCTGGAGATGAAGCTCTACCTGCACCGTTTCCTGCATCACATCGGCGGCCTTCCCGACCTTTCGGCCCTGAAGTTCACCCGCTATAACCAGTACGAATCGCTGATCCTGCCGCTGGTACGCTACCTGCAGGACAATGGGGTACAGTTTCACTACGGGGTGACCGTAACCAATGTGCTGTTCCACTTCCTTCCCGGCAAAAAGGTGGCCCATCAGATCATCATGCTGCGGGATGGACAGGAAGAAACCATTGATCTTACGGAAAACGATCTGGTGTTTGTCACCAACGGGTCCTGCACCGAATCCTCCGCCCTGGGCGACAATGAACACGCACCCGTGCTGGAAGTTACTTCTGGCGAAGGTTCCAGCTGGGCTTTGTGGAAAAACATCGCCGTACAGCATCCCCTGTTCGGCCGGCCCGAAAAATTCTGCTCCAATATCGATGCCACCAAGTGGGAATCTGCCACGATAACACTTCTGGATGACAAGATTGCTCCCTACGTGCGGGAAATCTGCCAGCGTGATCCCTATTCGGGCAAGGTGGTGACCGGAGGCATCGTCACCGTTCGAGACTCCGCCTGGCTGATGAGCTGGACCTTCAACCGCCAGCCGCATTTCAAGGCACAGCCGGCAAACCAACTGGTAGGCTGGATCTATGGCCTCTATCCCGACCGGCCAGGCGATTATGTAGGCAAGCCCATGAGCGAGTGCACCGGCGCCGAGATCTGCATGGAATGGCTCTATCACCTGGGCGTTGAGGAAGCCCAGATTGAAACCCTGGCTCGCGAGAGTGCAAGCACCGTACCCTGTATGATGCCCTACGTCACAGCCTTCTTCATGCCTCGTACTGCCGGTGACCGTCCTGACGTGGTGCCCGATGAGTGTGTAAACTTCGCCTTCCTGGGCCAGTTTGCCCAGACGGAACGCGACACGATCTTTACCACCGAATACTCCGTGCGTACCGCCATGGAGGCCGTCTATACCCTGATGGACCTGGGGCGGGGCGTGCCCGAGGTGTTCAATTCCGCCTACGACATCCGCTGCCTGCTCAATGCTACCTACTACCTGCTGGATGGCCGCAAGCTGACTGACATGAAGCTGCCCCTGCCCCTCAAGATGACGCTGCACGCCGGCCTGGACAAGCTGGACGGAACTGTGCTGCTGGAACTGCTGGAACACTACCGGCTGGTTTGATCCTTCCCCCACCATACGAACATTTTCAAAAGGAGCGTCGATCCCATGAATGAGCGTCCTGTTTTCCCCTATGATATTCCGCCCGCCACAGACGCGGCCGGCAGTGCCGCGGCGGATTCCCATCCGGTAAACCGTAAAACCGGCATTCTCGCCTCTATCCTGTTGGCTATTCTTGGCCTTCTGACCTTCTTCACCCCCATTTCGATGGGGGTGGGGATGGCCTACCTGCTCACCGCCGGCCTGCTGGTATACGGCATTTCCCAAACGGTCGCTTTCTTCCGTGCCCCAAAGGAGACGAGAAGCGGATGGTCGCTGGTAAACGGCATCATGCTGCTGCTGTTTTCAGGCTTTACGCTATGGAGCGGGCTGAGCGGCATCTACGGTACCCTGCAGATGATTGTAAGTCTTTCCTATGTGGCGGGTTTCCTGACCATTGCCGCAGGGATATCCCAGATTTCCACCTTCTTTGCCCTGCAAAGAACCGGCGTTGATGGCGCAGGCTGGGTCATGGCAAGCGGCATCCTCAATCTGTTGCTCAGCATGGTCATTCTGGCCAACCCGGTGGTCAGCTGGTTCACTTTGGCTTCCGTCTGGGGCATTTACCTCACGGTTTCCGGCATCGCCCTGTTTGCGGAGTCCTTATCCGGTCACAGGGCCTGCCACTCCTGAACAGAGGAGGCGCCTGGAATGAAAAAACTTGGTTTTCTGCTCTTTCCCCTGCTGGCCCTCGCAGTCGGAGGGCTGGCCGGCTCCCTCTCACGTGTCGGAATTGAAACCGTTTACCCGATGCTGCTCAAATCACCGCTGACACCTCCCGGCGCCGTCTTTCCCATCGTATGGGCCATGTTATATGTCCTCATGGGACTGGGCATGGCGCGGGTGGTACGAAAAGGCGGCCCTGGTACCACCCGCGCGGCGATTGCCTGGACCCTTCAGCTGGTGCTGAACTTCTGCTGGAGCCTTCTGTTCTTCGGTGCGGGGCAATACCTTGCCGCCCTGCTGTGCCTGGCCTTCCTGTGGTTCATGATCGCAGTGATGATGCTCACCTTCCATTCCGTCAGCCGTGCCGCCGCCTGGATGCAGCTTTCCTATCTGCTGTGGGTAAGCTTTGCAGGCTACCTGAACTACGCGGTGTGGGTGCTGAACCCCTAGTTTCCCGCACATCACACTTTTCTCGCATCTCATGCCCAACCAGGGCAAAACTATCTAGGAGGTATTCATTATGTCTTACTTTTACTGGACCGGAACCGCATCCGTGTGGATTTCCATTCTGTACATGTTTCTGGGGCTTCCCCTGCTGCTGTATCCCGCTGCGAGCGGCACCTTCTTCATCTGGGCGCTTGCCGGCGGCGCCGCCGTTTATGCGATAAGCCACCTGGTGCGCTATATCCAGGGCCGCAAAGACGGGACCGCCACTGGCGGCGATCTGTTCCTGACCGTCGTACCCCTGCTTTTTACCGTGGCATCCCTGATCTGGCCGCAAACGGTGTTGGCCTTCCTGCCCCTGGTGCTGGGTGCGCTGCTGCTGGTGGACGGTGCGGGCAAAATTCCCCTCACCATCGGAGCCATCGAGCTGGAAAGCCCGGCGATGATTCCCCTGGCAATGTCCTGCTTCTTTCCGGCCCTGCTGGGTATTCTGCTGATGATCAACCCCTTTTCAGCAGTCCAGATCGTCATCCGCCTGTTTGGCATCGTGCTGATGATCAACGGGGTAATTGAACTGGTCTCTGCGATAATCTCCCGCCGGACCGCCGACACCGTCACTTCCGACGACTTCCGTTCCTGACCACGCTATTTATAAAGGAGTAACTTCTATGATGAATTTCTATATCTGCGAACACTGCGGTAACATTGCCTACAAACTGACCGACAGCCGCGTTCCCCTGACATGCTGCGCATCCCCCATGACGCTGCTCGTACCTGGCCTGAGCGACGGAACGGCAGAAAAACATCTGCCCGCCATTTATCAGGTAAACGACCAGGTGGAAATTGCCGTTGGCATCCAGCCCCATCCCATGACAGCTGAGCACCACATCGAATGGGTGGTCCTGGAAACCGACAAAGGATTCCACGTTGTGAACCTCGCAGCAGGTCAGACGCCGCAGGCTTCTTTCCGGCTTTCCTCCATGGAGCAGCTTGTTGCCGCCTACGCCTTCTGCAATCTGCATGGCCTATGGATGATGGATGCCTCCTCCGGCTTTGACTTCTGACCTAGCGTAAGGCAAGAGCCGCCTGACTGCTCCAGTCGCACTTTCTTCTCCGCTCTACATAGCCGCAGGCTTGATGCCTGCGGCTTGCTTGTCGAAAAAGTCTACCCGAGGCAGCCTTTTTCGACAAATGCTTAAGAAATGTTTGCGCCGAGGGCGCAAACTCCCCGCCCGCCCGGCAGAGCCGGGCGATACGAATTGATTTCGGAGGGTCTGCGGGCCCTCCGAACCACCCGCTGAGCCGCAGGCTTGATGCCTGCGGCTTTTTCTGCGTTTCCGGCATGAATCGCGATTGCTTCAGGCAGCGAAAGCCGTCAGGCAAGTTGCCCGCAGACGGCGCATATCCTTTCCAAAACGTTTGGAGGGGTCGAAAGGTGCATGATCGCATTCAGGAGCGGTGCATCCGCATCGGGCAGTACATTGCGGATACAGGCGCAACCGTGCGCGGGGCCGCACGCCATTTTGGAGTCAGCAAATCTTCAGTGCACAAGGATATGGACCAGCGTCTGCCCAAGATCAACCAAACCCTGTATCGCCAGGTACGGCGTGTGTTAAGCTATAATAAATCCGTGCGCCACCTGCGTGGTGGAGAGGCCACCCGTCAGAAATACCTTCATTGCTGATCGGGTTTTCCCGTGCAAGCAGGATTTGCCTTTTTGATGGCGAATAGATAAAGTCAGGGGCGTACGCGCTTTATTTGTTTTGCCCTGGATTGCAAATGGAAAAGGAGTTCGAGCGAATGGCAAGTATCAGCGACATCGGGATTGATCTGGGCACTTCGCAAATCCTGATCTATATGAAGGGCAAGGGCATTGTGCTGCGCGAGCCTACCGTGGTGGCCATTGACCGGGACAGCCGCGATATCCTTGCCTTTGGTGATGAAGCCAAGCGCATGATCGGCCGCACGCCGGGCAACATTCTGGCCATCCGTCCCCTGCGCGAAGGCGCAATTTCTGATTACGAGCTGGTCAGCTTCATGCTCAAGGGCTTTGTGCTAAAGGCTATCGGCAAGCATATGTTTGCCCGTCCACGCGCCATTTTGGCCCTGCCCACCGCCATCAACGAAATGGAAAAGCGCTCGCTGATTTCCACCATGTTTGACGCTGGCATGAGGCGCACGCAGCTGCTCAACCGTTCTCTGGCGGCGGCGCTGGGTGCGGGTTTGCCCATGGATGAGGCCTATGGCACCATGATTGTGGATATCAGTGCGGGCGTTACCGATATTGCTGTACTCTCCTTTGGCAAGGTCATCGTATCGGACTGCGCCAAGGCGGGCGGCGACCGGTTTGATGATGCCATCATCCGCCATCTGCGGCGCAAGCATAACCTGCTCATCGGCGAACGTACTGCCGAAGAACTCAAGATCAATATCGGTTCCGCCATTCCGCGTTCTGAGCAGCTCTACATGGAAGTAACCGGCCGCAACCTGATCACCGGCCTGCCCAAGACCATGCGCATCACCAGCGATGATATTACTGAAGCGATTGATGAGCCGCTCCAACAGCTGATCGAAAGCATCCATGGCGTGCTGGAGCACACCCCGGCGGAGCTGGCGGCAGACATCTTCGAATACGGCATTTTGCTTTCCGGCGGCGGTGCAGAGATGTTTGGCCTGTGCGAAGCCATCGCCGACGCGCTCAAGGTGCCCTGCTCCTGTGCCGAGGACCCGCAGACCAATGTGGTGATGGGCTGTGGCCGCGCACTGGAAAACATGCACGATCTTGGCCAGTTCCTTGATGACGGACGGCGGCGGCTGATGGGACGGTAAAATTATTCTAAAAGCCCTTATAGGAAGGTTTGGAGGGCCCGTAGGCCCTCCAATTCGTATCGCCCGGATTTGCCGAGCGGGCGGGGAGTTTACGCGCTTGGGCGCAAACATTTCTTAAGCATCTGGCGGAAACGGCTACCGCAGGCGGACTTTTTCGACACACTAAAGCGGAGAAAAGGCATTTTACTTTTCTCCGCTTTTTAAATATAAGCCCTCACTTGCGGCACAGGCAGAAGGGATGACCTGCCGGGTCCAGCAGCGTCACAAAATCATCTCCGCCAAATTGAGCCGCCGCCTTGACCGCGCCCAGTTCCTGCGCCCTGCGCGCCATTGCTGCCACGTCTTCGACCTGAAAATCAAAATGCATCTGCTTTTGCTGTCTGCCCGGTTCCTCCGGCCACACGGGTGGAACGTATCCCTCAATTTCCTCAAACAGGAACACTACGCCCGTCGCGCTTCGCACGGCGGGCCTTGCAAACAGCTCGCAACGCTCCCAGCCCAGCAGATCGGCGTAAAAGGCCTGGAGCTTTTTTTCATCGCCGCAGTCAACCATGACATTGCCGAGTATCACCGGCTCCATAAGGCATTTCCCCTTATTCCTCAATACCGCGAAGCCTGAGTTCATCACGCACATATCCGGCCAGGATGTCCACAATGCGCGCATTGCGTCCCCCGTGTGCCACGATCACGTCCGCCAACTCGATATAGTTGCGGATATGCTTGTCGTACATGGGCTTAACGGTGCTCAAATACTGCACGGAGATGTTTTCGATGCTGCGGCCACGCTCATTGATATCGCGGGTGATGCGGCGCAGCAGGCAGATATCCGGCTCCACGCTCATGTAGAGCTTGAGAAACATCAACTCGCACAGGCGCTCGTCATAGAACACATGAATGCCCTCTATCATGAGTACATCTGGCGGATAGATCAGCTCGTCCGTGTCGGCACGGCGGTGAAGCGCATAGTCGTAGCGCTTGCGGGTGATGGGTTTCCCGTCCAGAAGGAGCTTGATGTCCTCCAGGAACAGATCATGATCGAAAATTTCCGGCTCGTCGTAGTTGAGCAGGGACCGCTCCTCAAAGGTAAGGCTGGGGTGGTCCCGATAGTAGCAATCATGGTTGATAACGAGGGACCCTTTGCCAATGGCCCGGCAAAGCTCCTCCGCCAGCGTGCTTTTACCGCTTCCGCTGGCCCCGCAGATTCCGATGACGATCATCGCCCGCACCGCGCCCTTCTCTGCTTTTTTCCCTACGATAGCAGACCCTGCAGGACCTGTCAAGACAAAATATGGCATATTGCATCACCCGTACATTCATTAGATACATTGATAAGCAATCTGTATTTATTGTTTTTCAATGTTTTTTTATTGACATTCATGTTCTTCTGGCGTATACTTGACCTGTGCGAAAGGAGGTTTTTTTGATGAATCATCGAAAAATATCAGCCCTGCTGCTTGCCGCGGGCGCTATCGCCATTGCGGGGGTTCTCTGGATTTTTGGATGGGCAGTGCCCACTGCTGCTGACCGTTGTCAAAGGCTGTTCTCGGGAGTAGCGTGGCTGTACTGGCCGGCGCTTGTTTATGTGTGGGTGGTCGGGGTACTGATGCTGTGCGCCATCGTCCAGTATATGCGCATCTGCCTGCGCATCGGTCGGGACCGCTCTTTCTGTAAGGCCAATATCGCCGGCCTTCGGAGCATCGCCCGGTTGCTGTTTGCCGCCTCGGCGATGTGCCTAGCGGCACTGGCTGCGGTGTTTCTGCCCAACATGGCGCCGGGGCCGTGGTGCGCGTTCGTCATTCTGCCGGCCATGGCGCTCTCCTGGCTCCTCGCCCGCGCGACGCAGCTCCAGGAGGACAGCGAGCTGACGATATAAGGAGGATGCTGCATGGCAATACGGGTGGATCTTGACGTCATGCTGGCCCGCCGGAAAATGAGCATGACGGAGTTGAGCGAGCGGGTGGGCATCACCATGGCAAACCTTTCGATCCTGAAAAACGGAAAAGCCAAGGCCGTGCGCTTCAGCACGCTCAATGAGATATGCAAGGCGCTGAACTGCCAGCCCGGCGACATCCTCGCATACGAGGAGGACTGAAAATGGAGAACCAAAATAAGGCTATCTTTTCAAGGGAGGCCGCATGGCTACTCGCGTTGGCCATGCTCGCATCGGCCACCTATCATTTTGCGCATCCGTTTTTCCTGTCGCGCGATTACCTTCATCTGCCCGGCGTCGGGTTGGCGGTCACGCAATGGATGCTGCTGGGCGGCTGCCTGCTGTGCGCCGTCCGTAAAAAACGGCTGCAAATCACCCGCGGCGGCGTACTGCTGGCCGTGCTTTCGGCGCTGCTGGCGCTATGCTACGCCCTCTACGCCAACGATATGCTGCGCCTGATGAACCTGCCGGTGCTGTGCGCGCTGACGGTGCAGGCACTGTTTTCCCTATGTGGACACGTCACGCGCCCATCCCTGTCCGCCACCGGGCTGTGGGAGGGGCTGTGCCGATTCTTCCCCGCGCTGGGCCGTTTTTTCTCCCTTCCCCTGCGCGCCGTGCGCCAGCGTGCAGCGGTGCGCGACGGACGGCGCTCCGGGCTATGGCTGGGGATTGTCATTTCTGTTCCGGTGCTGGCGGTAGTCATAGGGCTGCTTGCCAGTGCGGACCCGGTATTTCGCGCTTTTATGAACGCCCTTTTTGATCGCCTGGGCCATTTTGATCTGATGCTGTTGCGCAAGCTGATCCTCTTTCCACTGTGCGGGCTGCTGCTTTTTTCGCTGCTGTATTCGTGCCTGTCACAGGGCGCCGCGGTGCCTTCGCCCAATCTCTCCGCAATCCGCGCGCCGGTGTTTGCCGTGTCGCTGACCGCCCTGACGGTGGTCTACACCGTGTTTTCCTACATTCAGGTCCGCTACCTGTTCGGAGGTGCTGAAACCGCGCTGCTTCAGGGCGGGTATGCCCAGTACGCGCGGAGCGGTTTTTTTCAGCTCGTGGCGGCCGCCTGTATCACGCTGGCGCTGGTGGCGCCGCCCACCGTGCTCTATCCTGCGCATCGCGGTATGCGCGTTCTTTGCGGCGCGGTGTCCCTGCTGACGGTCGTAATCACCGCATCCGCCTTCTTCCGCATGCGGCTGTACATCCTCGCCCACGGCATGACGCTGCTGCGCCTGTTGACGCTGTGGGCGATGCTGATGATCCTCTTGGCGCTGATCTGCCTGCTTGTCAAATGCATCCGCCCAGGCCTGCGCCTCTGCCCACTGCTATGCACGGCTGTGTTGTGCTCCTGGGTGGCCCTCAACCTGAGCTGCATGCCCCTGCAGGTGGCACGGTACAACATACGCGCCTATCAAACCGGTCAGCTTGCCACGCTGGATACCGATCACCTCTGCACCCTCTCGCCAGACGTCTGGCCGGCCCTTGAATCGCTTGGAGGCATGCCGGACGGCAGCGCGACCGTAGACGAGATCTGCCGGAGATGGGAGGCCCTCTCCCCTGTCTGGTATGACTGGGCGCTGTCTTGGAAGGGTGTGCCGCGGCGGTGATCTCCGCTTGCATTTTCCCTGCGAATCCGGTATGATAGAGAATGTTGGATTCCGCTTATTTTGGAGGGGTTTTTTTGCACGCAGACCGGCTGAGCCATATCCGCAACTTCTGCATCATCGCCCACATCGACCACGGCAAAAGCACGCTGGCCGACCGCCTTTTGGAGATGACGGGCGTTTTTGAACAGCGCCAGATGGTGGAGCAGATTCTCGACTCCATGGAGCTGGAGCGCGAGCGCGGTATTACCATCAAATCCAAGGCAGTGCGCATGCAGTACACCGCTCAGGATGGTGAAACTTATACTTTAAACTTGATTGATACGCCCGGCCATGTGGACTTCAGCTACGAAGTCAGCCGTGCGTTGGCAGCCTGCGAAGGCGCGCTGCTGGTAGTAGACGCCACGCAGGGCATTGAGGCACAGACGCTGGCCAACGTCTACATGGCGCTGGAGCACGATCTGGAAACGCTGCCTGTAATCAACAAGATTGATTTGCCTTCTGCCCGGCCTGAGGAGGTTAAAAAGGAAATTGAGGACGTCATCGGGCTGGACGCATCCGAAGCGCCGCTGATTTCGGCCAAGACGGGCGAAAATTGCCGCGATGTGCTGGAAGCCATTGTCAAGCACATTCCCGCTCCCACGGGCGATGAAACCGCGCCCCTGCAGGCGCTGATCTTCGACGCCTTTTACGACAACTACCGCGGCGCCATCTGCTTTGTCCGTGTGATGCAGGGCACCGTAACCCCCGGCATGCGCATGCGCCTGATGCAGACGGGCAGCGAGTTTGATATTGTGGAGGTAGGTACCTTCCGTCCTGGCTATTCGCCCTGCGATGCGCTCTATCCCGGCGACGTGGGCTATATCTCCGCCTCCATCAAAGACGTGGCCGACACCCGCGTGGGCGACACCATCACCGACGCGGCGCGCCCGGCGGACAAGCCTCTGCCCGGCTACCGCAAGGTGACCCCGATGGTGTTCTGCGGCATCTATCCGGCAGACGGCGCGGACTATGACAACCTGCGCGACGCCCTGGAAAAGCTGCGCATGAACGATGCCTCTCTCTCCTTTGACCCGGAAACCTCGGTTGCGCTGGGTTATGGCTTCCGCTGCGGCTTTTTGGGGCTGCTGCACATGGAAATCATCCAGCAGCGCCTGGAGCGGGAATTTGACTTGGACCTGGTCACCACTGCGCCCAGCGTCATCTATCACGTCTTTAAGACCGACGGGACCGAGCTTTCCATCGATAACCCCTCCAACCTGCCGCCTGTGGGCGAAATTGCGCGCATGGAGGAGCCCTATGTCACCGCCACGCTCTATACCCCGCAGGAGTTTGTCGGCGCAATGATGGACATCTGCGTGGACAAGCGCGGTGTATTTATTGATATGCAGTACGAGGGCGGGCGCGTCAAGCTGATCTATGAGATCCCCCTCAACGAGATCATCTTTGAATTCTTCGACCAAGTCAAAAGCCGCAGCCGTGGCTATGCCAGCTTTGATTATGAGCTCAAGGGCTACCGCGAAAGCGAGCTGGTCAAGCTGGATATTCTGCTCAACGGAGAACTGTGCGACGCATTCTCCATCATCGTGCACAAGGACAAGGCATATGCGCGCGGCCGCAACATTGCGGAAAAGCTCAAGGATGTCATTCCGCGCCAACTGTTTGAAATTCCCATTCAGGCGGCCATCGGCGGCAAGATCATCGCCCGTGAAACCGTCAAGGCCATGCGCAAGGACGTGCTGGCCAAGTGCTACGGCGGCGACATTTCCCGAAAGAAAAAGCTGCTGGAAAAGCAGAAGGAAGGCAAGAAGCGCATGCGCCAGTTCGGCACCGTGTCGGTACCCAGCGAGGCATTCCTGGCCGTGCTCAAAATGGATGACAAATAACCCGGACGCGGCATAAAAAACAATTCTGTAGAAAGGATGTGGACCATAATGGATCAAAAGGTTTCCCAGCTGCTGAACGAGCAGATCAACAAGGAATTTTACTCGGCGTATCTCTATCTGGACATGGCCAACTTTTACGCTGCCCGCGGACTGGATGGCTTTGCCAACTGGTTTGAAGTGCAGGCCCGCGAGGAGCAGGACCATGCCATGCTGTTCTATCGTTACTTGCATAACAACAGCGAAGCCGTCACCCTTGAGGCCATTGCCAGGCCTGACAAAGCCTTTGAGACGCTGGCAGATCCCTTGGATGCAGCGCTGGAGCATGAAAAATACGTTACCTCACTGATTAACGCGATCTATGCCGCCGCACAGGAGGCACGGGATTTCAGAACCACGCAGTTCCTGGACTGGTTTATCAAGGAGCAGGGCGAGGAAGAGAAAAATGCTTCCGATCTGATCACCAAAATGGCGCTGTTCGGGTCCGATGCGAAGGGGCTTTACATGCTCAACAGCGAATTGGCCGCGCGCGTTTACGCCGCACCCTCCCTGGTGCTGTGAACATGGCAGCGGTCCGGAAAAAATTCTTGACAAATTCCGCGGCCTTTCTACTTGCCAAAGCATGCAAACCGTGGTATAATAGACAGGCTGTTATGAATGCAAACTCCCGTTAGGAGGTGTAGTTATGGGCAAGTTTTGTGAGGTTTGTGCGAAGGGATCTATGAGCGGCCACAACGTGAGCCACTCCAACCGTAAGACCAACCGCATTTGGGCGCCGAATGTGCAGCGCGTCCGCGTCGTGGTCGATGGTCAGGCCAAGCGTCTGAACGTGTGCACCCGTTGCCTGCGCAGCGGCAACGTGCAGCGTGCGCTGCCCTCCAAGTCCAACGTGGAAGCCTAATGGGATAACCGATTGGACGTTAAATGCCCCGTGCCGGTTGCACGGGGCATTTTCATATTACGAAAGCAGCTGGCCCGCCTGCGCGTGGCGGGCCAGCCGCTTTCGTTGGCTTTACGGCGTGGTATCCTCCACCCGAATGCGGAAGCTGACCCAGCCTTTCACCCCTCCGCTGTAAAGGGCCGCGTCGTCACCCTCCACATAGGTGGATACCTCGTAGGGCACGCACAGTCTCAGCTCGCCTCCGTTCTGTGCCAACAGCGCTTCCCGCGCGGCACGGACCTGCGTCACGAGGCGCTCCTTCTGCGCTTCCTCCATGCCCTCATGGGCCATCACCTGCGCTTCATAGCCCTCATCTATCCAGGGGAGCTCCATCTCAAGCACCGTGATCACCGCGCCGTCCTCCCCCACAAAGCTATCCATGCTGCTGCCGTCACCCACCATTTCCACCGCATTGTCCGGGATGCCTAGCAATACCCGATCCGCCTCAAAGAGCAGCAGTTCCTTCGAGCCATCGTTCATCATCTCCCGCACGGGACCGAAGCCCTTTTCCGTGAGTAGCCAGTGCTCGCTCCGGGCCTCCTCGTCCTCAGCCAGTGCCTCCGCGTCATCCCCCACATAGCTGCCGTCCGGGTCCAGGTTCCACATGGGATGCAGCTCTTGCGTCCGCTGGTCCGCCTCTACGGCGCGCAGCGATACCGTCAGCAGCTTCTCCTGTGGGACCCATGCCGCGTCCTGCACGGTCACGCGCACGGGCGTTCCCTCCGTCTGCTCCTGCTGCGTCACGATTTGCAGGCTATCCATGATGGCCTGGTGCTTCTGGGGCTCGTGTTCCTGATAGGCGGTGAAACGGTTGTTGTAATACCATGCCTGCCCCTGCATGATCACCGCGTAGGCAATGCCGCACAGCAGCGCCAGCACCACCGCGGCGATTAGCGCCGCGCGCAGGCGCGGAATGCGCCGGGGCCTGTCGTCGAGCCGCGCAAGGGTCTGATTCATCCGTTCGGTAAACGCGGGCGGTGTATCGCCAAAGGCACGGTCCAGATCTTTTTCACGCATCGTCTGTTTCCTCCTCTCCCAGCCTCTCCCTGAGCTGTGTGCGTGCGCGGTGTACGCGCGCCTTCACCGTGCCTTCCGGCACGCCCAGCATGTGCGCTGCCTCGCGCATGGTGTATCCGTCCAGGCATGTCAGCGTGAGCGGCACGCGGTATTTGGGCGGCAGGCTGAACAGCGCCTCATACAGCGCTGCATCCGCGCCGGGCGGCTCTGCCGCGCAAAGTTCGGGCGGCTGCGCCATGGGCAGTATACGCCGCCTCTTGCGCAGCAGCGTCTTGCTCTCGTTGATCACCACGCGCATGAGCCAGGTATCAAAGTAGCGCTCATCGCGCAGGGTGCCGCGCCCGTTCCAGGCGCGCAGCAGCGCCTCCTGCACTGCGTCGGCCGCATCCGGCGCGTTGCCGGTATAGCTCATGGCCACCCGGTACAGGCTGCGTTCCATCCGTTGGACAGCCTCGGAAAAGGTCTGCTTGTCCATGTTCCTCCCCCTTTCCTTCATTAGAAGCGCCGGATGTCCCGAAGGTTGCGTCCTGCGTGAAAAAAGCAGTCCCCGGCAAGCATACTCCTGCCGGGGACCATCTGGCAAGCCGCCTACAGCGGCCTTGTCACCGTGCGCTGACCGTTTTCGCGCTCCACGCGATAGAAACCGATCAGGTTTGAAGGATGGAGCTGCTCATACACCTCCATCACGTGCCGCGCGTCATTGAGCTCAAAGCGGATGCTCAGCCCGCACCCCACCGACACATCCCGCGGCGTGGTGATGACCGAAACACGAACGCCGGCGCGGCGCAGCGCCCCTTCAAATTTGAGCACCTGCTGGCGCGAGCGGAATGACGCAATCCCGAAAACTTCCTGCTGCATGGGTTCATTTCCCCCCTCCCTGCTCATAGAGTATGCGTAGAGCGGCCCGCGTGTGTGGGGCCTCGAAGGAGGTTTTCGGGATGATCTATCTGGACAACGCCGCCACTTCGTTTCCCAAACCGCCCATGGTGGTGCGTGCCATGGCGGGCACGCTGCAAAAGCTCGGCGGCAATCCGGGCCGTTCGGGACATGCGCTTTCGCTTTGCGGCGGACGTATCATTCAGCGCTGCCGTGAACTGCTGGCCGAGGCATTCGACGCGCCCGCGCCCGAAAACGTTATTTTCTTTTCCAGCTGTACTGAGGCGCTCAACACCGCCATCCGCGGCACGCTGTGCGAAGGGGACGAGGTGATCTGCTCCCACGCTGAGCACAACGCCGTGATGCGCGTGCTCAAGGGGTTGGAGGAGCAGGGGGCCATCCGTGTGCGCGTGCTCGCGCCAAACAGCCTGGGGCTGATCGCTCCGGAGGCGCTGACTGCCGCCATCACGCCGCGCACCGCACTATGCGTGATCTGCCACGCCAGCAACGTAACAGGCGTGGTGCAACCGGTACGCCAGCTTTCCGCAGCGCTCAAGCCTTACGGCGTACCCCTGCTGGTGGACGCCGCACAGACGGCGGGTATTCTGGATGTATCGCTTTCCTCGCTGGGTGCGGATATGATTGCCATGCCCGGTCACAAGGGGCTGCTGGGACCGCATGGTACGGGCGTGCTGGTGCTGGGACGCGGCATGCTGCCACGGCCATTGGTGGTGGGCGGCACCGGATCGCAGAGCGAAAGCATGATTCAGCCCAAGCAGCTTCCCGATCGCTATGAAAGCGGCACCGCCAATTTGCCGGGCATCGCAGGGCTGCTTGTGGGGGCGCGTTTTGCGCTTTCCCATCGCGAGGAAATCGAACAATACGAGGATTCCCTGGCGCGCGATCTGCGCACGCGCCTGTCAGCCCTGCGCGGCGTGCGCGTGCTGGGTCATCCTGCCGCGCCCAAGGTGGGCGTGGTCAGCTTTGTCCCCACTGCCATGGATGCGGGCGAACTGTGCGATGCATTGGCCAATGACGGCTTTGCCCTGCGTGCCGGGCTGCACTGCGCCCCCTCCGTGCATCAATGGCTGGGCACGCTGCATACGGGCGCATGCCGGGCCAGCGTGGGCATCTATAACACTGAAACGGATGTGGAGTCGCTGTCCGCCGCCATCGACCGGCTTCTCGGCCCTGGCCGCGCTTGACACATTCCAGTTGCCGTGCTATGCTGTGTAGTGTATATAAGGTTTTTCCGGGGCTGCCATGCTTTCCTGGCAGATGCCCGTATTGATGGAGGCGTCTATGCAACGCAAACGCTTTTATGCCACACAGCTGATGAAGCTATGCTTCCAGGCGCTTTTATATGTTTCGCTGTTTGTATCTTTTTTTGGCATGCTTTCCATTACCAATGAAGCCATTTTGAACATCAGCCGTACCGCCGGCACCACCATGGCTACCTTTGTTCTGACCATGCTGCTGCTTAGCGTGGTATACGGCGGCTACGAAATCGGCGTCAAAAAAATGCGCTCGGTCTTTGCCAGCATATCGCTGACTACGTTTTTTACTGATCTGATCACCTACGTGATGCTGCAGATCATGAACACCAACCCCAACAACCCGGACGCCAACCCCAGTTTCACCTTCTGGGGCGAGGATCTGGCCCTGCTGTTTGGGGCTTTCATTTTGCAGGTGCTCATGATCTATCTTTTTGTGGCGCTGGGCTATCGTTATTATTTCCGTATCAACCCGCCGCTGGACTGCTGCATCGTGGCCTCCTCACAGGAGCTTGCCGAGCATGTGGCCTCCAAAATGGCTACGTTTCGCCAGCGCTACCGTCTGACAGATGTTGTTCACTACGAATGCCCGGATGTGAAAAAGACCATTCAGGAACACGACGTAGTATTCCTGGCGGGCATTCCCGATACGGAAGAAGCCCTGCTGGAAGCTTACTGCTACAAACACAACAAAACCATTTACCTGCTGGCCGAGCTGGAGGATGTGGTCATCTCCACCGCCCAGCAGAACATTCTGGACGATGCTCCCTTCCTGTTCATCCACCGCATGGAGCTTACCCTCACGCAGATGTTTCTCAAGCGCGCCTGCGATATCGTCATCAGCGTTGCGGGGCTCGTGCTGACCAGCCCCGTGATGCTCGCCACCGCCATTGTCCTCAAGGCCAGCGGCAACGGGTCGGTGCTGTTTAGGCAGGATCGCGCCACCATCAACGGGCGCATCTTCCAGATCATCAAGTTCCGCACCATGTATCCGGAAAACCGTGAGGACGAAAACTGTCTCTCCGCCCGCAAGGATGACGCACGCGTCACCCCGGTGGGCCGCTTTTTGCGCAAGTACCGTATTGACGAGCTGCCCCAGCTGTGGAACGTGCTTCGCGGCGATATGAGCATCGTGGGTCCACGTCCGGAAATGCTGGAAAACGTGGACCGTTACACCCGCGAGGTTCCCGAGTTTGCCTACCGCCAGCAGATGAAGGCAGGGCTGACTGGTCTTGCGCAGATCGAAGGCAAGTACAATACCAGCCCCAAGGACAAGGCCATTCTGGACCTTCTCTATATTGAAAACTTTTCCCTTGCCTATGACTTTAAGCTGATGCTGCGCACATTGACGGTATTTTTCCGGCGTGACAGCACCGAAGGTTTTGAGGACAAGCCCGTGGACTGCCCCGAAATGCGCGTGGAGCCCCGCCCTGTTTGCTCCGCTCCGCCGGCATCAGGCAGTCAGGGCAAGAAAAAGCCCTCCAGCAGGGGCAAGGGCAAGCAGCCTTTGCGCACGGCGTTATAAGCCAGCTTCTCCCCGCCGCAAGACGGGTCTAGCATAAACAGATACGGGAGAAAGGATTGATCAGCATGGATAAAACCCTCGTGATCATGGCCGCCGGCATGGGCTCGCGCTACGGCGGAAATAAGCAGATTGACGGCATGGGCCCCCACAACGAGGTGCTGATGCTCTACTCCATCTACGATGCCGTGAAGGCAGGCTTCAACAAGGTCGTGTTTATCATTAAGCATGACTTTGAGGACCGCTTCCGCGAGCTGGTGGGCGATGTGGTCAAGGGCAGTGTGAAAGTGGAATACGCCTTCCAGGAACTGAACAACCTGCCTGCGGGCTGCTCCATCCCCGCTGAGCGCACCAAGCCCCTGGGTACGGTGCAGGCCATTCTGGCGGCCAAGGACCTGATCCATGAGCCCTTTGCCGTCATCAATGCGGACGACTACTATGGCACCAGCGCCTTTAAGACCATGGTGGACCATCTGGAAAAGCTCTCGCCCGAAAAGCATGCCTGCATGGTGGGCTACTACCTCAAGAACACCGTCAGCGAGCATGGCCATGTCACCCGCGGCGTATGCGGCGTGGACGAAAACGGCCACCTGACCTCCGTGACCGAAACCTACAAGATCCAGCCCTTCCCCGACGGCACCATCCGCGATACCGAGAAGGACCCCAACGGTGTGATTCTGGACCCCGAAAGCCTGGTCAGCATGAACTTCTTCGGCTTCACGCCCTGGCTGTTTGAAAAGGCCGAGGAGCGCTTCACCGCCTTCCTCAAGAGCCTCTCCCCCACCGAGCTCAAGGCCGAATACGTGCTGCCCGTGCTGGTGGACCAGCTCATGCACGAGGACGGCCTGAAGGTGGATGTGCTCTCCACCGACGCGGTGTGGTTCGGCGTAACCTATCACGAGGATAAGCCCTATGTGCAGGCTGAGCTGAAAAAGATGCACGACGACGGCACCTACCCCGAAAAGCTGTTTTGATTGAACAGGAAAGGAACGTGCGCTTCATGAAAATTCTTCTCACGGGCGGCGCTGGCTTCATCGGCTCCCACACTTATGTGGAACTGATCAAGGCAGGCCACGAGGCCGTTATCGTGGACAACTTCTACAATGCCAGCGAACATGTGCTGGACCGCCTCAAAACCATCACCGGCCAGCACGTGTGCTGCTACAACGTGGATGTGACCGACGCCGCCGAGCTGGACAAGGTGTTCGCCTCCCACTCGTTTGACGCGGTGATCCACTTCGCGGGATACAAGGCTGTGGGCGAGAGCGTGGAAAAGCCCCTCGAATACTACCGCAACAACCTGGACAGCACCCTCACCCTGTGTGAAGTGATGCGCAAGCACGGCGTGAAGCGCATCGTGTTCAGCTCGTCCGCGACGGTCTACGGCATGTCCGACGAAATGCCGCTGGTGGAGAGCATGCACACGGGCGGCTGCACCAATCCCTACGGCTGGACCAAGTACATGATCGAGCAGATCCTTCAGGATGTGGCGCACGCCTATCCTGACTGGTCTGTGGCGCTGCTGCGCTACTTCAACCCCATCGGCGCGCACGAAAGCGGCCTCATCGGAGAGGACCCTGTTGGCATTCCCAACAACCTGATGCCCTACATCACCCAGGTGGCCAGCGGCAAGCTCCAGCAGCTGCGCGTGTTCGGCAGCGACTATCCCACGCACGACGGCACGGGCGTGCGCGACTACATCCACGTGGTGGATCTGGCGCGCGGCCATGTGGCGGCCTGTAACTACCTGATGCAGCACAGCGGCTGCGAGGTATTCAATCTGGGCACCGGCACGGGATACAGCGTGCTGGATCTGGTCAATACCTTCCAGCGCGTCAACGACATCCAGATTCCCTACGCCATTGTGGACCGCCGTCCGGGCGATGTAGCCCGCTGCTACGCGGACCCCTCAAAGGCGAAGGAACTTCTTGGCTGGCAGGCGGAAAAGACGCTGGACGATATGTGCCGCGATTCCTGGCGCTGGCAGAGCAACAACCCCAACGGCTACCGCGACGCCTGATCTTCCTTGAACAAAACAGGACCGCTTCGGAAGCGTTTCTTCCGAAGCGGTCTTCTTGTTTGTTGCGTTCAGGCCTTTGCGCCGGAACGGGCGCTCTTTTGCGTGCAGAACACGGGATCGTAGAGGTTCTCGACCTTGATGCTGCGCTTGTCGCCCTCGATTTCCTTGATCATAACAGTCAGGCGGCGGTTGATGGGACAATCCACGCCCAGCTCCTCGCCCTTTTGCGCGATAAAGCCGTTGAAATAGTCGATTTCGGTAGGCCTTCCGCGCTCCAGTGATTGCAGGCTGGAACTTTTCAGCCGCCGGTATTTGAGTCCCACCGCCAAAATCATGGCATGCCGGCGCAGGTTGTCCAGCGGGCCGTCTCCTGCCAGCAGCTTTTCATAGTCCAGCTTTCCTCCGAAAGGCGGCACCTTCAGGCCCTGAGCGTGCGCTACGTCCATCGCTTCGCGGATGATGCCCAGGAAGATACGCCTTGCCTGGCTTTTGCGAAGCATCTGCCCCAGGCACAGGCCGCAGATGGCTCCCAGCGAGGTGATACAGCTGTTGACAATCAGCTTGGAATACAGCTCCGCATAAATATCCGGCGTGATGACCGTGGGCGCAACCGCATCCATGGCGCGCCGGACGGGCTCCAGTGCCGCCTGATCGCCTGCGATGCGTCCAATGAGAAATTCTCCCGTGCTGGTCACAGTGAGTTCGCCCGGGCCTAGCATGGTTGCGCCCCAGCCGATCACGCAGCCCACCGTGCGCTCTTTGCCCACCACGGCGGCCAGCGCGTCGGTGCAGATGCCGTTTTGCAGGCTCAGCACCAGCGAATCCTCCTTCAGATAGGGCATCAGTGCCCGGGCACAGGCGGGCATATCGTATGCTTTAGTGGCAATAAGCGCCACATCATATGTACCGCTAAGCTCTGCAATATCGGCCACAGCATTCAGGTGGACCGTATGCTCACCTCTCACACCCGTGATATGCAGGCCCCTGCCAGAGGCGATATCCGCAATCTCCTGATGCTTGCACACCAGCGTCACATCGCTTCCGCCCTGCTTCATCATTGCCGCCGTGACGCCCCCAATGGCGCCAGCGCCAACTACGACGATGCGAATGGAATCCATCGTCTTCACTTCCTTCCTGACGATTTCCGGGGAGATTGTATCACGGCGGGAGGAAAAAGGCAAGAGGAGCCCATTCAGGATAAAAAAAGTCCCCGGCGCTCAAGGAAACGCAATCCCTTAAGCGTCGGGAACTTTCAGGCCGCATACGCGGCGGTCATTGCACAGCGAGGTTGAGATGGCTCCTCAGAAAATGGTTGGCAGAGGCAAGATCCTCGCGCCAGCTGTCAGAGCCGGTATACCAGAACTCACCCACGAAGGTGCGCACATCCAGCTCATAGGCCTTCCGTGCAATGGCGGTGAAATCCACATGGCCCGTGCCGAAGGGAACCTCTCGGAATACGCCAGGTACCGTCTCCTTTAGATGCAGCGCCGCAAGGTGTCCCCGGCCGGCATCAAGGTCCGCCAGCACCTGACCGGCGTTGCCACCGGCTGCATTGGTCAGGTTGCCGCTGTCAGGATAGACCTGCAGCCAGGCACTCTGGGTGCTGTGCACATATTGCATGGCCTTTTCCACGGTATTCATGAAAGGCGTTTCCATCGTTTCAAAGGCCAGCATCACGCCGTAGGCAGCTGCCATGTGCGCCGCTTTTCTGAGGTTCTGGGCGAAAAGCTCGCGGGTCTGGCTAGAGCCTTCCAGATAGTACACATCATAACCCGCCAGCTGAATCAGCCGGATATTGAGGCGGCTGGCCAGACGGATGGCCTTTTCCATGATCTCCATGCTCCGCGCCCGAACGGCGGGATCAGGATGGCCCATGGGATATTTGCGGTGGCCGGAGAGACAGATGGAATGAATCGGAACGCCCGTTTCATGCATGCTGTGTTCCAGCTGCTCCAGTGTCGCCTCGTCCCAGTCCAGACGGGCGAGCTTTTCATCCGTTTCATCAATGGACAATTCCAGATAATCAAAACCGGCCTGCCGTGTCAAACGCAGCTTTTGAGCAAGCTCAAGGTCATTGGGCATGCTCTTTTCATACAGTCCCAGCCTGTAGGGCATGGTCATTGTCAGCATCCTTCTTTCAGGGTTCATGGCTCAACGGTATAGACGGCAGCCTGTGCGGCTTCACGGTCGGCGGCATAGATTTCGTCCCCATCAGCGCCATGATGAATCCAGGCATTGCTGGGTCCTACGCCGGAATCAACCGTATCCACCTCAAAGTGCCCGTCCTTCCAGTACACCACAAACAACTGCTGTTTGCCCCTGCGGCATCCTCCCACAAAGCACGGCACACCCGCCAGACGGCCCGCCTTGACGACATGATAGAACTCCGTCGTTTCGGGATGCTCAAACACCTTGCGGTACACACCGTCGATCTTTTTGTAAATGCGGAAGTAACAGCCATGGAAGGCCTCGATGGTGGCAATTTCGTTTTCGCCGTCTCCGTCGATGTCGATCCAGTCGGCATCGCTCGTGGGCATATCCATGATTTGACGTACCTCCCAGTCCTCGCTGCCCGCGGGGGGTGGGATGACCTCAAACACGCCCTGAGCGCAGGTCACCAGTCCGGCGTCATGGCCGTCAAGGGAAATGCGGGCATAGCCGTGGTTCTGGAAGCAATCGTCCTTCAGAGTGGTCAGGTGCAGCGGCTCCTCCCAGTTCTCCGGCATGGGTGCCACGTAGATGCTCCCGGGGCAGGACCAGTCCTCGCGGGTCTGCTTGTGGGCGGCAAGGGTGCAGATCACCAGCCAGGACCTGCCGTCGCGCTGAAGAATGTCGAAGCGATGAAGGTATGCCTTCGTCACCAGTTCGCGCGTTTCATATCCGCCTTTTCCGTCCGGGCGCACCCAGACCAGGCAGGCTTCCTCCCAGTCATAGAGCCGGTAAAACTTCTGAACGGCCAGAAATTCGCCCGGATGCCCAGGAATTGGCACCATGCCCATGGTGCCGCCCGGCTCTTCCCACACGGTCTTTCGTTTTTGCTTGGTGGCGCAGTCCACGGCCATGCAGGGACCCTTGTTTTCAGCCGCAAAAAAGGCGTATGGTTCGCCTTCTGCCTGCATCACCGTTACCGCATAGCAATGATCCATTTCGGCAAGAAGCCGTTTGGTATACCTCATAAGGCTGCGCCTCCTTACAGGCAGGAGCGGAACGGAATGTTCTGAGGCGCTTCAAAGCAGTCCTCAAACCCGCGCTGATGGTGATAGTAGAGCTTGTCCTTGTCCTGCGGATAGACGTATTTTCCGCCCACCTGCCAGAAGAAAGGATGGAACGTGTATTCGTTGCGATCCTTCTTGAAATCATACAGCAGGCGGATCTCTTCGCAATCAGCCTGGAAATTGGTCCACACGTCCCAGTGGATGGGAATGACCACCTCGCAGCGCAGGTTTTCCGCCATGCGCAGAATGTCCGTGGAGGTCATCTTGTCCTGCATGCCCACAGGGTTTTCGCCGAAGGAACCGAAAGCCACGTCGATGTCATAATCCTTGCCGTGCTTGGCAAAGTAAATGGAGAAATGGCTGTCGCCGGAATGATAGATGTTGCCGCCCTCCGTTTTCAGCAGGTAGTTTACGGCCTTGTCATCCATATCCGTGGGACACTTGCCGGCCAGCTCCTCGCGATCAGGGCCGGTGGAATCAGTGGTAACGATGCAGGTACGGTCAAAGCTGTCCAGACAGACGATCTCCACGTCGCCAACGGTCAGGGTGTCGCCCGGGCGCACGGTGATGCAGCGCTCCCTAGGCACGCCCCATTTAACCCAGGTTTCAACGGATTTTTTGGGGCCGATGAAGGGCACGGGAATCTCGCGGCCGTCCTTGTCGGTCGTGGTCATGCCGCTGTTGATGACATGTGCCGCCCATTCCGCGCTCATGTGGTCCTGATGATAATGCGTGGCCAGCACCGCGTCGACATGCTTGAATGCAAAGGGGTCAAACACGAAGGGCACGTTGCGCAGGTTGGGTTGCATGGCGCGTGCGCCGCACATATTGGCCATCTGATGCCCCACGGCCATCTTGCCATTGCCATGGGTACGCTTGCCGTTTCCACACCACAGATCGATGGTCAGATTGGTGTTGCCGGGGGTTTTCATCCAGATGCCGGTGCAGCCCAGCCACCACATGCCGACGTTGCCAGCGGGGATCACCG
This sequence comes from Bacillota bacterium, assembly GCA_023404345.1. GTDB lineage: Bacteria > Bacillota > Clostridia > Christensenellales > Aristaeellaceae > Limiplasma. Next base: position 74,624 of record JAEYCB010000048.1, read on the forward strand.
CGCTTTCGATGTCCTCTACGAGCCAGGTGCCCCATTCGGGGAATGTTTTCAGAATCCAGCTTTCTCTGGTAATGGACTGAATGTCACTCATTGCAAATTCCTCCTGTCAGACCGCTTTACCCCTTGATGCCAGTGGTGGCGATGCCCTCAACGAAGTACCGCTGGAAGCAAATGTAGAGAATGAACAGCGGCAGAATGGTGAAGCATGCCATAGCCATCAGCGGGCCGGGGTCAATGGAGCCGCCCTGCTGACCCTTGAACATGTTCAGACCCAGCGCGATGGTGTAATCCGCCGGTTTTCCCAGATAGACAAGCGGGCTCATATAATCATTCCATACATAGACCAGCTGGTTGATGGTGACCACCAGCAGGGCCGGAACGGTGTTTGGAAGATAGATTTTGACGAAGATGCCAAACCAGTTGCAGCCGTCAATCAATGCTGCTTCGCCCAGATCGCTAGGCAGTGAGGAGAAGAACTGGCGCAGCAGGAAAATATTGAACGCGCTGCAGCCAAAGAATGCCGGAAGGGTCAGCGGGATGATGGTGTTGACCCAGCCCAGACGGCTGTAAAGCATGTAGGAAGGAATCAAAGTAACGGTCTGCGGGACCATCATCGTGGCCAGCAGCACCATAAACAGGAACTTCTTGCTCCGGGCATGGAACTTGGCAAAGCCAAACGCCGTCAAAGAGCAGCTGATCAGCGTGCCCACCACGCACAATACGCCGATGCGGATGGTGTTAAGGGTATAGCGTCCAAACGGCGCCAGCTCAAATCCTGTTTTATAGCTACGGATCGTAACCGGGTTGGGCAGGATTTCCCACAGTTTGGAAACCTGGTCAACGCTCTTGAGCGATGTGGAAACCATCCAGAAATAGGGGATCAGGAAAATCACAGCCAGTACGATCAGCACCAGCACGCTGATGATCTTGCCTACGCTAAGCTGCTTTTTCATCAGTCAACATCCTCCCGGTAGAACACCCAGAATTTTGAGGTGGCAAAGATGATTCCGCTCAGGGCAATCAGCAAAAGGAACAGCACCCACGCCAATGCCGAAGCGTAGCCGAAACGGGTGTAGAGAAAAGCGGTTTTGTACAGGTGCAGGCCGTAGACATAGGTCGCGTTGGCCGGTCCGCCCTCCGTCATGACATAGGGCTGGGTGAAGATCTGCAGCCCCTTGATCAGCGTCATCAGAAGGTTGAAGAAAACCACTGGGCTGATCATGGGAAAGGTCACGTGTACGAACTGCTGCCATTTATTTGCCCCATCCAGGTTAGCAGCCTCATAGTACATTTTGGGCGTATCCTGAAGGCTGGCAAGCACTACCGTCATTGATGTGCCGCACACGAACATATCCATCAGGATCAGGGAGGGCATCGCGGTATTTATATCCGAGAGCCAACCGGGGCCCTGAATGCCCAGGCGGCTGAGAAGTACGTTGATAAAGCCGAAATTGGGATTGTAAAGATACAGCCATGTGATATAGGAAGCCACGCCCGTGCAGATCGTGGGCAGATAAAAAATAGCCCGAAACAGGTTGGTGGCAGGGAGGCGCCGGTTAAGCATGAGCGCCAGAATAATGGAGAGCAGGATATTCAGCGGCACGGAAACCGCCACATAGTACAGCGTGTTTTTCAGCGAGGTCTGAAAAAGCCGGTCAACGGTAAAAATGTTGATATAGTTGCTAAAGCCGATAAATTCAGGAACGCTCAGGCCATTCCAGTTGGTAAAGGAGGTGAAAAGAGAAAACAGCATCGGAAAGAGTGTAAACACACAAAAGCCGATAATCCATGGAGAAATAAACAGATAAAACAACCTGGAGGATTTACGAGCCAGTTTATCGCCCTTCATCATCAATCCCTCTTTCCACAAGCATTCAACGCGATTTTCAAACGCGAGGGGAACCGACCAGCGGCCGGTTCCCCTCGGCGAAGATGCGCTTACTGCATCGCCATAAGGCTTTCCGCCTGCATCTGGACATCCTCAGCCATTTCGTCAACGGTCATCTGATCGGCGAGGACCAGTTCGTAATCGTTCTTGATCACATCGTTAATCTGCGCATAGACACCCATGTTGCTGAAGTTGGTGGTGTAATCCAGCATCCGCAGGAAAACGGACTTGTCATAGGTAGCGGTGCTGTCGCCGAAATCGGTGAGGTATTCCTCGCTTTCCGCAAAGGAGGTCAGCTCCGGGATACCGAAGGCCTGCGCCAGGCGCATAGCTTCCTCAGTGGTGGTCATGTACTTGATGAAGTCCCAGGCCACGTCCTTGTTTTCGGCATCCTTGCTGATGCACCAGCCGTTGCCGCGGAAGGTGGAAAGCATACGCTTGTCAAAGTCGGTATTGATAGGCAGCATCACGATATCCCAGTCAAAGCTGGATTCAGCCATCGTAAGCAGCGTAGCGATGTCCCAGGTGGCGCTCAGCTGCATGCCGAAACGGCCAGTTTCAAAGCCGCCGGTGGACAGGGCTCCGCCGGTCTCGTTGGGAGCCAGGCCTTCCTTGATGGTATCCACAAACAGGGATACAGCAGCCTTGAATTCCTCGTTGTCCGCCGCGTGAATCTCGTTGGTGGTCAGGTCATAGACGGGGGTGCCATAGAGGTTACGGTAGAACTCGGTGGGACGCACGCCCCAGCGCAGGCCGTACACAGCATCCACGCCCTCGCCCTTGGTGATGGCGCGCGCAGCCTCGAGCATGTCGTTGACCGTCCAGTCGTCCGTCGGGTAAGCGATGCCGGCCTCGTCAAAGAGATCCTTGTTGTAGGCCATGGCAAACACCTTGGAGATGAAGGGCACGGCCACAACCTCGCCCTTGGCGTTGGTGTAGGAGCTGTCGATGATGTTCTGGTTCCAGGAGCCGGTCAGGCCGTCGGCCTCGATATAGGGCGCCAGGTTTTCGAACTGGTCCTGGTTGATGAAGTAGGTGAGCACGTCGCTGGCCACACCGAAGACATCGGGCGTGGTGCCGGAAGAGAACCAGGTCTGCATCTTGGTCAGGTAGCCATTGCCGTCAGTGTACTCAAACTCGATGTTCACATTGGGATGCATCGCCATATAGTTTTCGGCGAGCTGCATTTTCATGTTGGCTTCAGGCGTATCACCCCAGAAGCCAAAGGTGATGGTAACCTGTTCTTCTGCTGATGCACCTACAGCGCAAAAGCTGAGCATCATTGCCAGAACCAGAAGAAGCGCGACTCCCTTTTTCATTTCGTTTCCCTCCATTTTTTCGGTTCACCAGTTCCTTTTTGATCAGGACAAAACCGGTTTCCGTTTCGTTTATGATTATATTATCATTACAATTATCAATAGTCAATAGCTTTTTCGTAAATTAAGATATTTTATTTTCGATATGATCATAAAAGTGTTTTAGGATCAATCCAGAAATCCCTGTGTTCGTATGGTTTCAGGCTCAAATATCTGCTCCAATCCATTTATTTTTAAGGTTTGCATTTAGAAATAATTTTTGATAAAATGTATCATATAAATGAGGGGAGGTATCCTTTCTTATGAAGCGAAGCAAATCTTTCGTTGAAAGCAGACATAGAAAGCTATTATCCGCACTGGACGAGCAGCCCTCTCTGACCATTCCGGGGCTGGCCGAAACACTGGGGGTTTCGCCCGTCACCATCCGGCGTGACTTGGATGCGCTGGAAAGCAAGCATCTGTTGGTACGAACCCGTGGAGGGGCGCGTTTGACGCTGCAACCCTCCCCCGCTTTGCCCCAGCTGTCCGACCGCGGAAGGCAGCAGCTTGCCGAAAAGGAACGGATCTCCTGCTATGTCGCTTCGCTGGTAAAGGATCGGAGTACCATTTTTCTTAACGCAGGCTCCACGACCTATCTGACCATTCGTCAGCTTTTGGACCGGCCCGTGCGCCTGATCACCAACAACGTGCAGGCGATCGCGTTATTTGCCAACGCGCGTGCCGAACTGCTGATGACGGGCGGAGAATATAATCCTCACAATGGCTCTTTCCTGGGCGATATGGCCCTGCAGCTGCTATCGCATCTGCATGCGGATATATGCATCCTCGGTGTAAACGGCATCAGCAGCAAGTGCGGCATCACCTCCTATGCGTATCAGGAAACGCTGCTGAACCAAACGATGCTGTCCCGCTGCTCCGGAAAACGGATCATCGTAGCTGACGGCACCAAGATTGGAAAAGTGTTCTGCTTTACCTCCGCGCCATTGGACAGCATCGACATGCTGGTAACCGATTCGTCGGCTGATCCCCATGAGCTTGAGCGCATCGCGGATGCGGGCGTAGAAGTGGTCACCGTTGATGACTGAGCATAGCGTTTCCCTCCCCCCATACCGTTTGGTATAAAACGATTCGCCTTGTATGAAGAGTGCAGTACCTATCCGGGCTCACGCGGTTTCCATCACAGACAAATACAGCAAAAAACCGGCAAACGCCGGTTTTTTGTCATGTATCAATTCCGGGGAATGTACGAGGTAAGCGACAGGCCCAGTCCTTCCCAACAGCGTTTGGGAGCCAGGGCGGCGCTGTTTGCCACCACAAGTGCGCCAAGGGCTGTAATATTTTCAAACTCCGGAACCGCTGCTTCGATATCCAGGCGGTCGGCCAGCCTCTGGCAGAAAGCGCCGCACCGCGTCAGACCTCCGCCGCAGATCACGCGCCGCTTTCCCTCGCCCCTGCACGCATGGACTACAGACGCGGCCTGGCTGGCCAGATCGTCCACAATCCCTTCTAACAGCGCGGAGGCGATCTCTCCGTCCGTATGACGGCTTTTCCATTCCGCTATTTTCCGGCGGGCCTGCTCGTCATCCATGACGGAAGAATCTCCCAGCATCCGGGGTGAAATGCGCCAGCTTTCCCGCCACTCCAGACTATCCGCTGCATCCCGGCAGAAGTCCAGAATGGAGCCGTTTCCATACAACAGCCGCACTAGCCGGTCCACAGCGGTACAGCAGTGCGTCAGGGAGGCTTCTGCGAGCAGCGAGGGAGGCAGTGAGGACGCATTGAAGCGCAGCGCCCCACCGCTGCGAGGCCAGTGTGGGTCCATCATGCCCAGGATATAGGCGCCGGTACCCGCATTGATTTGCCAGTCGCCCGGTGCCAGACAACCCGCCCCTACTGCGGCGCATTGCTGGTCGCCGCCCGCAAAAACCACCTCCACGGGTCCCTGCTGACGAAGCAGCCGGCTGACGGAAGCCGAAAGCGGGAGGCGGCTGCCCACCGGCGCAATTTGGCACAGCTTGCTTTTGTCGATGCCAAACAACTCCAGCAGCTCATCGGACCAGCACCCGGCGGCGAGATCATACAGACAGCTGCGGGAAGCAACCGAATCATCAGTCACCCACTCGCCGGTCAGCCAATGTGCGATCCACTCATAGAATCCCACAAACCGGCTGGCACGGCTGCACACTTCGGGGCGGTTCTGCATCAGCCAGACAATCTTGGGTGCGGAGAATACGGATGTGGGCCTCATGCCGCAGATCTCATGAATACGGTCCGCCTTGGGAGCCAGCGCCCGGCAGATCCCATCCGCACGGTGGTCCTGCCACATCATCATCGGGGCGAGCGGCTCACCGTCCTGCGCAACAGGCATCACCGAGGAGCGCTGCGCGGTCAGCGCGACGGCGTCCACGCGGATTGCATTCGCCTGCGCATAGTCCCCGGCTTCGGCCAGCGCCCCGCCGATTCCTTCCAGCACCGCCGGCATATCGGTTTCCACGCTCAACCCCTGCCGCCGCTGTTCAAACCGCCGCTCCGTATGCCACAGCATCGAAGAAAGCCCTTCAAAAAGATAAAACTTGACCACCGTGGTTCCGACGTCCACAATCAGCGTGTTCATTGGCCGTCACCCGCCGGAAAAATCGTTTCGGGCAGCCATGCCTCCGCCTCAAGGATGCGCATTCCTCCAGTGACCTTTACAGTGTGGCGGCATGCGTCGCGGCTGCTGGGATACACCCTTCCGCTCAGCATGACCGCGTGATCAGCGCAGACTTCCACAATCGATCCATCCACAAATACCTGCAGGTTGGTTTTGCCGTCGCCGCGATGAGGTACGGGCTGAATCAGCGTCATTACGTCGATATGGTCCAGCAGGGTGGACTGCTCCCGCTCCAGACGCATGGCTCCTTCCTCTGCATCAAAGACCAGCCGGGTTTTCTCTCTGCCGTCGGAAAGAAGCTCCATCTCCATTCTCCCGCGCCCATTGTGTTCAAGCGTCAGGCAGATTTCTATCTGGTGTCCGCAAGCGCTGGGATGCTCGGCCGAAAAATCCCTGATACGCTCCTTGCGAAGTCCGCAGCATTCCTGCGCAAAGTCAACGAGCAGCCTGCTCCCTTCCAGCCTCAGCTCTCGCGGGAGCGACTGTGCGCCGGACCAGCCGCGAATCATGGGCTGTTCTTCACGCCCTTTATCGCTCATCCAACCAATGACGACCCTGCGTTCGCCCGGGAGGTTCATATAGGTATTGGGCGCATAAAAGCCATGCCGCCCGCTTCCTCCGTCGAAGACCCCTTCGCTTTCCGTCACAAACTCAAAGCGTTCATTCAGCCGACCCACCCGATACTGGATTTCACGCAGGGGCGAGCACAGCAGCACGTACCGATCCCCTATCCGAATCAGGTTGGGGCATTCCAGCAGCCTGTCCTCTTGCGACTGATGCAAAACGCTCATAAAAGTCCAGTTTGTCAAGTCCGGCGAGCGATAGAGCAGCATGCATCCGTGCTGACCGTTCAGCGTCCCGCCCAGCACTGCATACCACAGTCCGTCCTTCTCCCGCCACACAAAGGGGTCCCGCCAGAAGGTAACGTTCAGGTCACCGTTGATCTCCGCTGGAAGAATGGGGTTATGCTCGTATCTGTGCCATGTTTTCAAGCCGTCGTCCGAATAGGCCGCCCATTGCTGCGCGCCCGTTTCCGGGTTGCGTTCGCCCTCCCCTACGCTGGTGTAAAAGGCCCACGCACGGCCGTCCTGCAGCGCTATGCTCCCGGAATAGCAATGCTTTTCCGCATGAGCGGTATCCGGACCAAAGGCGATGGGAAGCCGCTTCCAATGAATCAGATCCGGGCTGACGGCATGTCCCCAGTGGATATCGCCCCACACGTCCGCATTCGGGTTGTGCTGGTAGAACAGATGGTATTGACCATCCACCATGCACAGGCCGTTGGGATCGTTCATCCAGTTGCACGGAGGCGTAAAATGATAGACGGGTTTCAGCCATTCCAACACGGCTCGTCGCTCCCTTCAACTTTCAGTTCATCCACCAGCATGCTTCCTTCGCTCACGAGCATTCCTGCGCCGCCGCCGGCGAAGCGCCCGTCTTCTGCCTCCAGCACACAGCCATCCGCCGTGGCCCGCAGGTGTGTACCGCTGCACTCCAGAGAAAGGGTCAGCGGTTGATCCCACGGATGATCGAACGGAGTGCTTGCCAGCACCGTTTCCTTGTCCCCATCCCTCGCAATCAGGCGCAGCCAGTGCTGATCTTCCAGCACAGCGGCATAATACTTGCGGTGTCCGTGGGTGCGGGCCAAAAGCCCGCAGCGCGTGCTAAGCGAGGGAATCACCCTGGCGGACACGCGATAATCCCGCCAGTCCTCGCACCCCAAATCGGCCACGCCGTCTGCCGCCGGATGCGAGATGCAGAAGGTATGTACCTTGTCAACCTGAAACTGCCGCGCCGATGACGTAAACGCGTCAAAGGGCCGCATGGCGCTTCCATCCTCCTCACGCCTGAGACAGCCTGCGATGCAAAGGCGTTTGGGTGCGCCCTGCCAGTCTACGCCCGTAAGCAGCACGCGGGACGCCGCATCCTCATCCAGACGCTCCACACCAAAGCGTTCCACCGGCATGCCGCCCAGGTCAGGCACAGTCCACGTGCCCCGGAAAGTTCCACTGACTGTCCATACCGGCCCGCGCTTCACACCCTGACAGGTGACCACATAGGGCCGTACAGAGGCGGTGTCATCGCAGGAAAGACAGCACACAACGGTCTGCGTTTCATAAAGCGTAGGGCTTCCAATCAGTTCATAGCCGCCGTAGCGGTCCTTCGTTTCATAAAAGACAGGCACAGAAAGTGCCGTGTGCGGCATGAGAATCAGGCCATTCTGTGCTGCGTCGCCGGCATTGACGTTGCGGGCTGGCGTTTCGTTGCCTTCCACCACAGGGCAGTGGGAGAATCCCTGTGTCGAGCCCGGCAGATGAAAGCTGTAACGCATTTGCCGTTTTGCTTGTGGCATACCATAGATACGGTTATGAATGGCAAGTATACGGGCTGTTTCCGTCGCGGCGTCCGCAGTACAGCGGCACCCCAGGGAGCTAATGACATAAAACCGGTCATGGCAGGGATCGCGCCAATGGCTGTCCAGCGCCTCCAACCCCAATCGGATGGCATTGAAGCAGCAAATATTCCCTGCGTTGCAATCGGTGTCCCAGCCACTGGATATCACAATTTCCAACGCTTTGGAAAAACTGTCGCCGCCCAGCAGCACAGAGGCCAGCATCAGAGCAAAGTTGGGCACCACATGACAGTTGCCCGGATAGAGATGATAGCCGTAGGCTTCATCCAGCCAATCCCGTACCACACGCCAGTCCTGTTCCTGGCGGCAGTAAGCCCGCACATCATCTACCAGACGGTGCAGACGCTCGGACCAGGGAAATGCCAGCGCCCTGTCCAGAAGCGTATCCAGATTCCTTTCCGCAAAGGCCAACGACTCCAGCGCGCACCAAAAGCACGCCAGTTCCACGGCAAGGCCGTCATGGCTGACCGAAGCCGCCTGCCGGGCATACGCCATGGCCCTGACGGGATCATTGGGGCAGATCATCGCATACCCATCGATGAAGATCAGTGCACCAATCTGCTCCGCAATGGCCGCGCCATTGGTGGCAATGCTCCCGCTTTGCAGCGCGGAAATACCGGCTTTCAGGCGAAGATAAGCCGTATGCTCCGTAGACCGGCCCATTCCTCCCCACCAGAACACCGTGCGGTTTTCGATCAGGTAGTTCAGCCAGGTCTCGCCAAAATCAGCTGCCTGTGCTTCCGGACCAAAATCCTCCAAGCATCGCAAAAAGGCAAAGGTACCCGAAAGGTCATCATCGGGAACATGCAGGGGCATACCAACCTGATCATTAACATAGGTTTTAATCTGATCAAATCGTTCCCGGATATGATCATATGTCCAACCTTCCACAGGACGGCCTGCATAGACGCCGATCATTTTCCCAAGTATGCCTGCATATACTGTTTTTTCATAGTTTTGCATTTCTTTGCACCCCGCGGTCCACATCATTTTATCCATGGTCTCCCAGGTATGGCCCATCGAATACGATAAATTCTAGCGGGTATTTATGTATTTGTCAATCTTTTATTATGAATATTTCGATCATTTTACGACTGTTTAGATCAATCAACACATCAAATGCAAAATCTGCAAGTCCTTCCGCACATTTTGTATTTGGAAAGTCCCATGGCAGACGTGGGGCTTTCCAAATACAAAAAACGCGCCGCCCTTGCGGGCAGCGCGCCAGCCTGTCAAAAAAGGTCGCATCATGCATCCTTTTTTGTTATACTAAGGACAGGTGATGAAGATGCTAAAGAAAGAAGCGGAGCAGCGTCAGGCGATAGAAATGCTGTGCACAGATATGCTGGT
>JAEYCB010000062.1 GCA_023404345.1 Bacillota bacterium
GAGGAAGAAGCGGTATGAACGTACAAATGAATCTGTCCCGGAATCTGAAAGACAAGCCGGCCGATGAGAGCAAGCTGGGCTTTGGCCACATCTTCACCGACCATATGCTTATGATCAACTACACCGATGGCAAGGGATGGCACGATGCCCGCATCATTCCCTATGGCAACATTTCGCTGGACCCTGCCTGTCAGGTGCTGCATTACGGCCAGGAAATTTTTGAGGGCCTCAAGTGCTACCGCACATCGCAGGGCGGTTTTAATCTGTTCCGTCCCCGCGCCAATTTTGAGCGCTTCGCCCGTAGCGCCGAGCGTATGGGCATGGCGCCCCTGCCTGTGGAGGATGGCCTGGAAACGCTGATGGCCCTTCTGGATGTGGAAAAGGAATGGACCCCCCACCAGGAGGGTACCTCCCTGTACATTCGCCCCACGATGATCGCTACTGACAACCATCTGGGCGTGTCTACTTCCAGCACCTATCTGTATTATGTCATTCTGTCGCCCTCCGGCGCGTACTACGCTTCGGGCCTGGCCCCAGTGGGCATCTACGTGGAGGATTCCTATGTGCGTGCCGTGCGCGGCGGCATCGGCTTTGCCAAGACCGGCGGCAACTATGCGGCCAGCATTCTGGCGGGCATGAATGCCAAGCACAGCGGCTATGCGCAGGTGCTGTGGCTGGACGGCGTGCATCAGCGCTACATCGAGGAAGTGGGCGCGATGAATATGATGTTCGTCTATGAGGACCGCAAAATCGTAACGCCCGTCCTCAACGGCAGCATCCTTCCCGGCATCACCCGCGACAGCGTGCTCAAGCTGGGCAAGTATCTGGGCTATGAAACCGAGGAAGCCCGCATGGACATCCACGATGTGATCGCTGATATCAAGGACGGCCGCGTGACGGAGGCATTTGGCACCGGCACAGCCGCGGTGGTATCTCCTGTCAACAAGATCCGCTTCCAGGGCGAGGAGATCGGTATTGGGGATGGCGGAATCGGCCATATCACTCAGCAGCTTTATGATGTGCTTACCGGCATTCAGTTTGGTAAGACCGACGATCCCATGGGTTGGGTCGTCCATCTGAAATAAAAACACCTGAGCAAAGGGGAAAGGGGGGCGCCGCGTGCTCAGAGAAGTGACCCTTCATGCGGATTGGTGCGAAATGACCATGAGCATGATGCGCGAAAAACAATTTGAGGCATGCGAGCGCCGCCTTTTTGCCCATCCGGGAGTGGGCTTGTTTGCGCCGGAGGCCACCGAGGCAGACGCACAGGCCCTGCTGACAGGCTCGTTTGACGATGTGGGCGGTAAGAGCCGCTACACGCTGGCGACACTGGAAGGGCTTCGCGCTGCCGTGATGGAGCGTCTGCCGCAGGAGGCGCTCTATATCAGCGCCGGCGAAATGCAGTTGGTAGAGCGCTTGCTGATCAACGACGGTGAGCTGCTTTTGGGCGACTGGGACGATCTGGGTGCAGCGGAAGCGCTGGTCAGCCGTCTGTGGTGCAGCTTTCACGCTGAGGGCGATGACTGGAAGCTGCTTCTGCCCCAGGCGCTGCATGACCCGCTGGCGCGTGCGATTGCTGCGGAAGAGGCGCCCGCCGCGCGCGAACGCCTGTTTCGCTATGACGCAACCATCCACGGCCTCCTCTACATCGCGGGCCTTTTGCACTCCGCGCAGCCCGTTGGCTTTTTCATGCATGATGTGATGCACGAGGAAGGCCCGATTGCTATGCAGATTGCACGGCGTTACCTGCAGGCCTCCTTTGAATATGTCACCGATTCCAATGGCGATTTGATCCTGCTGCACCCTGGCCTGGCCGATCCCTATAGGCTGGTAGGAGGCGAGCGCGCGGATGGAGGCATCTTCACGCTGGAGCTGTCGCAGGAGATGATTGCCGGGGGGATGAACGGCATTTTGCCGGAGGAGGAGCCGCTCAACGATGCCCTTTGCGGCGCGCTCAATGGAGCGCTTCGCCCTGAATATGAGGTGGGCGAGGCTGCCGAGGACCTGCGCATGCTGGCCAAGCAGGGCGTAAGTCTCAAGGAAATGGAAAACGTGATGGCCTCTATGCTGGCCGTTTTACCAACGCGGGCCATGAAGGATGCGCTGGAGCGTCTCTATCTGTGCACACCGCACTGGATGGGCCTTAAGACGGCGCTTTCGCACTGATGAGAAAATATGAAACGATATGATTTTATCGTGCCGGAAAACGCACGGGGAACCCGTCTCTTTGCCTGCGCCCACCGGATGCTCCCGCAGGTTCCGGAATATGCGTTGCGCCGCGCTTTCCAAAAACGCGACGTGAAGGTCGATGGCCGTCGGGTAGATCTTTCTGCCATGGCCGGCCCCGGCACACAGGTGTGTGTTTATACCGACGAGGCACGGGAAAAAACCGTGCCTATCGTCTATTTGGATGAAAATGTGCTGGTGGCTGTCAAACCTGCAGGCGTCAGCTGTGAGCCGGATCGCAAGGGCGGAAAAACCTTTCCTCAGCTCCTGCACGAGCAAATGGGCCCGGAAACTGCCGAGCCACTTCTGTGTCACCGCCTGGATAACCCCACTGAGGGCCTGCTGCTGCTGGCCCGCACGCCGGATGTGCAGCAGGCGGCGCAGAATGCGTTCCGGCGGGGCGAGGTGCGCAAGGAATATGAATGCCTTGTGCGCGGCACACCCAGCCCGCGGCATGCAATGCTTGAAGCATGGCTTACCAAGGATGCGCTCCACGCGCGCGTGCGCGTGCTTGCCCGCGAGACGGAAAGCGCCAAGCGTATCGTAACCGAATACGACGTGTTGGAGCCCGGCGACTGTGCACGCCTGCGCATCAGGCTGCATACGGGCCGCACGCATCAGATCCGGGCGCATATGGCCTTTATCGGCCATCCTCTCCTGGGTGATGACCAGTATGGCGACCGTGAATTCAATCGAGCGATGAAGGCGCGTAGGCTCATGCTGTGCTCTGTATCGCTCTCGCTGCAAACCTCCGGGCCGCTTGCTTACCTGAAAGGACGTACATTTACCGCTACACCATCGTTTTAAGGGGAGAAAAACCGCATGGCTGACAATCCTGTTGCCCTGATTGCCATGGATATGGACGGTACGTTGCTGGATTCGTGTCAGCGCCTTACGCTGGGTAACCTTGCGGCCCTGCGGAAGGTGCAGGCGGCCGGAATTCATCTGGCCATCTGCAGCGGTCGTCTTCCCGGCGATGTGGCCATGTTTCTTGACGAAGCCGGATTGACTGACTGCGCCATCTTGTCGCTCAATGGTGCCTATTGCCTTGAACGGTGTATGGACGGGGCTTTTCTCAATCAGTCTTTTGACGGCGCTACGTTGGATGCGGCTGTGGAAATTTTGCGCCGCGCCCGCTTTCCCTTCGGGTGCTTCGTCCAGAATCGCCTGGTTATCTTTGAAGGTGATTTTCAGGTAGATGACGAATTTTGGGGCACATATACCTGCGGCCGCTTTGCACCGCAGTATTTGTATGGTATGGGAGGGCTGAATGCCCTGCGTGCGCAGGGTGTGAACAAGCTTCTGTGCATGGCGCAGGATGAGGCAAAGCTTGAGCGTGCCCGCTGTGCTCTGGCTGAGCTGCCAGGATTGGATGTAACCAGCTCCTGGAGCATGAATTTGGAGCTGATGCCTGCGGGCGTGAACAAGGGCATTGCAGTGGCTGCGCTGGCACAAAAACTGGGCATAAGTTCGCAGCGCGTGATGACCTTGGGTGATTATGACAACGATGTGAGCATGCTTTCCTATGCGGGAGTAAGCGTGGCTATGGCCAATGCCAGCCAGCAGGCACGTGCGGCAGCGAAACATCTCACCCTCAGCAACGATGAAGACGGCGTGGCCTACGCCATCCGAACGCTGTGCTTTGGCGAAGACGCTTAGCTGAAAAAACAAATTATGCCATAGGGGAAGGCTAGAGACTCGCGGAGAATTTCCGCGGGTCTTTTGGTATAAGGCGGCGCGTCATGACCACCACCCTTGCCGCATACCCTGCGCATAGCAAATACATGGGGGTGCTTGGATGGCAAAAAACGGCGGCATGGCGGGCCTGACGGCCTGTATCGGTGCGATTGTAGGAGCCGGATTTGCCTCCGGGCGCGAAGTTGTCACCTTTTTCACACGCTATGGCGTGCATGCACGATGGCTGATTCCTCTGTCGGCGGGAACTTTGGCGCTGCTTTGTGCCCTGTGTATGGCTGCTGCGCGGAGGCGTGGCACGGACCGGTGGTGGGACTTGTATGATGGCATGCCTCCATGGGTGCGTCTATGCGCGCGCCTATGCGCCGCTGTGATGCTGGCAGTCACAGGCGGAGCCATGATTTCGGCCTCCGGGTGGCTGGCCATGCTGCTGTGGGCCAGTGAATGGGCATATCCCATTGGCACAGTGGGCACACTGTTCACGGCATGGATGGTCGGGCGGCGCGGCATTGGGGCGTTGGGCTGGATCAGCGGACTACTTACGGCGGCCCTGGGCGGTGCGTTGCTGGCGGCTCGTATGGGCAGGAGCGATCCGTCGGCCGTTCTGATTTCGTTAGAGGCGCCATCCCTTTTCCAGGCGGCAGTGCGCGCCATTGCCTACGCGGCCATGAACCTCGCGCTGGCCATCGGGGTGGTGTGCCGCTGCGCGCAGGGCACGACACGCCGCATGCTGCTTTTGTGCATGGGCTTAGGGTTGGCATTGGCTGCGCTGCTTGCACTCAGCGATGGCGTATATCGCCGACAGCCGGACCTGTTGGTGGAAGCGTTTCCCATTGTGCACCTGCTGGCGCAATTCGGACGAAATGGCTTTCTCATCAGCGCGGGACTCATGTATCTGGCGGTGTTCACATCGCTGGCGGCGGTGCTGTGCGCGCTGGACGGAGCAGCACAGGGATGCGGCCCATACCTGCGTGCTACGTTGACCCTGGGGCCGCCACTTGCGGTGTCACTGGTTGGATTTGAAGGCATCGTAGATAGCCTGTACGCCCCGGTGGGCCTGGCATGCCTGGCACTGGTGTTTGCACCACTGGTATGGGCGCGCCGCAAACTGGCCCTTGACAATTTGTCCCCGATACAGTACGATAAGAAAAAGTGTACAAACGATTGCACAAGGGAAGGGAGACCGCTGCGATGAGTTTTGAGATTCATCCCTGGAAGGTTGTGGAAACGGGGCTGGACAAGGAACGCATGCGCCTGTCCGAAAGCCTCACCTCTACGGGAAACGGCTATATGGGCATGCGTGGAAACTTTGAGGAGGACTATACCGGCGACACCCATCTTGGCACCTATATCGGCGGCGTGTGGTTTCCCGACAAAACGCGGGTAGGTTGGTGGAAAAATGGCTATCCGCAGTATTTTGGCAAGGTAATCAACGCCGTTCGCTTAAATGGCATCCATGTGGAGGTGGACGGCGAGACGCTGGATCTGAACAACGCACAGGTAGAGGCGTTCTACCGCGAGCTGGATATGCAGAACGGCTTGTTCCTGCGCCGCTTTACCGTGCGCACGGCGCAGGGCAGCGTGAAGGTGGAGGCGGAGCGCTTCGTATCGCTGGCGCAAAAGGAACTGTTGGCCGTGCGCTATAGCCTTACGCCAGATTACGACGCTCATGTGGTGATGCGTCCCTATCTGGATGCGAATGTGCGCAATCTGGACAGCAATTATGACGAAACCTTCTGGGACATGCTGCTGGAAGAAGAAACCGAGGATGCGCTGGCTCTGCTCACCAAAACAAAGGAAAATCCCTTCGGCACCCCGCGTTTTGCTGTGAGTGCCGCGATGAGCTGCTGGGCAGATGGACTCGAAATGGCCGGCCGCAAGCTGGACAGCGGGTATGTGGAAACCCGGTATGAGGGCGATGTGCGCGCTGGAGAGAACGGTGTGCTGGAAAAGTACGCTCTGTGCTTCACCAGCCGCGACTATGATGAAAAGGTGCTTAACACCCTGTCACTCAAGGCCGCCGCGCGTGCTCGTGAACTGGGTTACGCCGAGCTGCGCGATGCACACACCGCCGCCTGGCGCGCCCGCTGGGCAGGCTGCGATGTGACCATTCAGGGCGACGACGCGGCGCAGCAGGGCATCCGTTTTAACCTGTTCCAGCTGCTCAGCACCTATTCCGGCGATGATGCGCGCCTCAACATCGGCCCCAAGGGCTTCACCGGCGAGAAATACGGCGGCGCCACCTACTGGGATACCGAGGCGTACTGTCTGCCGGTATATATGGCTATCGCCGGGGAGGACGTGGCCAAGCAGCTGCTGCTGTATCGCTGGCTTCAGCTGGACGGCGCCTACCACAATGCGCGCCAGCAGGGCCTGAAGGGTGCGCTGTATCCCATGGTGACCTTCACCGGAGTGGAGTGCCATAACGAATGGGAGATCACCTTTGAGGAGATTCACCGCAACGGCGCCATCGCTCATGCCATCTTCAACTACGCTACCTATACCGGCGACATGGATTATATGCTGCGCGAGGGCTTGGACGTATTGTGCGGCGTGGCGCGCTTCTACACCGACCGCGTACATTTCTCCAAGCGGCACGGCAAATACATGCTTCATGGCGTCACCGGACCCAATGAATACGAAAACAACGTCAACAATAACTGGTACACCAACCGCATTGCGGCCTGGAGCATCGGCCTGTTCGTAACCCAGGCGCGGCGCGCCTCCCAGGATCGCCGCCGTGAACTGGCCATCACTGAGGAAGAACTTGCGCACATGGTGGATGTGGTGGAGAAGATGTACTATCCTGAGGACGCGGAACTGGGCATCTTCGTGCAGCACGATACCTTCCTGGACAAGGACCTGATGCCCACCTCGGATATCCCCGCTGGCGAGCGACCCATCAACCAGCACTGGTCGTGGGACCATATCCTGCGCAGCTGCTTTATCAAGCAGGCAGATGTGCTGCAGGGTCTGTATTTCCTCAATCACCTGTACGATGTGGAAACCATTCGCCGCAACTTTGATTTCTACGAGCCCATGACCGTGCATGAGAGCAGCCTGTCGCCCTGTGTGCACAGCATTCTGGCAGCCCAGCTGGGTTATCATGAGAAGGCCGTGGAGATGTACCAGCGCACTGCCCGTCTGGATTTGGATAATATCAACAACGATACTGACGACGGCCTGCACATCACCAGTATGGCCGGCAGCTGGCTGGCCATGGCGCACGGGTTCGCGGGCATGCGCACCACCAACGGCCTGAGCCTGGCGCCGTTCCTGCCTGATGCCTGGCAAGGCTATGCCTTCCAGTTCCACTACCGCGGCCGCGTTATCCGCGTAAGCGTGCGTCCGGGCCAGGCGCTGGTGGAACTGCTTCAGGGCGATCCGCTGAAAATGACCCTTTGCGGTCAGGAGCAGACGCTTTCCGATTCCATCTCACACGCGCTGTAAAGCGCACCTCTTTTCGCCTCCCGCATAGGATGCAGTATCATGCATCGGCGGGAGGCGGTTTTTTTGCTTAGAAAGCTGTTGGTGGCCGGCGGTGACGGCCGCATGCTGCGCATGGCGCGTATGCTGGCAGAGGATGGATTCGCCGTGTCCACCGTGGGCTTGATTTCCGGGGATGAGAAGACGGCCGGCATCGAATCGGCAGAGGCTTTGCTTTTTCCCTATCCCTTTGCGGTTCGGGACGGGCGCATTCCCACGCTGACCGGTTTGACCCTGCATCCAGAAGACGTGCTGGAAAGTGCCCGGCCGGGAGCGGTGCTGCTGGCGGGCGCGGGTCTGGAACCCTGTCTGGAAGCGCCGGGAGCGCGTGCAAAGCAGTTCCGGCTTTTTCTGTATGAAAATCATCCGGCATTCCTTGACCGCAATGCGGATTTGTCTGCTGAGGGTGCGTTGGCGCAGGCCATGGGCCGCACCGGCGACGCGCTTTCGGATATGGAGGTGCTGGTGACGGGCTATGGGCGCTTTGGCCGCACGCTGGCTAAAAAGCTCAAGGCGCTGGGCGCCGACGTGTGGGTGGCCGCCCGGCGGGAGGAACAGCGCCTTGCTGCCAGAAGCGACGGCATGCGCGCAATGCCGCTTTCGCAGCTGCCGGACGCGGCTGCGCACGTGTCCATGGTGCTCAATACCATCCCCGCCCACGTGCTGGGAACAGAGGCACTCGCCGCCCTGCCCAAAGGCACGTGGCTACTGGAGCTGGCCAGCGCACCCTATGGCTTTGATCGCGACAGGGCTACGGCACTGGGGCTGAATGTTGAGGTTCTGCCCGCGCTGCCTTCGCGCTACGCGCCCCAAAGCGCTGCGCGTGCCCTCAAACAGGTCAGCTTGGAATTGCTCCGGGAGGCTTCGATATGAAAAAGACCAGCATCGGGTTTGCTATGACGGGTTCCTTTTGTACCTTTGAGCGGGTGCTTAAGCAGATGGAAGCACTGGTGCGGCGTGGGTATGAGGTGTTGCCCGTGCTATCCTTTAATGCCGGGGCACTGGATACGCGCTTTATGACGGCGGAGCACCTGCGCGCCCGCATCGTGGAGATTACCGGCAACGAGCCCATTGATACATTGGCCGGAGCAGAACCCATCGGCCCCAAGAAAATGACCGACGTGTTTCTCATAGCTCCGGCGACGGGGAACAGTCTGGCAAAGCTGGCCAGCGGCATCTTTGATACGCCTGCCCTGCTGGGGGCCAAGAGCCACCTGCGCAACGACCGTCCTTTGGTTCTGGCCGTGTCCACCAACGACGGTCTGGGTGCAGCGGCGCAGAACATCGGCCGCCTGCTCAACGTGCGCAACATTTACTTTGTGCCCTTCGGCCAGGATGACCCGGTGAAAAAGCCTCGGTCGTTGGTTGCGGATTTCAGCCAGATTCCGCGTACTATCGCGGCAGCACTGTCCGGCGTACAGATGCAGCCCATGCTTTCCTATGGCATGGAGGGGGAGACGCCCACACTGCACTGAAGGACGCAGCTCCTGTCAGAACCTGTCCTCCATGGGGAAATATTGTAACAAACTTGCAATAAAATTGATTTCGTTGTAAACTATACGATGCAAAAGAATCGCCGGAAGGAAGTGACCGCCATGCGAAAAATGCTATGTATCCTGTTTTTGCTGCTGGCGTTGGCAACGCCCGCCCTGGCCCAGACTCAGGTGGACGAGGTGCGCACGCAGATTGGAGAAAATTACGTGACCTATCCTCAGCTCACTGGCATGGCGGACGAGGCCGTACAGAAAAAGATCAATGATGATATCGTTCTTTCCTCCGGCGTGGCCAATCATCTGGTCACACTGGCTACGCTGGGGGACAGCCCGTGGGGGTTGAAGGTGGATTATCAGTTGACGCTATTGAAAGACGACGTGTTTTCTGCCATGATGAATGCTCAGGGTAAAATGCCGGATGGCCATGAGGGACAGGCCTATTCCGCTCTGACTTATGACCTGACTACGGGCGAGCGCCTCACGTTAGATGCACTGTTTCAGGATGCAGATGCGGCGGTTGCCTGGATGGAGACCGTCGCGGAGGAAAGCCTGGGGCAGGAACTCAGCGGCTATATGCAATACAGCGATATCACACCCCTGCCGCGTGAGACGTTTACATTAGATGCCGACGGCATTACCTTCTGGTATCCGTCTGACCAGCTTCGCCTGATGAGCGGCTACAGCGGAGCATGCCAGTTTTTCTACAGTGAACTTGCGGACTTTTTCCTGACGGGGGAGGACACTTTGCCTGCACAGATCGGTGCGGCGGAGGCTCCCTTGTCCCAGCAGGAGGCGCGCAAAGCCATCGAGGCCGCGGTCACGGCGGGCAAGCTACCCCATGTGCCCGTTACATTGGGCGACCACATGACTGATGTGGTGGAGCGTTATCGCCTGCTGCGCACCCCGGATGAGTTTCCGGGCGGACGTTACTACGTATTGGAAGAACCGATTTTTCGGGAAATATTGGTCATCTCTGACGCCATTCAGAGCGGTTACGGCGCGTCTGTGGTGGAGGGTGTGCAGATGCGCCGCGGTGATTTGTGCGGGCTGCTGATTGGACAAGCCGTACAGGAGGACTGGCGCGCCATGTTGGGCCAGCCTGATGAAACCATGACCTTTACCGACAACATGGCCTACGATTACGGCTTGCCTGCGGGCGAAAGCGACATTTATCATTTCGGGGGGCACGAGCTGAGGCTTCACGCTGATACAGATGGCGTGCTGCGCGCTGTGCAGCTTGGCAAGTAACATAACGCGGAGGAAAGGACATCCATGGCAAAGAGCAAAAAAGCCGCCGCTCAGTATGAATCGGGTACGCTGGCGGCGTTCGCAATTGCAGGCATCCTGCTCATCGCGCTGGGCGTGATATCGCTCCTGGCGGTAGTGGGCGGGTTGAAAGGCGCGTTTTTCAGTATGGTCAAGCGCGTCATGCAGGGCCTGGGCGGCGGGCTGTGCCTGGGTGTGAGTGCACTGCTGATCTGGGCGGGAGTGTTGGTGGCATTTTCCTCTGGCCGCAGCATGCCCAAACGTGGATTCCTGCTTTTTACGTTGCTGTTTTTTTCCGTGCTGGGCATCATCAACCTGGTCAGCCGCGTGGGACAGGATACGCTTCCCGCCTATCTGGTCAAGTACAACAATCAGGCCGCACTTCCTGCAACAGAGGCATCGGGATACTGGAACATGATTTGCGCCGCATTCAATGTGTGCGGCTCTAGCGGAGCATTCGGCGGGGCGCTGGGTATGGTGCTGGGCTGGCCGGCCTGGACCTTTTTGGGAACGGTGCTGGGGACGGTGACGCTGGGTGTGGTCTGTGCGGCCTGCGTTTTGCTGGTTTCCCGCTTTGATATGATTCAGATGTTTGAAAGCGTGCGCGATGGTTGGCAGGCTCGGCAGCAGAATATTCAGCAGAAGCGCGCCCAGCGTGAATATCAGGAGCAACTGGAGGAACAGCGCCTGCAGGAGCAGGAGGACGACCGCCGCATGAGGTCACCCGCTTTCCGCCGCAGGGGGGAGGCAGAGGCCCCCGCACAAGAAGCGCCGGTCTATCCGCCCTATGGCAGTATGCTTATGCAGCAGCCGCCTATGCCGCAGGCCGGTATGCCCGTCTATCCCTATGGCATGCCGCCGGTGTATCCTGCGCCTGTGCAGCCGGCTGCGCAACCTCAGGCAGAAATTTACGACGAACTGATTATTCCTGAGGGAAAGCAGCTTCCTTGGCGCAAGGCTGATGGAAAAGGGAAAAAAGAGAAGAAAGAAAAGCAGTATCAGACCCGCATGACCTTCACCCCCAGCGAAATGGGTGCTGATACCAGCGAAACTACATTGCCCGATACGCTGATCATGTCCGCATCCAAGCGCAAGGCTATGGACCGCATCGAGGAAATCCGCCGGCGCAAGGCGGAAATCGCCAGCAGCGTAGAGGAGGATGTGACGGAGGAAACGGCTCCGTATGCTGCGGTGCCGCCGCAGATGGCTTCCACGCCCATTGTGCCGGTCGCACCTGCACAGCCCAATCCGCCAGCTGTTCAGCAGGCGCCAACGGCTCCGCAGCCGACTCAAACCGTACCACAGCCGTCTCAGACCGAAGTTATCGAGGACCGCAATGCGGCTTACAAGCGTCCGGCGGGTCAACCACGGCCTGTGCCGCCTGTCCAGCCAGCCAGTGAGCCCAAGCCCATAGAGCGCGTGCCCTACGCCTATCCGTCCATCGACCTGCTCAACACCCAGCAGCGGCGTGCGGCTACCGATACCCGTGCTCAGGACACGGCAGATGCCACCCGGCTGGAAAAGACGCTGGAGAGCTTCGGAATTCCCGCGCGCGTGCAGCGTGTGACCCACGGTCCAGCTGTCACCCGTTTCGAACTGGGATTGGTGTCCAGCGGAGTCAATGTCAAGCGCATCATGAGTATTGCCGACAACATCGCCTTGGACATGGCGGCCAACGGCGGTGTGCGCATCGAGATCCCTATCCCCGGCACCAACCTTTTCGGTGTGGAGGTGCCAAACAAGGAAATCCAAAGCGTGTCGCTGGCTGAGGTGCTCTTAAGTCCCGAAATGCAGGCCGCCAAGTCGCCCCTGGCGGTGGCCCTGGGTCGCGACATTGCGGGCCGTGCCGTTATCTGCGATCTGGCCAAGATGCCGCACCTGCTCATTGCAGGCCAGACGGGCAGCGGCAAATCCGTGTGTATCAACGCCATCGTGAACTCCATCCTCTTCCGCTCCCCGCCGGAAGAAGTGCGCATGATCATGATCGATCCCAAGGTGGTCGAGCTCCAATGCTACAACGTCGTGCCGCACCTGCTCATCCCCGTGGTGAGCGATCCGCATAAGGCCGCTGGAGCGCTGCAATGGGCTGTTGCGGAAATGCTGGACCGCTACCACAAGATGCAGTCCAAGAATGTGCGTGAGCTGTCCGCGTATAATGCCAAGCTCGGACCCGGCGAGGAAAAGCTGCCCCGCATCGTCATCATCATCGATGAGTTGGCTGACCTCATGCTGGCCTGCAAGAAGGAAGTGGAGGAAAGCATCATCCGCATTGCGCAGCTTGCGCGTGCGGCGGGCATCCACATGGTGGTGGCTACGCAGCGCCCCACAGTGGATGTCATCACCGGCCTCATTAAGGCAAATGTGCCCTCGCGCATTGCCTTTGCGGTGTCCTCCAGCATCGACAGCCGCACCATACTGGACCAGAACGGCGCGGAAAAACTGCTGGGCCGGGGCGATATGTTCTATTTTCCCACAGGAGCGAGCGCACCCATTCGTGTGCAGGGCTGCTTCCTCAGCGATGCGGAGACGGAGCGCGTAGTGGACTATATCGCACAGCATTCACACGTGGACTTTGATCCCAACGTGATCGAAGCCATGGAGAGCGAGGAGACGTCCTCCGGACCGCTGGCCGATGCTGAAGAGGACACCGGCGCGGACGACCGCCTTCTGGAAGCCATCGAAATGGTTATCAACGATGGGCAGGCCAGCATCAGCATGCTCCAGCGCCGCATGAAGATCGGCTATGCGCGTGCAGGACGCTTGATCGACGATATGGCCGCACGTGGCATCGTGAGCAAGTCCGTGGGCAGCAAGCCTCGCGAGGTACTCATCAGCCGTGAGGAATTTGAGAAGATCAAGGATACGCTGGTGTAGTGACATTCACGGACACCGCAAAGAAACGCCCCGGCGAATCTCGCCGGGGCGTTTCCCTTGTACATGCATATTGCATGGCTTTGAAAGATGAATTACTGCTCCTTCTTGGTGGCGTAAGCTGCGACCAGGGCCAGGGCCAACACAGCGCCCTTCACGGCGGGCAGCACGTAGTAGGGCACAGCGCAGATGGTCAGGCCGTTTTCCAGCGTGGAGACCAGCATGGCGCCGATCAGCGTACCCAGGGCGTTGGGCTTTTCTGCACCGCCCACGGAACGGCCGACGAACACGGCGGCCAGCGACTGCATCAGGTAGTTGTCGCAGCACATCACCTGCGCGGAAGAACCGCGGGAAGAAACCAGGATGCCGCCGATGGCGATGAACACGGCGGTGATCATGCCGGCCAGGTAGCGGTAGGCTTTTACGTTGATGCCGCTGAGTTTGGCAGCCTGCTTGTTGCCGCCCATGGCGTAGATAAAGCGGCCGTGCTTGGTGTACTCCAGGAAGATGTAGGCAACCAGCACGCATACAAGCATGATAACGATCAGCCAGGGCTCACGGCCGATGGCGCTGAAGGAATCTTCCAACTTGGTGCGCACGGGGGAGGCACCGCTGGGCAGGCGCATGCCGGTGGAGACGGCGCCGCCGCCAATGTACCACTGACCCAGGCCCTGATGCACGAACATTAGCGCGCAGGTGGCCAGCATGTCGGGAATCTTACAAACCAGAATCAGGAACATCGTCAGCTGATACATCACCAGCGTTACGCCGATGCAGATCAGGATGCAGGCCCACAGAGGCAGGCCATACCACAGATACATGCTGACAAATACATAGGCCGAGCAGCTGGCCAGCGTACAGGCCGACATATCGAATCCGTCGGGCGCCATGGTCACCGTAGCGGCGATGCCAAATACCGTGGTAATGGACATGGCGCGCAGAATGTTGATCATGTTGTTGACCGACAGGAAGCGACTGCCTGTGGCCAGACCGAACACCACAAAGCACAGCACCAGCGTGATGACGGCCGCCCAGTCCAGCAGGAAGCGGAGAAAGGTTTTGCTTTGCTTAGTCGCCAGCGGATTTGGTTTCAACGATGCTTGCATATCAAGAGCCCTCCTGTTATGGCCTGCCAGGCGGTCAGGCGTACTTCGTGGTGCTGCCCACGGCGTAGTGCATGATCTCGTCTTCGTTGGTCTTTGCGGTTTCCAGCTCCGCCATGATGCGACCGTCATAGAGCACGTAGATGCGGTCGGTGATGGAGAGAAGCTCGGAGTTTTCGCATGAGGCATAGATCACGCTGCTGCCGCGCTTGGTGATGTTGTTGATCAGGCGGAAGATATCCTGCTTCGCGCCCACGTCCACGCCCTTGGTGGGCTCGTCGAAGATGTACACGTCACAGTCCGCGGCCATCCATTTGCCCACGGCCACCTTCTGCTGGTTGCCGCCGGAAAGATTCTTCACGTACTGCTTGATTGATGGGGTAGCAATGCCCAGATCGTTTACGTATTGACGCGCGTTGGTGTCCACCTTGTTTTTCAGGATGAACGACGCTTTGCAAAAGCGGCTAAGCGATGCGGCGGAGAGGTTAAAGCTGACATTTTCGTTTACCAGCACGCCTTCCTTACGCCGCTCCTCCGGCACCAGGGCGATACGGCTTTTCACCGCGTGAGAGGGATTCTTGATTTTGAGTTCCTCGCCGTTCAAGCGCAGGGTACCTGCTGTGCGCTCGTAGGCACCGAAGATGGTCTTGCACAGTTCGGATTTACCGGCACCGACTAGGCCCGCAATGCCCACGATTTCACCCCTGCGCACATAGAAGGACACGTCGTTGACCTTGCCGTCTGCGCCGGACAGGTTTTCGACCTCGAACACCTTTTCCCCGATGGGCACGTGTTCCTTGGGGAAGTTTTCTTCAAACGAGCGGCCCAGCATCTTTTCCACGATTTCGCGGGTGGTGGTCTTTTCGGTGATGGGGCAGGTGCCTACGATTTCGCCGTTGCGCATCACGGTGTAGCTTTCACAGATCTGGATGATCTCGTTGATGCGGTGGGAAATAAAAATAATGGCGATATTCTCCGTTTCCTGAAGGTGCTTGACCAGCCTGAAAAGCTCGGCGGTTTCCGTGTCGCTAAGCGGGGCAGTAGGCTCGTCAAGGATCAGGAAATTGCATTCGTTGGCTATGGCTCTGGCAATGAGGACCATCTGCTTTTGTGCCAAGGACAGGTCCTGTACCAGTTTGCGCACGTTTACGTTAATGTTCAGCCGGTCCAGCACCGCCTTGGCCTGCGTGCGCAGCTTGGGCCAGTTGACGAGGGGATTGCCGCCGGCGTTCATGACCATATCGTTGAGCATGACGTTTTCCGCCACCGACAGCGTGGGGATAAGCGCCATGTCCACCTCCTGATACACGATCTGAATGCCCAGCTTCTTGGCGGCCATGGTGGAGCGCAGTTCAACGGGCTTGCCGTTGAGGTACACTTCGCCTGTATAATCCGGATTTGCACCCGCAAGGACCTTCATCAGGGTGGACTTGCCCGCTCCGTTGGCGCCTACGAGCGCGTGAATCTCACCGGTGCTGACTTCAAAGTCTACATTGGTTAACGCCTTCACACCGGGAAATTCGATGGATACCTTGCGGGTTCCAAGTGTTAGTTTGTCCATGGATTTCCCTCTTCTCTCATTCACTACAAGCGGTCGGGATGCTTTAAGGGAAGAAGCGTCGGAGCAAATACTCCGACGCTTCTTTGTCAAGAAACATTGCTCGAATGGGTTATGAATGGTTGTGGGGGATTACTTGTGCAGCAGATCAGCGGGCATCCAGTCGGTCACGGACAGGTAGCTGAGGTTGCCGTAGGTCTCGCCGGCGATATCGCCAAGGTTCTCAACGGTGCTATCTTCCTTCAGAGCGGAAGCCAGGATAGCGCTGCCGGGGATCTCAACCACGTCCACGCCGTACTCGCCGGTGGCGGGGTCATAGATCTTGTCATACTCGCCAGCCAGCTCCAGCATGAGCAGACGCATGGCGATCTCGCCGTTCAGGGTCCAGTCGGTGGTGCCGGCCGCATACCAGATGTCGGGGCGGGTCTGCATGTTGGTCACGTCCACCTGGTCGATATCAACGGACGCCATGGGCAGGGCTTCGCCGGCCTCGCCGTTGAAGTTGGCGTTCTCGAAGATGGCGTTGTACACGCCCTGGCCGTAGAGGTCGTAGTAGGCGATAACGCCGTCCACATCCTCGCGCTTGAGGCTCTGCAGATAGGCGGCGGTCACGCTGTTGGCGCTGTCAACGCTGTCCTGCAGGGGCTGGATTTCGCCCACGGTCACGATCTTGCCGGCTTCCTCGTACTCCTGCCAGCCAACCTCGCGGCGGTCGAAGGGGCTATTGTAGTTGGGGCCGCGCCATACCTTGACCAGACGCACGCCCTCGCCGAACTTGGCGATCATTTCGTCCAGAAGAACGGTAACCAGGCTCTTGTCCTGCTGGAACAGCTGGGTCACGCCCTCGATCTTCTGATACTCGCCGTCGGTGTAGAACTGGGTGTCGAAGCATACCAGCTTGAGATCGGGATACTTTTCAGTCAGCTCCTTGAGGAACACATAGGAGCCGTCCTGGTTGCCGTGGCTGACGAGCAGTCCGTCATAGCCGGCGGCGGCGCAGGTGTTGATGGTGTCCATCCAGCGGTTGAAGTCGCCATCGCAGAAGTAGAAGTCGAAGTCCACATCCAGCGCAGCGCACAGGTCGGCGCAGGAATCCTTCCACATCTGGAAGATGGTAGCGGAAGGCAGCAGCATGATATACGCTACCTTCTTGCCGGCGACGGGATTGGCCGTTTCAGCCGTGGCGACAGTCAGCATGGACAGCGCCAGCATGAGAGCCAGAACCAGAGCTACGATCTTTTTCATGGTAAACCTCCTATTCACTTTTGGGCGGATTCGGTAAACTATCGCCCTTTGTTGACATCAGTATAGAGCCATTCAGGTGAAAAGTCAAGCGCTGTTTTAGAATATTTTTAAGAATCGTTTATTTTAATTGTTTAGTAACGGAAGCCTTTCACAAAATCCATATATATGTGATAAATGATAAACAAAAGGAATAAAAATACTGCGTTTAGTGTTTATGTAGAACCGGCAAGTTTTTTTGAAACAAGTGTTGACAATGATAAACGCTCCAACTATAATAGTTGCGTAATGGCATGCGGCTGCATGCGTATAAACAGGCGCTAAACGGCCGCAATTCATAAAGTGTTCGGATCGAAAAAAGTTAAAGCAGGTGAAGGGCATGCAAAGCATACGTCGCTATCCTACGGACGACGAGGCCAAAAAGCTGATCGTGGATATTGGCCGTAGAATGTATCAAAAGAATTTCGTGGCCGCCAACGACGGCAATATCAGCTGCAAGGTGGACGATGATATCATCTGGACTACGCCCACAGGCGTATCCAAGGGTTTCATGTCCGAAGACATGATGGTCAAGATGCGCCTGGATGGCACGGTGCTGTCCCAGGGGGAGCGCGGCCCGTCCAGCGAGGTCAAGATGCACCTTCGCATCTACAATGAAAACCCTGAGGTCCGCGGCGTGTGCCATGCGCATCCGCCCATCAGCACGTCCTTTGCCATCGCGGGCATCGGCCTGGACAAGGCCATCTATCCTGAAGCGCTGGTCAATTTGGGCACTGTGCCCTGCGTACACTATGAAGCGCCCGGTTCTCAGGGCATCCCGGACAGCATCGCGCCCTATTGCCGTGATTACAACGCACTTCTTTTGGCCAATCACGGCGCGGTGGCGTGGGGCGGATCGCTGATGGAGGCGTGGTACCGTCTGGAATCCACCGAGCACTATGCCATGGTCATCATGTACACGGGCAACATCATTGGAAAAGCCAATGTGCTCAGCTGCGAGCAGGTGGGCGAGCTGATCGAGATCCGCAAGAAGATGGGGATTACCAGCGGCGGCATCCCGCCGTGCACAGCCAAGGCCACCAATACCGTGGATGTAGTGGCGGGTCACAGCCCTGTGGCAGATAACCCACCGGTTCTCAAGACCTATGGTCAGAGCACCTCCCCCTGCGGCTGTGCGGGTGGCAGCGCTGCGTCTGATGAGGCTGAATTGCAGGCCATCACCCGCGCGGTGCTTGAGCGGCTCAAGAATCTGAAATAAACGGCATTTTCAACTCATTTCATTCAATATAGGAGGCGGACGGATGAAAGCAATCGTGATCGGCGGCGTGGCGGCTGGAATGTCCGCCGCCTCCAAGCTGAGGCGCGTGATGCCCGATGCGCAGATTGCCGTTTATGAGCGGGGCGGCTATCTGTCTTACGGCGCTTGCGGCTTACCTTATTATATCGGTGGCTTCAACGACGATCCCGGCAAGCTGATCGCCCGCACGCGCGAGCAGTATGCCAAGATGGGTATCGACACGTTCCTTCATCACGAGGTGCTGTCGGTGGATGCGGCGGCAAAGCGCGTGTTCGTGCGGGATAACGATTCCGGGCGTGAGTTTGAGGATACCTACGACGTGATGATGATCGCCGTGGGCTGCGACAGCGTGGCGCCCAAAGTGCCGGGAGCGGACTTGCCTTCGGTGTTCTACCTGAAAACCATGGAGGATGGCTTGCTCCTGCGCGAAATCGCCCACCTCAAGGATGTGCGCCACGTGGCGGTGGTGGGCGGCGGATATATCGGCGTGGAAATGACCGAAGCGCTTTTGCACTTGGGCAAGACCGTCACGCTCATCGAGGCGGGGGAGCGGCTGCTTACTCCCTTTGAACCTGAATTTTCTGAGCTGGCCGCACAGGAGCTTGAGAAAAACGGTGTGCGCATCTTGGTGGGCCACCGCGTGGAGGCGATCAGCGAACAGGGCGACCGCCGCGTGGTGCGCGCGGGCGGAGAGGACATTCCCTGCGACCTGGTGGTGATGGCCGTGGGCGTGGTGCCCGCGACCGGCTTTCTGCGCGATACGGGCATCCACATGGCGCGAAACGGCGCGATTCTGGTGGACCGGGAAATGCGCACCTCGTTGGAAAACGTGTATGCCGCGGGCGACTGCGCCGTGGTCTATCACCGGCTGATGGAGGAAGATTACTTCATCCCACTGGGCACGGTGGCCAACAAGTGCGGGCGCATTGCGGGCGGCAATATGGCTGGAGCGCACGACAAGTTCGTGGGCGCGCTGGGCACTGCCGCCATCAAGGTCTGCGGTCTGGAGATGGGCCGTACCGGCATGAGCGAAAGCGATGCCAAACGCCTGGGCGTGGATTACCGTACCAAGCTCGTTACTGCTCAGGACCATCCTTCCTACTATCCAGACCCGGCCAAGCTGATCATCAAACTGATCTATGAGGCGCGCACCCGGCGGCTGCTGGGCGCGTGCGTGGCGGGTGCGCGGGGTGCGGTGCTGCGCGCGGATATCTTTGCTGTGGCCATTCACGCCGGTATGACTACCGACGAACTGGGCATGGTGGATCTGGCCTACGCGCCGCCTTTTGCAGGCGTGTGGGATGCTGTGCACATTGCCGCCAACGCGGCCAAATGAGGTGCCTATGAACAAGCTGACGACTCTGGAACAGGCCGTCTCCCTTATCGGGGACGGCGCGTGCGTGGGATTGGGGGGCAACACCCTGAACCGCGCGCCCATGGCGGCCGTCTTTGAAATGGTACGCCAGCATAAGCGCGGCCTGCGCGTGGTCAAGACCGCGGGCGCGATGGACGTGGACGCGCTGTGTCTGGCGGGCTGCGCCGCGTCGGTGGACGCCGGCTTCATCAGCTATGAAAGCCAGTACGGCCTGGCTCAGCGCTATCGCAGAAGCGTGCAGTCCGGGCTTGTGCGCGCCAATGAGCACGCCTGCTACACTGTGATTTCAGCCCTGCGCGCGGCCAGCTACGGCATTCCCTTCATGCCGGTGCGCGGCCTCAAGGTGAGTGACCTGCGCAAGGTCAACGACTATTTCGCCGATGTGACCGACCCATTTACAGGAGAGACGCTGGCCGCCGTGCGCGCCATCCGGCCCGACTTTGCCGTGGTGCACGCGCAGATTGCCGATTCGCAGGGCAATGCCTTTTTTGAAGGACCGAAGTACGAGGACGTGCTTTTGTCCCGCGCCTCCCAAAAGGTGATCGTGACCGCTGAGCGTATCGTGGGCGACGGGTATTTCTCCGGTGGCGAGCGCAAAGCGGATATTCCACATTTTCTTACCGCCGCCGTGGTGCATGTGCCCCGCGGCGCAGCCCCCGGCGCATGCTACGGCTGCTATGAGCCCGATGGCGCACTGATCCGCGCGTTTCTGGAGCTCAAGGACGAGGAAGCGCTGGACCGCTTTCTCGCGGAAGGGGGGAGGCGGCTGTGATTCGTCCCTGCGATATGATGACGGTAGCCATGGCGCGCCTCATCCATGATGGCGATACGGTCTTTCACGGAGTGTCCTCGCACATGCCCATGATCGCCACCTTGCTGGCCAAGCGCCTGCACGCGCCAAACGCTGTGCACCTCAACATCCCTGGCGGGGTTGATCCCATCAAACCCACTTTGCGCGAGTTTACCAGTGCGGGCGGGGAGCTGTGGGAGACGGCCTGCGCGGGCTTCCCGCTGATGGAGGTGTTTGACCTGAGCATGCGCGGCGGGCTGGACGTGGCCTTCCTCAGCGGCGTTCAGTTTGACGACCGGGGCAATGTCAACGCCTCCGTCATCGGCCCCTATGAAAAGCCCAAGGTCCGCCTGCCCGGCGGCGCGGGCAGCGCCGTGCTCATTCCCACGGCCAAGCGCGCCATCATTTGGCGCACCAAGCATGACCGCCGTACCTTTGCCCGTGAGGTGGACTTTGTGACCGCACAGGGCAACGTGAGCGAGATCGTCACCCCTCTGTGCGTGTTTACCATGTATGAGGATCAACTGATTTTAAAAAGCGTCCATCCCTATACCACCATCGACGAGGTGGCTGAGAACACCGCTTTTCCCATCCGATACTTTTCCATTGAAACCACCCCGCCGCCTACCGCTGAGGAGTTGCGTGCGCTTTGTGAGATCGACCCGCTCGACTACCGCAGCATCGAATTTCGTTGATGGCGGCCCTGAAAGCTGGAACCAAAAAGACACTTTTTATAGAGAAAGGAAGTCTTGCACATGTCCCGTTACGACACCTATTTTCTCATGAAGGAAGCTGACGTGATCGACTATGTCCAGACCAAGTATCCCGGCCACTTCGACAAGGATGCGGTGCTGACCGTCAAGGAAATCGGTGACGGCAACCTCAACTATGTGTTCCGCGTAGTGGAGGAGAAGACCGGCAAATCCATCATCGTCAAGCAGGCGGGCGAGGCGTTGCGCATCTCGGCAGACATGAAGGTTTCCACGGACCGCAACCGCATCGAGAGCGAGATCCTGCAGATTCAGGACAAGTACGCTCCCGGTTTGGTGCCCAAGATCTATGGCTACGACACCGTGATGTGCGCCTGTGCCATGGAGGACCTGTCCGACCACGCGCTGATGCGCTACGCGCTCATGCGGCACGAGACGTTCCCGCGCTTTGCTGAGGACATCTCCACTTACATGGTCAACACTCTGCTCAAGACCACCGACGTCGCCATGGAACACAAGGAAAAGAAGGCCATGGTCAAGAGCTTCATCAACCCCGAGCTGTGCGAGATCACCGAGGATCTGGTGCTGACCGAGCCGTACAACGACTGCAACCACCGCAATAACGTTTTCCCGCCCATCGCCGACTTCGTGCGCCGCGAGCTCTATGAGGATAACGCGCTCAAGCTGGCCGTTGCCAAGCTCAAGTTCGAGTTCATGAACAACGCCCAGTCCCTCATCCACGGTGATTTGCACACCGGCTCCATCTTCGTCAAACAGGATTCCACCCGCGTGTTCGACCCCGAATTTGCCTTCTACGGCCCCATGGGCTACGACATCGGCAACGTGCTCGCCAACATGATCTTCGCCTGGGACAATGGCCGCGCCGCGGGCGCCGACGAATTCTGCGACTGGGCGCTCAAGGCCATCGAGGAGACGGTGGACCTGTTCTGCCAGAAATTCCTCAAGTGCTTTGATGAGTGCGTGACCGACCTCATGGCCAAGACACCCGGCTTCAAGGAATATTATCTGGATTCCATCCTGTCCGACACCGCCGCCTACGCCGGCACCGAGCTCATCCGCCGCACCGTGGGCATGGCCAACGTCAAGGACGTAACCACCATCGCCGACGAAGCCAAGCGCGCCCATGCCGAGAAAGTCAACATCCTCTGCGGCAAGGACTACATCATGAACCGCACGGCCTTCAAGACGGGTGCCGATTTTGTCGCCGCCGTCAAGCGTGCCGATGAAGCGGCCAAGTAAGGGAGGAAAACCGCCATGGCTGACAAGAGCATCATGAGCTACGAGACCGTCGCAATGGACGATGAAAAGAGCGCGCTGGTCATTCTGGACCAGACCAAGCTGCCCTACGAGGTGGAGATCCTAAATCTCACCGACCAGAAGGACATCTGGAATGCCATCTACCTGCTGCAGGTGCGCGGCGCACCCGCCATCGGCGTGGCGGCGGGCTTCGGCGTGTATTTGGCTGCGAAGCAGATCGAGGCCGACAATTGGGAGGATTTCTACACTCAGTTCAAGGCCGCCAAGGATTATCTCAACTCCGCTCGTCCCACTGCCGTCAACCTCTCCTGGGCGCTCAACCGCATGGAGCAGGTGGTGCTGGACAACAAGGACAAGAGCGTCCCTGAGCTCAAGGAACTTCTGCACAAGGAGAGCGTGGCCATCAAGGACGAGGATGTGTGGATGTGCCGCCAGATCGGCGAGTACGGTCTGAGTCTCATCAAGGATGGCGACGGCATCCTCACCCACTGCAACGCCGGCCAGCTGGCCACCTCCAAGTACGGCACTGCGCTGGCTCCCATTCACCTGGGCCGCGAGCGCGGCATGAACTTCCGCGTCTATACGGATGAAACCCGTCCGCTGCTGCAGGGCGCGCGCCTGTCCGCCTTTGAGATGCAGGCCGACGGCGTGGACACCACCGTCATCTGCGACAACATGGCCTCCCAGGTCATGAAGAACGGCTGGGTCAATGCCGTATTCGTCGGCTGCGACCGTGTGGCCGCCAATGGCGATGCCTGCAACAAGATCGGCACATCCGGCGTGGCGATTCTGGCCAAGTATTACGGCATCCCCTTCTATGTGCTGGGCCCCACCTCCACCATCGACATGTCGATTGCCCGTGGCGAGGACATCACCATCGAGCAGCGCCCCGCCGAGGAAGTGACCGAGATGTGGTACAAGCGCCGCATGGCGCCCGAGGGCGTGAAGGTCTACAACCCCGCCTTCGACTTTGCCGATAACGAGCTTATCGCGGGCATTGTGACCGAGTACGGCATCGCCCGTCCGCCCTACAATGAGAGCCTCAAGGAAATCTTCCGCAAGAAGGCCGAGGCCCAAGCCGCCAAGAAGAAGTAAGAAACTGTGCCGGGGCATCCGCCCCGGCCACCCCCCGAAGGGAGGGGCGTTATGAACGAAAAGGAACTGCGCGCCGCAGTGCAGCGGCTGGTGCTGTGCGAGCTGGCCAAAACGGGCCAGCGCTGCGTGCCGGTGATGTCCTCCAACCGCCATGTGCATCTGTGCCAGGCGGATGTTGAGAAGCTCTTCGGCACGGGATACCAGCTGACCAAAATGCGCGATCTGGTCCAGCCCGGCCAGTTCGCCTGCAACGAGCGCGTGACCATCGAAACCGAAAAGGGCAAGATGGCGCTGCGCGTGGTGGGCCCGGCCCGCAAGGAAACGCAGATCGAGCTGTCCTTCACCGACGCGGTGAAGCTGGGGCTGAAGCCCCCCATCCGCATGTCGGGCGATCTGGAGGGCAGCCCCGGCTGCACATTGGCAAACGGCGACAGGCGCGTGACGGTATCCCGCGGGGTCATCGTGGCCGAGCGCCATCTGCACTTGGCCCCGGATGAGGCTGATGCCTTCGGCGTGAAGGACGGCGACGTGGTCAGCCTCGTGGTGGAGGGCCCGCGCCCCGGCACGCTGGACGGCGTGATCGTACGCAGTGGCAAGGGGCATTTGATGGAGGCGCACATTGACAAGGACGAGGCCAACGCCTGCGCCCTCTCCGACGGGCAGCTTTGCCGCGTGATCCGAAAGGAAGACGCGCCTGCCGTGTCGAATAAGAGGGACATATGTGCTTCGGTGCCCTCTGCACCGCCCCCACAGCCTCCTGTGCCCAAACGGCAGACGCTCCTTGATCTGAGCGCCGAAAGCCGCCGCCTCATCACCGAGGACGATGTACGCACAGCCGTGCGCGACGGCTATAAGATCATCCGCTATGCGCCCGACGCCATCCTGACCCCCCTGGCCCGCGATGCGGCCTCGGAAAAGGGCGTCGAGCTGGTACCCGTGATATAACGACCGCCGGGCCGATGGGCCGGGCATTTGTGAGGGAACGAACATGGCATTGACGGAACAGCAAATCAGGCAGATTACGGACGAGATTGTGCGCACCCTTGCCGGCTCCATCCGGACCGAGAATGCTGCGCCCACGCCTGCACCCAAGCCGCAGCCGGCCGAGAGCGGCCGCTGGCTGTGTGATACCGCCGAGGAAGCGGTTCAGAACGCCAAGGCCGCCCAGGCCAAGCTGGCCGATATGACGCTGGAAAAGCGGGGTGAACTGATCGCCGCCATGCGCAAGGCGGGCATCGACAACGCCGAGTACCTGGCGCGCTTGGCGCATGAGGAGACGGGTTACGGCCACGTGGAGGACAAAATTCAGAAAAACCTGCTGGTCAGCCGGCGCACGCCGGGCATTGAGGACCTTCAAACCCGCTGCGAAACCGGCGACAAGGGCATGATGCTCATCGAGCAGGCGCCCTTCGGGGTCATCGGTTCGATCACCCCGTCCACCAACCCTACCTCCACCGTCATCAACAATTCCATCAGCATGATCGCCGCGGGCAACGCCGTGGTCTTTAATCCCCATCCGGCGGCCAAGCACGCCTCGCAGGAGGCCATGCGCCTGATGGTGGAGGCCATCGTGTCCGCAGGCGGCCCTGCGGCGCTGATCACCACGGTCAAGGAGCCCACGCTGGAAACCGGTCAGGCGATTATGACCCATCCGGACATCCCGCTGCTGAGCATCACCGGCGGCGAGGCCGTGGTGCGCGTAGCCATGAAGACCGGCAAGAAGGTCATTGCGGCCGGCCCCGGCAACCCGCCCGTCATCGTGGACGATACGGCGGACCTGCCCGACGCGGCCCGGCGCATTGTGGATGGCGCAAGCTTTGACAACAATGTGCTGTGCATCGCCGAAAAAGAGGTGTTCGCCTTTACCAACATCGCCGACCGCCTCATGAGCGAGATGGAACGCTGCGGCGCGGTGCGCATCTATGGCGCGGATATCGACAAGGTGCTCAAGACCACGCTCATCAACAAGGACGGCAAGTACGTTATCAACCGCAAGTATGTGGGCCATGACGCGGCGGTCATCCTGCGCGACAGCGGCGTGAGCTTCACCGGCAATCCGCGGCTGATTATCGCCGAGACGGACCGCAACCATCCCTTCGTCATGACCGAGATGCTCATGCCCGTGCTTCCCATTGTGCGTGTGAGCAACATCGACGAGGCCGTCGAGGAGGCGTTCCGCGCCGAGCAGGGCTGCAAGCACTCCGCCATGATCCATTCCACCAACGTGCACAACATGAGCAAGGCGGCGCGCAAGCTCAACACCACCATCTTTGTCAAGAACTCCTCCAGCTTCTCCGGCCTGGGCTTCGACGGCGAGGGATACACCACCATGACCATCGCCACCCCCACCGGAGAGGGTGTGACCAGCGCGCGGTCCTTCACCCGGCTTCGCCGCTGCGTGCTGTACGGGGATTTCCGCATCTGCTGATTTCCGCCCGCGGGCAGACGGGAGGTTACGACCGGTATGAACATTGTTGAACAGGTGCGCGCGGCGGGCGTGGTCGGCGCGGGCGGCGCGGGGTTTCCCACGCATGTGAAGCTGGGCGCCAAAGCGGAGTACGTCATCGCCAACGGCGCCGAATGCGAGCCGCTCTTGCGCGTGGACCAGCTGCTCATGCAGCGGCGCGCGGACCGCGTGGTGCGCGGCATGGAGTTGGCCATGCAGGCCACGGGCGCTAAGAAGGGCGTCATCGCCACCAAGGCGCACTATGAAGGTGCGGTCAAGGCACTCAGAGCCGCGCTGGGAGACCGAAACGACATCACTTTGCACCTGATGGACAGCTACTACCCCTCCGGGGATGAAAAGTCCATCATCTATGAGGTCACGGGCCGCGTGGTGCCCAGCGCCAAGCTGCCGGCGGACGTGGGCTGCGTGGTGAGCAACGTGGCCACGCTGTGCAACATTGCCGACGCGGCCGAGGGCCGCCCTGTGGTGGACAAGGACGTGACCGTGGGCGGCGATGTGCCTCATCCCCTCACCGTGACCGTACCCGTGGGCACTCCAATGCGCGAAGTGATCGCGCTGTCGGGCTTCACGGGAACGAAGGACGGCTACGCGCTCATCGTGGGTGGGCCCTGTATGGGCAAGCTGGAAGATGACTGGGACGCGCCGGTGACCAAGACGACAGGCGGGCTTTTGCTGCTCAAACGCACGCACCTTCTGATCGCGCGGCGCACGCAGAGCCCCGAAAGGCTTCTCAAGATCGCTCGGGCGGTGTGCTGTCAGTGCAGCCAGTGCACGCAGATGTGTCCCCGAAACGCCCTTGGCCTGCATGTAGAGCCGCATAAGGCCATGCGCGCCATTACCACCGGCAACGGCGCCCTGCTGGGCAACGCCCGCTCGGTGCTGGCCTGCTCTAGCTGCGGCGTATGCACCAACTACGCCTGCCACATGGGCCTTTCGCCCTCGGAGGTGATGGCACAGATCAAGAATGAGCTGGGACGTGCGGGCATCCGGCCCGAGCCGGAAACGGACATCTGCGTGGACCCGTTCATCGTGCAAAAGCGCGTGCCAGTCAAGCGGCTGATCGCGCGCATGGGCCTGAGTGCCTTCGATACCCCGGCGCCGTACACGGACGTAGGTCTCCAGCCCAAACGGGTGGTGCTGCCGCTGCGCCAGCACGTGGGCAAACCCGCAGAGGCCACCGTGAAGCCCGGGGACCGGGTGCACCGCGGCGACGTGGTGGGTGAGATTCCCGAAAAGGCGCTGGGTGCAAGGGTACATGCCTCCATCGACGGCGTAGTTACTGCCGTGGACGCGCGGGGCGTGGAAATCACAGGAGGTGAGAGCGCATGACTGCAATCGGCGTGGTAGAGACGCTCAGCATTCCCATGGGTGTGCTGGCGGGTGATCAGATGGTCAAGACCGCGCAGGTGGACCTGGTGACCGCGCAGACGGTATGCGCGGGCAAGTACATCGTGGTGGTCAGCGGCGAGGTGGCCGCGGTGCGCTCCTCCGTAAGTGCCGGGATTGAAAGCGCCGGGAGCACGTTGGTGGACAGCCTTGTGATTCCCAACGTGGATGAGCGCGTGGTCGCCGCCATGGCGGGCGCGTGTCCCGCCGAGCAGGTGGAAGCGGTCGGCGTGGTGGAAACCTTCTCGCTGGCCAGCGCCATCAGCGTGGCGGATATCTCGGTTAAAGCCGCCGACGTGGACCTCATTGAGGTGCGCCTGGGGCGCGGCATGGGCGGCAAATCCTATGTGATCATCACTGGCGAGGTCGCCGCTGTGGAAGCGTCGGTTCGGGCCGCGGAGGCGGGCGAAGGGCTTGAGGGCCTGATCGCCTCCAGCGTGGTCATCCCCTCACCGCATATGGACATGATTCGCGCGCTGATGTAAGGTTTCTTTCAATAATAGGCGCGGGAACATAGATGAAATTCAAATGGCAAAGGAGTTTTTACCATGCAGGAAGCATTGGGCATGATTGAAACCCGCGGGCTGGTGGGCGCCATCGAGGCGGCCGACGCCATGGTCAAGGCGGCCAACGTACATTTGATCGGCAAGGAGCACATCGGTGGCGGACTGGTCACCGTGATGGTACGCGGCGACGTGGGCGCGGTCAAGGCCTCTGTGGAGGCGGGCGGCGCGGCGGCCAAGCGCGTGGGCGAGCTGATCAGCGTGCACGTTATTCCCCGGCCTCATGGTGATGTGGAGGCCATTCTCCCCAACGTTACCGACATTGCTACCAAGGCGTAACCGCCATAGGATAGAAAGGAGTTATCATCATGGAAAAGCAAGCTCTGGGTATGGTTGAGACCAAGGGTCTGGTAGGTTCTATCGAGGCGGCCGATGCCATGGTCAAGGCGGCCAACGTTCATCTCATCGGCAAGGTTCACGTGGGCGGCGGACTGGTCACCGTGATGGTGCGCGGCGACGTGGGCGCGGTCAAGGCCTCTGTGGAGGCGGGCGGCGCGGCGGCCAAGCGCGTGGGTGAGCTGGTCAGCGTGCACGTCATCCCCCGGCCGCACGACGATGTGGAGGCCATTCTTCCCAAGCTGTAAGCCACAGGGCGGCCCCATTATAAGGAGGACAGGGTTATGAAAAAGATCATCAACGCACCGGAGCGCTTTATTCCCGAAATGCTGGAGGGCATCTATGCCGCGCATCCCGACGAATTGATGTGCGTGGGCGGCGACCTTCATTGCCTTGTTTCCAAACGGAAGCATGCGGGCAAGGTGGGCATCGCCACCGGCGGCGGTTCGGGCCACCTCCCGCTGTTTCTGGGCTACGTGGGTGAGGGCATGCTGGATGGCTGCTCCATTGGCGACGTGTTTCAGTCGCCCAGCGCTGAACAGATGCTGGCCGTGACCAAAGAGATCGACCAGGGCGCGGGCGTGCTCTACATCTACGGCAACTATAACGGCGATATCTTTAACTTCGACATGGCGGCCGAAATGGCCGATATGGAAGAGGACATCCGCGTGGAAAGCGTTGTCGCGGGTGAGGACGTGGCCTCCGCAGGTCCCAGCGCCGAGGGTGAACCCAACAAGCGCCGCGGCGTGGCGGGTATCTTCTTCGTCTATAAGTGCGCTGGCGCAGCGGCGGCGGCGGGGTTGGACCTGGACGAGGTCAAGCGCGTGGCCGAAAAGGCATGCGCCAACGTGCGCACCATGGGTGTGGCGCTCACCTCCTGCACTGTGCCGCGCGTGGGCCATCCCAGTTTTGAAATCGGGGACGACGAGATGGAAATCGGCATGGGCATCCATGGCGAACCGGGCATCCGCCGTGGCAAGCTGCGCCCCGCCGATGAGATCGTGGACGAGATGCTTACGCCCATCCTTGCCGACCTGCCTTTCCAGGCGGGCGATGAGGTGGCCGTGCTCATCAACGGTCTGGGCGCGACTCCACTGGAGGAGCAGTACGTGATGTTCCGACGCGTCAAGCAGACGCTTGACGAGAAGGGCATCCGGGTGTTCCGCACCTATGTGGGCGAATATGCCACCTCCATGGAAATGGCGGGCGCTTCCATCTCGCTCATCCGTCTGGATGACGAGCTCAAGGGCTATCTCTCCGCCCCGGCCAACACTCCCTTCTTCAAGCAGTTTCAGCTGTAAGGGGGCGTTGGGATGAATGCGACTGATTTGCGCGCCCTGCTGGCCCGCTGGGCCGATGTGATGGCGCAGAAGCGCGATTGGCTGATCGAGCTGGACAGCGTGGTGGGCGATAGCGACCTGGGCCTTACCATGAGCGACGGCTTCCGGGCCGCCAGCGATGCGGCCAACGCATGTGATCTTGCAGACGTGGGCAAGCTGTGCTACCAGGCAGGCAAGGCCATGGCCAGCGCCGTGCCCTCCACCATGGGCACCCTGATGGCCAGCGGACTGATGAACGCGGGCAAGGTCCTTAAGGGCGCTGAACAGCTGACCTCCGTGCAGGAGGCACAGCTGTTCGAGGCGTATCTGGAGGGTGTGAAGAACCGCGGCAAGGCTGAGGTGGGGGACAAGACGTTCCTGGATGGCCTGGCCCCGGCGGTGAAGGTTCTTGCTGAGGCAGCGCAGGTAGGCCCCATCGGTGCCGAAGCAGCGCAGGCGGCGGCGGAATCGGCGTGGCAGGCGTTTGAAAACACACGCGGCATGCTGGCCAAGCATGGCCGCATGGCCATCCGTGGCGAGGCTTCGCGCGAGCTGCTCGACCCCGGCGCGGCTGTGGCCGCCCTGCTGATGAAAGTGTATGCCGAATTTAAAGCGGACAGAGAGTGACAGGCATGACCATTCGGGAAATCGCGGCCATCGCGGGCGTATCGCCCGCGGCGGTCTCGCTGGTGATGAACAATAAAAAGGGTGTAAGCGAGGAGACACGCCGCCGTGTGCTGAGCGTGGTGGAGGAGTGCGGCTATGCGCCGGCGCTTCAGAAAAAAAAGGTAGAGCGCTTTCGTCTGATGGTGCTTAAATTCCGTGCGCATGGCATTGCGCTGGAAGAGAATCAGGGCTTTATCGCCTCCATCATCGACCGCATTGAAAGCGAGTGCCGGCGCTTCGCCTTTGACCTCATCATGTGCAACTGCGAGGCCAAAACCGCGGCAGCCACCATCCGCGAGCTGATGCAGAACCCGCCCGACGGCGTCATCGTCATCGGCACCGAGCTGCGTGAGCCGGACTATCCGCTGCTCAAGCTTTTCACTGTGCCCGTGGTGGTGCTGGACAACAACATCATCCTGGATAACATCGACAGTGTGGTCATGGCCAACCGCGCTCTGATGGCCAACGTGGTCCATTACCTTTATGATCTTGGGTACCGGGAAATCGGTTACTTCAAATTTACCCAGCCCGTCAACAACTGTGATGAACGCTACGAGGGATACCTGGCGGAACTG
Organism: Bacillota bacterium; assembly: GCA_023404345.1. Taxonomy (GTDB): domain Bacteria; phylum Bacillota; class Clostridia; order Christensenellales; family Aristaeellaceae; genus Limiplasma. The sequence goes on from JAEYCB010000062.1 coordinate 30,798, forward strand.
GAACGTCTGGGCCTGTCCGCGCCCGAACCCATCTGGCTCAAACCCACGGTGGACGGTGCGTTTGAGGATATGAAAAACCTGATCAAAAGCGGCGCCTACGTGCCGCACGGCGCAGTGGTGGCCGATAACGACACCGTGGCTATCGGCGCGGTCAAGGCTATCCGTGAGGCGGGATACAGCATTCCGGAGGATATGTCCATCATCGGCTTTGACGACATTCCCTTTAGTGCGGTCACCATGCCGGCACTGACCACCATGCGCATATCACGTTCAGCCATGGGAATGCTGGCCGTAGATATGATCCGTAAGCGCATCAAATATCCCGACTGGCCGGGTATGCACATGCAGATCGGTGGAAAGCTGATCGTGCGCAACAGCACCCGGCCCAAAAACGGCTGAAGGAGGTCCCTATGCTGGTAGGGCGGGTAACAGGCAATGTGGTAAGCACCAACAAGGTGGATACGTTGCGGGGGGCCAAGCTTCTGATCGTGCAGCCTGTGGAGCTGGACACGTTGGCGATGAAAGACGATTATGTGGTCTGCGTGGATGACGTGGGTGCAGGTGAGGGTGACCTGGTGTTCTGCGCCTACGGCAGCTCCGCCCGGCAGTCGGATACATCCAAAAAGGTCGCTTCGGATTACACCATCTACGGCATCGTGGATTCTATCAACATGCGCGGCACGCGCACTTACGACAAGGCAAAGGAGGCGGAGGCATGCAGCTGGCAAAAGTGATCGGCAGCATGGTCAGCACCCGCAAGTCGGACCGGCTGCATGGGCTCAAGCTTCTGGTAGCCGTGCCCATCGATATGGATACCTTTGAAGAAAAGGGCACGCCCTTTATTACCGTGGACACCGTGGGCGCGGGAGAAGGCGAAATCGTCATGTGGGCGGGCGGAAGCTCGTCGCGTCAGACCGATCTGACCACCAACAAGCCCGTAGACAGCTCCATCGTGGGTATCGTGGATTTCGTGGATATTCTGGACAAGCGCGTGTACGACAAGGGGAATGCCTCATGAAGATCGCGCGCGTGACAGGAACGGTGGTTTCCACCGTCAAATACGAAAAATACTGCGGCTACAAGCTGCTCAAGGTGCGTCACCTTACGCTGGAAGGCGAACTGACCGGCGAGGAGCTTATCGCCCTGGATGCGGCGGACGCGGGTATCGGCGATATCGTGCTGGTCAACAACGATGGTGGTGCGGCGCAGATGATTACCGGGGATAAAACGCTCATAGCCAGCGTTACCATCTGCGGTGTGGTGGACTGCTATACCTGGCAGGGACGTCACGTGGCCTGCCATTAGGGGGAAGGGCATGAACATCGGCAAGGTTGTGGGGTCTGTGGTGTGCACTGTGAAAACCCCCACGCTGGAAGGTATCAAGCTGCTGGTGGTCCGCCAGATTGTCAATGGACAGGAAAAAGGACTGATCATCGCCTGTGACGGCACCCGCCAAGCGGGTATCGGAGACGTGGTGTATATGATTGGCCGTAAGGAAGCTGCCCTGCTGCTGGATTTGAAGGACCCGCCGCCCAGCGATATCACCATCGCCGGCATCATCGATCCGGAAACGCTGTAAGCAAAAAGCGGCCCGGCTTCCCATGGGAAGCCGGGCCGCGTACTGCATGCCTTTTACCAGGTTGCCTTGCTGGCACTGGTTACCGCCGCCTGGTGGTCGGGATCGACCTTATCGCTTTCGTGGGTCTTGCTGTTTTTGAAATGAATGCAGAAGTGCCCATCGAAATTGTTTGTGGAAATGGTGGTGGTGCCGTGCGGCATACCGTTCATAGAAGCGGCATAGACATGGCCGTTGTAAAGAATCAGGATGGCGCGCCTGCTCCAGCTCCATTCCCCGCCGTAGATGCTCTTCATAGTGGCGGTGTCCTCGGCTGTACGGGGCTCAGCGTCAATATGATTGTAGCCGGACCAGCGCACGACCTCAAAGGTCTTGCCGGTTTTTACGTCCTTGATGGTAAAGCGGGCGTTCTTGGGAATCACATTGGTCACTTTGTCCTCGAACCAGTCCAGCACCTCTGTTTCGTAGGTCTTGGAACCGGAGGATCCGGATTCGCCGACTGATCCGAAAAGAATGCGGATGGTGGAGGAACCGGCAATGCCGTCATCCTTCATGTTGCGCTTTTTTTGGAACTGCTGCACAGCCGCTACGGTGCCTGCGCCATACACGCCGTCGATAGCACCGTCGTAGTAGCCCAGACATTCCAAAGCCTGCTGAAGCTTGACCACGTTGGACCCGCTGTCACCCTCACGGCTGTTACCTGGCGCGGAGCCAATTTCAGATATGCTGGAAACGGTAGGGTATTTTGAAGCGGACGCAGACGATGAAGATGACGAACCAGATGAGGACGAGGCACCGCTGCCCGGCTCCGGCTGGGTGGTCATGGAGGTTTTGTTGCAGCTTCCGAAGATGCTGGTCACCGTAGAGGTGCCGGCATAGCCGTCAGCCTCCAGCCCTTCATCCTTCTGGTACTGGGTGACGGCTTTGGTGGTGCCGTCGCCGTAGATGCCGTCGATCTTGCCATCATAGTATCCTAGAATGTTTAGCGCCTGCTGGAGCTTTTTCACGTCGCTGTTCTCATCCCCGATGCGCATGATGCCCGGCGCGCTGCCCAGCGCTTTGATGCTGGCGGCTGCGGCCGCAGCGGCGGAGGGGGATTGGGTTACGTACTTCTTCATCATATAGCCGGTGAAGTTGCCATAGCGCACCTTGTACCAGTCGCCGGATTTGCCCAGAATATCCACTTCTTCGCCTTCCGGAACGGTTTGCAGGGCGCTGGATTCTTTATCAGCTTCCTTGCGCAGTACCACCTTGGCGTTGGTTACGCCCGCATCTGCTGCCAGGGCTGTCTGAGGAAGCATCGTGCAGCCCAGAACGACCGTGAGCGCCAGCACAGCGCATAAGATCTGTCGTAGGGCGTGGCGAATACCGCTATATGCCTCATAAAGGACCATGTGAATCAGTTCCTCCTTTGCAGTGGGGGAAAGAGGGCGTATCCCTCACAAGTTGCAAAATCAATATATTACGAAAATATTAATATGTCAAGACGAATATGTGAAGTGTTACATGCGTTGCGGCTTCCAAAATTCAGTCATTTTGATATCTTTTCAGCAAAATTGGGGAAACTATTGACGAAAACGGAAATCGAGATTAAACTATCATGGTGTTCATGGTTCATTCATAATTTTGCCATGCCACGGACACACCGATATGATGTAAGGGGTTAGTATATGAAGGAGATCAACGGTACCATCACGCTTGCCTATGTAGAGGAGGACAACAGGCAGCGCGTCATTTTCCGCGTCATACCGCTTTGTACCCGCGAGGGAAACGTTTTTCACGGCGGCGCGGATGACTTTCCCGATGAGGGCAGCCTGCGTATCGTGCCGGACAAGCGCGAGCAGAGTACTTTTAAGGAAAGGATGCGCGAGGCCGGCGGCTTGTGCGCTATCCAGCTCGCCAGCGATGGCAAGGAATTGATGAAGGTGCGGCAAAACCGCAACTATGCCCCTGAGGAAGGCGAAAGGAACCAGTACGCAATTTATTCGGATGTGATTTGCGAACTGGCTGAGGACGGCTGCTTCGAGGTGGTGGAACCGGGTACGGACGCTTCGCAGGCCCTTACGGCGAAGGTGCTTCTGCACAAGGACAAAATGCTTTATGGTCCCGTGGAAAAGGGACAGGCGCTTCAGGCGGCGGTGGAAGGGCTTAAGCCCTTTGGCAACGACCACTTTTTGCTGCATACTGTGGAAACGCCCGCTTTGGGCCGGCACAGTATTTATTGGGACCCTGAGGCGACCCTGAATTGGCGGCAGCGCCGCAACAGCCTTAGGCGCAAGGAGCGCGCCGCTGCTCAGGAAGAGGAAAAGCCTAAAAAGGCCGAGCAAAAGGCCAAAGCCGAAGAAAAGCCCCGCAAGGAAAAGCCTGAGAATCCGGCAAAAGCAGAAGCCAAGCCGGAAAAGCCCGTTAAACAGGACCCTCATACCCGTCGGGTAGAGCGTGCTGCCGAGATTGTGCGTCAGGAAGAAGAGCAAAAGGCGCGTGAGGCCGCCGCTGCCGTGCAGCCCATTGCACAGCAGCAGCCCAAGGAGGAAGCAGAGGAAACGTTGCCCATCGGTGCGCGTTTGGATATCCTGGATAGCGAGCTGCCTTTTGAACAGCAGATTTCCCGCCTGGCCCAGCCCCTCAGCGAGGGAGCCAACCGCCTGACGAACGACGTCCCTGTGCCGGAGGAGGAAGTTCCGGAGACGGTAGCGCGTTTTTCCGGTACGCCCCTGATCAATGGCGGCGAGAAAATTGTTCGTACGCGCCGTCACCCGGAGAGCATGCATCATGTAGTGGAACGGCAGATGCGCGGCCAGCGGGATGAAATCATGGGAGAGGAACTGGGTAGCGGGACCTATGGCCTTGTGGAAAACCCCATCGAAAGCCTGCGCACCTGTATGGAATATATCTGGCAGAACGCCGATATGCGCCAGCAGGCCATGGATATGCTGTTGGAAAATGAGGCATTTACCACGGACGTTGCGGCCGCGCTTCGCCGGGGTGGGATCAATCTTAATGCCACCGCAGCTGCTCGTGAGCAGCTGGCCGAGATCGAGGCCGACCGTATCAGCCTGCTGATGCAGCTGGAAACGGCAAAAGAGAATGAAAAGAAATTCCGCGAGCAAGCGATCGCCACGCTTTCTCAAAAGCGGCGTGACGAAGCGGAACGCCTGAAAAAAGAAGTAGATCAGCTTTCGCACTGCCGTGAAGAGCTTTTGGAGCAATCCCGCGTGCTCAGCACGGAAAATGCCTCCCGTCTCACCGAGTTTATTGCTGGACAGATGAGCTGCTTAAGCGGTGCGGGGGAACAGCGGGTGTTGCTTTCTCCTGTGGTGGGACGCACCTATACCCAGCAGGAATTGGCTGAGCAGCTGCGCGTGCATATGAATGACAGCGGATTCAGCATCAGCGATGATGAGGCTGTGAGCCTGCTGATCAATTTCTCACTGTATGATGCGCTGTGCTTCCGTGCCCGCACCATTACCGATGCGCAGCTCTTTGCCGATGTCCTGCTCGAGAGCTTCGGACTCAAGAGTGTATCGGCCACGGTGAACCCCGGCGCATATGTAGAAATGATCAGCCTGTTGCCTGAGGATGGACGGCGTACTCCCACTGTCACCGTGCAGCCTCTGGGGACCGAAACCATGACCGTCTACGGCCATAAAACCCTGTTTTTGACGGATGAAAGTGCGATGTCTGAGATCGATGGACTGCTGCCGTATCCGGTGATCAGCGTGCCGGCCATGTTTAAACGTGGCTTTGGCCGTGCGGCGCAGTGGCAGCCCGTGGAAGCGGCTTCTCTGGAATCGTTCGCCGCCATCCGCGCTGATTCGCACCCCATGCTCAGTGATGCCGAAAAGTGGTTTACCGATCTTAAGCGTGTGCTTTCCCAGGCGGAGCTCGTGCTGCCAGATGCGATGGCTGCCGGCATGCGCCGTTTCATCGAAGTGGCCTCGCGCAAGGTGCGCGGTGGATTCCTGGCGGCAGCGGACATAGCGGCCAGTAACTGGGTGGTTCCGCTGCTGACGCTCAGCGGCTGTGATACTGCCAAGGTGGCCGATGCCTTAGCAGGCCTGCCGCGCACGATGGATTTGCTGGGTATCCGTTGAGACGCCCGGGCAAAGGAGGAATATCCATGCTGGAATACAAGTTTGATACCCAACTGCTGATCGAAGGCACGGGCCTGGACGAGGACAAGATCAACGATTATATCACCCAGAACATCAAGGGCGACTGTCTGCTGGCTGTGGGCGATGATGAGCTGATCAAGATCCACTACCACACCAACGAACCCTGGCAGGTGCTGGAATACTGTGCCTCGCTGGGCGATATCCATGATATTGTGGTGGAGAATATGGAACGCCAGTCCGCCGGGCTGGATGGCTGAAAAAGTGCAGAAAACAGTGAGCCGGGGCACATCGTATGCCCCGGCTCACTTTCTTTCTTTGTCTTTTTATCAGTATGCCCCCGCCATGGCCTGCGTGAGCAGGGCCATGGCTCCAGCCACGTCCGCCATGCCCGGATTGCCGCTGGAGAGGATGCTCTCCAAGGTGGCAGCCGCGCTCTGAATGTTCGCATAGGCCGCAGAGGAAGCGTCCATGGAGCCCATCAGGTCATAGGCGCTTTGCAAAAGCTGCCGCGCGTCGGGCACCAGCGAGTTGTCTGTAGAACCGTCGGTAAAGCCGCCGTCAGCCCAGCCGCCTCCGGTTGAGGTCTCATAGCTGGTGTGCAGCGTGCAGTAACCCAGGTTGCTGGCTGTGCCCAGATATTCGGCAATGACCGGGCCGTACTGGCTGTCATTTACATAAGGGCTGAGCGGGTGGCCGTTTGGAATGACGACCACGCCTGTGGTAGTGGTACTGGGACAGTATTCTGTAGCCAGCATGCCGGTCTGCGTGCAGGTGACCACGGATTGATGCATCTGGCAGGACACGGTAGGCACCGTGGGCTCATACCAGTAATCGGTCACCACGCCGTAGCCCTTGCTGTCGTTGTAGCAGGCCTCGGTGGCCAGCTGGCCGCTCACTGCGCAGGTTGTCACCTTGACCAGCCCTATGTCCTCAGGATTGGCCTCGATGATATCGCGGTTCTCAAGCCCCTTGGCTTCGTGAATCTTGGTCATGTAACTCTTCCAGATGGGAAGTGCGCCGGAACTGCCCGTGGTCTTGGAGGAGAGGGGCTTGTAGTTGTCATGTCCCACCCAGATGGAGCTGACGTACCAGCCCGTCATACCCACAAAGGTTACGCCGCGCTGATCGCTGTTGGTGCCGGTTTTTCCGGCCACGGTCTGCCCACTGATCTTGGCGGCGGTGGCCGTACCGCCGGAAACCACGTCCTTCATCATGTCCACGATCATCCAGGCCGTGGAGGGACGGAACACCTGCCGCCGCTCCTGCTGGGCATGGCTGTCATAGACCACGTTGCCCGCGCTGTCCGATATGCCCAGGAAGGAGATCGGCTCCTGATAGACGCCGCCATTGCCCAGTACCCCGAAGGCCACAGCCAGCTGCACCGGGGTAATGCCGCTGGAGCCCAGTGACAGGCCGAAGGGCGTAGCATCGATGTTGTCACGATCCACTCCCATGCGCATGAGGAAATCCACCGACCGGTCCACGCCGACCATGGTCAGAAGCGTTTGTGCAGCAGCTACATTATGGCTGCGCTTCATGCCGTTGCGCAGGGTTTCAGGCCCTACATAGTCGCCGCCGCCATAGTTTTTGGGCCAGGTATCCTTGCCGTCTGATCCGGTCCAACCGGTAATGGGAACGGGAATGTTATAAACGATGCTGGCAGGGGAATAGCCCATTTCCAACGCGGGTGCGTAGACGGCGATGGGCTTGATGGAGGAGCCGACGGGCATCTTCATATCCGTGGCACGGTTGAGGGTCTTGCGCGCAGTGGGGCGCGTGCGAGACCCTACAATGGCCTTCAGCTCGCCCGTGCGATAATCCAATACCACCGCGGCGGCCTGCGGCTGAACGATTTCATCATAGGTGCCATCGTAATTGAGGGTGCGGTATACCTTGTCGCTGGGGTCGCGCAGGGCAGGATACTTATCCCAGGTCTCAAGCGTTTCCTCAACAATTTCCTGAATCTCGGTGTCGATGGCCAGCGTTACATGGTAGCCGCCGGTGCGCAGCTCATTTTCCATCTTGCTGCGGTTTTCACTGGTATCCTCCAGTCCGTTGAGCTCAAGGAAACAGTCTACAATGTCCTGCACGGCATATTCCACGTAATGGGCGTATTGATACATACCGTCACCCTCGGTGGTAGAGGTTTCCAGCACATGCGCGGTAGAGGGGTCCAGCGCCTCCTGGTACTGCTGCTGGGTGATAAACTCGTTTTCATACATGCAACGCAGCACATAGTCGGTGCGGTTGTTGGTAATAGCTTTATAGTCAGTTGTATCGGAAGTACGGGTATAAAAATTCCGGCGCGGGTTGTAGTAGTACGGGTTGGTGGTCACGCCCGCCAGCATGGCGCATTCGCGCAGCGTCAGTTCGCTGAGTTCCTTGCCAAAGTAGCCCTGTGCCGCCACCTGCACGCCGTAATAGTTTTCGCCCAGATAAATGGTATTAAGATAATATTCAAGGATTTGCAGCTTGGTGTACTTTGTTTCCAGCTGCATGGCCAGATAGGCCTCCTGAATTTTGCGCTTGTAGCTAAGCTCATTGCTGAGTACGGTGTTTTTGATCAGCTGCTGGGTGATGGTGGAACCACCCTGTTGTGTGCCAGAGACAAAATTCTGGATAAAGGAACCGATGATACGCTTGATGTCGATGCCGTTATGGGTATAAAAGCGTGCGTCTTCTACAGCTACAAAGGCGTTGCGCAGCTCTTCAGGCATCAGAGAAATATTGACCATGATGCGGTTTTCGGTGCCCTTATAATCGGTGATTACGTTGCCCTGCGCATCGTAAAGAAAGCTGGTTTTATCCTGGTCATCCAGAAGGGCCAGGTCCAGCGTGGGCGCGGTTTCCATATATCCCTTGGCAATGCCGGCCACCGCGCCGGCCAGTGCCAGCCCGCACAGCACAATCAGCAGCGCTGTCAGCCGCACCGCGTTGACCAGCACCGACAGCACAAAATTGGGCTTGGTCAACCTTGGCTTAAAAATGGTGCGCTTGCGGGGCGCTTCTTCCTCCTCCGGCGGACGGTAAGCGGGATCGCTTTCCCAGCCTCCGTCAAAGGAGCCGCCGTCATCTGGGTCATATGGCTGCTGATGGCCGTTGTACGGCTCATTGGAATGATACAAAGCGTTCCCTCCCAAAAGCATAAGGCGTTGGTTCGCCTTTCATTATAACATACCTGGAGCGGGCGCGCCATAGCGCCTCTGTAACAATCGGACGGGCTGCGGCAGGTTGTTTTTTTGACCCGCTTCGCATATTCATGCAACGAAGGGAGGGGGTGTATTGGCTGCATGCGCGCGCAAAAAAAGCGGTGTTCTGCGCTGGCTGATCATTCTGATCCTGCTGCTGGCGGCGGGGATAATCGCCATGGAGCAAAACCTTAGCCAGACCATGCTGGACATGGCGTTTGCCCGCGCCTATTCAATGGCTGTGGAAACCATCAACCGTGCGGTGAAGCAGGCTATGGCCCAGGGAATCACCTACGAGGAACTAATCGACGCACAGATGGATGCGCAGGGACGCGTATCCATGCTCAGGGCCAACACCATGCGCATGAACGAGCTGGCTTCGCAAACCGCACTGTTGGCTGAACAGGAGCTGGGCAGCGCCGAAAACCAGGTGGTGGAAATTCCCCTGGGGGCAGCGCTGGGCGTGAGCTTCCTATCGGGCTTTGGCCCGCGGCTGGAGGTGCAGATTTTGCCTGTGGGAGCTGTTCATACCAGCTTTGACACCGAGTTTGAAACCGCCGGTATCAACCAGACCCGGCATAAAATTTTTTTGAACCTGCGCGCCACCGTCAGCCTGATCGTACCCACAGGCTCTCAGCTGGTAGAAGTGACCAGTACTGTGCCTATTGCTGAAAGCATCATTGTCGGAGAGGTGCCGGAAAGTTTCGTGGACGTTAACAACGAGGAGGATATGCTCAACCTGATTCCCTGATCGTGCAGCAAATCGTGTGCCCGTGGCGTTTTATGTGAGCATCCCGGGCACGGTTTTTTGCGAAAAAAGCCGGAAGCGCCCGCGCCGCTTGACAGCCGGGCGCTTTTGCAATAAAATATCATGGAAGAACCATAGAATTTCCAGAGGAACATGGAATCAGCGGACCGCCATATGGAAAGAATGACCATAGGCGCGTCCGTACCAATAAGCCGTCGGCTTGCCGAAGGGAGGAAGGGCGGATTGATCCGCCCAATATGCATGACAAAACGCAAGGGACTGATTCTGTGCCTAGTGCTTGCGGCGCTGATGCTGCTGGCGGGCGTTGCCACCGCGTCTGAGGTGGACCCCATCGTGTGCAGCATGGAGCTGGACCCCAACAAGCTGGCGGGTCCCGGCACGGTTAACGTGACCATCACGATCTCCAATTCGGGCAACACCGATATGAAGGACCCGGTCGTGCTTTATGATCCTGCTGCACAGATCGTATCCGATTTCGGCACCAACGGCGCAGTGCTGCTCAAGGCAGGCGAAAGCGCTACCTGGACCGGCTCCTACGACGTCAACGAGCGCACGTTGGAAAACGGGGCTGTGGTTTACTTTGTCAAATACACCCTTTATAAGGACAGCGGCGAAGCCGTGGACCAGAGCCAGCCCATTCGTGCCGCCATTTCGCTGCAAACAGCCGAAACCGATATCGATGTCAAACGCACCATCAGTCCCACCGTGGCCGGCGAGGATCAGGAGGTGGTGGTACGCTATGATATCACCAACAGCGGTACCGTCAACCTTACGGATGTAACCATTCAGGAAAACAAGGATATCCATAAGGAGAAGCAGACCATTCCTCTGCTGGAGCCGGGCAAGACTGCCGAGGTGCGCTATACCGTCACCATGGGCAAAAAGGACCTGACCAGCGGAGCCACCATCACCTACAAGTCTGAAACCGAAAGCAAGACCCAGACCTATACCGTTGAAAACCAGACTATTTCTTACGGAGAATCCTCTCTGACGGCCAAGCTGACCAGCAATGCCAAGGGTGTGGTGGAAAACGGCACCGTCACCCTGTCACTGGAACTGAAAAACACCGGCAATGTGGACTACAGCGACCTGCGCGTGACAGACCCTTCTCTGGGCGATGTGTTTACCAATCAGCAGCTCAAAGCCGGTGAAAGCCTGACACTGGAAAAGGAGATCACCGTACCCGCCACGGCAGAGTATCAGTTTACCGTCACTGCTGCCGACGAAGGCGGGTCTGAAATGTCGGTAGTGACCGAGCCGCTCACGATCACGGCCGTGGCGCCTGAGGATGCGCTCACTCTGACCGTGAATGCCACTGCCGACCGTACAGAGGTGTTCGAGCAGCCGGGTCTGGTGCGTTTTACGCTGGAAATTGCCAACACCAGTCAGGTGGACGCCACCGATGTGGTGGTGTCCCATGGCGATACTCAGATCTACACCTTCGCAAGCATCCCCGCGGGCGAAACGCGCACCCTTTCGCGCGACACAGCGCTGTCCATGGCGGGCAAGTTCCGCTTCACAGTCACCGCGAAGGACCCGCTGGAGAGCACCCTGACCTTTGAGAGCAACGAAATTCAGATTGCGTTCTCGGTGCCCACGCCCGCGCCCGCGACTCCTACACCCCCGCCTGAACCCACACCGGACCCCACCTTCAGTCCGGCTACGGTACCGCCGATCACCGATCCAAGCGTGGGTGCGGTGCCCAAGACCATACAAAGTATCCTACTGCCCATACTGATTCTGGCAGGTCTGTTGCTGGTGGCCTCGTGTGTGCTGCTTCTCATCGCAACGAAGCGCAGGGCGGATCAGCGCAAGGCAAGCAAATCCGCTATTGACCAGCTGGAGCGCGCCAAGCGCCGCGACTATGTCACCCCCGCCGAGGAGGAGGAGCCGGAGCAAAGCGAAGAAGAAGTAACGGTCGCTTCCAAAGCGTTGGATGAAGACGAGGAAGAGGATCTGGAGCTTCCGCATATGAAATATGCTCGCAGCGCCAGTCAGCCGGCATCCGTGGAAGACGATGAGGACTATTCCGCTATCCGGGGCGGCCTGTACGACGCGGATTTGGCCACTACGGCTTCCGCCGCACAGGAACCTGCCAAGGAGGCAAAGCCTGCTGTCGAGCCGGAACAGACAGAGGAAGCAAGCGATGCTGCTCAGCCCTATGACGACGGCGTGGACTATGGCGAAGAAGCCGCCTACGAAGATGAAGCGGAGTCCTACGGCGAAACCGATTATGATACCTATGATGCTCCACAGGCTGCTTATGACGACGGTACGGATGGCTATGAGGGCGATGAATATACCGACGCATCACTGAACTATGACGACGAAGCTGTCTATGATGACGGAATGGTCTATGACGAGGAAACCGTCTATGATGGCTATGAAGAGGACGCAGCCTACGACAATGGCTACGATGACGCCGAACCCGGCGCAGATGGGCATTCCTCTGACGAAAGTGAAGAGAGAGCCGGGCAGGGGTATGATGACAGCGTTTTCCGTCGTCCGGCCAGCGAGGCTGAACCCGCGGCAGGCCGCCGTCGCCGTAGCCGGGGCAGCCGATTGGATTCCTGAATGAAAAAACAAGGGGCCGTCCCGCTGTAAGGCAGGGCGGCCCCTTTGCGTAAGATGCAACGATCCCTTCAGGTAAAACCGGCTTGAAAACACGTCGGAAATCGAGTATAATATTACGAAGAAAGGATGAGGTATACCGATGTTTCCCGGTTTTCCTGAAGAAACGGTCCGCTTTTTTCTGGACCTGCGTTTTCATAATGAAACGTCTTGGTTTCACGCTCACCGTGAGGCGTACGAGGCATATGTGCGAAAGCCCTTTTCGCAGTTTATTGAGGCCATGACCCCCACGGTTATGAGCATTGCAGATGATATGGAAACCCGCCCCAACAAATGTCTGGCACGCATCAACCGCGATATCCGTTTCACGCGTGATAAATCGCCCTATCGGGACCACATGTGGATGCTGTTCCGACGTTCGGGTGAGGAACGGGAACATTCTGTCATGTATTGGTTTGAGCTCTCGCCCGAAGTGGTGGAATGGGGCGTGGGTTTTTGGGGTTACAACCGCCCGGCCATGGATGCCCTGCGACAGCGTATGGTGAAAAAGCCCGCTGAGGTACGCAGGGTGCTGCGCCAGTGCGGCATCCCGGACGAAACGTTGCACATCTATGGCGACCGCTACAAAAGCATGAAGCCTCCGGCGGGCATGCCCGCCGATTTGGCCATGCTCTATCCCTGCAAGGAGATTTATGTCAAGCGTGTGGGTGTACCGCTGGGAGAGAGCTACCGGCCTGAGATCATTGACAGGGTTTCAGAGGATTTTCTGCGCTTAAAGCCCCTCTATCTCCTGCTTCGGCAGGCTGCAGATGAGGGCATGGCAAAGCTGGATGCATAGTTGTATTGAAGGAGAGTGGCATCATGGATTACCGAAAGCTCAAAAGCGGGTCCGATGTGCGCGGCGTTGCCGTGGGCGAGGGTGCAACCCTTACCCCGGATGTGGCTAAAACGCTGGGCTTGGCTTTTGCCCGCTATGTAGCCGGAAAAACCGGCAAGCCCGTGGAGCGCGTCACCATCGCGCTGGGACGCGACAGCCGCGTATCGGGTCCGCAACTGCTGGAGGCTGCGGCGCAGGGCATCGCGTCTGCGGGTGCAAAGGCGGTTGATTACGGCATGTGCACCACGCCAGCCATGTATATGGCCATTTTGACAGAAGGCTTTCAGCCGGATGGGTCCATCATGGTGACGGCAAGCCATCATCCATGGCAGCTCAATGGATTGAAATTCTTCACCGGCGAAGGTGGACTGGGATTCCATGAGCTGGATGAAGTGCTGGATATGGCAAAAAGTCTTGAGAAAGATCTGCCCCGTGCTTCCGGCGAAATCGTCAGTACGCCGTTCCTGCCCACCTATGAGAATCATCTTAAGCAGCTCATAATCAACGGCGTGGACCCGGAGGTGCAAAAGCCACTGCTGGGACTGCATGTGGTGGTGGATGCGGGCAACGGCGCAGGTGGCTTCTATGCCAATATGCTGGAGGACCTGGGCGCATGGATTGAGGGCAGCCAGTTCTTGGAGCCGGACGGCCATTTTCCCAACCATATTCCCAATCCCGAAAACAAGGAAGCCATGGCATCCATCTCCGCAGCCGTCAAACGTGTGGAGGCAGATCTGGGCGTGATTTTTGACGCGGATTGCGATCGTGCGGCCATTGTGGATCACACGGGCAAGGAAATTAACCGCAACCGCCTGATTGCCATGATCAGCGCCATTTTGCTGGACGAGATGCCTGGCGCGACCATCGTGACCGATTCGGTTACCTCCTCCGGCCTGTCGGATTTCATCCGTGAGTGGGGCGGCGAGCATTATCGCTATAAACGCGGCTATCGCAATGTGATTGATGAGGCCGTGCGTCTCAACAAGGCGGGTATCGACTGCCCGCTCGCCATTGAAACGAGCGGGCATGCGGCCCTGCGTGACAACCATTTCCTGGACGATGGCATGTACTTGGTTACGGTGCTTCTGATCAAGGCCATGCAGATGAAGCAGCAGGGCAAGTCGCTCAGCTCTTTGCTGGACGGCCTGCGCGAACCCGTAGAGAGCACGGAAATCCGCCTGCCGGTCACCTGCGAGGACTTTGCCGCCGCTGCCCGTCAGATCATTGAATATGTGCTGGATTATGCCAGCAGCCATGAGGACTGGCATGTGGCCCCCGACAACCGCGAGGGCGTGCGCATCTCTTTCGATATCGATGGAGAAATTGGAAGTGCATGGTTTTTGCTGCGCTTGAGCGTGCACGATCCTGTCATGCCCCTTAACGCCGAAAGTGACGTGCCTGGCGGGGTGAAGGCGGTGTTGGGCAAGCTGTACGATGCGCTCAAGGACCAGCAGGGCGTGGACCTTGGGCCGCTTAAGGCTGCACTGTAAGGGCGCCGCTTAGGCTTTCGTGCATGGCGGTGAGCAGCTCTCCGCTGGAATCACCGCCGTATTCCCAGCACATAAGCCCCATCAGGTTGTTTTCCACTGCATAGGCGCCTTTGTAATGGATGGACACTGGGTCGTCATAGGTCCAGAACGTCGTGCCGTCCGTCGCGTAAGGCGCCTTTGCCTGTTCGTCAAAGCCGGTTTTGGCATTGGCCAGTACGGCTTTAAGCCGGTCGTAGGTGAGAGACTTGCCCGTGCCGGTGGCCTGAGACCAGACGGGTTGACTGGTGTTTTGTTTCAGGGTGAAGCTGCGGCCATAGAAGGCTGTTCCAATCATGATCTTTCCGCGGGGAATGCCGGCCTCCACATAGCTGCGTACGGCCAGGTCCACGCTTTGCGGATAGTTTTCGCTGGCACCGTAGAGCGGGGTATGGTGGCTGGCGACGCCCTCGGCCTGCAGGTCGTAGGTCATAAGGTTTACCTGGTCGCACAACGCACCGATAGCCTTCACATCCAGATTGCGGATATGCCAGGGATCGCCGCCCAGGGCTACGGCCAGCGTGCGGGGTTTGCCATCCTGCGCGGTCAGGCGATCCAGCCCCTCGCGCAGCGCCTGGAGCAGCAGCGTGAAGTTCTTTCGGTCATTGGCGCTGGAGGCGATACCTGCCGCCGAAGAACCGGGATACTCCCAGTCGATGTCCACGCCCAGAAAGCCATAGCGTTCCATCAGGACCAGCGTGCTGTCTACAAAGCGCGTGCGGCCGTCTGCGGTGGATGCGGCCTGTGAAAACCCATCCGCGCCCCATCCGCCGATGGCCAGCACAGGCATAATATGCGAATGCTTTTCCACATAGCGGCGGAACACGTCGATGCTTTGCCAATGACTGCCGGACACCTCGCCGTTTTTGATGAGTGCGAAGGAATAGCTCAGCTGGTCCAAATGAGGCGCGTCGCTGTCGCGCAGTTCAAGGCCAGCACGGTCATACACGTAGGCGGCAGTGCGCCTGCCGCTGGAAGCGGCGGCTTCGGCCTCCGAGGGATAGAAGGGGCCAGGGGAGGTCTGTATTCCCGTTCCCAGCCACATCAGCGACGCCAGCGCCAGGCTGCGCAGCGCAAACCGCCGCCTTGGGCGCAGGGAGAATCGTTTCATCGGGGATAACTCCTTTCCGCATGGCTGTAATTCGGCGCAAGTATACCATGTCCGCAACCGTGTGGGCAATGTTACATGTTGCTATGGCAATGCTTGAAACAACTGCAAGGAGGGCAAAATCATGGCTGATTACATCATGGATATGCGAAAGCGCGTGGGGCACATCCCCTTGATGCAGTGCGGCGCATCGGTCATTGTGGAAAATGAGCGGGGCGAGATTTTGCTCCAGCAGCGCTCTGACAGCGGCGCATGGGGTTATCCCGGCGGTGCGGTGGAGCTCTATGAGCGCGTGGAGGATGCCGCCCGGCGCGAACTTTTTGAGGAAACGGGCCTTCACGCCGGGAAAATGGAGCTGCTGGGCGTGTTTTCGGGGCCGGAGATGGCCTATACCTATCCCAACGGAGACCAGGTGAGCAATGTAGATATCGTCTTTGTATGCCGGGATTGGCGAGGCGAACTCGTGTGCCAGCCGGGTGAGGTGGAGGCTCTGGCCTTTTTTGCGCCGGAGGCGCTGCCCTCGCCTCTGCATGAGGTGGATTATCCCGCTCTGAACGCCTGGATGCAGCTTCGGGAGGAAAGGAAACGCAAATGAACATCCATCAGCTTCGCTGCGCCGTTACCGTAGCGCGTCTGGGTTCGCAGACGCGCGCCGCTGAGGAGCTGTACATGAGCCAGCCGAATTTGAGCAAAGCGCTCAAGGACTTGAAGCAGACGTGTGGCTTTCGTATCTTTACACGCACGGGCACGGGAATGGCACCCACCCGCCGGGGTGAGGAGTTCTTGGAGCATGCCAGGGCTGTGCTGGAAAAGCTGGACCTGATGGATGCGATCTATCAGGGGCAGGACCGCCGTTCGGCCAGCCTGAACATAGCAGTGTGCGGAGCGGGTTATCTGTCGCGGGCACTGTGCGCGTTTCTGGATGAAATCAACCCTGCCGAGGGGCTGGAAATCAACCTGCGCGAGGGACGCGCAGAGGAAGTGGTGCGCGCCGTGTTGGATCGTGAGGCGGAGATTGGCGTGATCCGCTATGCTGTGGAACGGCAAAATCGGGTCCTGGCTGCGCTGGATGAGCAGGGACTGCACTACCTGCTGTACTGGACTTTCCGGCATAAGGCGGTTATGTCCCGGCACCACCCGCTAGCCGGAGAAAGACGGCTGGAGAAAGCACAGCTCGCGCCATACGCTGAAGTGGCGCTTGCATCAGAGCTGTCGCCCCTGCAGCAGGAAACGCAAATAGCAGAAAGACCACGCAAACGCTTACGCGTCTGCGATCAGGCTACGCGGCTGGAATTGGTTTCCCGGTCACAGACAGCCTACCTGTGGTCGCCGCCTCAGCCGGCAGAAATTTTGGAGCGCTACGGTTTAATACAGCTTGACGTGAAGGACATGCCCGACTATCAGGACGCCCTGATTTACCCCCGCGGTTATCATATGAGCCGCTGGGAGCAGGCGTTCTATGACCTAGCCCGGAAAGAAGCGCAGCTGGCTGAACAGGGATAAAGCGGGCGCATTTGTCCAGCTTTCCACCGGATTGGAGAACTGGACTTTTTTTATGTTTTGTGTCACAATAGCACCGAATCTTTTAGCACAGGAGGCGTGTTCCTTTGGCCATGGATCTTACGGAGGGCAAGCCGGATCGGGTATTGTGGCGCTATTCGCTCCCATTGTTCGGAAGCATCGTTTTCCAGCAGCTTTACAACATTGCGGATAGCTTTGTGGCAGGCAAATTCGTCGGTGAACAGGCGCTGGCCGCCGTGGGCAACAGTTACGAGGTCACGTTGATCTATCTGTCCTTCGCCGTAGGGCTGAATATCGGTGCATCGGTGGTTACGGCCCGGCTATTCGGAGCCCGCAGAATTGGACAGATGAAGACGGCGGTTAACACCGCCTTTCTGCTGTGTTTGGCCGTTTGCGCTGCACTGATGACACTCGGTTTTCTCTTCAGTCCCGCACTGATTCACGCAATCCAAACTCCGCCGGAAATCTATGACGATACCATGCTCTACCTCAATATTTATACTGGCGGATTGGTGTTCCTGTTCTTCTATAATATCGCCACAGGCATTTTCGCCTCTTTGGGAGATTCCCGCACACCTTTCCTGTTTCTGGCAGTTTCCTCCATTGCCAACATCGCGCTGGACGTGCTGTTTGTTACGGCACTGAATATGGGCGTAGCGGGCGTGGCGTGGGCCACATTCCTGTGTCAGGGCGTCAGCTGCGTGCTGGCAGTATTGGCCTTGTTCAGAGCCCTATCACGCATGGAGGCGGATGAGCCGCCGCGGCTGTTTTCAGGCCGAGTGCTGGCCAACTTGATCAAAATTGCTCTTCCCAGCACACTGCAGCAATGCTTTATCTCTGTGGGTAACATTCTGATTCAGAGCATCATCAACGGTTTTGGCACCAGCGCCATCGCCGGCTATGCCGCAGCGGTGAAGTTTAACAACTTTGCCGTGACCAGCTTTAATACTTTGGGTAATGGCATGAGCAACTTTGCCGCTCAGAACCTGGGCGCCATGCGGTCCGATCGTGTGCGTGAAGGATACCGGGGATGCCTGAAGATGATGGCGGGTATCGCCACGCTGTTTGCGGCGGTGTATGTATTCTTAGGCCCACAGGTGATTCAGCTCTTCCTCAACGGGGAAAACGTTCAGGCATTGGCTGTGGGCACCCAATTCTTGCGCATCGTGTCCCCATTCTATTACATGGTTGCGCTGAAACTGGCTACCGACGGCGTGCTGCGCGGGGCAGGCCGCATGGGCGAATTTATGACCGATACCTTTGTGGATTTGGCTCTGCGCGTAGCGCTGTCCTTTGCGCTGGCGGCACCTCTGGGCCTTACAGGTGTGTGGTGGAGCTGGCCGGTAAGCTGGACCATAGCTACGGCGATCGCCATTTTCTTCTATCGCCGGGGCCGCTGGGCTGTGCTGGGAGAAGAACGCTAAACAAAAAAGACGAACAAAATACTTGCGTTTTTGAATAACGTCATGTAAAATAGGTAAGCCGAGTGCATGATGACGGTTGAGTCCTGTGCGATTTCAACGCGTGAACCCTGTCAGGTCCGGAAGGAAGCAGCAGTAAGCGCAGTTTGGGATGTGCTGCGGGGTTGCTCTGCCTGAGTGTGCTCGGTTTTTTACTTTCATGTTTAGGATAAGGGGGAACAGAGATGGACTACAGGCATGTGATGGAAACCGACCCCGAACTTTTCAAGGCGATCACTGATGAGGTGCGGCGCCAGCGCGAGCACATTGAGCTGATCGCCTCGGAAAACTTTGTTTCACCCGCTGTGATGGAGGCCATGGGTTCGCCCCTTACCAACAAATACGCGGAGGGATATCCTGCCAAGAGGTATTATGGCGGCTGCCAATACGTGGATGTAGCGGAAAACCTGGCTCGTGACCGTGCCAAGCTGCTCTTTGGCGCCGAGCATGCCAATGTCCAGCCCCACAGCGGTGCACAGGCCAATACCGCTGTTTATTTTGCCATGCTCAATCCCGGTGATACGGTGCTTGGCATGAATTTGTCCCATGGCGGCCATCTGACCCACGGCAGCCCTGTGAACATCAGCGGCAAGTATTTTCACTTTGTTCCCTATGGTGTGGATGAGGCTACTGGCCTTATTGACTATGACGCAGTGCGCGCCTTGGCGTTGGAGAACAAGCCCCGCATGATCGTGGCGGGTGCTTCGGCTTATCCTCGCGCCATCGACTTTGCCCGCCTGCGTGAGATCGCCGACGAGGTAGGCGCACTTTTGATGGTGGATATGGCCCACATTGCTGGCCTGGTGGCTGCCGGCATGCACCAGAGTCCCGTGCCCTATGCCGATTTCGTTACCACCACCACGCACAAGACCCTGCGCGGTCCGCGCGGCGGCCTGATCCTGTGCCGTGAGCAGTATGCCAAGGCCATCGACAAGGCCATTTTCCCCGGCACGCAGGGTGGTCCGCTCATGCACGTAATCGCCGCCAAGGCTGTGTGCTTCCTGGAGGCGCTTCGGCCCGAATTTAAGGCCTACCAGTGCCAGATTATTGCCAATGCCAAGGCACTGGAAAACGCCTTCCGTCAAAACGGCATCCGCATGGTATCTGACGGTACGGACAATCATCTGATTTTGATGGATCTTACCGGCACCGGCCGCACCGGCAAGGAGATGGAAGCGCTGCTGGGTGAGTGCAACATCACCGTCAACAAAAACACCATTCCCGGTGAGCAGCTCAGTCCCATGATCACCAGCGGCGTGCGCGTGGGTACTCCTGCTGTGACCACCCGCGGCATGGTGGAAAGCGACATGGAGCTGGTGGCGGGCTTTATTCGCCGCGTGCTGGAGGGCGGCGAGGATGCCTGCCCCGGCGTGAAGGCCGATGTGCTTGAGATGATGAAGCGTTTCCCGCTGTACGAAGGGTTTCCAAATGAATGATCACCTGCCTGCCTATGCCAAGGGCGTGCTGGGTGAGGCGGCCGTATGCGACCGCCTGACTGATGGGGGAATGGAACTGCTTGAGCGGCGGTTCCGTTCCCCTTTTGGCGAAATCGATTTGGTGATGCTTGAGGGCGATACGCTGGTTTTTGTGGAAGTGAAGCTGCGCACCCGTGGCGGTACGGAGGCTGCTCAAGCGGCCGTAACCCCGGCCAAGTGCCGCCGCCTGATAGAAACGGCTCGCTGCTATTTGGGCATGCATCCTGAGCACGAGGGCCGCTGCATACGTTTCGACGTGGTTACAGTGTCGGGAGAGGGCATCCATCATATCCCCAATGCCTTTTCCGGCAGCGAGTGGTAGGCATTGACACCCCTTGTGCAAAATGATATGATGCAGGTAGTCCGATCTGCAAACAGAACTGAGGTGCCGTATTTAATGAAGATTCTTAACTATGGTTCGATGAACATCGACAACGTCTATTCCGTTCAGCATATGGCAAAGCCGGGTGAAACCATCCTGGCTACGGGCCGCGGGGTGTTTTGCGGCGGCAAGGGCCTCAACCAGTCCATTGCCATCGCCAAGGCTGGCGGTCAGGTGTGCCATGCGGGTATCGTGGGCGAGGATGGCGACATGCTGCTGGACGCCCTGCAAGCTGCCGGCGTGGATACCACCTGTGTGCGCAAGGCCGCCGGCCCCAGCTCCCATACGGTGATTCAGGTGGATGCTGGAGGCCAGAACAGCATCATCGTTTTTGGCGGGGAAAATATGCGCCCCACCGAAGCGGATATTGACCGCATGCTGGAGGGCTTTGGTCCCGGTGACGCTGTCATCATGCAAAATGAGTTGTATAACTCTCCACTGATGATGCGTAAGGCTGCTCAAAAGGGCCTATGTGTTATCTTCAATCCTTCTCCTGTGAATGACGCGCTGGCCGATTACCCGCTGGAAAGTGTCAGCTGGTTTTTGCTTAATGAAATCGAGGGTGGCGCTCTCACCGGCCAAACAGACCCGCAGGCCATTCTGGCGGGGATGAAGGAAAAGTACCCCAATGCTTCCGTGGTGCTGACCTTGGGTGCTGACGGTGCATATTGCCTGCACGACGGGCAAACCGTGTACCAGCCTGCTTTCCGCGTCAAAGCGGTGGATACGACTGCGGCGGGCGACACCTTTACGGGCTATTTCGTATCTGGTCTGGCGCAGGGTATGCCTATGGAACGCATCATGAAGCGCGCCGCGCGTGCATCTTCCATCGCGGTGGGGCGCATGGGCGCAGCTGATTCCATCCCGCTGGTGGATGAGGTGAATGTAGCGGAAGATTGATGGTTGCAAATAATGAAAGGTTGACACAGCCCCGGCACATCATATTCGGTGCGCCGGGGCTGTGTATGTTATGCAACAGGAGCATGGAAACATGTTTTCGTTTATTAAAAAGCTGAATGGACGCAGCCAGACGCTGCTGTATGCGTGCTTTTTTCTACAATGGAGCGCTAACACTGACTATGGGCTCTGCCATCCCTGATCTCAAGGTATGGCCTCAGCGACAGGGGCGGCGGCTTGTTTTTGCCGGCCCATTCGGCAGACAATCTGATAGTGGACTTTGTCAGCGGCTTGGTACCGCTGTACCTGGATCAGCGAAAATCCGTCATGCTGCTGTCGGCGCTGGCATTCATGGTGTAACCCAGTGTGGCCGCTTTTAGCATTTGTCCTCACAGGGGTTGGCCGGGGAAACATATCCAACTTTGACAACAGAATGGTTAACATTTTCAGCGGTGGCAGTCCGGCAGCCGCCAATCTGCTGCACAGCTCCTTTGCTTTGGACGCGATTCTGGCGCCGATGATCTTCGCGTAGCCACGTTGCTCTGGGCGGTGATCCTTGTGGAACGTCTGATCTGCGCGGTGCCAAGCACCAAAGTTTCGCCAAAGAAGCGGATGGCCGCGATTGTAGGCGCCCTCGGTGAACGCTTTGGATTCACCGGTGGCATGAATGCGATTTTTATCATAATAGCGCTGCCGGTGATGTTTGCAACGCTCAACCGTACGGTTAAAATACGGTTGCCAGAGCAAAAGGCGCAGAATACTGCCCATATCTGACACGTGTGTCAGGGTTCATCGCCCTCAGCCATTCGATACCCTACGCCCACCTCGGTAAAGATATACTTGGGTTGGGCTGGGGTTTTTTCAATTTTGCGGCGGATGTTGGCCATGTTGACTCGCAGGATTTTGTTGTCGCCCTTTGAGCAGGGGCCCCAGAGCTCTTTCATGAGAAAGTCGTAGGTCAGCACACGCCCGGCGTATTTGCCCAGCAACGCCACGATGCGGTATTCCCCCTGAGTGAGCTGGGCATCCACGCCATCCACATAGACACGGTACTTGTTGTAGTCGATGGTTAGCCCTCCGGAGTGAAACTGACCGGTGCGGGCAATTTGGGCGTTTTGACTCATAGTCTGCGTGTGGCGGAGGGCCATGCGGATGCGCGCCAGCAACTCGGAGGCGCCAAAGGGCTTGGTGATGTAGTCATCGGCGCCCAGGTCGATGGCTTCCACCTTATCCGATTCGTGTGTGCGGGCCGAGAGCACAATCACTGGCGTAGAAGTCCACTTGCGCACGGAACAGAGCAGGGTATTTCCGTCCATATCCGGCAGGCCCAAATCCAGCAGAATCAGATCCGGGCAGTGAGACGTGATCAGGGACAGCGCCTCTGCACCGGTGGAAGCCTCCACCACCTCATACTTGTTGGCGGTGAGAATGGCCCTAAGCAGCTTGAGAATGCTTTTTTCATCCTCCACAACCAGCAGTTTGACCGGCATATTCGTTCTCCTTTTCCGGCAGCGTGAAGGAAACATTCGCGCCGCCCTGTTCATTGTTTGCAGCATACATTTCGCCGCCATGCGCCCGGACAATGCTCATGCACACCGAAAGACCGATGCCCATGTGCTTTTGAGCATCCGCGCTTTGACCGCTTTCGGGCATGGCCTGAAACAGGCGGGGCAGCCGTTCGCGGGGGATACCAGCGCCGTCGTCGGATACGGTAACCAGCACGTAGCGGCCGCTGCGCTCCGCACTCAGACGGATGCGCGTGGTGCGCTTGCCGTGATAGACGGCGTTTTCCAGCAGGTTGAGCACCACCTGCTCGATGAGCACAGCATCCATATCCGCCAGCAGAATGTCATCGCAGAGGTCCATGTCTACCTTGATGTTTGGGAAATGCTTCTGGAATTTGATGGCCGCCTCGGCCAACACATCCTCAACAACCTCGGTTTCCGTGTGCAAAGGGGTGGTTTCTCCCTGGATGCGGGTGATGGCAAGCTGATTTTCGATCATGCGCAGCAGCCACTGGGCGTCAGCGTTAACGTCTGTCAGCAGCTCGCGCTGCTTTTCCGGCGGCAGAGCATTGTCCAGAATCGCACCTGTCGCGCCTACAATGGAGGTCAGCGGCGTGCGCAGATCATGCGATACGGCCCGCAGCAGGTTGGCGCGCAGCTTTTCCCGCTCCGCGTCCAGACGGATCTGCTCCTGCTGCTTGATGCGCGCGGTGAGTACGCTTACAATGAGGGATACCGCCAACATGGTCAAAAACGTAAGCAGATATCCGGAAATCGTCAGATTAAAGGAAAAATACGGATAGGTGAACATATAATTGACCAGCGGCACTGATACGATAGAGGCTCCTACGCTCCACAGGTAGCCATCGGTAAAGCGGGCAATCAGCAAAACCGCCAGAAGAAACAACATCTGGGCGTTGGCCGTGCCGCCAATCAGCCCGCCCAGCACCAGACTGCTGAGCGTGGCCGACAGAAGCAAAACCACTGTTATGCCCAGGTTCAGCCACAATCGTCTGGGCATGCCATCGCCTCCTTTGTTTCGCCAAATGCAATATCAACTCAGTATAAGTATAGCAGAAACAATACGATTTGCACAGCCGTGCATGGCGGCTTAGCGGCATTTTAGCAAACGCAGCCTTCGGATGAGCGGTTTCTTAGCGCACAGGGGGTTGTCATTACGCATTAAGCGGGCTTACAATCGTTCCAATCGGCCTTTTTCATCCCGGCATACCGGGAATACAATGTAAAGAAGGAGCTGAAGCGGGCCATGGAAGCCAATCTGTCCCTGATGTACGTCATTTCCCTGTTTTCTGTCCTGATTGCGTTCGCCTTTGCGGCATACCTGTTTTTATGGGTACGGCAGCAAAAGAGCACCAACGCGCGCATCAATGAGGTGGCAGCGCTCATCAAGGAGGGCGCGAACACCTTTATGCGCAAGGAATACCGCGTGTTGTCCATCTTTGCGGGCGTGGCGGCGGTAATCATCTTCCTGCTGCTGCCCTCGCCCATCTGGACGGGACATCCGGGCCGCAATCTCTCGATGGCGGCAGCTTATGTGGCAGGCACGACGCTGAGTGCCATCGCGGGCAAAATCGGCATTTTGGTTGCCACTAACGCCAACGCCCGTGCGGCAGAGGGCGCCCGGCAGGGTGTGCGCCCGGCATTTCTGATTGGTTTCCGCGGCGGCGCTGTGATGGGGCTGGCTGTGGTGGGCTTTAGCCTGCTGGGTGTGAGCGGTGTGCTTTGGCTTGCGGGCGACAGCAGCATTCTTTTGGGCTTCAGCTTTGGTGCAAGCTCGCTGGCTCTGTTTGCCAAGGCGGGCGGCGGTATCTTCACCAAGACCGCGGACGTAAGCGCAGATCTGACCGGCAAGGTGGAGCTGGGTATCCCGGAGGATGACCCGCGCAACCCTGCCGTGATCGCTGATAACGTAGGCGATAACGTGGGCGACGTGGCCGGTATGGGTGCAGACCTGTTTGATTCCAACGTGGCGGCCATGACTTCCGCGCTGGTGATCGCCCAGTCGCTGGGCGGGCAGGCGAATACGGCCATGGTGTTCTGCTATGCTGCGCTGGGACTGATCGCCTCCATCATCGGCATTGCTACCGCACGGATCGACAAGGGTGGCAGTCCTACCCGCGCGCTTAACGCTTCCACCTATGTGACCACTGGCCTGTTCATCATCCTTACGGCGCTTGCTACACTGATCTTCCGCGGCTTTACCTGGCAGATCTGGGGCGCGTCCACCGTAGGTCTTCTGGTAGGCGTGATCATCGGTATCACCACCGACTACTTCACCGACGATTCCAAACCCATCGTGCAGCGTGTGGCCCACGCCTCGCGCTCAGGGTCGGCGTTCACTGTGCTCTCCGGCGTGTCTTACGGATTTGTGTCCGCTCTGCCAGCTATGGCGGGTATCGCGATTTCGGCACTTACGGCTTACCGCATCTGCGCACCGCTGGGCAGTGATTACGCTATGTTTGGCATTGCCATGGCTGCGGTGGGCATGCTGTCTATCGTGGGCATGATTATCTCCAACGATGCCTATGGCCCCATTGTAGACAATGCCCGCGGACTGGCAGAGATGGGCAGCCTGGGCGAGGAAGCCATCCGTGTGGCGGATGAGCTGGACAGCGCTGGAAATACCGTTAAGGCCGTGACCAAGGGCTTTGCCATCGGCGCTGCGGGACTGACGGTGATTTCCCTGTTGGGTGCATATCTCAGCGAAGTTAATGAGGCCCTGGCTGCGGCGGGCAAAGCGGTTATCACTGGCTTTGATATTATGAACCCGTCGGTATTTTTCGGCGTGTTGATCGGTGCTGCCATCCCCGCAGTATTCTCGGCTATGCTGATGCTGGGCGTGGACAAAAACGCTCAGCGCATGGTGGCAGAAATCCACCGGCAATTCAATAGCATTCCCGGCTTGCGTGAAGGACGCGCGGGTGTGAAGCCGGAATATGACCGCTGCATCGACATCGCCACCTCCGGTGCGCTGATGGAACTGATCCCGGCTGGTCTTGCATCCATCGCGGCCACGGTAGTGGTTGGCTTTGTGGGCGGGCCGCTGGCCATCGGCGGTTTTCTGCTGGGCAATATCGTTAGCGGTTTGCTTCTGGCACTGTTTATGTCCAATGCAGGCGGTCTTTGGGATAACGCCAAAAAATACGTCGAGGCAGGCCACGAGGGTGGCAAGGGTTCCAAGGCGCATAAGGCCGCCGTGGTTGGAGACACCGTAGGCGATCCCTTTAAGGACACCGCCGGTCCCTCCATCAATACGCAGATTACGGTGGTATCGCTGGTGGCTTCGCTGATGAGCGGACTGTTTGCGGCCTGGTCGCTGCTGGGGTGATGCCGGTCACGCCGTGCAAAACGACAATTGACGGTTTATTCCCTGATTTGATAAAATGATTCCAGATAATGAGGGTCTGAATCAAGGGGGGAAAAACCGTTATGAGAAAGAAGCTGCTTTGTGCTCTTCTGGCGCTGTGCTTTGCGCTGATGTGCCAAACGGCCTTTGCGGTGGACTTTTCAGACGATGAATATGAGGAAATCGTGTTTAAAGCCATCGGAGGCGCGCGAGACAGCGAGGGCAAGCTGTGTGACAACCTATGGCTGGGAACTGTAGAGGCGCCCGGACTTGGAACGGCTTACCTTTATACCTTTGTGGACGTATACGAAGGAAAGACGCAGGGCTTTCTCTACCTGTACGGCGATACGGGCTATCTTGCGTATGCGGGCGTGCTGCCCCTTCGGCCCTGCAATGCGTGTATACTGCCTCAGGGAAACTGGACTATCCGCTTTCTGAATGGCGAACCGGCCTTGATGCTGAACGGCCTTGAGAAAGAGAAGATCGAAGGCGTAAAAATCAACAGTTTCCAGTTTTCCATTCCCGTTGTGGATCAGTATGGGGACCCTGTGGTGGGGGCAGTGTTTGACCTCAAAACTGTTACCTGGGGTGGAAACGATGAAATGAGCCTGGGTACGGTGACCACCGGAGCCGACGGCATACTGCACTTTCCAGGGACGTTGAAAGCGGATGGGGCCTACTGGTTTGAGCAGATTTCTGCGCCGAGTGGCTATGAACCCATGCGGGAAAAATTGGTTGCGCTGGAGATGGATTTGGACAAGGGCGCTATAAGCGCAATGACCAATACGGAGCATCCCAATGAGGTTCGTTTATCTCAGGTGACAAACCGCCGTCAGGGCGTAAAGCCCACGTCTACGCCTACTCCCACACCCACGCCCGGTACGCAACCTGCGTCCCGGCCGCCCCTCACGGGTGACAATACGCCGGTGTGGCTGTGGGGCACGCTGGCGCTGGTATGCGTCGTTGTAGCCGTCGGGCTGGTCCTGCGGCTGAGAAAGGGAGAAAAGAAATAGGGAAAAGGGGCGGCCCGGCAGGGCCGCTCCTCAGACTGTCAAAAAATCCTTTTGGGAGGTTCGGAGGGCCGTAGCCCTCCGAGCTGCATTCCGAATCCAGCGACATGTGCGGTGGATTCGGATGCCTTGCGTAGCAAGGTTTCCTTACGCCGTCCACCGCCCGGCGCAGCCGAAGGCGGAGTAGGCGGACGGCGCAAACCTGGCGAAAAAGATCGCCGCAGGCGAGCTTTTTCGATACACTGAGGGGCGGCCCGGCAGGGCCGCTCCTTTTTCCCTGTATGCATACTTGTATTTTTTTCATGGGAATGTTATAATCGAGGTTACGAATGAAGCAAGGAGGCGAGCGGTTCCATGCAGAGCATGACGGGATATGGTCGCGCGCGCGCCTGCCACGACGGACGCGAGATCACCATCGAGCTCAAAACCGTCAACCACCGTTTTCTGGACCTTTCCTTCCGAATGCCTAAAAATCTGACATTTTTGGAGGATGTGCTACGTGCCCGAATCAATGCCAGCGCATTGAAACGAGGTCATGTAGATGTGTTTGTGACCTATGCCAACACCCGCGCCGACGCACGGGAGGTGCGCGTGGATGGGACGCTGCTGAAGACGTTCGCCCATGCGCTCAAGGGGGCGGAGGAGGCGTTGGACCCCTACCGCCGCATGACGGCAGCCGAGGCGCTTACCCTGAGCGGTGCGCTCACCATCACACAGGCTGATGAGGATGCCGCCGCTGTTGGGGAGCTTGCGGCCGAGGCGTTCGACGCCGCGCTGGACAAGCTGATGGACATGCGCCTCAAGGAAGGCGATCACCTTCGGGCTGATCTGCTTTCCAACCTGGAAGAGCTGTCAAGCCTGCGCCAGGCTGTGGCGGAGCGTGCTCCGGAGGTGCCGCGCGAATACCGCGAGCGGCTCATGGCCAGACTGGAAGAATGGCAAGTAAACGCCGATGCGCAGCGTGTGGCGCAGGAAGTAGCCCTTATGGCTGATCATTGTGCCATCGACGAGGAGCTAAGCCGGTTGGAAAGCCATATTGTCCAATTCCGCAGCAGTGTTGAAAACGGCACGGAAGTGGGCCGAAAGCTGGATTTCCTGATCCAGGAGATGAACCGTGAAATCAACACCATCGGCTCCAAGGCATCCGATGGGAAGATTGCGCAGTGTGTTGTAAGCGCCAAGTGCGTGGTGGAAAAGCTGCGCGAACAGGTACAAAACGCTGTGTAACCGAAGAGAAGGGGGCTTTGGGTGCTCAGGCTTATCAATATCGGCTTTGGCAACATGATCGCCGCCGACCGCATCATCGCCATCGTCAGCCCGGACAGCGCGCCCGTCAAGCGCATGATTCAGGAGGCGCGAGACCGCAAGCGCGTGATCGATGCCACCCAGGGGCGGCGCACCCGCGCCGTCATCCAGACCGACAGCGACCATGTGGTGCTTTCCGCCATTCAGCCCGAAACCATCGCGGGCCGTGTGGGGCAGCGCGACGCGGTCATCCGAGACGAGGAAAAGGAGGTCTAACCCATGGGAGTGAAGTTTGAACGCACGGGGATGCTGCTGATCATTTCGGGACCCTCCGGCACGGGCAAGGGAACGCTGGTAAAAAAGCTGATGGATTCCGATCCCAGTTTCCGCTTTTCTTGTAGCGTGACTACGCGCAAACCCCGCGATAACGAAATCGAGGGCGTGCATTATCACTTTGTGACAGAGGAGGCGTTCGACCGCTTGGTAAGCGAAAACGCATTTCTGGAACATGCCACGGTGCACGGCCACCGTTACGGCACGCTGCGCGCTCCCGTGGAAAGACTGATGGCTGAGGGATTCAATGTGCTTTTGGACATCGACCCGCAGGGTGTCATCACTGTGATGCAGAACGCCGATGATTATGTGAGCGTATTTATCCTGCCCCCCAGTTTTGAGGATCTGCGCGTGCGCCTGCATACCCGCAATACAGATGACCCTGTGGAAATTGAGCGGCGGCTGAAAAATGCGCGGGGCGAGGTTCAAAAGATCGACCGATATCAGTATGCCGTGGTGAATGACAACCTGGAGCTGGCCTTTGCCCAGCTGCAAAGCATCGCCAATGCTGAAAAGCATCGCACCACGCGCTTTCATCCCCATATTGCCGAAAACTGACCCATGGCGCGAAGCGCCGCAACTTCATGAAGGAGGAACCCCGTTATGGCTATTGTGGACCCGACTATCGTTGAACTGTGCGAAAAGGTAGACTGCCGCTATACGCTGGTGGTGGAGGCCAGCAAGCGCGCCCGCCAGTTGGTGGACGGCGCTCAGCCCCTCATCGACCCCAAGGATATGAAGCCGCTCAAAATTGCCGTGGAGGAGATTAACCGCGGCCTGCTCACCTATGAGCGCGATGCCGATCTGGAGGACTGATATGCTGAGCGGCAGACATGTAGTCATGGGCGTGACGGGCGGCATCGCGGCCTATAAGGCGTGCGAGGTCGTGTCCCGGCTGAAAAAGCTGGGCGCGGAGGTGGACGTCATCATGACGCATAACGCCACAAAGCTGGTTGCGCCGCTCACCTTTGAAACCCTCAGCGCCCGCCCGGTATGTGTGGATACGTTTGCCCGCGCCGAATCCTGGGACGTCAGGCATATTTCCCTGGCGCAGAAGGCTGATGTAATGCTGGTGGCTCCGGCCACGGCCAATTTGATGGCAAAACTGGCCTGCGGCATTGCCGACGATATGCTTACCACCACGCTTTTGGCTACAAAGGCGCCTATTGTGCTGGCTCCCGCCATGAATACCGGCATGTGGACTGCCGATGCCACACGGCAAAACCTGAGTACCTTGCTCGCGCGCGGTGTAATCACCGTGGGACCGGATAGCGGCCATCTGGCCTGCGGAGACATTGGCGCTGGCCGTATGAGCGATCCGGAAGTTATTGTACAGGCAGTGTGCGATCTGCTATGCCGCACCCGCGATATGGAGGGCCTGCGGGTACTGGTCACCGCCGGTCCCACCGTGGAGCGCATCGATCCCGTGCGCTATCTTACCAACGATTCCTCCGGTAAGATGGGTTACGCTTTGGCCCAGGACGCTCGTGACCGCGGTGCGCAGGTTACGCTGCTCACTGGTCCGGTGCATATCACACCGCCGCAGGGCGTAGATACGGTGCCTGTCACCTCCACCCAAAGCCTGTATGACGCCATGCTGACCCGCTGCGGGGAGCAGGATATCATTGTGCAGGCGGCGGCCCCGGCGGATTACCGCGTGGAATATCCTGCGCAGCAAAAGCTTAAGAAGCGCGCGGGTGAGCCGCTTACACTCACGCTGGTGGAAAATCCTGATATCGCAAGAGCCGTGGGGGAGTGCAAGCAGCCCGGACAGGTGCTGGTGGGATTTGCAGCTGAGACGCAGAATGTAGTAGAAAACGCGCGTGGGAAGTTGCTATCCAAGCATCTGGATCTGATCGTGGCCAACGATGTCACCGCTGAGGGCGCGGGCTTTGGCACGGATACCAACATCGTGACTCTGATTTCGCACGCGGGTGCGGAGACGCTGCCCCTGATGAGCAAGCGCGAGGTGGCACACCGCATCTGGGACGCTGCGCTGACCCTGCGCAGAGCAGAAAATACCGGACGATAATATGCATGTGGACGGGAACGGTCCCTTTCTCAAGGGATGTTCCCGTCCGCTTTTTGCTGCTGTCAGCCGTTGCCGGCGGCGGTCTGTTCTTCGGCAGCCAGCACAGGCACCGGCGCCTGGGAAGGCGCAGCGGCTTTCTCTGCCGGTAGCTGCGCGCTAGCGGGCAGCAGCATGCGGTTGAGCGCCTCCTCCAGGGTAGCGATGGGGCAAACCTCAATGGTGGTATGCTCGAAGCGCTCCATGCGGTTGTCCTGTGGAATGAGTACTGTACTCAGCCCTGCGCGCTCCGCAGCCTCCACCTTACCGGGCACGCCGCCCACGGGTTTGACCAGCCCGCGCACAGATACTTCGCCCGTTACTGCTACGTGGCCGTCCACAGGCCGGCCGGTGAGGGCGCTGGCGGCCACTACAGCCATGGCCACGCCCGCTGAGGGACCATCCACCGGCGTGCCGCCAGGGAAGTTGATGTGCAGGTCATAGTCCTGGGTATGGTAGCCCATACCGCTCAGCAGCGTCATCACGTTTTCCAGAGAGCTGCGCGCGGTGGATTTGCGTTTGATACGGCGACCTTCCGAGCCCAGTTCCTCCTCCTCCACGATGCCGGTGATTGTCAGCCGGCCGCAGCCGGGCTGGGCCACGGCCTCGATCTCCATGGTCGCTCCCTGATAGCTGCCCACGATGGCTAGCCCATGCACTACACCGACACGGTTGCGTGTGTCGGCATGCTGGTCGGGCCGGGCGGCATAGTGACCGGAGTAGACCACCCACTCCACATCCTCCGTGCGAATGTCGGTGCGGTCCTCCATCTGTGCGAGGCCCGCGCACATCTGTACGATATTCACCGCGTCGCGTCCGCAGGAGGCGAAGCGGCCTACCATGCGCGCATCCTCCCGCGTCATGGTAAAGCCCGCGCGCTCGGCGGAATGGAAGGCAATATCCGCAATTTCTTCCGGTTCCAGCGCGCGGAAGAATACCTCCATGCAGCGGCTGCGAAGTGCGGGGGAGATGTCCTGCGGGCTGCGCGTGGTCGCGCCCACCAGGCGGAAGTCCGCCGGAAGCCCGTTTTTGAAGATGTCGTGGATGTAGCGGGGTACACCGGTGTCATCGGCGTTGTAGTAGGCCGATTCCAGCATCACCTTGCGGTCCTCCAGGACCTTGAGCAGCTTGTTCATCTGAATGGGGTGCAGTTCGCCGATCTCATCCAGGAACAAAACGCCGCCATGCGCCTTGCTCACCGCACCGGGCTTGGGTTGGGGAATTCCCTGTACGCCCAGTGGGCCCGCGCCCTGATAGATGGGGTCGTGCACACTGCCGATCAGCGGGTCTGCGATGGCGCGTTCATCGAAGCGCACACAGGTCGCGTCCATTTCAATGAAAGGTGCGTTGGCCAGAAAGGGCGTACCCTTGCTCTTTTTGGCAGCCTCCAGCACTAGGCGGGCGGCGCAGGTTTTGCCCACACCCGGAGGTCCGTAGATGAGCACATGCTGCGGGTTCTTTCCGCAAAGAATGGCCTTGAGGGATTTAATGCCGTCCTCTTGGCCCACGATATCAGCAAACTTTGACGGGCGCACGCGCTCGGCCAGCGGTTCGCTGAGCTTTAGGGCACGCATTTTTTGCAGTCGCTCATATTCCCGGCCGCTTTCGCGGCGGCCTGAGGGCTGTGCCCTGCGCTGCTGACGCAGCTGGGTGTAAAAGTAAATGCCCACCACAAGGGTGACCAATAGCTGAATGCCAAACAATACGGCGCTGACCAACGCTAGAAACCTCCATTCGCGAGACGCTTCCGCCTCCCCATGTTCCCCGCTAGCTTGTGAGAAACGCCGCCGTTCCATGTATGGGGGTTGCTGGCAGCGCCGTAGGATTGTGACAATCCGCTGCAACAGCTTGCATTTGGCCGCGAATGCCGCTATAATCGTTCTGCGCCGCTTTGCGCGCTAGTATGCCCGCTTTTTTCGCGGGTTATGGAGGATATCTATGCAGGAAACGAATCGCAAAAGCCTGCTGCTGCGCATGCCTGTGCTCCCGCTCAGGGGGATGATGGTTTTTCCCCACATGGTGCTGCACTTTGATGTAGGCCGGCCCAAGAGCGTGGCTGCGCTGGAAAAGGCCATGATGGGCGATCAGCGCATCTTTCTGGTGGCCCAGATGGACGCTGAAATTGACGAGCCGGAGCTGAGCGACCTGTGCCGTGTGGGCACCATCGCCCAGATCAAGCAGGTGTTGAACCTGCCCGGCGACAGCATCCGTGTGCTGGTGGAGGGCGTGCGCCGCGGAGTGCTGGGAACCGTCCTGGAGGAGGACCCGTGCCTGATGGCTACCGTGCGGCTGGTGCGCGAGGACGTCGCGCCCGACACGGCCGAGATGAAAGCGCTGGTACGCACCACCCACGCCTTTTTTGAGGAGTATTGCAACGCCAGCATGCGTGTATCGCAGGAGACGCTGCGCTCCGTGATGGATGTGGACAAACCTGACCAGCTGGCCGATATCATTGCCGCCAACGTGCTTACCCGTCTGGAGGACCGGCAGGCCATTCTGGAAAAGCTGAAGGTGAAGGACCGGCTGGAAGCCCTGTGCGGCACTCTGGTACGCGAAACCGAGCTGGCCGATGTGGAGAAGCAGGTGCAGGCCCGCATCAAGAAGCAGATTGAGAAAAACCAGAAGGACTATTACCTCCGCGAGCAGATTAAGGCCATTCAGACCGAACTTGGCGACAAGGACGGAACCGATGTGGAGGATCTGCGCGAACGTCTGGAAAACACCCCGCTCAACGACGAGGCGCGTGAGAAAGCTGAGAAGGAATTGGAGCGCCTCAGCCGCATGGCGCCCGGTACACCGGAGATCGGTGTGAGCCGCACGTATGTGGAATGGATTTTGGACCTGCCCTGGGGCAAGACTACGCCGGACAACCTGGACCTCAAGCGCGCACGGCGTGTGCTGGAAGAAAACCACTACGGGCTGGAAAAGGTGAAGGAGCGCATCATCGAGTATCTGGCGGTGCTGCGCATGAAAAACGATATGAAGGGCCCCATCCTGTGCTTTGCGGGCCCTCCGGGCGTGGGCAAAACCTCCATCGTGCGGGCTATTGCCAAGGCCGTGGGACGTCAGTTCGTGCAGATGTCGCTGGGCGGCGTGCGTGATGAGGCTGAAATCCGCGGCCACCGGCGTACCTACGTGGGTGCGATTCCGGGGCGCATCATCGCGGGGATCAAGCAGGCGGGCACGATGAATCCCGTGTTCCTGTTTGACGAAATCGACAAGATGAGCAGCGATTTCCGCGGCGATCCGGCGGCAGCTATGCTGGAAGTACTGGACGCCGAGCAGAACAATGCTTTCCGCGATCATTATATGGAGCTGCCGTTTGACTTGAGTCGCGTGATGTTCATCACCACGGCCAATAATATGGAAAACATCCCTCCCGCGCTGCTGGACCGGCTGGAAATCATTGAAGTGCCCAGCTATACCGAGGAGGAAAAACTCAAGATAGCCCGCAAGCATCTTTTGCCCAAGCAGATTGAGGCACATGGACTGAAGCCCCGGAGCGTACGCATGAATGACCGTATATTGCGCGCCGTGATTGAGGGCTACACCCGCGAGGCGGGTGTGCGCGAACTGGAGCGCACGCTGGCGCGCGTGGCACGCAAGGCGGCGGTGGAGATGCTGGAGCAGAAGACCGACGAGATTTCCGTTAATCAGGATAAGTTGACCACCTATCTGGGCCAGCCGCGCTATACTCGTGAGCCGTTGGAGAAGGAAAACCGTATAGGTGTGGTTAACGGTTTGGCCTACACCAGCGTAGGTGGCGAGATGCTCAGCGTGGAATGCGCCGTGCTCAAGGGAACCGGCGCCCTACAGCTGACGGGCAAACTGGGCGACGTGATGCAGGAGAGCGCCAAGGCAGCCCTGTCCTGGGTGCGCGCTCACTGTGACCCGTGGGGGATTTCGGCCGACTTTTTCAAGCAGAATGACATTCACATCCATGTGCCGGAGGGCGCTGTGCCCAAGGACGGTCCCAGCGCGGGCGTGACGCTGGTAACGGCGCTGGTTAGCGCTCTGACCTCTATTCCTGTGCGCCAGAGCGTGGCGATGACAGGCGAAATCACCCTGCGCGGCCGGGTGCTGCCCATCGGCGGGTTGAAGGAAAAGCTGATGGCGGCGTACCGTGCGGGCGTGCGTACGGTGCTTATCCCGCGTGAAAACCTTAAGGACTTGGAGGATGTATCCCCCGCAGTGCGTGAGCGCATCGAAATCAGGCCCGTGGATGACGTTGCGGAGGTAATTCGCGCCGCACTGGTATGCGAACCCCCGGTAATCGCTGATACGCCGCTGGAGCTTCCCCTGCCCACTTCACAGCCGGTAAAGCCTGGCATGTACAAAGGAGTATAATAATGGAAATCAAAACCGCGAGCTTCGTTACCAGCCTGGCCCAATACCGAGAGGAGCCACCGGTTACGCTTCCGCAGCTTGCGGTAGTGGGCAAGAGCAATGTGGGTAAAAGCTCGCTCATCAATGCGCTCTGTGCCCGTAAAAAGCTGTGCAAGACCAGCGCTACTCCCGGCAAAACGCGGCTGATCAACATCTTTCTGATCAACGATGCATTTCACCTGGTAGATTTGCCCGGTTATGGCTTCGCCAAGGTAAATCAGGCCGAAAAGCAGCGCTGGGGCGAGATGATGGACGGCTATTTCCGGGACAGCACGTTGCTTAGGCATGTGCTGCTTTTGGTGGATATCCGCCACGAGCCCACGCGTGATGACGTAGCCATGGCGCAGTATTTCCGCCAGATGGGCATTCCCTTCTCGGTGATCGCCACCAAGGCCGACAAGATCAGCCGGGGCGCGCGTATGAAGCACATCGCGCCCATTTGCCGGGCGCTGCTGGTGCAGCCTTGGGAGATTATCGCCTTTTCCAGCGAGGATATGACGGGAAGGGATGCGCTGCTTACACATGTGGAAAAGTTGATGGGTGATGAAGAGGACGTGAACGAAGAAGAATGAACGCCCCGCACCCGCGTTTCGCCTGCCGCATACCATGCAATAGCCAGCCCATGGCAGTTGGAAAGGAGTGGTATGATGCAGAGCTATCTATGGATGCGTCCGGCATTACAAATCAGTGAGGCTGTGCTGTTGCCGGCCCTGCCCAGACGCAGCGTTTTGACCGAGGCACGCTTTTCAGACCGGCTTACCAGCCCGTGTGTGGAGCCCTTCCGGCCGGTGCCGGAGGAGGGAATCGGCGATCAATCCGTAGCTTTGAGTACGTATGTGCGTCCGAGAGGCAGTATGGCAGGCCGGGGAGTACTCAGGGCGGCGGGTGTAAGCATGAACCCTTACAGACAATGGGCCAGACCGGCCTATGCCGGCCCCGGAAGAAGCATTCCTATGGCGCGCCGGTGCCGGGTGCGCTGACGTGCGCAGAGAATGCCGCTATCCCAATTTGCGGGATAGCGGCTTATCGTATCTTTAGTGAATCGTTACCGTACAAAAAGCTGGGTCACGTAAACAAAACCCTGACTGTCCTCCCATACGCCGATGCCCACTTTGGTCCATTGGGACCCCAGAATGTTCTGTCTATGCCCGGAACTGCTCATAAAAGCAGCCTGGGCCTTTTCCACAGTGGCGTGGTGAGCGATGTTTTCACCCACGGAAGTAAAAGCATATCCGTAGGTGGACAGCATCTGCGCGGCGCTTCCGTAGGTGGGTGAGGTGTGCGAGAAGTAATTGTTAAGGTACATGTCACGGCTTTTTAGTCGTGCAAGGTCGCACAGCGCCGGGTCGAGCTCAAGCGCGGAACGGCCGTTGGCGGCCCGGTCCTGATTGAGCAAAAGAAATGCATTTTCCTCTTGCGCCGTTATGGAACCCGTAGTATAATCTTCGTCTGTAAAGGGAGGAACTTCCGTTTCAGAGGGTGTCGCGGTAGGCTCCGGAGCGGGAACCTCGGTCGGCGTAGGCGTCGCGGTAGGCTTCGGTGTAGGAGCCTTGGTTGGCGTGGGCGTCGCGGTAGGCTTCGGTGTAGGAGCCTTGGTTGGTGCAGGCGTCGCAGTAGGTTCCGGCGTGGGAACTTCGGTTGGCGCGGGCGTCGCGGTAGGTTCCGGCGTGGGGACTTCGGTTGGCGCGGGCGTCGCGGTAGGTTCCGGCGTGGGGACTTCTGTCGGCACGGGCGTCGCGGGAGGAGTCGCGCTGGGACAAAGGGTCGCTGCGCAACTGTTGCTTTGCCGGTACGGCCAGCCCTTGAAGCCGAATTGTGAGGATGGCACGTCGCAGGCGAGGGCCGCAGCGTGGCTCAAAAGGCAAAATGTCAGCAAAAGGGCCGTCAACTTCCGTTTTCCGTTCATGGGACACCTCCAGTGTGTTTAATACGTCAAAGACGTAATACAATCGTAATAATTAATACTTATTTTTGCAATATAATTGGCAGACCGTTTCCATGGCAATGATTCCAAGTGGAAACAGCCACCCATCATAGAGGAGGAACCGACAGATGAAACTCGTCAAATGCCCCCGCTGCGAACTGAATTATATTCAGGAGAATGAAAAACTCTGCAAGGTATGCTTAAGAGAGCTCAAAGGCTCCCAGGTGGAGGATGAGATGGAGCTGTGCTCCGTGTGTAACGCGGCTCCTGCGCTTCCCGGCCGCGACGTGTGCTTGAGCTGCCTCAAGGAGATGGCCAGCGGCGGCTCTGATACCGATAATGATGAAACGCCCACCGTGGTGGATGAAAGCACCATCGGCCTCAATTCTGTGAGCACGATGGATGAAATTATCCCCCAGATTCACGAGGACATTCCTGAAAACGAATTTGGCGATATCGAAAGTGAGCTTTCCCTTGAAAGCGTCATCGAGGACGAGGAAAACGAGGACGACGACGAGGACGACGAGGACTGAACCGACCCTGAAGAAGCGAGGGACGAATGTCGATATTTGCAATTGGCGATCTCCATCTGCCGGGCCATGAGCAAAAGCCCATGGACGTTTTCGGCAGCCATTGGGATCGCCATTTTGAAACCATCAGCGAGCACTGGCGGCGGATGGTCGGTCCCATGGATGTGGTGCTCATTCCCGGCGATATCAGCTGGGCCATGCAGCTGGACCAGGCAATGGACGACCTGCATGCCATCGCGGCCTTGCCAGGGCATAAACTGCTTTTGCGAGGCAACCATGACTATTGGTGGAGCTCGCTGAGCAAGCTGCGTGCTGTGCTGCCGGAAGGGATGCATGTCCTCCAGAATGATGCCATAGCTTTGGATGGACATGTGTTCTGCGGTACGCGGGGATGGATGTTTCCAACGGCTCAGCAGCCTCTGGGCGAACAGGATGAAAAGGTGTTTCGCCGTGAACTGATGCGGTTGCGCATGTCGCTGGATCAGGCAGTCAAGCTGTCTGGTCAGGATGTGACGGTGTTGATGCACTATCCACCGCTGTTTGCCGACGGCGTGAGCACAGCCTTTACGGATATTCTGGAGGAATATGCCGTGACGCGTGTGGTCTACGGTCATCTGCATGGCGCTGGCATCAAGGTGGCTTTTCGCGGCGAGAAACGCGGTATTCAGTATTTCCTGACCTCATGCGATGCATTGGGTTTCTGCCCGTTACAAATTGGATGAAAAAGGAAATCTAAACTTTTAGAAATAAATAATTAACATTTATGAAATAAATAAAGCAAAACATGTGTTCTCATAGCCCGCAAACCTTTATGAGAAAAAGGTTTGCGGGCATTTTTTGAGTAGCGATAATTTGTGGCGAACAAGCGTTCTTACAACTGGGCGCTTTTTGTGTGTGGTTTGTTTCGTTTTAGAAGAAGATACCATTTGCCGTCCGTTGACTTTGAAAT
Source organism: Bacillota bacterium (assembly GCA_023404345.1). Taxonomy (GTDB): domain Bacteria; phylum Bacillota; class Clostridia; order Christensenellales; family Aristaeellaceae; genus Limiplasma. The sequence goes on from JAEYCB010000062.1 coordinate 69,580, forward strand.
CAAAAGTGGAGCATAATGGTGATGCAGCCCTAAAAAGGGTGGTAAGTGGAGGAAAACGGGGAGCGGGGTGACGGCATGGACGAGGAACGGCGTGCGGACGCGCCTGAACCCCAGGAGCGCTTTAACTCCCGCAAATTCAGGTTTTTCGGCAGCTACGACCACTCCATCGACGCCAAGGGCCGCATTATCGTCCCCAATGCCTACCGAAAAGCGCTGGGCGAAAGCTTCACCATTACCATCAGCCTGGATGACCGGGCTATCGCCATTTATCCCGATGAGGCGTTTGAAATCATGGTGGACGAGCTCTACGCCCTCAACCGGCGTAAGCCTGCCGTACAAAAGCAACTGGACCACGTGGCTAAATTCAGCTATCCGGGCATGCAGGCCGATAATCAGGGCCGTGTGCTGCTCCCCGTCAAGCTGCGCCAGTATGTGCTGGGCGATGCGCGGGATGTGGAAATCAGCGGTGCGCTGGACCATATCCGCATCGTGGAAAGCGCTGTGGCACAGGAGGAAGACAGCTACTACAAGGACCACAGGGACGAAATTCTCGATGAGATAGGCAACCTTGAGGAGTAAGCCGGAAAGGAGACAAGGGTATGTCGCAGTATGAACCCCTCTACGACAGCTTTAGCCATGGAGGCCACGGCGGTTATGTGCCTACGCCGCGTATGAGCGTATCCTCCAGCGTCTACCTGCCCGGCAGCGATGTGGACCCACAGACGGGATGGCTAAAGCCGGACCGCCAGCGGCGCTGCCGCACCCAGGGAAAAAAGCTGGAAATGGAGCGCCTTACCCGCGAACAGCAGGCCCTGGAGGAATCTATACGGCGCGAGATGAGCAAGGGCGGAGTGCGGATTTCCGTGCGCCTGGGCGTATTCCTGATGGCACTGCTTCTGTTTGTATGCGGCCTGTGTGTGTTGCTTCAGCAGGGCACGATTGCTGACCGGCAGAAGGCCATCAACCGTTTGGAACGCTCCATTGCGGATTGCAGGAGTCAGAACGCCGCCTTGGAGACGCAGATCGCGGAGGCGTCGACCGAGGCTGCGATCTGTTACGCGGCCGCACGTGATCTGAACATGATTCCCGCAGAATCCGCCGAGGCCATTCATCTGGTGGCCATGGATACGCGCCCCATGGCTTCGGGCGGGACTGGGACCTTTGCTCAAGCGGATGCAGCTATCGATGTTGCATCCACGCAGACGGTTTCCGCTACACATGTGCCCGCTGTGGCCAGCAACTGATTTTGCCACCTTACGGCCTATTGGGTCGAAACCGGCATAAACCGGCGGCAAAGAGCATACATCCCCCATATCAAGCATTCTGGGGGTAGGACTATGCCGACCGAGCTGCATATCCGCAAACGGGTCTTTGCGCTGCTGATGATCCTGGCTTTTCTCTTTTCGCTGCTGACGCTGCGCATCACGTATCTGACCACGGCCCGTTCATCGGAGCTCACGCAGCGCGGCATCAGCCAGTGGACGCGGGAAGGTACCGTATATGCCCGCCGCGGCTCGATTTTGGATACCAACGGACAGACCCTGGTGGTTAGCGCGACGGCCTATATTGTCAGCGCTGACCCTCGCAAGGTATCGGACATATCTTTGTTTACACAAACGGTATGTCCGATTTTGGATTTATCGGAGGAGAGCGTGGCCCAAAAGCTTTCGGACCGTACCAAGGCCTCTATTATCCTCAAACGGCAGGTATCGCGCGAAAAGGCCGATGAGCTGCGCACCCTGCAAGCTTCTGCCGATGAGGCGGTGGCGGCGCAGCTGAGTGCTTTGCTCTTTGACGAGGACGTCAGGCGCGCTTACCCGCGCGGCGCGTTTTTAACCCAGACGTTGGGCTTGACTAACGTGGACAGCGTGGGTCAGTCCGGGCTGGAGCTGCAATACGAAAGCCTGCTGCGCGGCACGGCGGGCGTGAGCCTTCGCAGCGTGGACGGCAAGTCCCAGCCGATTTATGACAGCGGGAACCTCTACATCGAGCCTCAGGATGGCAACAGCATCAAGCTCACCATCGATGCCACCATCCAGGACATCTGCGAAAAGGCCATGCGCGAGTGCTACGATGTCAACAAGGCGCAGGCCGTGCACCTGATTGCCATGGACCCCTACACCGGGGCCATTCTGGCTATGTGCTCCAAGCCAGACTACGACCCTAACGATCCTCCCCGTGACCAGGCCGACGCGCTCACGCGGCTGATGCGAATTCGCCTGATCTCCGACGCCTATGAACCGGGTTCCACCTTTAAGATCCTTACCGCAGCCGCCGCGCTGGATGCGGGTGTGACCACCCCGGAGGACGGCTTCTACTGCTCGGCCAAGATCACCGTAGATGGCGACACCATTCGCTGCTGGGGCAGCCCCCACAAAGATGAAACCATGGCCGAGGCTTTGCAGAACAGCTGCAATCCCGTATTTGTGGAACTGGCGCTGCGGCTGGGCTCGGAGCGGATGTATCAGTACCTGCACGCCTTCGGCCTGGGAAGGAAAACGAATGTTGACTTACGGGGGGAGGGAAGTGGTATACTAATACCCGTACATTCCGTCAAGAATGTGGATCTGGCGCGCATCGGCTTTGGGCAGAGCGTGGCCGTCACCCCGATTCAGATGATCACAGCGGCCTGCTCCGTCATCAACGGTGGACGGCTGATGCAGCCTTACCTGCTCAAGGAAGCGATCGCGCCGGACGGCACCGTGCTCTACCGCACGCAGCCCAAGGTGGTATCCAATCCCATCAGTGAGGAAACCAGCGCCACCATGCGGCAGCTTCTGGAACAGGTTGTATCTGACGGTGGGGCACGCAACGCGGCCATCGAGGGCTACCGCATCGGCGGAAAGACGGGCACGGCGCAGGTCTATAAGGACGGGCGCATTGTGCGGGATGTGCACATTGGCTCATTTCTGGGCTTTGCTCCGGCAGATGACCCGCGTATCGCCCTGCTGGTCATCGTGGACGAGGCGGATGTGCCAGTGGACTATGGCGGCACCACAGCCGCGCCCTTCGCTAGACAAATCCTGGCGGATGTGTTACCTTATTTGGGCTACAAGCCCTCCACCCAGGACGAGCGCGAGGAAATCCGCGTGGAGGACGTGGTAGGCCTGCCGCTGTGGCAGGCGCGCAAGGTCATTGCCGATCAGGGTTTCCGCGTGCTGGATGACGGCGCGGGCGAGATCGTGACCGCCCAAATGCCCAGTGGTGGCGGCAAGCTGATCGAGGGTGGGCAGGTAATGCTCTACACCTACGCCGACGACCTGCCTCAGACTGAGGAACTGGTCTGTGTGCCGGACGTGGAGGGGCTGTCCATCGCGCGGGCGGCCTCGCTGCTTAGACAGCGTGGGCTGGACATGACCATTGAGGGAACGGGATTTGCCGTCCGGCAGGAACCGGCGGCAGGTCAGTATGTGGAGCAAGGCGGCGTGGTGAAGGTTTCTTTTGAAATGCCCAATCCATAGAGGATGGAGGAATACAGATGTTATTGAAGGAACTGCTCTCCGGCGTGCCTGGTATTTTGGAAACGCGCGGGGATGCGGCGGTGGAGATTCAGACCCTGGTGACTGACAGCCGCGAAAAGGCACAGGACGGCCTGTTTTTCTGCATCAGCGGCATGCGTTTTGACGCGCATGATTTCGCGCCGCAAGCGGTGGCCAACGGCTGCATAGTGCTGGTGGTGGAGCACTTCGTGGACTGCCCGGTGACGCAGGTACGGGTGGACAACGCCCGGCGTGCCATGGCCTATATTGCAGCAGCGTTTTACGGTCATCCTGCGAAAAAGCTGCGCATGGTGGGCGTATGCGGCACAAAAGGAAAAACCACTACCACCTATCTGATGAAGGCTATTTTGGAGAAGGCGGGTTTCAAAACTGGCCTGATCGGCACCACCGGCAACCTGATTGGCGACCGCAGCTTGCCTAGCAACATGACCACACCTGACCCTGTTGATTTGCACCGGTGCCTCAGGCAGATGGTGGACGAGGGTGTGGAAGCCGTGAGCATGGAGGTGAGCGCCCATGCCGTGGATATGCACCGCGTGGACGGCATCACCTTTGAGGCAGCATGCTACACCAATTTTTCGCAGGACCATTTGGACTACTTTGGTACGATGGAAAACTACTTTGAAACCAAGAAGCGGTTTTTCATCGAAGGGTCGGCCCTAAACGCTGCCCTCAATGCCGATGACGAAACAAGCGCTCATATTATCCGCGACCTCAAGGTGCCCTATCTCACCTATGGCATCAGCGCTGACGCGGATGTATTTGCCCGTGACATTGAAATCTCCGAGGATGGCGTGGCCTTCTCCATCCGGCTGCGCGGGCTGGAGGATATGTCCATCTCCATGCACCTGACCGGCATGTTCAACGTCTACAATGCGCTGGCCGCGGCCTCGCTGGCGATGATTCTGGGTATCGATAAAAGCGCCATCCGCGAGGGGTTGGAAAGCGTAAAAAATGTGCCGGGTCGCGTGGAGATTCTCGATACCCGCACGCCTTATAAGGTGATTTTGGACTATGCCCACTCGCCTGATGCGCTGGAAAACGTGCTCACTACCGTGCGTGCTTTCACGCGAAGCCGGCTGATCGTGCTCTTTGGCTGCGGCGGCGACCGTGACCACGGCAAGCGACCCATCATGGGCGAAATCGTGGGCCGGCTGGCGGATTTCTCCATCCTCACCAGCGACAATCCCCGCACCGAGGACCCGGATGCTATTCTGCGCTCCATCGAGGAGGGCATGAAGCGTACGGAGGGCCGCTACGTTGTGATCGAAAACAGGCGCGACGCCATCCGCTATGCCCTGGAAATGGGCCGCGAGGGCGATGTGATTATTCTGGCGGGCAAGGGCAACGAAACCTATCAGGACATCATGGGAGTGAAACGTCCCTTTGATGAAAAGGTGGTTGTACGCGAACTGCTTGCCGAAATGCGCGCGTGAACATACCAAGGAGTTGATGGTACATGCTTTGGCTGATTTTGGCGCTGATTGCATCTGAGGTTGCCATGCTGCTGATCGGGCCACGGGTTTTACCGGTGCTGCGCAAGCTCAAATTTGGACAGACCATCTATGAGCTGGGCCCCAAGAGCCACCGTACCAAGCAGGGCACGCCCACCATGGGTGGACTGATGTTTGCGGCGGTCACCTGCGTGGTCACGCTGCTGATTGTGTCCTTTGACACCTGGTATGGCGGATGGGATTTTGCTCTGGCGCTGGTGCTGGTGTCGCTTTTGAGCATGCTTATCGGCTTTGTGGATGATTTTATCAAAGTGGTTAAAAAGCGCAACCTCGGCCTGATCTGGTGGCAGAAGATCATCGGTCAGGTGCTGGTGTCAGTGGCGTTTTCTCTGTACTGCTATTTCAGCCCGCATGTAGGCAGCAGCATCCTGGTTCCCTTCTTCAACGTGGAGTGGGATCTGGGGGTGTTCTATGTGCCCCTGATGGCGCTGGTCATGATCTTCATGATTAACAGTGCCAACTTGCAGGATGGGCTGGATGGACTGCTCTCCAGCGTGACCGTCATTTCAAGCGCGGCCTGGGGACTGATGGCTGTGTTTGTGGCCCTGGCGGGCGGCGCCTTCATGAGTCCGGAGCTGCTGAGCAACTATCGCCATCTGGCGGTGTTTGCGCTGGCCCTGTCGGGTGCGTGCATGGGCTTCCTGCGCTTCAACCACTACCCGGCGCTGGTCTTCATGGGTGATACGGGCAGTATGTTTATCGGCGGGGCCATGGTAGGTATGGCCATGCTTTTGCGCATGCCGCTGTACATGATCCTGATTTGCTTCACGCTGATCGCCTCGTCCATGAGCGTGATCATCCAGCGCGTATATTTCAAGGTGACCCATGGCAAACGCATCTTCAAGATGTCGCCTATTCATCATCACTTTGAACTCTCCGGCATGACGGAGGTACAGATTGTGGCAATGTACGCCGTGGTAGCGGGAATGCTCAGTCTGGTGGCGCTGTTCTCGCTCAATGTGCTCCCCTAAGCTCAACTGATTCCCTTTGGAGGTGGTTCGAATATGAAATTGGCGCATAAGCGCATTCTGGTGGTTGGCATGGCGCGCAGCGGCGTGGCTGCGGCTCAGCTTCTGATGGAAAACGGCGCGACGCCGGTGCTATCGGACCGCAAAAGGGAGGACGCTTTCGGCGCGGAGCTGGATGTGCTGCGTGGTACAGCATGTCAGTTCCGATTGGGAGAGGACCCCGTGCGCCTGCTTTCGGAGGTGGATGGACTGGTCATCAGCCCCGGCGTGCCTATCGATGCGCCGGTGGTGCTGGCCGCAAAGGAAAAGGGTATCCCGATGGTGGGCGAGCTGGAATTGGCCTGGTCGCTTTTGCAGGGCGAGGTGATGGCCATTTCCGGTACCAACGGGAAAACTACCACCACCACCTTGCTTGGCAAGATTTTTGAAAACGCGGGCCGTGTGACCCATGTTGCGGGAAACATCGGCTATCCGCTGTCCGCCGTGGCCATGAAGAGCAAAAAGGATGATGTGGTGGTGGTTGAGGTCTCCAGCTTCCAGCTGGAAAGCATCAAGACCTTCCATCCGCATGTGGCCGCCCTGCTCAATATCACCGAGGATCACCTCAATCGCCATGGCACCATGGCGCAATACATCCGTCTGAAGCAGCGTATCTTTGAGAACCAGACTGAGCGTGACTATGCCGTTTTGAACATGGATGATCCTGTTTTGTTCAAAATGGCGGGCAAGCTCAAAAGCCATATCGCATTCTTCAGCCGTACGCAGCCGGTGGAAAATGGCGCGTTTGTGGATGGCGGGAAAATCATATGGCAGTGGAACGGGGCGCGCCGCGCCATTTGCGACGCGGATCAGATTCTTATCCCCGGCCCGCATAATCTGGAAAATGCCCTGGCCGCGACGGCCATGGCCTGCGCCATGGGTGTACCCGCGCCGGTGATCCGCCACACGCTGCAATCCTTTTCGGGCGTGGAACACCGCATCGAAAAGGTGCGTGTATTCCAGGGTGTCACCTACATCAACGACAGCAAGGGTACCAATGTGGACAGCACCATCAAGGCCGTGCAGAGCATGAAAGCGCCTACGGTGCTGCTGCTGGGTGGTTACGACAAGCACACGGACTTTATGCCCTTGTGCCAGGAGATCATTGCGTCCGGACGCATTGACGATGTGGTGGTGATGGGCGAGACTTCGCGCCAGATCCGAGAGCAGCTGGAGGAGGCAGGCTATGACCGCATCACCCCGGCCTACAGCCTGCGCGACGCCGTAGACAAGGCACGCTCACTGGCTGTGTCGGGCGGCAATGTGCTGCTTTCACCCGCCTGCGCCAGCTTCGATATGTTCCGCGACTATGAGCATCGGGGCGCGGTGTTTAAAGAAATTGTAAACGCCCTCAACTGATGAATGCCCCTTCCCGGCGTGAAGGAGATGCACACCAAAGACGACGCATCTTTTGAACGGTTGGGAGGGGGCCTTTTGACACGGCAGCAACCTGTAACCGCCGGACGGTGCCTTAAACCCCGGCGCGCCGGCGTAGACCGGACGCTTCTTTTGATTCTTTCACTGCTGATGATGTGTGGGCTTTTGGCGCTGTTTAGCGCCACCTACTACAAGGCGGTGGACGAGGGCGACGCGCTTTTGGAGGTCAAGCGCCAGCTGGTGGGTATCGGACTGGGTGCGGTTTTGATGCTCATTACCAGCCGCATTCCCCATACTTTCTGGGCGGATGCGCGCGTGGTGGTGGCCGGACTGGTGGCCAGCATGGTTTTGCTCATCCTGGTGCTGATACCAGGTGTGGGCGTATATCTCAACGGGTCAAGGCGCTGGTTGAGCATTGCGGGAATGAGCTTTCAGCCGTCTGAGGTGGCCAAGATCGCATCGGTGATCTACCTCGCGGCTACGCTCAGCTACCGTCTGGAACGGCTGGAAAAGCTGTGGCGGGGCGTTTTGCCGCTATTGATCGTGCCGGCGGTGATGTTTTTGCTCATCCTGGAGCAGCCTAACCTGTCTACGGCGGGCAGCATTATGATCGTGGCGGTACTGATGATGCTGCTCGCCGGGGCCAGGTGGCGGCATCTGTGCCTGATGGGCGTGGCGGGCCTGTGCGTGGGTACGGTATACGCCTGGATTGAGCCCTACCGGCGCGAGCGGCTATTATCCTTCCGTGACCCCTTTGCGCAGATGAGCGATGAAGGATATCAGCTGGCCCAGTCGCTCATCGCCATTGGATCGGGAGGACTGTTTGGGCGCGGCCTGGGACAGGGCCGGCAGAAGTTCAGTTACCTGCCCTATCCCGAAAGCGATTTCATCTTTGCCATCGTAGGGGAGGACTTTGGGCTGCTGGGCTGCATGGTGGTGATCGCGCTGTTCCTGGCCTTTGCCTTCGCGGGCATGCGCATCGCTGTTTCCTGCCCGGACCGTCATGGCTGTCTGCTGGCGGCGGGGCTTACGGCCATGATTGCGGTACAGGCTTTTATCAATATCGGTGTGGTGGTGGGTGTGCTGCCTACGACAGGGCTGCCGCTTCCGTTCTTCAGCGCCGGGGGGACCTCCATCTCCCTGCTGATGGCTGCAACAGGCATCATTTTAAGCGTATCCCGCACAGCACGCAAATGAGGCTTTTTTTCACACTTGGTCAGGCATGACATAAGATAGTGCATGGAATGCTTGACGGAGGTGGAAGAATGAACGCCTTGCGAATTCACGGCGGGAGGCGCCTGACAGGCGAATGGAGGGTACACAGCGCGAAAAACGCGGTATTGCCCATCATGGCGGCCTCCATCCTCACTGATGAGGAAACGTGCCTGGAGGATTGCCCGCAGCTGGTAGATGTGGGTTATATGGCCGATATCCTGCGTACGCTGGGCTGCCATATACATAGCGGGAATGGTGCGCTGACCATTGACCCGCAGGGCCTCAATCGCCATGAGATGCCCGATGCGCTGGCCAAAAAAATCCGGTCCTCCATTTTTCTGCTGGGGTCGATCCTGGCGCGGTTTCGAAAGGCTACCGTCACCTTTCCCGGAGGATGTGAGATCGGCTTAAGGCCCATCGACCTGCATTTGAGCGGCCTTAGGCAGCTGGGGGTAGATGTGCGGGAGGAGGGCGGCCTGATCCGCTGCGATGGCAGGCATATGCGCGCCGGTACCGTGCATTTTGACTACCCCAGCGTGGGTGCCACCGAGAACGTCATGATGGCCGCGGTGCTGCTCAAGGGTCGAACGGTGCTGAGCAATGTGGCGCGGGAGCCGGAAATCTGCGACTTGCAAAACCTGCTCAACGCCATGGGAGCGCACATTAGCGGTGCGGGTACCCACACCGTGACCGTCGAGGGTGTGGACCGGTTGCGGGGCGTGAGCTACCACCCTATGCCGGACCGTATTGTGGCTGGTACATTACTGGCTGCTGCCGCGGCCACGGGTGGCGACGTCCGGCTGACCAATGTGCCATGCCGCGACCTGTATGCGGTATTTACCAAGCTGCGGGAAATGGGTTGCGAGATTGACGAGGAAGAAAGCGCAGCGAGACTTTGCGCGCCCCGGCGGCTTACAGCCTTTCAGCAGCTGCAGACGCAGCCGCATCCGGGCTTTCCCACCGATATGCAGGCTCAGATGCTGGCACTGGCAGCCATGGCAAAGGGAACCTCGGTGGTGGTGGAGAACGTATTTGAGAACCGCTTTGCGCATGCGGGCGATCTCAATCGCATGGGCGCAAATGTGCTGGTTAACGGCCGCACGGCGGTGGTGCAGGGCGTGGAGGCTCTCTATGGTGCGCATGTGACTGCCCGCGATCTGCGCGGCGGCGCGGCGCTGGTCATAGCCGGACTGGCAGCGCGTGGAGAAACGCTGGTGGAGCGCGCCGGGCTGATCGACCGCGGATACGAGCGCCTGGAGGAGGTGCTGGGCGCGCTGGGGGCGGACATCCGCCGGGAAAGCGTATAAGCCAAGGGAGGAACGTACATGAGCAAACGGGAAAAGCGCACACCCGAAACTGAACGCGAGCAGTTTGAAGCCTATGGCGAGTATACTTATGACTACCTGCACACGCAGGATGGCGAAGCCGGGGACGCGCAGGCCCCGGCCCAACCCAGTGTGCAGGCGGTCAGGCGTGCGCAGAAACGTCGCAGGACGCATGGCTTTTTTAAGTTCCTGGGCCTTTTGACGGTGCTCACCATCGGCCTGGTAGTGGGCCAGCAGACGCTGTTCCGTTTGGAAACGGTCTATGTCGTGGGCAATGAGGAAAAGTCACCACAGGAGGTTGTCATGGCGTCGGGGCTGGTGCGCGGGCGCAACATGATTACCATTGAAGAAGAGGACGTGGCCGAGGCGCTCAGCCAGGATCATACCATCATCTTCAAGGGCATGCAGAAGGAATATCCCAACACCATCTATCTTTACATTGAAGAGCGAAAAACCGTGGCTGCCATGCAGTGGCTGGGCATCCTCTATACGCTGGACCGCGAGGGCGTGGTGATGAAGGAGAGTACCTCCTCCACGCCCCCCGCCGGCATGCCTGTGATCACGGGATTTCGCGTGAGCAATATCAATGTAGGCCAGCAGCTGATGGTCAGGTCCGAAAAGCAGATGGAAGCCTATCGCGAGATCATGGAGGAGCTGGAATTGCAGATGTATCAAAGCCAGGTGGCGGAAATCAACCTGGCTGATCCCAGAAATATTTACCTGATCACGGTCGATGGGGTGACCGTGCGTCTGGGCGACGCCACCTACATGCAGGCCAAGATCGGCGCCGTGCGCACGGATATGGCCTACCTTCGTCAGTTGGGGAAAACCTCCGGCATTCTGGATGTGACCATTCCCGAGGATGCCAAGTACATGCCGGAGGATTGAACAAACTTGGAAAAGTTTACGAACTTCTTCCCAAAAACGCGAAAAAAAAGCGGGAATATGCTTGCGTATTCCTGCCAAAACGGTTACAATAAACAATGGTACTTTGGGTGCCTTCTATTGCCGTGCGCGGCGGCGCCCGGCCCGCCGTGGGAACATGCCCCGGCTGATTGATGACGAACAGGGGAATGCTGTGTTATGAAATCAACCATCGCGGCCATTGATTTTGGTACGTGCAAGATCGTTACCCTCGTAGCCGAGACGAGCGGGACCCAACGGTGCGATATCGTTGGGGCAGGTATTGCCGCCTACGACGGTTTTCTGGATGGCGAATGGAACAATACCGTTATGCTCAACGAAGCCATTCAGAAATCCATTACTGAAGCGGAAAGCCAGTCCAAGCGCAAAATCCGTGAAATCAACGTGGGTGTGCCGGGTGAATTTACGCGCGTGTACGCCGTGGAGACCAGCGTGACCATTCAGGGTGCGGACCCGCATGTTACGCCCCGCCACGTGGAAAAGATCTTTGCCAATGCGGACAAGCAGCTCTCGCCCGTGCGTGGCGTGGTGGTGCACCGCAGCCCCGCATGGTTTATGGTAGACGGCGGCAAAAAAACGCTGGAGCCCGTGGGCCTCAAGGGAACCGAGCTCAAGGCGTTGGTTAGCTTCGTGGTGGCCGATACCTTCTTCTTGGACGATGTGATGGCACGTCTGCGCGATATGAACATCACCGTCAGCGGCTTTTTTTCCAGCTCCACGGGCGAAGCGATGCTTTACCTGCTGGAGGAGGACCGCGACCGTACCGCTATCCTGATCGACATTGGCTACCTGTGCACCGATGTGATGGCCGTGGAGGGAGACGCCGTCATCTTCCAGAAAACGCTTCCCGTGGGTGGCGGTCATATCGCCGCCGACGTGGCCGAGGGCCTGTCCATTCCCCTGGAATCGGCTGAGCAGATCAAGCGGGAATATGTGTATGGAATTTCTACGATTTCGCAATCCTATACGGTATCCGGCGGCGAAGGCGTCAAGACCGAAACCTTCACACAGGAGCAGGTGGCCGCGGTGCTGGAACCCCGCGTAGACGAGATTGCGGACATGATTCAGGAATGCATCGACGACAGCGGCATCAAGCTGGGCAGCTGGTCTACCATTTACCTGACCGGCGGCGGTCTCAGTCTCAACCGCGGTGGAAGGGACTATCTTTCGGCCAAGCTGGAAAAGCCCGTGCGCGATACGGTCAAGCGTACCATTAAGCTGTCCAGCCCCATTTATGCCAGCGCCATGGGCCTGATGGACCTGATCATCGACACCATCGAGGCCCGAAACGCCACTTCCAGCGGCGTGGCGGGCGGCATCAAGGACTTTTTCAAAAGTTTGCTGGGCGGCTGACGCCCCGGACGCGACCGAAGAAAGATTGAGTAGGGGGATGCACTGTGCTTGAGTTTCAGATCGAGGATCAACAGAGCTTTGCGAGCATCAAGGTGATCGGCTGTGGCGGCGCCGGCAACAACGCCATCAACCGCATGGTGGACGCGGGCCTCAAGGGCGTAGAATTCATCGCCGTCAATACAGACCGTCAGGCCCTTGCCATGAGCAAGGCCAGCACGACCATCCAGATCGGCGAGAAGCTGACCAAAGGACTGGGCGCGGGCGCAGTGCCCGACGTGGGCCGCCGCGCGGCTGAGGAAAGCCGCGAGGAGATTGCCCAGGCGCTCAAGGGCGCGGACCTGGTGTTCGTTACTGCCGGTATGGGCGGCGGCACCGGCACCGGCGCGGCTCCCATCGTGGCCGAGATCGCCCGTGACCTCAACTGCCTGACCATTGCGGTGGTCACCAAGCCCTTTGCTTTTGAGGGCAAGCAGCGTATGAAAAACGCCGAAATGGGCGTGATCGACCTCAAGCAGCGCGTGGATACGCTGGTTGTGATTCCCAACGACCGCCTCCTGCAGGTGGTTACCAAGGGCACGTCCATGCTGGAAGCTTTCCGCATCGCCGATGACGTGCTCCGTCAGGGCATTCAGGGCATCAGCGACCTGATTGCTGTGCCTGCTCTGATCAATCTGGACTTTGCCGACGTGAAAACCGTTATGGAGTCCGGCGGTCTGGCCCATATGGGCATCGGCACCGGCAAGGGCGAAAACCGCATGGTGGAGGCGGCCAAGAACGCCATCCAGAGCCCGTTGCTGGAGACCAATATCGACGGTGCGCGCGCGGTGCTGATCAACATCACCGGCGGCGAGGACATGAGCATCATCGATATCAACGAAGCCGCCAATCTGGTTATGCAGGCTGCCGATAGCGAGGCCAACATCATCTTCGGCGCCGGTATCGACGAGAACATGGACGACGAAGTGCGCATCACCGTTATCGCAACTGGTTTTGAAAAGACTCCCTTCCCCAAGAAGGAGGATGCCAAGAAAAAGACCGGCTCGGACCGCGACTGGACGCGCAGCTTCTCCGGTGGCGGCGCGGCTTATGACGCGGGCAGCCTGCGCGGCACTCCGCTGGTGCAGCAGGATTATCCCACTCCCTCCTATGAGGACATGAGCTTCAACATACCCATGGATGAGGACCGTGGCAGCAGCTTCGGCGGCTATATGGGCGGCAGCAGCATTCCCACCCCCGCGGCTATGCCGCAGATGGTGCAGGGCAGCCAGATGTACCAGTCCGGTTTCGGGCAGGGCTATCAGCCCCAGCAGCCTTATGGCCAGATGGACTACGGTATGGGACAGCCCGGCATGCAGTATCAGGGCGGTATGCAGCAGTCCCAGCAGCCTGCTATGCCGCAGATGGAATACGGCCAGCAGTACCAGGGCGGCATGCAGCAGCCTCAGCAGCCGGATGCCAAGACGCAGCAGCCTGAACCCGCCCCGCAGCCCGCTTCTGTGGAGCGCGACGATCTGGGCGTGCCTGCCTTCCTGCGCAGGCCTACCCGCAAGTAAACACAAGATAACAGACAGCCCCTGCCTTCTACTGAGGAGGCGGGGGCTTAGACTATTGATCAAAAGAGCGGAGGAACTGACTTTATTTAGCAATTCGAGTTTCTGCGTTCGAATGTGGAAGATGGGGACTTTGTGCATATCAAAAGGCTCCTGTTGCGAAAACGTCGCTTTTGTTGTATACTAAAGGCGGAACTCAAAGACCGATGGGGAGGGATAGCCGTATGAAATTGATCATCGCTATCGTACAGGACGAGGACGCTTCCCGCTTGATCAGCCAACTGATGAATGATGGCTTTGGCGTTACCAAGCTGGCTACTACTGGCGGTTTCCTGCGTGCGGGCAACACCACGCTGCTAGTGGGTGTGGACGATGACCGCTTCCAGGCAGCGATGGAAGTGATTGAAAAGGTGTGCAAGAGCCGCAAGCAGATTGCGCTGTCGCCTGCATCCATGGTGGGTATGCCGGGCTCCTACACGCCGTATCCCATCGAAGTGGTCGTGGGTGGAGCTACCATCTTCGTGCTCACGGTGGATCAGTTTATCAAGCTGTAACCCCAGGAAAGGAATCGCATTGACACAGATCGCACCCAACACGCCGTCTCCCGCCTATCCCTTGCAAAAGGGACTGAATGCGGGCGTCGGCGTGGTGGCAAACCAGTTTATCCACCGGCAAATGGTGCATGCATATTTGCTGACGGGCGCGCGCGGCCTGGGCAAGCGGACCCTTGCCAGGACGCTGGCCAGCGCCCTGTTTTGCACTTCCGAAAAGAAACCTTGCGGACATTGCGAAGCCTGCCGGCGCGTTCTGGATGGAAATGAACCCGACGTGATTACCCTTTTTGCCGATGATGGCAAGCAAATCGGCGTAGATCGCGTGCGTGAGGTGATTCAAAAGAGCGGGCAGCACGCTTTTGGGGATGGCTGGCGCGTGGTATTGATCGAGCCTGTGGAGAAGATGACCCCTCAGGCGCAGAACGCGCTGCTCAAGTCCCTGGAGGAACCGGTGGCCCGGGTGGTCTATCTGCTAATGACGCATGAGTTGACAGCTACGCTGGGTACCATTGCATCGCGGTGCGTGCGCGTGAAGCTCTCTCCCTGGCCGGATGAACAGCTTAAGGAGGCGCTTTTACGGGCTGGCTATGCAGCGGACCGTGTGACTGCCGTACTGCCGCGTAGCGCAGGGAATATCGGCCAGGCGTTGAGCCTGCTTAACGAAGGAGTCGACGGAGGAGCGCAGGAATTTGTGACCGCCGCCTTGTCCATTTCCACCGATGCAGAGTCTGTGGGGTTAAGTACGCGACTGAAGGAAGGCCGAGAAGACGCAGATGCGTACCTTGTCGCGCTGGAACAGGCCATTTATCAGGCGCTGTTGGTACGGACGGGCCGTTTGGACGCGCAGGCGCTGAAGGAATATCCCACCCTGTGGCGCACGGCAGCAGAGCGCGCGCCAGCGAGTGATCTCAACGCGCTGCTCACTGCCGTGATGAATGCACGGCGGCTCAAGGCCGGGCAGGTCAATTGGCAGTCCAACATCGATCACCTTATGATGAGGCTATTGGAGGAGCATACCAAATGGCGACAGTCGTTGGCGTAAGATTTAAAAACGCAGGAAAGCTATATTATTTTGATCCGGGCAAGCTATGGCCCGCGGCGGGCAGCTACGTGGTGGTAGAAACCGCACGCGGCATCGAATATGGGCAGGTGATCACCGGCGTGCGGCAGGTGGATGACGAGCTGATTGCTTCGCCGCTTAAGCAGGTGTTACGCATTGCCACAGAGGCCGATGCACAGCACGCCGCTGAAAACGAGCTGTTTGAGAAGGAAGCTTACCGCATCTGCCAGCATAAAATCGAGGAGCATAAGCTCGATATGAAGCTGGTGGGCGTGGAGCAGACGTTTGATAATGCGAAAATCCTTTTTTACTTTACGGCAAATGGCCGGGTAGATTTCCGTTCGCTGGTAAAAGACCTGGCCTCCGTGTTTCATACCCGCATTGAACTGCGTCAGATTGGCGTGAGAGACGAGGCAAAGATGCTTGGCGGGCTGGGACCGTGCGGCAGGCCGATTTGCTGTGGGTCCTTCCTGGGTGATTTTCAGCCTGTGAGCATTAAGATGGCCAAGGAACAGAACCTGTCGCTTAACCCAACCAAGATTTCCGGCGTGTGTGGCAGGCTGATGTGCTGCCTGAAATTTGAGCAGGACCACTATGAAAGCACTCGCAAGCGTATGCCCAAGACTGGTAAGGAAGTGGAAACCCCGGATGGTGTGGGTACGGTAACGGATATCAACGTGCTCAAAGAAACGCTTACCGTACGCTTGAACAAGGGCGATTCGGTGGAGTTCAAAACCTACCCGCTGGAGGAAATCAAGTGGTCCAAGCCTGCGCCACAGCCCACCGCGGAAAACCGTTCCTCTGAGGGAAAGAGCCAGGAAGGCGGACGTGCTGCGCGTGGACAGGGCCGGCGGGGCCGTCAGAACCGTGCACCTCTTGCTACCGATCCTTCGGGGCCTGCGCCCGTGATGCCTGAGGAGGCGGACGAGCTGCCGCCAGAGGTTGAGGAGGAGCGGACGACGGATGAGGGTGCAGGCGACTGGCTCAAGGCGGTGGAAGATGCGCTGAAAGCCGCGCAGCAAAAGGAATAAGGCATTTTGGGGATGTAACAAATACTTGCAATCAACCCCCATTCGTGATATGATGTGTGCGAGCGATGGCCGCTTTCACGGCCGCCGCCATTGTGATACCGGGAGGTGAAACCATGGCATACCAGATTTCTGATGATTGCATCAGCTGCGGCGCCTGCCAGGCTGAATGCCCCGTCGACGCGATTTCCGAAGGCGACGGCAAGTACGTGATCGATGCGGACAAGTGCATCGAGTGCGGCGCTTGCGCCGGCACCTGCCCCGTGGGCGCTCCCGCTCAGGCGTGATGTCAGCGGTAAAGCAGAGAACAGAACAGCGCGCCAGAAACGCGGTGTTCTGTTTTTCGTTTGTTTAAGATAAAGGGGGCTTCACGATGACTGAAGAACAACGTGAGGCGGCCATTCGTCAATGGTTTGATATGTGGCTGCTGCGCAGAGACCTGGGCATTGCTGAGCTTTTTTCGCCGGACGCGCACTACATCGAAAGCTGGGGCCCGGCGTATCAGGGCAGCCGTCAGATTACACATTGGTTTGAGGAGTGGAACACCCGCGGAAAAGTGGCGGAGTGGACCATCCTGCAATTTTTTCACAAGCAGGATGCTACGGCGGTGGAGTGGCGCTTTCGGGCAGAGATGAATGATGGGACGGTACAGGCGTTTGACGGCATTTCGCTGGTGCGCTGGAATGGCGAGGAAAAAATCTGCTTTTTGCAGGAATTTGGCTGTAATACCGCTAACTATAACCCGTATGAAAATGGCCCTGAGCCAAAATTCCGCAACGAGCAGGCACTGTGGTTCTGATCCTGACGCGACATATGCGCGTGAAGAAGCGGCATGGTATATACCATGCCGCTTCAGCCAGTCAAAGAAGCCACTTTGCTTCGGCACAAAGTGGCTTCTTGTAGTAGGTGAAGGTAGAAAAGCAGAAAAGCAGAAAAGGTCGCCACTTGTGGAGGGCGAGTTTCTTGAGATTCATCGC
>JAEYCB010000018.1 GCA_023404345.1 Bacillota bacterium
GACAGGCCCTGCCTGGCAGCTTGAATCAGTGCGCCCCTGCGAGCATAAGTATGGGGCATCCTGTTGATTTTCACAAAATGCATGTCCGCCTATGTGAATCCTGCCATTTATGCGGTGTTGCCTTAGAGTCATGCTGAAAACCATCTGCACCCACGAAGTACGCGAGGAACTGATTGATACGCTGCTGGCGTTTTCGCTGCTGTCCCAGCGCATTGCCCAGAGTCTTGCGCAGTTGAACGAACCGACAACACAGAGAGGAGACACCGAAGATGTCCAAAATGAGCGAGTTGGACTCTGCCCTTATCGAATTGTCCGCGCATGCCAAAGCCACGCTGGCGGCTGTGCAGTCCATCCGTGAATTGCTGAACGCGCAGGAGTCAGAGAAAACCGACGATTTGCCTGCAGCAAAGCCCATCACGAAAGAGCAGGTGCACACGATTCTTGCTGCCAAGACCGCTGAAGGCTACGGCGCACAGGTGCGTGCCCTGCTCAGGAAGTACGGAGCGACACAACTTTCCGCTGTGAAGCCCGCTGACTATTCCGACCTGATGCTGGAAGCGCAGGCCATCGGAACCGAGGTGGACGCGGATGGCTAATCATGCAGTTCTCTCCGCTTCCTCCAGCCACCGCTGGATGAACTGCCCGCCGTCGGTCAGGCTGACCGAACGCATCCCCGACAATGGCAGCGTCTATGCCGCTGAGGGCAGTGAAGCCCACGCGCTGTGCGAGTACAAGCTCCGTCAGGCGCTGGGCATGGAAGCGGAAAATCCGCTGGACAGCCCCGGCGGCCTGCAATACTACGACAGCGCCATGGAGGATGCCGCGACCGGCTATGTGGCATTCGTGCTGGAGCAGTTGGAGGAAATCAAGCGTACCTGCGCAGACCCCATTGTTATGGTAGAGCAGCGGCTGAACTTCTCTCGCTGGGTACAGGACGGCTTTGGTACGGGCGACGCGGTCATCGTTGCGGACGGCACGCTGCTCATCACGGATTTTAAGTACGGGACGGGCGTTCCTGTCTCGGCAGAGGGCAACAGTCAGATGCGGCTGTACGCGTTGGGCGCTTTGGATATGTTCGGCGAGCTGTACGACATCGAAACGGTGGTCATGACCATCTATCAGCCCCGGCTCTCCAACATCAGCACGGACACCCTTACCAAAGCTGAATTGCTGGATTGGGCAGAGAACATCCTGCGCCCCGTCGCCGAGCTGGCCTATAAGGGTGAAGGAGAAACGAAGGCCGGAAGCTGGTGCCGATTCTGCAAGCTGCGCACCACCTGCCGAAAACGCGCCGAGGCCAACCTCGCGCTGGCACAGCACGATTTCAAACTGCCGCCCACGCTGTCGAATGAGGAAATCTCCGTTATTCTCGAACAACTGGATGACCTGACCAGCTGGGCGGCGGACATCCGGGAATACGCCCTGGCCGCCGCACTGTCAGGCACACACTTTGACGGCTGGAAGCTGGTGGAAGGACGGGCAAACCGCCGCTACACCGATGAAGTTGCCGTAGCACAGGCCGTGATCGGTGCAGGCCACGATCCCTATGAGCGCAAACTGCTCGGCATCACCGCCATGGAAAAGCTGCTGGGCAAGAAGCAGTTTGCCGACCTGCTCGCCGATTGGATAGAACGTCCGCAGGGCAAACCCACCCTCGTACCGGCAAGCGACAAGCGACCCGAAATGACAAACGCGAAGAGCGACTTCGCCAACGAATGAAAGAGAGGATATTCTTATGGCTAAGAACATGAATCCGACCAAGGTCATCACCGGCAAGGACACCCGCTGGAGCTACTGCAACGTCTGGGATGCCAAGTCTATCAACGGCGGCGCACCCAAATTCTCCGTTTCCCTGATCATCCCCAAGACCGACACCGTCACCGTTCAGAAGATCAAGGCCGCCATCGAGGCCGCCTACCATGACGGCGAGAGCAAGCTGCGCGGCAATGGCAAGACCGTGCCCCCGCTGGTGGCCATCAAGAATCCCCTGCGTGACGGCGATACGGAGCGCCCGGATGATGCAGCGTATCAGAACGCCTACTTTATCAACGCCAACTCCGGCACCGCGCCGGGCGTGGTGGATGCGGAATGCAATCCCATCCTGACCCGCAGCGAGGTCTACTCCGGCGTGTATGGCCGCGCCAGTATTTCCTTCTACGCCTTCAATTCCAACGGCAATCGCGGTATCGCCTGCGGGCTGAATAACCTGCAGAAGATCCGCGACGGTGAGCCGCTGGGCGGCAGGGCTTCCGCTGAGAGCGACTTTGCCGATGAGGACGAGGAAGATTTCCTCTCGTAATCATGGAACAAACCTGCGGGGCGGCGGTGCATCATCGCTGCCCCGATTTTATAGGAGGAAGTATGAACATGAACACACTCTCTTTGGATTTGGAAACGTACAGCAGCGTCGACCTCGGGAAATCCTCCGCTTATCGCTATGTGGAAAGCCCGGATTTTGACATCCTGTTGCTTGGCTACAGCGTGGACGGCGGCGAAGTTCAGGTGGTCGATTTGGCTCAAGGAGAACAGATCCCACCTGAAGTGATTGCTGCTCTTTCGGATGAGCGCGTACACAAGTGGGCTTTCAACGCGAACTTTGAGCGCGTATGCCTGTCCGAATGGCTACGCCGCCATGGTTATCCCTTGGAGAATGACTATTACTCCATTCCGGGTGATCCCTGCATGGGCTATCTCGACCCAGCGGGCTGGTACTGCACCATGGTGTGGGCAGCATATCTCGGTTTGCCCCTGTCCCTGAAAGATGCCGGAATGGCGCTGGGGCTGGATAAGCAGAAGCTCACCGAAGGCAAAGAGCTTATCAAGTATTTTTGTGTTCCCGGCAAGGATGGAACAAGGCATCTGCCCAGCGATGCCCCGGACAAATGGGCGACCTTCAAAGCCTACAACCTGCGCGACGTGGAAACCGAGATGGGCATTCAGGAACGGCTGCGTAAATTTCCCGTGCCCGATGAGGTGTGGGCGCAGTATCACCTTGACCAGCGGATCAACGACCGGGGCATCGCGGTTGATATGACGCTGGTGCGCAATGCCATCGCCATCGATGCGCAGTCCCGCGAAGAACTGACCGCCAAGCTGCAGGAACTGACTATGCTGGAAAACCCCAACTCCGTGCAGCAGATGAAAAACTGGCTGGCAGCCAACGGTTTGGAGACGGACACACTGGGCAAAAAGCAGGTGACGGAGTTGCTCAAGACCGCTCCGGAGCCGCTGAAATCTGTGCTTGTGCTGCGCCAGCATCTGGCGAAATCCTCCGTGAAAAAGTATCAGGCCATGGAAAATGCCGTGTGCGCAGACGGACGTGTGCGCGGATGCTTTCAGTTCTATGGCGCACGAACCGGGCGATGGGCAGGCAGAAACATACAATTGCAAAACCTGCCTCAGAACAAAATGCCCGATCTGGAACAGGCGCGAAACCTTGTCCGTGCCGGGGACTACGATTCCGTGCGCACGCTCTATGACTCCACACCGGATGTGCTCTCCCAGCTCATCCGCACGGCCTTTGTGCCCTCGCCGGGCAGCACCTTCTTTGTAGCCGACTTCAGCGCGATTGAAGCCCGCGTGATCGCGTGGCTTGCCGGTGAGCAGTGGCGGCAACAGGTATTCGCCGAAGGGAAAGACATCTATTGCGCCAGCGCGTCCCAGATGTTCGGTGTGCCTGTCGAAAAGCATGGTATCAATGGTCACCTGCGCCAGAAAGGCAAAATTGCTGAACTCGCGCTGGGCTACGGAGGTTCGGTGGGTGCGCTCAAGGCCATGGGCGCAATCGAGATGGGCTTGCAGGAGGAAGAACTGAAACCACTGGTGGACGCATGGCGCTCTGCCAATCCCATGATCGTCAAGCTGTGGTGGGAAGTGGACGAAGCTGTCATGACGGCGATCCGAAAGAAAACCACCACGCAGACACACGGCATCCGCTTCTCCTGCCAGTCGGGGATGCTGTTTATCACGCTCCCCTCCGGGCGGCAGCTGGCCTATGTCAAGCCGCGCATCGGAGAGAATCAATTCGGAAGCCCTGCCGCCACCTATATGGGCACGAACAGCGCCAAGCAATGGACGCGACAGGAAAGCTATGGCCCGAAATTTGTGGAAAACATCGTGCAGGCCATCAGCCGCGACATCCTGTGCTACGCCATGCGGACGCTGAGCCATTGTTCTATCGTAGCGCATGTCCACGATGAGCTGATTATCGAAGCCGATCCAAGCATGTCGCTGGAAGCAGTCTGCGAACAGATGGGCAGAACACCGCCATGGGCACAGGGACTGCAGCTTCGTGCGGATGGATATACCACGCCATTTTATAAAAAAGATTGATCATTTCTCAGCCGCCGTGTTCAAAACGGCGGTTTTTTACCAGTTAGGGCGCAGGGGCAAAAAGCCCATGCGGAAAGTGAGGAACAGTCAATGTTCTATGTGAAAACCCGGTTAGACCCTGAGACGGTCATGGAGGTGGATATTACCGATGAAAACGTGTTCACCCGTTGCCCGGAGTGTGGCGCAGAAGTCCAGATTGACCTGAACGACATGGTTGACGAAGGCGGTCAGCTTGATCTGTACGGCGTATCTGTGTGCTGTGAAGTGTGCAGCCGCAAGCACTGGAAGAGAGCACACCGTATTGAAGGGGATGATTGAAATGTGTGAGATGCAGATTTACACGAATCAGGAATTCGGCTCTGTTCGCACGGTAGCCATTGGCGGCGAGCCCTACTTTGTCGGTAAGGATGTGGCGGAGATTCTTGGGTACAGCAACACCAAGGATGCCATTTCTAACCATGTGGATGAAGAGGATCGCACGGTAATCCAAAGGTCGGAAAACGCGACCTTTGACATCCCGAACAGGGGCATGACCGTGATCAACGAATCCGGTCTCTACTCCCTGATCCTCGGCAGCAAGCTGGAATCAGCCAAGCGCTTCAAGCGCTGGGTAACCGCCGAGGTGCTCCCCTCCATCCGCAGGCATGGCCTGTATGCCATCGATGACATTCTCTCTGACCCCGACATTGCCATTCGCGCCCTGACCGCTCTGAAGGAAGAACGTGCAAAGGCAGCGGCTCTGCAGAACACCATCGCTGTGCAAAGCCAACAGCTGCTGGAGCTTCAACCCAAGGCGAGCTACTACGATGTGGTGCTGAATTGCAGGGATCTGGTAGCTATCTCGGTCATCGCCAAGGATTACGGCTGGAGCGCAAAGCGCATGAATCGACAGCTTCACGAGCTGGGTGTGCAATTCAAGCAGGGCGATAAGATTTGGATGCTCTATCAGAAGTACGCCGACAAGGGATATACCTCCACGAAAACCGTGGTCACGCCCGGAAGCGACGGCGATCTTCATCCCCATGTTCACACCTATTGGACGCAGAAGGGGCGGCTGTTCATCTACAGCCTGCTCAAGGAACACGGCATTCTGCCCACGATGGAACGATGACCCCGGCGGCTGCGGAGGGCGGCGCGATCCTGTGCCGCCCTCCCAGCGCAGATTGGAGTGATAATAATGGGCATCAGTATTCGTAACCATGAGGGTTATCTTGACCCAACGACCTATGAAGCATTGACCAACGTGGAACGGGAGCGTTATGAGAAGGCACACCCCCTGGCCGTGCGCCAATTCAGGCCGGTGGTTTATATTTGCAGCCCCTATGTCGGTGATGTTCCCGGCAACACGGAGCGGGCGCGAAAGTACAGCCGCTTTGCCATTGAACAAGGTTGTATTCCCATCACGCCGCACCTGCTCTATCCGCAGTTTTTGGATGAGACACAAAAGGATGAACGGGAGCTGGGGCTGTTCATCGGACTGGTGCTGGTGAGCAAGTGCGCGGAGCTTTGGGTGTTCGGCTCCCGCGTTTCCTCCGGCATGGCACAGGAGATTGCCAAGGCCGAAAGCAAGGGCATGCCGACTCGATACTTCACCGAGGATATGGAGGAGGTTTGTCATGGATGAGATTTTGTCAGCCTTGGGCTGTATTCCTGTGAAAACCTGTTCCTACGCGGAGTGGCTGGGCATCGGCATGGCGCTCAAAGACGCCGGATACGAGTGTGCCGTATGGGACGAGTGGTCACGGGACGATACCCGCTATATCGACGGCGACTGCTATCGCCGCTGGATGACCTTCAAAGGTTCCGAGCATCCCATCACCCTGCGCACCATCCGCGCCATGGCGAGAAAGAACGGCTGGGTATCGGCTTTCACCGATTTCGCGGAGGAACAGGATTTCACGCCCACCGAGATGCTCATCCGCTATCTGGAAGTGATGTTCCAGCCCGAGGACATCGTCGGCTTTGCGACGCAGGTCAAGCCAGACAACCACGGCAAGCTCAAGCCCATCAATTCCAACCTCGCGCTGCAAGCCTCCAGTTTTATTGAACAGCTGCGCGAGGCCGCGGATATCGGCGAGGTGATCGGGCCGTACCGCGCTGACTGCGGCGCGTGGATCAGGCTCAACCCGCTGGACGGAAAAGGCCAGTCCGACCGCAACGTGACCGCCTATCGCCATGTGCTGATCGAATCGGACACACTGTCCAAGACGGAGCAGGAGCGCTTCTATCGCAAGTATGAACTGCCCATCGCCTGCCTTGTAGATTCAGCGGGCAAAAGCGTCCACGCCATTGTGCGCATCGACGCGCCCAATGAACAGGAGTATCGCAGCCGCGTCAATTACCTGTTTCGTTTTCTGGAACAGCACGGCTTCCCGGTGGACAGCGCCAACAAAAACCCTTCGCGCCTGAGCCGCATGCCGGGCATACCCCGCAACGGTGTGACGCAGGAGCTGATCGCCACCAACATCGGCAAGCACACATGGAGCGAATGGCTGGAGTACGCGGAGGAACTGGCGCTCCTGCCTGAACCGATTTGCTTAAGCGACATTGAGATTCCACCGCAAAAACCGCCCGAGCTGATACGCGGCATCCTGCGCCGTGGGCACAAAATGCTCATTGCCGGCCCCAGCAAGGCAGGCAAGAGCTTTCTGCTGATCGAGCTGGCCATTGCCATTGCTGAAGGCAGATCGTGGCTGGGCTTTTCCTGCGTACAGGGCAAGGTGCTGTATGTCAATCTGGAAATTGATCCGGCCAGCTGCATCGACCGCTTCATCACGATCTATGGGAAATTGGACTTTACCCCGCCACATACAGAGAACATCGTGATTTGGAACCTGCGCGGCCATGCCCTTCCGCTGGACAAACTGGTTCCCATCCTTGTCAAACGCATGAAGGACGAGAAGTTCGCCGCCGTCATCATCGACCCGATTTACAAGGTCATCACGGGCGACGAAAACAACGCCAGCGATATGGGCGCGTTTTGCAATCAGTTTGACAAGATCTGCACGGAGATGGGCGCGTCGGCGATCTACTGCCATCACCATTCCAAGGGTGCGCAGGGCGGGAAAAAAGCCATTGACCGCGCCAGCGGCAGCGGTGTGTTTGCCCGCGATCCCGACGCGCAGCTGGACATCATTGAGCTGAAAAAGCCGCTGTTCAAGGAAGCGGAAACCGAAACCGAGGACGGCACCGTGGTGGAGATCGAACAGTTCGATACAACCCGGTCGGCATGGCGGCTGGAAGCATCCCTGCGCGAGTTCCCGCCGATCACCCCGGTTAATTTCTTCTTTGACTATCCGCTGCATCCGCTGGACACAGAGGGTGTGCTGGCGGCATACCGTCCGGAAGGAAGCCCATTGGCAAATCTGGACGGCAGCCCGAAACGGACAAGCCCGGAAGCCAGAAAGCGCAAGCTGGATGAAGCCTTTGATGCCGCCCCGAAGAGCGAGCCGGTCACCATCAAGGTGCTGGCAGAGCTGGCGGATGTTTCGCAGGACACCATGCGAAGGTATCTCAAGGAATTTGAGAGCGACTACATGGTGTATCGAGGGGTTGTGCAAGAGCGTCCGCCGTTTTCTGAGCCACAGCCATGACCGCGAACAGGCACGCACTGAAAGGGAAAATTGCCCTATATGTGCCAAAACCGCAAACTTGCACGCAAAGGAAAACCACCCTATGCAAATGCAAGTTTGCACGAGAAAGGGCTTATAAAAGAAATGCAAGTTTGCGACAAAGGGAGTCAAGCAGTGATGGGAATCGGGTAAGGGAATAAATCCCCTTACCTGATTCTCCGTCACAACTTGCCTTGACCGACAGCTGCGGATGCCTGAAGCGCCGCAGAAAATACAAGGAGTACGTTATGCGAGAACGAGATATAGAGCGAAGATTGGTGTGGGCAATTCAAAAGCTCGGTGGTCTGTGCCCCAAGTGGGTCAGCCCCGGCTGGGATGGTGTGCCAGACCGCATCATCCTCCTGCCCAGAGGACACATCGCCTTTGTGGAGTTGAAAGCTCCCGGCGAAAAACCGCGCCCGCTTCAGCTTCGGCGCAAGGCACAACTGGAACGGTTGGGCTTCAAGGTTTACGTCATCGACAACACAGATCAGATCGGAGGGGTGCTGGATGAAATATCAGCCCCATGATTACCAGGAATACGCAACCCGCTTCATCGTGGAGCATCCCGTGGCTGCAGTCCTCCTCCAGATGGGTTTAGGGAAAAGTGTGATTACGCTGACGGCCATTCAGGAGCTGGCGCTGGAACGCTTCGAGGTGAGCCGGGTGCTGGTCATC
This sequence comes from Bacillota bacterium, assembly GCA_023404345.1. GTDB lineage: Bacteria > Bacillota > Clostridia > Christensenellales > Aristaeellaceae > Limiplasma. The sequence continues at coordinate 8,622 of JAEYCB010000018.1, forward strand.
GCGCCCCTGCGGGTAGCGCGGGACACATGGCCTGCAGAGATTCAGAAGTGGGATCACCTGCAAGGGCTGACCTATTCGGTTGCTGTAGGCACGGAAGCGGAGCGCATCGCGGCGCTGAAAAAGGATGTGCTGATCCACATCATCAACCGGGAAAATGTGCAGTGGCTGATCGAGCAGAGCGGCCTGCCGTTCCGATACGATATGGTGGTGATTGACGAGCTGTCCTCCTTCAAGAGCTATCAGGCCAAGCGCTTCCGTGCGCTGATGAAGATGCGCCCAAAGGTGTCCCGCATTGTGGGACTGACCGGCACACCCTCCAGCAACGGCCTGATGGATTTGTGGGCAGAGTTTCGGCTGCTGGATATGGGCGCACGGCTGGGACGCTTCATCACCCACTACCGGGAAGCGTTCTTCGTGCCCGACCGGCGCAGCGCACAGCAGGTGTTCTCGTGGAAGCCCAAGCCCGGCGCGGAGGACGAGATCTACCGTCGCATTTCCGACATCACCATCAGCATGAAGAGCGCAGACTTCCTGCAGATGCCCGCCTACATTTCAAACCGTGTGCCGGTCAGGCTGTCAAAGGCAGAGCGCGAGACCTACGACGAACTGAAGCGCGAGCTGATCACCTCCTTGCGCGGCGCGGAGATCGACGCCGCGAATGCCGCGTCCCTGTCGGGCAAGCTGTGCCAGCTGGCCAACGGCGGCATCTATGACGCTGACCACAACGCGCTGTTCTTCCACGACCGCAAGCTGGATGCGCTGGAGGACATCATTGAAGCCGCCAACGGTCAGCCGGTGCTGGTAGCCTATTGGTTCAAACACGACCTGGCCCGGATTCAGGAGCGTTTCACCGTCCGGGAAATCCGCGGCAGCCGGGACATCGCCGACTGGAACAGCGGCAGGATTCCCGTGGCCTGCATCCACCCTGCGTCTGCTGGGCACGGCCTGAATTTACAGGCGGGCGGGAATACGCTGGTGTGGTTTGGGCTGACGTGGTCGCTGGAACTGTATCAACAGACCAACGCCCGGCTGTGGCGGCAGGGCCAGAAAGCTGATACCGTGGTGATCCACCACATCGTAACCGAGGAGACGATTGACGAACAGATCCTCGCCGCCCTTGAACGAAAGGACACGACCCAGACGGCGCTGATGGATGCCGTCAAAGCACAGTTTAGGGAGGGCGCATGCCCGACTAACGAGCCGATTCCTGAGAATCGGCGAAGTGTACCCAGCACTCGCTCATGCGAGGGATGGGCGTATCAGGAGGTGTGAATATGACTGCGAAGGAATATCTCAATCAGGCAAAAAACCTTGATCAGCGCATCAATGTCAAGCTGGATCGTGTGTCCCGGTTGCGCTCCATAACCCAGAAGATCACAGCCTCTCTGGATGGCGAGGTGGTGTCCCATACCCGCAACGTCACCTCCATGGAAGATGGGATCATTCGTCTCATGGAAGAGGAAGAATCGTTGAACGCCGCCATTGACCGCCTTGTTGATCTCAAACGTGAAGTCAGCAGTGTGCTGGAACAGATTCACGATAGCGACTGCCAGCTGCTGCTGGAGCTGCGATATCTGTGCTTCCGTACATGGGAGGAAATCGCCGAGGTGATGCACATGCACATCCGCACCGTCTACAAGGTGCACGGCAAAGCTCTCTTGAAAGTAGAAGCTGTGCTGAGAAACCCGGAATTTCAACAGAATCACAAATTGGGCAGTTGAGGACACTAAAGGGCAGTTGCGGGCATGGTCATAAATTTGGTACTATACCATTGAAGCAACAGACTTGTAAGGCTCCACAGGGCAACCGCACCGTGGGGCTTTTCTCTTTGGGAGGAGCACATGACGAAGGAACAATTCCTGAGGCATTTGAAAGCGTACCGCACGTACTTGCCACGGCACACGCTGCTGTCGCTTCGTGGACAGGCGCTGGCCGGGGACGTAGACGGGGCGATTCGCGGGCTTGCACACGTTCTGAAAAATAAACCCGGATGTGTGCCGCCATCCGCTTGACTTTCATGGCCTTCAGAGCGTTAATGTCGTCACGCGAAGGCGAATAACGAATTCAGGAGGAAACCCATGAACATCAAAACGATTTGCACCGACCGCAAGGCGATGGCGCACGCGCTGGCCGCGCATTTGGGAACGACTGCCGAATACCTGCGCACTCCGACCTACGCTTACCGCGTAGGCAGCCTGCAGGTAGAGTGCGACGGCAGCATCACCGGCGAACGCACTGATTTGGAAGCCGCCGCCGGGTGGCTGCTGGAGAACGGCTACATTCAGGAGCCGCTTTTCTCAGAGAACACGATCAGCGAGGAACCGGCGACGGACGAACAGCCTGCTGAGGAACAGCCGGTGGACGCCGAGACTACGGTAACCGACGAAGATTACAAAGCGCCAGCCGAGCAGCCGATTACCATCGAGCAGCCGATCACGCACACCTGCGTGAGCCTTTGCCTGACGGAGTTCACGCCGCAGAGCCTTTCCAACCTCATCCGCATGCTGTACGCAAGGCAGCGGCTGATTTGCGAGATGGTGCACAGCGAGGACATCGAAATCGCGCACGAGGTCATCAATACCCTGCAAAGCCCGGACATTGACAACATGGAGCTTTTGGAGCGCATTCTGCGCGAGGGCATCGAACAGCGTTTCATCAAGGGCATCGATTTGGATGCCGGTCGGATTTCGATTGCCTTCCCCTACAACGAGGAGCACCCCACTTACTGGCAGCACTACGCCAAGCTCCTGCTGGCCATTGCCGAGAAGGCCAAGGCGGCCACCCGCGTGAACACGACCCTGATTGAGCCGGAGGACACCGAGATGAAGTACTTTTGCCGGGGCTTCCTCCTGCAGCTGGGGCTGGGCGGCGCGGAACACAAGGAGCTGCGGAGCGTATTGCTGAATCACCTGCACGGCTACGCCGCCTTCCGCACCACGGACAAGATGGACGCGCACAAGGCCAAGTACGCCGAGCTGCGCAGGCAGCGGCGGGAGTTTGATTCCGAAGCACACGAAGAAGCACACGAGGAGGGCAGCGACCATGAGAAGGGTTAAGACGATTCAGGAGCGCATGACACAGATCAAAGCGGCACAGGAGGCGGGTGATTTCACCCACTGTCCGCGCTGCGGCGAGAACAGTATGAAGCCCCGCCTGCATACCAATGCGCTGAGCCGCCAGTACGACATCATGATTTGCGACCTGTGCGGGCTGGACGAAGCGAAGATGGCCTTCATGGGCGCGCCCATGCCGCTGGCACATTGGGCCTGTATGGACACCCACGCCGGAGAAGATTTCAAAGCGATCCCCGGCGCACAGGCGCTCAAGCGGATTGAGGAAACACAGATTTCCTACCTGAAGGATCTGTACCAGCTGTGGCTGGCGCAGCCCGCCACCCGGGCTCCGGGTGCCGATACCGATTGGGAAGCACACCGGCTGGATGCCTACGAGCAATGCCCCGGCCTGACCACGCTGTGGTTTGAGCCGTTTGAGTGCCGGTACGCCGTGGCCGATGGCACACTGGTGATTCAGTTCCGCATGAAGGACGGCACACCTCAATATGCCGCCGACCTGCTGGTTGATTAACGATAAGCACATAACTTGATTTGCAAGCCGTCCGCTGAGGCGGCTTTTTCCGTCTCGGTTTCCTTGCCCGCGTGTCGCGCCACGTTACCGCCTGTCGCGGTTTTAGCCCCGGCGGTCGAGTATTTCCCCGGCCTGCGCCCTGCGGCGCGACACGGGCAAACGTGGGCGCATTTTACGCAAGCCCCCGGAACGACAAAAATACCGCCGTCCCAATCGAGGGAGCGGCGGTGGTCTATTTCGGAGCACGGGCTTACCTGTAGTGCCAGCCCTGATAGCTGGCGTTGCTGAACAGCAGCCCGCCCCGATTCAGAAACTCCCCGACGGTGGCCACATACCCGCCGCCATCCATGATGGCGAATTTGGACTGCGCCAGCTGCCAGATGGTGTTCAGGATTCGGGTATCCCGCAAGTCTTCCCTGTGCTTGATCAGTAGGTGCAAATACTGCGTGATGAAAAGCGCTGTGTCGCTGTAGCGCGGGTTGTCCGGGTCAGTAGTCAGCCGGATGATGCCGTTGTGTGCCACCCCAATTCGGCAGGTGGTGTCCAGCTTTTCCATGCGGGGCAGCCGATTTGAAAGCGGGAACGGGTGTGTCATTTCCGGGCTGATCCCGGCCTGTGTGCTGATGCGGAAGTGGTAGACCACGCTGTCCTTTTCGGTGAAGCGTTCCTTCTGCAGGGCATTCAGGAACTCGTCAAAGTCCATGTAACCCTTGCTGATTCGGACGCTGCCCCGGCGGGCGACCATATAGCCCGCGCCGTGGGGATTGTTCTGGAACATGGTGTAGAGCTCCCGCTCCGTGGGCTGGCGAACGCCGGATTTAGATACGCAGATGATGCACATTGTGTGATTCCTCCTGTGTGTTTTGATTTGAAAGCTGTGCCGATGCGGTACTTACCAGATCGCCGGGCGCGGCTTGAGCTGTGCGTCCCGGTCGGCCTGGAGTAAGAACTGTGCGACGATCTCAGGTGTGATTTCTGTGCCGCTTTCGCTGGCAAGTGTGCTGATTTTCCTGCCGTCCCGGTAGATGTGCCAGCAGGATTTGGAAGCCTGCATCGCCCAATGGTACTCGGTCTCGTCGTAGGGATGGATGCTGGTGACCTGAAGTGTGCCATCGCCACGGTCGGTGACGTGGAAACGCTGGCGACCGGAGCCCGGCTGGCAGTCAATTTCAAAGGCGCGGATGTGCTTGGGTTTCATGATGTGTCCTCCTTCGTTGATTTTGGAGCCTGTGGCTCCCGCGACCGGGTTGCCCCGGTTTCGGCCTGTGCCGGAGGCCATCGTCAGGCGGGATTAGATTTAGTAGCTGTGCCGCCAGCCCGCAGGAAGCGGCGGTACTCGATTTCAATCCGCTGTGTCACGCGGCGCTCAAATTCCTCTTCGCCCGCATCGATCAGTACCCGCCGAGTCCAGCCGGGTTCGGGCTTGTACCGGGTGATGTCCCAGCGGCTCCGCGCCCGGCCGGGCAGGTCGCCGTCGTTGTAATAACGGTAGTAGGTGTGAAAGGTATCGTAGGTGCGCTGCACGTATTCGAAGCCCGCGGCTTCCATTTCGTCATACTTCGCCTGTGCCGGGCCGTTGCTGTTCCAGTAGCAGTTTTTAGTCATCGGGTATTCCTCCTTGACGGCTGTGCCGTGTTGATTTAGAAGCCTGCGGCTTCCCGCGACGCACGGGGCGTTTCGCCCGGCAGCCAACCGGGCATCGTCAGGCGGGTGTGTTTGAAAGCTGTGCCGGGGTAACCCGGCGGCAGGTGTGTCAGCTCGCCTGCCGCCATGCGCTGTTACCGGGCAGGAGCTTGATCAGGACTTCGCGGGCGGTCTTGTATTCGTCCCCGATGAAGCCCAGCTTCAGGAGCCAACACCGGAAGGCGTACTTCGGGTTGTCGGTAACCGGGCGGGTCGGGCTGGCGGCCTTGCTGTGCAAAGCCTGCGCGCTGATGGCGAGGCACAGTTGGATGTAGGCCAGTATCTTGTCGCCGTCGAGTGTGCCGTTGAAGGCGCGGAACTCGATGGTGTGCGCCGGGCGCTCGGTCGAAAAGGCCGCGTGGAGGTTGAGCAGGTGGTAGCGGCTGGAGTCGTAGTGTGTCGACGCGCAGTCCCGCCAGTCGGGGTAGTTGCCGCCACTGTGCCTGTACCAAAGCTGTGCCATACGCTCGAAGGTGTCGGGCTTGGCGCGGTTGAGGGCGGCGAGGAAGGCCGGGCTTACCGGGGCACACCAGCGGCTCCGGCGGGCGGGGTCGATCCCCAGCGCCTGTGTCAGCAAGTCCTCCTTGGCGTTTACGATATTGACCAGCCGCCGCAGGCTTTGCGGGGTGTGCTCCCCGAGGCCGACGTGTACGTGGATACCGCAGGAGCGGTCGGCCTTCGCGCCCGCAGCCCGGATGGCCTTGGCCACCCCGAGTACCATGGGGATGTCCTCCCAGCGGCACACCGGGCTGACCACCTCGGCGGCGGGGTCGGTGACCGAGCCGTCGCGCTCGACCACCCACTTGCGCCCGTCGGGCATGGGGATGTGCCAGTCGTCCAGGTGCCGCCCGACGTGGCGCGGGATCGTTCCGAAGTAGGCGGCGATGGCGCGGGCGGTACGCTCCCGCCCGATGCCGGTGGTTTCCAGCTCGATACCGAAGGTCTGGCTGCGCATAGGGGTTCCTCCTACGCCCGGCGGCTTTTCCCGCCCGCGGCTGCCGGGGCGGTGTCCCCCCGGCGCGACCATTCATCACTCCGGGCGGCGAAAAAAGCAACCCGACCAAATCGACAACGTTTTTTAGGCAAAATTGTCTAAAAAGTATCCTCGCCGTGCCGCCGGAAAAAGCGCTTCTACTCATGCGCGTGAAAGGCGGGCGCGGCCTTTTTACCCCGGTAGCCGCGCCCGGCGAAAAACTTTTTTGCGCCGCCCGGTATACGCTCCGCCGGGGTAGCCCGCCCGCCGCCGGGGATAGCCGCCCGGCACAGCCCGCCGGGGTAGCCCGCCGCCCCGGTAGCCCCGCCCGGTAGTCGCCCCGGCACAGGCTGGGTGTGCCTACGCGCCCCGCGCCGGGGTAGCCGCGCCCCGGTATAGCCCCGCCCCGGCACAGGCTGGCTTTGCCTACGCCCGCCCGCCGGGGTAGCTGCCCGCGCCCCGGTAGCCGCCTGGTGCGCCCCGGTAGCCCCGCCGCCCGGTATAGCCCGCCCGGCAGTAGCCGCCGCGCCCTGTATACGCCCCGTATAGCCCCGTGCCGCCGCCCGGGTAGCCGTCCGGTAGCCCGCCCGCCGGGGTAGCCCGCGCCCGCCGCGCCCCGGCAGCCGCCTGTGTTCGCCCGGCCAGCCGCCCCGCCGGGGCTGTGCCGGGGGTAGGGGGACTCCGATCCCTGCGGCGGTTGGCTGGAGACCGCGGCCCCCTCTCGCGTGAAATTTCGCAAAATTCAAGGCGTTTTTTCGGCCCATATGCAGTTGCGCCCGGGGCCGTTCTTATATGGAAGAAACTCGCTTTTCCCAAAATGAAAAAAAGCCCCGTGAAAGGGCTTGAAGTCACGATTCCCGTTGGAAGGAGATCACGATGGCGAAAATCAACACCGGCATGGACATTCGCATGATCCCGGTTTCGCAAATGAAACCTGCCAAATATAATCCCCGCAAAGACCTGAAGCCGGGCGACGCGGCCTATGAAAAGATCAAGCGCAGCCTGACGGACTTCGGGTATGTTGACCCTATTATCTGGAACGAAGTTACCGGCAACATCGTGGGCGGCCATCAGCGCTACAAGGTGCTCACCACCGAGGGCGCGACAGAGCTGCAATGCGTGGTCGTCCATATCGAAAACCCGCAGGACGAAAAGGCGCTCAACATCGCGCTCAACAAGGCCACGGGCGAATGGGAGCCGGTGGCGCTGGCCGATCTTTTGCAGAACCTGCAAAGCGCCAACTACGATCTGGACAGCACCGGCTTTGATGCCGCCGAGATCGACGATCTGTTCAGCAAGGTGTTTGATAAGAATGTCAAAGACGATGAAGCCGACATCGACCCGGACGCGCAGAATCCCTTTGTGCTTCCCGGCGACCACTGGTTTCTCGGCCGCCACCATCTCGTATGCGGCGATGCCACCAGCGAAACCGACCTGAACGAGCTGATGGGCGACGTAAAGGCGAATCTACTGCTGACCGACCCGCCCTACAACTGCGACTATGTGGGTAAGACCAAGGACGCGCTCAAAATCCAGAACGACAAGATGGAGGACGCGGCGTTTTATCAGTTCATCCTCGACGCTTTTCAGAACATCGTGCCGCATCTGGCGCAGGGTGCGTCGGCGTACATCTTCCACGCGGACACGGAGGGGTTGACCTTCCGCAGAGCGTTCAAGGAAGCGGGCTTTCACATTTCGGGCGTGTGCATCTGGGTGAAGAATACCATGGTGCTGGGCCGCTCGCCCTACCAATGGCAGCACGAGCCGGTGCTCTATGGCTGGCTGCCCAACGGCAACCACAAATGGTATGCCGACCGCAAGCAGACCACCGTGTGGAACTTTGATCGACCGACGCAGAGCCGCTTGCATCCCACCATGAAGCCCATCCCGCTGCTGGCCTATCCCATCAAGAACAGCACTGCGCCCAATGCCGTGGTGCTGGATACCTTCGGCGGCTCGGGCAGCACGCTCATCGCCTGTGAGGAAACCGACCGCATCTGCTACACCATGGAGCTTGACCCCAAGTATGCCTCGGTCATCGTGGAGAGGTTCAGGCTTCATGAGAATGAGGATACTTCTCGAATCCGCTGTCTGCGGGATGGAAAAGAACTGAGCTATGAGGAAGCTATCGCGGCGGCGAACGAATAACCCTTTGACTTGTGCCAGCGGAGGTGGTGCGTATGTCCTGATCGGAGGTGATGCCTATGGCGAAACGGGGACGGAAGCCCAAGCCAACCGCCCTGAAGAAGCTGGAAGGCAACCCCGGCAAGCGTCCGCTGAATGAGTTGGAGCCGCTTCCGCAGGTGACCATGCTGCGCTGTCCCAACTGGCTGGAGCCGGAAGCGAAAAAGGAATGGCGGCGGCTGGCTCCCGTGCTGATCGGCGCGGGCATCCTGACCGGCGCGGATGCCGTTCCTTTCGCGGGCTATTGTCAGGCATACGCCCGATGGAAAGAAGCCGAGGAAGAGGTCAGCAGGCTGGGTTTGGTCTATAAGGACGGCGAGCGCATTCGCCCCAACCCGTACATCGCCATTGCCCGAGCCGCCTTTGCCGAGGTGAAATCGCTGGCGGCGGAGTTTGGCCTGACGCCAGCCAATCGCACGGCCATCATCGCCAATGCGCTTACGGTGGAGAAAACCAAAAAGGAGCTTGACCCCATGGAGCAGATACTGACCTCCACCAGCCTGGATGATGTGATTATTGTTGAAGATGCAAAGAAAGGAGCAGATGATGCCGAGGAAAGCTGATAAGTTCATATATAAGCCGACGCGCTTCATGCTGCCGACCTCCCATTACGATAAGAACCGGGCAGACCGCGCCGTGCTGTTCATCCAATCGCTGAAACATACCAAGGGCATTTGGGCGGGTAAGCCCTTTTTTCTTTTCCCATGGCAGGAGCAGATCATCCGCGACCTGTTTGGCGTTATCAAAGAAAATGGCTATCGACAGTTCAATACCGCGTATATCGAGATCGGCAAAAAGAACGGAAAGCAGCTCGCGCTTGATACACCCATTCCTACGCCAAATGGTTTTGTGTCCATGGGCGCACTCAAGGTAGGCGATCTTGTATTTGATGAAAACGGCAAGCCCTGCCATGTCGTTGCCAAGAGTGAGGTGGATGACACAGAGCAGGCGTACAGGCTGACCTTCCGGGATGGAAGTTCTATCATAGCCGGGGAACGACATCTGTGGAATTGTCAATCCATCTACGGAAAGCGAAAAGATGTTCTTTGGACTACGGGGGATATTTATCGGAGAACTATACAGCATCGTGCCCGCTTTGCAGATGACCCGATAAAACACAGAGCATCTCTCATTCGCATTCCGATAACAGACCCTTTGCAGATGCACCCTGTTGACTTACCGATTGACCCGTATCTGTATGGCTATTGGCTTGGTAACGGAAATGCAACAAAGCCTGAAATCACAATTCGGGATGAGGATTTGGATAACATCAAAGAAAACATCCCATATACACCCCATAATCAGTACCACCAGCAATGCGGCGGCAGCTATATCGTTGTGTATAAGGAATTGAAGCCTATTTTGCTTTCCACATTCCGCGACAAGGAAATTCCAAGGGAATACCTTTTTGCATCAGAAGAGCAACGTTGGGCTTTGCTTCAGGGACTCATGGATTCGGATGGCGCTATCAGCAGCCGAAAAGCGCAGAGTGTCTACGTCAGCACCATCAAAAAATTGGCAGAATCCGTTAGCGTTCTACTTTGGAGTCTCGGTATCAAAAATGCCATGACCGAGAAACCATCCACAAGGTACGGTCAACCAACGGGAGAAACGCTCTATATCATACGCTTCACTACCTTCGATGATCAGCCAACATCCAAACTCCGCAGGAAAATATGCCGCAAACGGGAGCGCGTCAAAGAGACACGTTCCTGTTTTCATTATCTGGAGGATATTGTTCCGCTGGATAAAAGCGTGCCTATGCAGTGCATTCAGGTGGACAGTCCCAGCCATTGCTATCTGGCAGGAAAGTCCATGGTGCCGACCCATAACAGTGAGCTGGCCGCTGCTGTTGCGCTGTATATGCTCTGCGCGGACAATGAGGAAGGCGCGGAAATCTACGGCTGCGCCAACGACCGCGCCCAAGCGTCCATCGTCTTTGACGTGGCCCGCGACATGGTTATGCAGTCGGAGCTGCTCATGGCGCGAATCAAGATCATCGAATCGCAAAAGCGACTGGTGTATATGCCGACCCGCAGCATCTATCAGGCGCTGTCCTCCGATGTGGCCAGCAAGTACGGCTACAATGTCCACGCCTGCATCTTTGACGAGCTGCTGGGCCAGCCCAACCGAAAGCTCTTTGATGTCATGACGAAGGGTTCCGGCGCGGCCCGCAAGCAGCCCCTCAACTTTGTCATTACCACGGCGGGCAACGACCGCACCAGCATCTGCTACGAGCAGCATGCCAAGGCCGCGGATATACTGGAAGGCCGCAAGCATGACAGCACCTTCTACCCCGTGTTGTACTCCGCGCCGGAGGACGCGGATTGGACGGATCCCGCCGTCTGGGCGATGGCCAATCCGTCCATTGGGCGAACGGTGGACATGGAATACTACCAGCAGCGATGCGAATCGGCAAAGGAAAACCCTGCCGAGGAGATACAGTTCCGTCAGTTCCACCTGTGCCAGTGGACGAACACCGCCGTGCGCTGGATGCCCATGGACAAGTGGGATGCCTGCCGGGACGATTACAGCATGGACGATCTGCTGGGCCGCCCATGCTACGGCGGGCTGGACTTGTCCTCCACCAGCGACCTGACGGCCTTGGTGCTGGTGTTCCCGCCGACAGCGGATGATCCGCAGTACCGAGTGCTGGCGTACTTCTGGCTCCCGGAGGAAACCATCCCGCTCCGGGTGCGCCGCGACCATGTGCCCTATGATATATGGCAGCGCCAGAATATCATTCTGACCACAGAAGGCGATGTGGTGCATTACGGTTTTATCGAGCAGTTCATCGTCAACCTCGGCAGGGTGTTCAACATCCGGGAGATCGCCGTGGACAGATGGAACGCCAGTATGATGGTGCAGGCGCTGCAGGACGATGGCTTCACGATGGTTCCCTTCGGGCAGGGCTTCAAGGATATGAGCAACCCGACCAAAGACCTGATGCGCCTTGTGCTGGAACAGAGCCTGCGTCACGATGGGCATCCCATCCTGCGCTGGTGTATGGACAATGTGTATGTACGCACCGATCCTGCTGGAAACATCAAGCCTGACAAGGAAAAGTCCACCGAAAAGATCGACGGCGTGGTGGCTTTGGTGATGGCGCTCGACCGGGCGCAGCGCAACCTGAACGGCGGCAGCGTCTATGATGATCGCGGGCTGCTGACCTTAGACTGGTGAGGTGAGAAAATGCCAAAAGCGCCAAAACGCCCCTGTCGCTATCCGGGCTGTCCGAATCTGTGCGACAAGGGCGTTTACTGTTCCAAGCATATTCAGTTTTCTGCTGATCGCGTGCGCGGCGGCGCGGAAGCTCGCGGATATGATGCCCGCTGGCGCAAAGCGAGAAAAGCGTTCCTCCAGCAGCATCCGCTGTGTGCGGAATGTATGCGACAGGGAAAGCTCACGCCCGCCACGGTGGTAGATCACATCATCCCACACCGTGGTGACAAGAAGCTGTTTTGGGATGAAGCAAACTGGCAGCCCCTTTGCAAGGACTGCCATGATCGAAAAACCGGGAAAGGACTGTAATTGCCGTCATTGACGGATGCGCGCTTCCCAGCGCGCCATCATCTGATCTGTCATGGCGTTCCACGAGGCGGAAAGCGATGCGCTTGTGCCGAGCACCTGGCCCCAATTCTCCGCACGTTTGTTCTGGAACAGCTCCGAAAACTGAATGGAATCGGCGCAGGCGCTCAGCGTGGGCAGCCACGCGTCCAGTTCTCCCGGCGCGGTGGTAAGCGCGCGGACGTTCTGTCCCATCGTCATGGACAGATTGATACCGTAGTTATACTCCAGCGAGGAAACGACGGCGGAGTACACGCCCTCCGTCTGCGTTCCGTTCGGCAGCGTCGCTTCGCCATAGAGAAGCGCGTTGTTTGCCTCCCCGCCGAGCGTTTGAAGGAACTGGAACGAGCCGCCCAGTCCCTGATACCAGCCCTCGAAATAGCTCTGCGTGGTCGCTTCGGGCATCACAAAGAGCGTTTCGCCGCTGGCATTGTAATTCTGCGCCAGCGCGGCGCTCTCGGCGGATTGAAAGCCCGTTCCGCAAAGCTGGATGTAGATTTCCCGCTGCGGCTGCGCCGGGTCGTACACGTCGATGATATAGCTGATAAAGTCGCCGCCGGTCTGAACCGCCCAGCCCTTGGGAATTTGCATGGTAAAATAGCCATCTGGCTGCTCATAGGTATCATATTCAGCGGTCGAAGCGCTTTCCGAAGAGGACTCCATCAGCGCCGTTGCGCCCTGCTTTTCCATGAGCGTCTGAAGATAGCTCTTCAGCAGGTTCAGGTTTTCAACCTCGTACCGCTTTCCATCCGACAGAACCGCGACGCCGCCTTCGAAGTTCAGCGTCTGCGTTCCGTCCGCGGTGTTGACCGCGACGGTCAGGCCGTCGTCCAGAACGCCCATATCGCTTTCTTTGACGATGGAAAGCATCTGAATCAGCGCGCAGATTCCCTCGATGGTCTTTGAATCGGTCACGGTCGCTTCCTGCACGCCGCCCTCCGTGGAGAAGGAAAACTGAATGGACGTGATGGCGGAAGCAGGCATATTGACAATGCTGTCATATTCCGGCCATGATAGCTGTTCGGACTGCGCGTATGCTGCGCTGAAGCAGAAGAGCATGAGCAGCGCAAGGCTCAGGGAAAACCATCTTTTCATACGGAAAGCGCCTCCTCTGGCAGAAAATTCACTTTTCAGGACTTGCTTTTATTATAGCACAGAGCGGCGCTTCTTCATAGGAAAAGATACGTAAAATCCATTTCGGTTTCATCAAAGATTTGCAGGAGGTCGCCTCATGAAAAATCCATTTACTCGACTATTCCGTGCGCGGGACAAGCCCGGCACGACGGATTCGGTCAGCTCCGCGCCCACGTTTTATTTCGGCTCCAGCGCGGCGGGCAAATCTGTCACGGCGAGTACCGCCATTCAGATGAGCACAGTCTACGCCTGCGTGCGCGTCATCGCAGAAACCATCGCCAGCCTGCCCCTGCACGTATATCAGAATCAGGGAGAAGGCAGCGTCAAGGCGATGGATCATCCGCTATATCCCATTCTGCATGATGAACCTAATAGTGAGATGACGTCTTTTGTGTGGCGGGAAACGATGATTGCGCATCTGCTGCTGTGGGGCAACGCCTACTGCCAGATCATTCGCAGCGGTCGGAGTCAGATCCTCGGACTGTACCCGCTGCTTCCCGACCGCATGGAAGTGGATCGTGACAGTTCCGGCAAGCTGACCTATACCTACACCACCTCGGACGGCAAGCAGACGAAGCTCCGCCCCGAGGATGTGCTGCACATTCCCGGCCTTGGCTTTGACGGCATCATGGGCTACAGTCCCATTGCGCTGGAGAAAAACGCCATCGGTCTCGGAATTGCCGCCGAGGAATACGGCTCGAAGTTCTTTCAGAACGGTGCTCGTCCCAGCGGCATTCTGACGCACCCCAACACGGTGAAAGACCCAAAACGACTGCGGGAAAGCTGGAATGCCGCCTACGGTGGATCGACCAATGGGTCAAAGGTCGCTATTTTGGAAGAGAATATGTCCTTCACACCCATCAGTCTGCCCAACAACGAGGCGCAGTTCCTCGAAACGCGCAAGTTTCAGGTGGAGGAAATCTGCCGCATCTTTCGTGTGCCGCCACACCTGATCGGCGATCTGAGCCGCAGTACCTTTGCCAACATTGAGCATCAGTCCATCGACTTCGCTACGCACACCATCCGCCCATGGCTGGTGCGTATCGAACAAGCCATGAATCGCGCCCTGTTCTCTGAAAATGAGAAGGGGCGCTTTTATGTGCAGTTCAACATCGATGGACTGATGCGCGGCGACTACAAAAGCCGCATGGAGGGCTATGCCATCGCAAGGCAAAACGGCTGGATGAGCGCCAACGACATCCGAGCGCTGGAAAACATGAACCCCATTTCGGATGAGGACGGCGGCAACACCTACCTGTGCAACGGCAACCTCATTCCCATTAGCATGGCCGGTGTGTACGCAAAAGACAAAGTATCTGCGGAAGATAGCTCGCCCGAAGAACCCAAGAGCAAACGAACGAGGAGGAATGCCCATTGAGGGAACTGAGCCTGAACGGCTACATTGACGATGAAGTGTGGCTCGGAGACGAAATCACCCCGAACAGCCTGCACGATTGGCTGTACGGCGAGGGCAACGCCGCCACGGACGATGTGCACATCCGTCTCAACAGCTACGGCGGCTCCTGCAATGCAGCCACGCGGATGTTTGATGATCTCCGCGCCTACCCGGGCAGCGTAAAGATCACCATCTCCGGCACGGCGGCTTCTGCGGCAACCGTGATGGCGATGGCGGCAGATCGGCTGGAAATGACCCCCGGCAGCCTGTTCATGATCCATGATCCTAGCACAGTAGCTTACGGCAACGAACGCGACATGGACGAGGCGAAGGCTATTCTCCATGCCTGCAAGGAAAGCATCCTCAATATGTACGGCACCCGCGTCCGCATTTCCCGGAATGACGCTGCCGACATGATGACTGCCACCACTTGGATGGATGCCAATGAAGCCTTCGAGAAGGGCTTCGTGGATGCCATCACCGAGGCAGGCACTAAACTGCCCACGGACAGCATGGAGCGAAAAATATCTCTGGAAGCGGCGAAAGCCGGTGTTCAGGCTTGGTTTGATCGAAAGACCAAGCCTTTTTCTGTGGATCGAAAGCAGAAAGCTGTGCCGAAATCCGCCTGTGTTGTCCCTGCTGTGGAGCCTGTCACTGAACCTGTTCCTGAACCCATTGCTGCTCCCGATCCCGACCGCGTGCAGGTGCTTGCCACCGACACGCGGCTTGAACACCTCAGATTTTGATTGGAGGAAAACCGTATGAATCAGATTCTCACGATGCGCGAGAAGCGCGCTTCCCTGTGGGACGCCGCCAAGAAGTACCGCGATTCCCACATTGGCAATGACGGCACCATGCCCGCCGAAGACGCGGCGGTCTATGACCGCATGGTCGATGACGTTGACCGCATGAAGAAGGAAATCGACCGGCTGGAGCGTCAGGAGACCATCGAAAACGAGATGAACCGCCCGATTACCAGCCCCATTGTCAACCGCCCCGAAAGCCCCGTCCCCGGCGAGGAAAAGAAGGGCCGTGCCTCCGCCAGCTATGCCAAGGCTTTCTGGCAGAATGTCCGCGCCAAGAGCGTGCCCCACGAGGTCTTTGACGCGCTGCAGGTGGGCACCGACTCCGAGGGCGGCTACCTCGTGCCGGACGAGTACGAGCACACCCTGATCGAAGCGCTGCAGGAGGAGAACCTGTTCCGCCGTCTGGCACACGTGATTACCACTGAATCCGGCGACCGCAAGATTCCCGTGGTCGCGTCCAAGGGCACGGCCAGCTGGATTGACGAGGAAGCGGCCTATCCCGAGAGCGATGACTCCTTCGGTCAGGTATCCATCGGCGCACACAAGCTGGCAACCATGATCAAGATCAGCGAGGAACTGCTGAATGACTCCGTGTTCGATATGCCGTCCTATATCGCGCGTGAGTTTGCCCGCCGCATCGGCGCGGCAGAAGAGGAAGCCTTTTTTACCGGCAGCGGCACCGGCAAGCCGCTGGGCATCCTCGCCGCTACGGGTGGTGCGCAGACCGGCGTGACTGCCGCCAGCGCGACTGCCATCACCATGGATGAGGTGATCGACCTGTTCTACTCCCTGCGCTCTCCCTACAGAAAGCGCGCTGTGTTCGTGGTCAACGACGCCACGGTCAAGGCCATCCGCAAGCTGAAGAACGGCAACAGCGACTACATCTGGCAGCCCAGCGTGACCGTGGGTGCGCCCGATATGCTGCTGGGTCGCCCGGTCTATACCTCCGCTTCCATGCCCACCATTGCCGCCGGTGCCAAGAGCATCCTGTTTGGCGATCTCGGTTACTATTGGGTGGCTGACCGCGAAGGCCGCTCCTTCAAGCGCCTGAACGAATTGTATGCCGCTACCGGGCAGGTGGGCTTCCTTGCCTCCGAGCGCGTGGACGGCAAGCTGATTCTGCCCGAAGCCGTCAAGGTGCTGGCGCAGAAGGCGTCGTAAGGAGGGTTGAACCATGGATAACCGCAACTACCATGCCCACGGCGGCTCCGAGTGGGTGATCGGCGGGAAGCTGACCTTCCTGCCCGGCGCGACCGTCGAGGGCGCGGAGGGGCTGTTTGATCTTCCTACCGTCGGAGAACCGCTCGTCCTACCCGCGATCCCGAACAGCGAAGCGACCACTGTGGCCGCGCTACGGGAGGATTTCAACCGCCTGCTGACACAGCTGCGCGAAGCCGGTCTGATGGCGGTCGCTCAAGCGGAAGGCGCTGATGCGCCGTGATGCTCACCGCCGAAGATGTCAAGCTGCACCTGCGCATTGAAAGCGATGACGAGGACGAATACATCGAAACCCTCATCGCGCAGGCACAGGCCGCAGCGGAGGACTTCTGCCGCACGGCGTTTGGGGACAACGCGCCCCAGCCTGTGCGGCTGGCTGTCCTGCTCATGGTTTCTCATTACTATGAAAACCGAGACAACCCAGACCGCACAATCTATACCACCATGCGCATGGCCTTTGAGAACCTGCTCTATCCCTACCGCGACCCCGACAAAATGTTCTGATTCGGAGGTGAGAAGAATTGCGCGGCTATAAATCCTTCGATGGAACGCCGCATCCCGGCGATCTGCGCTACCGTGTGCAGATCGGGTATACGGAAAACATCGTCAACGAGAATGGCTACCCCGAACCCAAAGATGTGATTCTCTGCCGCGTTTGGGCAAGCGCCATCGACGCGGGCAATCAGCACTACCGCTCCGCCGATGTGATGAACACCGAAGCCGTGGTCAACTTCACCATCCGTTACCGTTCGGACGTAAAGCCCGGTATGTGGGTGCTGTTCAACGGTGAAAAGTGGGAAATCTCCACGCTCGGCGAATACGCCTTCACCAAGGCGTACCTCGGACTCAAAGCCAGCATCGCAAAGGGCGTGAGCGGATGAAGCAGGTACAGAGTGCGCTGGCTACCTTGAGCATTCCCGTGCAGGCAGGCGTATGGCGGGCTTTCAGCTCAAATCAAAATCCGCCTCCGCAATATGTGGTCTACTCCACAACCAAAACAGAAGAAGCCCACCATGACGATGCGGTTACTTCCTATAAAACCTTCGTGTACCTCAACCTTTGGAGCGATGGCGACCCCACTGAAACGGCAGATCGCATTCGCCAGATGATGTACGACTATGGGTTTATCATGGTCGAGGAATCCGATAAAGGCTATAATCAACCGGCCTACGATACCGCTACCCGGCAGTTTATCATCCAATGGACGTGGCTGTGGCGAGAGGACGTGATCCATCGTGCCCCTTGACACACAGGGCTTTCAGGATCTGATGACCGACATCGCCAGAATGGCCAGCCAGCTCGACACCGAAGGGGCCGGAGCCGCAGTAACGAGGCGCATCCTCGAAGAAGCCGCCGTCCCGGTGGAAGCACAGATGAAGGCCAATGCCAGCAAAGACCCTCAAATCATCACGGGCAAGCTGCATGGCGCGATCCATACGGGCAAAGTCAAAAAGCTCGCTAATGGCGGCAAACACATCACGGTGGGCGTCCACCGTAAGGATTGGGATGATGAGGACTATTATCCCGCCTACACAGAATTCGGTCACGGAGGCCCCGGCCCAGCTCCCGCGCACCCGTACATCCGTCCTGCCTATGACACGACGGAAGATCAGGCTTACGAAATCATCCGACAGGGATTGCGCGACGCAATCGACGAGTTCGGATGATTTTCATTTTTACGATTGGAGGAATGATTCATGCCGAATCCCACCGCTTCTCCCACTGTTTCCAGCACCGTCGGTCTCAAAAATGTGGTCATCGCGCCGCTGATGACCGATACCACCGAGGGGCACACCTACGGCGATCTGCAGCTGATGGCGGGCGCGATTGACGCTTCCATCACGCCCAACAACGCCGATCCCGACAAGCAGTACGCCGACGACACCGAGTTCGATGTGCTCTATCCCGACCCGGAACTGAGCTTCAAGACCAAGATGGCCGACATTCCGCTGATCATTCAGGAAAAGATCTTCGGCAATCAGATCGACGACAACGGCGTGCTGATCCGTACGTCCACCGATAAGCCTCCGTATTACGCGGTCGGCTTCATGAGCGAGAAGTCCAACGGCAAGTTCCGCTACGTCTGGCTCTACAAGGTACGTGCAAAGCCCGTCACCGAGAACTACTCCACCAAGGCCGGTACGACCATCACCCGTCAGACCGGCGAGATCGAATGGACGGCCATCAAGCGCACCCACGACAACCGCTATCAAGCCGTGGCCGATGAGGGCGAGAACGGGTTCACTGCCGAGAAGGGCGCGACCTTCCTGCAGTCCGTCTACGAGCCGACCATTACGCCGTCCAGCGAGGGCTAAGCCAACAGGGCAGCCGCGAGAATCTCCGGCTGCCCCTAACCTTTTGAGGAGGAAAAGTCATGATTACCTGTAAGCTCGGTGAAAAGACCTATCATATCGACTTTATCAGCGGTCGGGCGCTCCGCGAGCTGGAGCCTGCCGCCAAGATGTACTCCCGCATCGTGGGCATCTCCAACGCCGCCATGAAGGGTGAGGATGTGTCCGATGCCAATCAGCTCAGCATCGCGGAAGCCATGGACACCATGATCAAATGGTTCTGTCTGGTGTTCGGCAACCAGTTCACCCCGGATGATCTTTTGGATCATTACCCGGTGGATCGGCTGATGCACGACATCGCCCTGACCCTGATGGCTGTTCAGGCGCAGACCACCAACATTCTCGGCGAGTTCCCTACGAAGGCAGCGCAGGCGGCGAACCAGACGGAAACCTCGGCGACAAGCGCAACCTGACGCTACCCGAGTTCATCTATGCCACCTACAACACTTTGCTTGAAAACGGCTGGAAGATGCAGGAGATCGACCAGATGGACATGGTCGGTTATCTGAGAATTCGGGCTTGGAAGGCCGGGCGGGAAAAGGAAAAGAAAGCCCCCGTGCGCCGCTTCATTGATGAAGCATGGCCCACACTCAGCCCATCGTAAAGGAAGTGAGTCATTATGAGTGAAACACTCCGCGATCTGGTGGTGTCGCTGTCCCTGCAGACGGACAACTTCACCCGTAACATTCGTTCCGTCAATAAGCAAATTCAAGAAGCGGAGTCCTTCTTCAAGCTCGCTTCTGCTGGCGTGGAAAACTTTGAGCAGACCACACAGGGGCTGACCTCACGCCTTTCTACGCTGCAGCAAAAGCTGAACCTTCAGCGAGAGGTTGTTGACCAATACAGCAAGGCGCTGGATGCCGCCCGCGACAAGCTGCAGGAATGCTATGACCGACAGGGTGAGTACGCTAACCGTCTCGCTGCCGCGCAGCAAAGTCAGGCACGGCTCAATCAGGAGCTTCAGGATGCCACCGAAGCCTATCGGGACTGCCGGGATCGTCTCGGCGAAACCGATCAGGCGACCATGGATGCCAACACCCGCATGGAACAGGCGCGGGAACGCTACAATGAAGCCGCCGCCGAGGTCAAGAAGCTCTCCGGGCAATGCACTGCGCTGGAAAAGGCCACGCTCAACGCGGCGGATGCTGTGTCTACCGGCAACGCCAATCTGAACAAGGCTTCTGCGGCTGTGCGCCAGACGGAAGCGGATATCCAGAATACCAATCAGGCGCTGCGGCTGGCACAGACCAACTGGCAGGCTGCCAGTGATGCCATCGAGGAAGCGCATACCGCCATCTCCAGCATCGGCAGGCAAATGCAGATTGCCGAAAACACCTTCAAGACATCCACCGCCGGTATCAGGGACATGGAAAAGTCCGTGTCCGGGCTTTCCCAGAAGCTGGGGATGCTGGAAAACAAGCTCTCCATGCAGCAGAGCGCGGTGCGGAAATATGAGGTTGCTTTGTCTGCTGCCAAAGATCAGCTGCGAGCTGCGCAGGAAGCCAACGATCCAGACAAGATTCGTGAAGCTACCACAGCGGTTGAAGATGCCGAAGTCGCCCTTTCTCGCGCAAGGCTGGAAGTGGCGCAGACCCGCGCTGAAATCGACGAAACCAACCGGTGTCTGCGCACAGCGGCTTCCGCATGGATGACTATGGGCGAAGCGTGCGAAAGCGCCGGAAAACGGCTAGAATCCACCGGAAAGACGGCAACATCTATCGGGCGGACGCTGACCACGACGGTCAACACACCCATCGCGGCGCTGGGCGCGGTATCCATGAAGGCCAGCATCGACTTTGAGAGTTCCTTTGCCAGCGTTCGTAAGACCGTGGACGCGACGGAAGCGGAGTTTGCTTCTCTGGCGGCGTCCTCCAAGGAGATGTCCACACAGATTGCCGCTTCGACGGATGAAATCAACGCCGTTATGGCTACAGGCGGTCAGCTGGGCATTGCCAACGAGCATCTTCGGGACTTCACCCGCGTCATGATCGACCTGGGCAACAGCTGCGAAGACCTGAACGCCGATGAAGCCGCCGCGTCCATCGCCAAGTTTGCCAACGTCATGGGCACCGATCAGGCTCTATTCGAGAATATCGGCTCCACCATCGTGGATCTGGGCAACAACTTCGCCACGACGGAAAAGCCGATCATGGAGATGGCGCAGCGTCTTGCTGGCGCGGGCAAGCAGGTTGGCCTGACCGAAGCGCAGGTATTGGGCTTTGCGACGGCGCTCTCCTCCGTGGGTATCGAGGCCCAGATGGGTGGCTCGGCCTTTTCCAAGGCGCTCATCAAAATGGAGGTTGCCTGTGCCACAGGCGGTGAAGCGCTGACGGACTTCGCCAGTGTGTGCGGCATGTCCGAGCAGCAGTTCAAGACGCTGTTTGAATCCGATCCCGCTGCGGCGTTTGAGGCGTTCATTGTAGGACTTGCCAAGCTCGACGAGGAGGGCGAAAGCGCCATTGCCGTGCTGGAGGAAATCGGCATAAAAGAGGTTCGTCTCCGTGACACCATGCTCCGCGCGGTCAACGCGACGGAGCTCTTTTCTTCGGCGCAGGCGCTGGCCAATCAGGCGTGGGAGGAAAACACCGCGCTTGCCACAGAAGCCAACAAGCGCTACGCCACCACGGAGAGCAAGCTCATTAACCTGAAAAACAAGGCGATGCTCTTTGGGCAGGCGCTGGGCGACGATGTATCTCCGACCATCCAAAAGCTGATCTCCGGCGCGGACGATCTGCTCGACAAGTTCCTTGCAATGGACAGCGCTCAGCGTCAGCAGATCATCAAGTGGGCTGCCATCGTTGCGGCTATTGGCCCCGCGATCCTCATCTATGGCAAGGTAACGAGTGGCCTTGGCACGATGGTCACAGGCTTTGGCAAGTTTGCTACCGCTGTCGGTAAGGCGGGCGGCGGGTTTAGCGGCTTTCTGAGCGTGCTGGGAAAATCGCCCAGCGTCTGGCTTGCCGTGGCTGCGGGCGTTGTCGTGGGCGCGGTTGCCCTCGCCGACTTCATTTCCGGAGCAAAGGCCGCCCGCGAGGCCCTCAAGGGCATGGAAGAGACGGCAAAATCGTGGAAGGAAACCGCCGCGGAGACCTTCTACAACCAGTCCGAAGGGTTGTCCTTCTTCGGCATGAGCGCGTCTGACTTCCAGTCCACAGCAAAGTCCTCACAGGAATGGTTGGATGGTCTGATTGCCGTCTGGACGGATGGTGAGAAAGAGACCAACGACATCGTCACCTCCTGGACGGATTCCTTCAAGGCGCTGACGGCCTCCACCCGCTCAGAGCTTCAAGATCTGAAAGCCATCGCGGACACAGCGGGTTATACCGGTATTTCTGCTCAAATTCAGTCTGACATCGACGCGCTGGATGCCATGGACGCGGAGATCACCCGACTGCTGAAAAAGCGACAGAACGGCTACCTCACCGAAGCTGAAAAAATCCGGCTTCAGGAGCTGATCGACACCCGGGAAGCTATCGAAATCAAGTATAACCTTACTCCTGCTGATGGTGTTGATGCCTTTGATACCATCACGCAGAAGATGGAAGCAGAAATCGCCCGCGCACAGGCGCGTGGCCTGACGGATGCGCCCGTTGAGGTGTATGAGAACGCTTTGGTCGCCTGCGCCGAAGGCATGGCCGCTGTCAACGCGGAAATCGACGCGCAGTACGACAAGGAATATGCCCTCGTTCAGCTCGTCGAGGATGAGGGCGAACGCAAGGCCGCGCAGGAAGCGCTTGACGCGAAGTACCGAGCCGACCGTTTGGATGCCGCCCGCGAGTATGCGTCCGCCATGGTCGGTGTGGTGATGCCCGTCTGGGAACAGGAGAACATCCAGCAGGCTGCGACGGATGTCGGCCATCTGACCCAAATGCTGCGCGAGTACAGCGCATTGGATACCGAGGGCAAAAAGGGCCTGCTGGGAGAATTGAACGAGCTCACAGCTTCCATGGACGAGGATTCGCTGGTGGAATACATCGGCCTTCTAACGCAGATCCAGTCGTTGCTGGATAGCGGCATGAGCGAGGCCGAGGTTCAGGCCATGTTCCCGGAGATTGACTTCTCCACGGCGCTGGATCAGCTGGCGGCTATCCAGCAGTACCTGAACGAAAACAGCTGGGATCCCAACCTTTCCAGCGTACAGGAGATGTTTGGCGAAGCCCTCCCGGACGAGATGATTACCCTGACTACCGATCTTGACATGACCGGTGCACAGGCTCGATGGGACGAGTTCGCTGCCAACCCCGGCGCGATCACCACGGACGCGATCATCTCAGGCATTGCCGAAGAGGAAAACGCTGCCCGTCAGCAGATCAAGGTGGACGCGGTCATTGAGAAGTACACCGAAACCCCGGAGGGCGCGGACAGGAGCAGCCTGTCCTCCGAAGGGCTGATCGCCTATGTGGCTGCCTACGCGGAGGCCACCACCGGCGTTGATACGTCGGCGCTCAACCCGCAGAATGTGACCGCTATCGTTTCGGCCTATCAGGAGCTGGCAGCTGGAGTGGACATTTCCACCCTGAAGCCGGATGAGATCGTCGCCTATGTCCAGAAGTATCTGGAAAAGCAAGACATCGACATGACCGGCCTGACTCCTGAGGTGCTGACGGCAACAGTCATGGCCTATGAGGAAGCATCAGGCGGCGCGACCACGACGGCGCTCACGCCTGATGACATCACCGCCACCGTGGTCAAGTACCTTGAAGCGGAGGACGTGGACATTTCCGCGCTGTCTCCCGGTCAGATCGAGGCCATCGTCACTTCTTTCGCAGAAGCCACAGGGTGCGACAAATCCCAGCTTCTGACCTCCTTTACCGCCTATGTGACCGAATACCAAAATGCCGAAGGCGTGACGCTCCCGACCATTGAAGCAAAGGTGGGTCTAACCGGCTATGACACTCTTGCTTACCGCAAGTTCATCGCCATGAACCCGGTTGAGGTGGCGGGCGTTGTCCGAATCGGCGAAATCTACGACAATCCCACAGATGCGGCTACGGATACCGATGTGAAGTTCTACGACCGCAAGGGCATCGAAATCCCCGTGTCCGCTGTGCCGCAGGAGGCGTTGACCGCCGATACCGTGGCCGTGCTCGACGAGGACGGCACCCTGCATGTGCTGATTACCCCGGAGATCACCGGCACCGAGGACGCTATCGCCGAAATGCGCACGGTTGTTGATGAGGTTGACCAGCTTGGTGTCACTATGGCAGGCAAGGCTATCGGCCTTCTGCCCGCGACGCTGATGGACTATGTCGATTCTGCCCTTGAGCGCATCGAAACCTACAAGAATCCGGGCTTTTGGGATTTTGCCTGGCTGACCGACCTTATTGATTCCACGGCTCGGCTGGAAAACCTTGATTTCAGCATGCAGTCTGACTTCAATGCGGAAAATATTGCCGAGCTAAGCACCTATGTAGCTGAAGTGGTCGCCGCCATCCAAAACGGCGAGCAGGTCAGTGAAGACGACATCACGAACCTGCAGAATATTCTGACGCTGATCTCGGAACTGGATACGCTGGGCATCGGCGACAACGTCATGCAGGGCATCGCGCAGGGCATGACCGACGCGGGCTGGGATACAGACGCGGAGACGGTCGTTTCCAACCTCGAAACCGCCATCAACACGGCGCTGGACTCCCATTCTCCGGCGCAGCGCATGGTGCCCATCGGCGAAAATGTCGCCGCCGGTATCGGACAGGGCGCGTCACAGTATGATTACGCGACCGATGCCGCCGCTATCGTAAGCGCCATGAAAGGCGCGATCAGCACAGCTTTTGCCGGTGACGGTGAAAGCAGCGGCGCACGGAGCATTGGCGCTGCCGTAGGCACACAGCTCGGCGCGGGTCTTGGCAGCTTCGACTTCACGACCAGCGCCACGCTTGCGCAGAGCAACCTGACGGCGGCGATGGGCGCTGTGATGACGGCCTCCACGCTGAGCGACTACGGCATGACAACTATGGGCGGGCTGGCAAACACGCTCTCCGGATACAGCTTTTCCGGGACAGGAAGCGCCATCGGCTCCAATGTCCGCACGGCGGTATCCGGCAATCTGAACACATCGACCCTGCGATCTGCGGGCGTGAACGCCATGAGCGGGTTGAAAGCGGGTATCAACGCGGGACGATCCGGCGTCATCAGCGCCATGCGCTCCGCCGCACGGGCTGCCGTGAACGCGGCCAAGAGCGAGCTGAAGATCAAGTCGCCCTCCCGGGTGTTTGAGGATGAGGTCGGCGTGATGACCATGCGCGGTTTGGGACAGGGCATCTTGAAGGAGAGCAAGGCCCAGGCGAAAATCATCCGCAACGCGTCCCGGTACCTGACCGATGAAGCCCGCGAGGGCAGCATCGTTTCCACCAACAGCGACAACCGGAAATCCTTTGACAACAGCGTGACCTCCACCATTCAGGTGCAGCAGATGGTTGTGCGGAACGAGCAGGACATCCGCAGTTTAGCTGTGGAGATCGCAACGCTGACCAGACGTCAGCAGCGAGGGAAAGGACTGAGATTCGCATGATGGATTGGTTTGAATGGAACGGTGTGCGCTGCACGGGGTATGGCATCCATGTGTCGGAGCAGCCGCCCATCACGATTCCGTCTGAACGGGCAACATTTACGAATGAGCCCGGCAGGTCGGGTAGCCTGACCACGCTGGAAGGCGACGAGGTGTACGACGATCTGCTGCTGACGGCGACCTGTTTCATCTCTGATCCTTCCCGCATCCCGGAAATTGCGGCGTGGCTTCGCGGCAGCGGAACTGTCACCTTCGCCAACCGGCAGGGTGGTTTTTACTATGCGAGGGTGGTCAATCAGCTCAGCTTTGAGAAGATCTTGCGCGGGAATCCGCACCGCAGCTTCGCGGTGAACTTCCGCTGTCAGCCATTTTGGTATGCGGAAAATGTGGCTCCCATCACGCTTACGACCAGTGGGAGCTTCGTTACCAATCCCGGAAGCGTTTCTTCCGAACCGGTCATCACGGTATATGGGAATGGTGAAGTGACGCTCATGGTGGGCATGACCATTGTGGAACTGGATGCTCTCGGCAGCATCACTCTTGACACGCCGCTCATGGAGGCATATTCCGGCAACACATCCATGAACAGCGCCATGAGCGGTGACTTCCCGGTATTGCTGCCGGGACAGAACGCTGTGAGCTGGACGGGTAATGTGACCAAAGTGGAAATCCAGCCAAACTGGCGGAGTCTGTAAAAGGAGGCGAATCCTTTGATCTGTGTTTATCCCGCTGACTGCACCGACTTCTCCAACAACGGCCTCGGCCCCGTCATGCCGCAGTCCTGCACCGTGACAGAAACCCTGAATGGCGAATGGGAGCTGATGCTGGTTCATCCCATCGACGAAGATGGCAGGTGGACGCGGCTTTCCGAGGGGCGAATTCTCCGAGCACCCGTGCCCGCCGCCATGACCCCACAGGTGAATCTGGTCACGCAGCAGTACCAGACAGCCACCTATGACATCCTGATCTACAAGGTGTCCACCAGCCGCGACCCGCTGCGCCTGCGCTCCGGCACAGGCACAAAATACAAGATTCTCGGCAAGTACAAGAAGGGCACCGAGATCATTGTCCTCAACAAGACCACATCCTCGTGGTATGAGGTCACCTGCCCGGACGGCAAGCACGGCTACATGGCCAGCGAATACCTGACCTATGTGCGCACGGACACCGGCACGAAGCAGGAAAATGTGGGCTTCCGCAACCAGACCATCGAAGCGCGGCAGCTCCGCGACCAGCCCTTCCGCATCTATCGCGTGGTGCCGGAACTGGATAAGGTGACAGTCTATGCCCGGCATGTGTTCTATGATCTGCTCGACAACATGATCAAAAAGATTGAGCCATCGGCCACCGCTGTGGGTGCGTCGGTGGCTCAATCCATTGCGTCGGGCTGTCTGTCGGAGCATGATTTCACCTTCTATTCTGACCTGACCACCGCGGCGGAGGAAGTGTGCTTTGAAAACATCAACCCCGTGGAAGCTTTGCTGGGCGAGGGCGGCTTGGTCGAAAAGTATGGCGCGGAGCTGGCCCGGGACTGGTTCGACGTTTTCCTCGTAGGGCGCGTGGGCGTGGATTCCGACGTACAGATCAGGGAACGCAAGAACCTGACCGGCATCTCCTACGATGTGGATGAGACGGACGTTGTCACGCGCATCATGCCCACAGGTGAGAACGCGGACGGCAACATCCTGTATCTGCCGGAATTGTACATCGACAGCCCGAACATCGGCGCATACACACACCCGAAATGGATTCACCTGCCGATATCCGAAGCCAAGGAAGTGGCGGAGGGCGACGATTATAAGTCCCTGACCTCTTGCTATCAGGATATGAGAAACGCGGCACAGGCAGAGTACGACGCAGGCTGTGACCTGCCCACGGTCACGCTCAAGGTGGATTTTGTGAACTGCGCAGACACCGAGGAATACCGGCAATACAGCTTTCTCCAGAATATCTATCTCGGCGACAGCGTGCGCGTCGTTGCGCGGCGCATCGGCGTGGAGGTTTCCATGCGCATGACGCAGTACACCTACGACTGCCTGACGCGCAAGTACACCTCCGTCACCCTCGGTACGGTGGCCGATACGTTGGAGGGCAGCATGGTGTCCGCGCGGCAGCTGGCCAGCGGTTCCATCACCGGCGCAAAGCTGGCGCTGAACTCCGTGGGCACGGGCCAGCTGCAATCCGGCTCCGTGGGCAGTCTGCAAATCAAAAACGCCGCCATTGGCTCCGCACACATACAGGATGCCAGCATCACCCGGGCGCATATCGCTGAGGCGCTCATTGACGTGCTTAATGTCAACGCCCTCACGGCAGTCACGGCGAAGATCAAGGAACTGGCGGCGGGCAGCATTACGGCAGACGAGTTGTATACCTCCATCGCCATGATTGCCACGGCACAGTTGACCACCGCCAACATCGTCAATGCAAACATCGATTGGGCGCAGATCGAAAACCTCGCGGCGGAGATTGCGACGATTTCCAAGGCGCAGATCACGACCGCGAACATCAATGAAGCAAATATTGATTGGGCTGCGATTACCACACTTTCAGCGGCGGTGGCCTCCATGATCAAAGCCGACATCGGCACGGCAGACATTGATTGGGCACACATCAAAGACCTCGCGACGGACACGGCGATCATCACGCAGGGCGTGGGCGGAGAACTGTACATCGCCAAGCTGGCGGTCACGGAAGCCAACCTCGTCAGCCTGACAGTCGGAGAATTGGTGGTCAAGGGTGCGGATGGGCATTTCTATTCCGTTTCAGTGGACGCCGATGGAAACGTCACATCCACGCTCAAGCAGATCAGCAATGACGATGTGGCTGACCTGTCGATTCATGGAACTAAAAAGCTGATTGAAGGCTCCATTACCGCCCAAACGCTGAATGTTCAGAACATCTTCGGCGATAACGCGACCATCAAGAGCCTGATTGCCACCAACTTGGACGTGGATACGCTCTTTGCCAGAGAGGCCACTATCAATGCGCTGAACGCTATGGATATCACCAGCAACACCTACCTGCGTCTGATGGTGGACGGCAAGGCGGACAAGGATTCCGTGGACGCGCTGGGCGAGCGCATGAGCGCGGCAGAACTGAAAATCACCGAGGACGCTATCGTTCAGACCGTGACGGGCAGTCAGAAATATCAGGATGATCTCGCGTCGATCTCCGTGACCGGTTCCGGCCCGGAATTCATCGTTGGCACGCAAACGGTAACGACCGCCGCATGGACGGGCAATGCCAGTTTTACGCAGCTCAGGGACGGCCAGCAGATCACCTATTGGTTGCCCTTTGGCAGCGCGTCCAACGTGACGCTGACCCTGACGCTGGGGGACGGCACGGTGACAGATGCTGTTCCCTGCTATTTCAGTCAGGGCGTTCGGCTGGGCACGCAATACAATGCGGGCAATGTGCTGCGCCTGACCTATCGGGAGAACGCCACCTACTTCACCACGACCATTGCCAAGGGCTGGTGGGCGGACGCCAACTACAACACCGACACCTACGACCGTATCCGCAGCGGCCCCGTGGTGGTCAAGGAAAACCTGACGGCCTTCCGATTTGTTGTGGGGGATGACGCGGGCTATTTCGTTTTGGCGGCAGACAAGCCTTTCGATATCAATAAACCCATCCTCTGGTCTACGAGCACGGGCAATGTAGGCTGGTCAACTTCCAACGTATATGTCGCGTATTCCAGTGTCTATTTGCCCTACCAGGTGCCAGGCTTCACCGGCACGAAGGGCGCTTCCTGCTATCTGGTGGGCACGCTGAATGGAGCGACATTCACGCCCGCCGAAACGTATCTGACCTGCACCGTCCCTGAAGCTGAAGACGGCCTGACCTATCTGCTGCTGGGCTACATGAGCAGCACGGCAAACCTGTGCCTGTACCCGGAGCACCCCATGTTCCGCTTTGTGGACGGTGCTTTCCAACCGCTGTCGCAGATGGGCTATGAAGCGTTCGCCGAGGTAGGCACATTGCGCACGGAAACGCAGACGGCCATTGAGCAGACCAACGCCGCCATTGCGCTCAAGGCGGATAAGACCACCACGGACGCGCTGACCACTCGCATTGAATCGGCGGAGCAGAAAATCACCCCGGAAGCCATCGTCTCCACCGTGACATCCTCCGCGGCATATGCCTTTGAAAAAAGCGCCGGGCGCAACTATTGCCTGAACAGCGGCGAAGTCCATACCTTTGTGGACAACAAGTACCAGACGCCCGACGGAATCGTGACAGCCAATACGCAAAAGACGCTGGCTGTTTCGGATGATCTGTTTGCGCACAGCGGAAACGGCGCGTGCATTCGGATTTCGATGGATATTAAGCGCACAAATATCGATGCGTCTGCCTCGACTACGGCGGGCGCATATGGCGCTCTTTGGATGTACTATCGCTACTATGGCGGCGAAAACGGCACAACGCTGTATACCACAGGCCGTGGCTGGTATCTTCGCACGATAGACGCCAACTTCGCCGCAAGCGATGACAGCTGGGTTCATCTGCGTTATGGCCCGCTCAACTTGTCCACATACAATCCCGTTTCGATTGCCTATTTTGCGCTCGGTTCCTCCAATGTCAATGGAGTGACGGGAACGCTCAGCTATCGCAACATAAAGTTGGAAGTGCTGGATTCGTGGACGGAATGGAGCGCGGCTTCGGAGGACATCTATGGACTGGCCAATCGGATGACCGACGCGGAAACCCGGATTCAACAGAACAGCAACAGTATTGCTCTCAAAGTTTCTACCGCCACTTACAACACCGAAAAGGTCTACCGAAGCGCCACCGCCCCGACAACGCTGTATGCCAACATGCTCTGGCTGGACACTTCCGTATCTCCCAATTTGCTCAAGCGGTACACCGGCAGCGCGTGGGTGACAGCGGGCGCGGAAGAAGTCAAATCCTCCGGTATCTATATCGGCCCCAATAATGTGGCGATCACCACGGAGAACTTCCTGCTCCAGCTGCTCGACCCGGCTGACAATTAGAATGTGCTCATGGAAATGAGCGCCAACGGCAACGTGGGCTTCAAGGAGCTGTACGCCGACGAGGTGATTTCAGACTCGGTGGCTGCCGCTTATGCAGGGCCGTCCGTGCTCTATGTGAACACTTCATATTCCGGCACCAGCGACACCTATTTCCGCTCTCTCGGCGAGGCGGTCAAGGCCGTCAACAACCGCTTTCTGAAAAACAACGTGGTCATCTACCTGCCAAGCAGCAGCGGCGAAATCTACGAACCGGCAGGCACGCAGCTTCAGGGCGTATCCGGCCCCGGCAGGCTCATGATTTACGGCTACTCCGCATGCCGTCTGAACAGCTATATTTCTGTGAAGGGCTGCACGGCACACATTGCCTTTCAGAATGTCTCGCTGCGGGAAATCCGACCGCTTAACGGCAGCAGCCGCAATCCCTACCTGATCGACCTGCAGATGAACCACCACGTGGAGTTCAACGGCTGCACGCTGGACGCCAATAATGTGACCTACGATTCCGTCTACTGCCGCACGACGCACGCCTATCTGCTCAACTGCGGTCTGTACAACGCCTTGCAGAGGTTGGAAGTGTTCATGGGCCATGCGTACACGAAAAACTGCAAGGGGTCCTGCTCGTGGGCCATGGTAGCCTATGCTGGATATATCATCGCCTCCGGCACGGTGCCCAGCGGAAGCCGCAGCACCGGCGATAACGGACAGCTCTTCGACGCGGGCGTAACGGTAAATTATGGCACAGCCATTCCGGTGGTCACGCCGGATTCCACGACCATCCAATATGCGACCACAACGAAGTCCTATCGCGGCGGCTGGCGCAGCGACACACAGGACGTAATTCAAGGCGTCTACTCCGACAGCGGCTACAAATCCAGCCTGAACTGGAACTATGGCTGTATGTGGTTCGGCAACCTTCGGAACGTGCTGTCCGGCACGACCATCAAGAGCGCCACGCTCACGCTGCACAGAAAAACGGGCAGCGGTTCGAGCAGCGCCAAAACGGTCTATCTGTGCGCCATCACGAACACATCCGCCAGCGGTTCGCCGTCCATCGCGGTCAACTATGGAGCCATCGGCACCATTGGGCGAAATGCGCAGGTCACGTTCAGCATTCCGGTCGCGGCGGTACAGGGGCTGGCCAACGGCACCTACGGTGGTCTGTGCCTGTATGAATCCAAGTACAACTTTGGTTCGTCTACCTACTCGAATTGCTACATGCGCATGAGCGGTTCGGACACCAGCCAGCAGCCGTATCTGACGGTTGTCTACAACGGCTCCACTGCGGTGGGCTAAGGAGGTTTGCAAATTGAATATCGTGATTCCCTTTGACGGGCGGGTGCGAACAATCATCCGCTCGTCTTTTGTCGCTGCCAAACGACTGACGGAGAACCAGTATACCCTGAGCGGCGACACATTTCAGATGCGGGACGTTACGGCGGAGCAGGTGCTGATCCTGCCGGATACCGTATCTCTCGCAGAGGGCGAAATGCTGACCGATGAAATCCTCATGCAGGGGCTACCACTGGAATCCTTTGTCACCATGAGTGCGGAGGAGGCCCTGCCCAACGCGTTGGGCTTGCTGCTGCGTCTGGCCATTGCGGACGGGCGGCTGACGGACGCGGAGTTGCTCTCCATTCAACCTGCGCTGGAAGGCCGGGTATGGAAGCCGGGTATCTCCGTACAGGTTGGCGACGTGTATTCCTATGCCAATGCGCTGTGGCGCTGCGTACAGGCGCACACGACGCAGGGAGATTGGTCGCCCGACCTCGCGCCTGCGCTCTGGCGTAAGGTGGAGATCATCCCGGAGAATGCCGTGCGCGTCTGGGCTGCGGGCATTGACTATGTTGTGGGTGACGAGGTTGCTTATCCTGACGAGAACAGTCCGCGATACGAATGTCTGCAGGCGCACACCTCGCAGGAGGGCTGGGAACCGCCGCTGCTTCCGGCAATCTGGAAGGAAAAGGGCACAGCGGAGCCGGATGCACCGGAAGAAATCGAAGTAACACCTGACGCTTGAGCCGCCGATCATGGCGGCTTTTGCTATACAACAAGAAGGAGGATATTGTATGAGGGATTTCTCTATTGATCTGATCTGGACGAAGATCCAGATGGCCATCACTGCCATTGGCGGATGGCTTGGCTACTTTGTGGGAGGGATGGACGGCCTGCTGACTGCGCTTCTGATCCTGATGACCATTGACTACATCACCGGCATCATGTGCGCCATCGTGGACAGGCAGCTTTCCAGCACCATCGGTTTCAAGGGCATCTGCAAGAAGGTGCTCATTCTGATGCTGGTGGGCGTGGCACACGTCATCGATCTGCATGTGGTAGGCACCGGCGAGGCACTGCGCAGCGCCGTGATCTGCTTCTACCTTTCCAATGAGGGTGTGTCTGTGCTGGAGAACGCCGGGCGTCTGGGGCTTCCCATCCCGGAAAGGCTCAAGGCCATTCTGGCGCAGCTTCATGACAAACTGCCCGCAGCCGACACCACGACTGACAAGGGCGACGGAGAATAACCGCCGCCTTTTCCTTTGGAGGGACTCAGTATGAGCGAAAGAATCAATACCCCTTATACCAACGAACACTTCGTTGATTTTTGCAAGAAGATGGTTGGACAGCCTTACTGGTACGGCGGAGTCGTATATAAATGTACGAACAGTCTGCTGACGCGTAAGGCCAAGCAGTATCCGTCCCACTACGATTCCAGCCGCACCGCACGCTACAAGGAGGACATTGCCAAGAAGAAGGTCTGCGCGGATTGCGTGGGCTTGATTAAAGGCTACATGTGGACTGGCGGCGGCAAGGGCGTGATTGAATCCATCGGCACGGATAATACGTTTTCCAGCAAGTATGGCGGCAACGGATGCCCGGACAAGAGCGCCAACGGCATGTTCACCTACGCCAAGAGCAAGGGCTGCGCATGGGGCACCATCGACACATTGCCGGAGATCCCCGGCGTTGCTCTGCGTTCGGACGGACATGTGGGTGTATACATCGGCGGCGGTTATGCCATCGAGGAGCGCGGCTTCAGCTATGGCTGTGTCAAGACAAAGGTGTCTGCCCGCAAGTGGACACACTGGTATCAGCTGCCCTTTGTGGACTATGGCGATGCGGTATTCACAGGCGGCAGCTATGTGAAACCTGATACGGCGACCAGCGAGTACACACTCGGCACCCGCACCCTGCGCAACGGCAGCAAGGGCACCGATGTGAAAGCGCTGCAGGAGTTTCTGCTCCAATTGGGCTACAAGCTGCCCAAGTACGGCGCGGATGGTGAGTTTGGTGCTGAGACGGAAACTGCCATCAAGGCGTTTCAGAAGAAGGTGGGCATCAAGCAGGACGGCATCTACGGCAGCGATACGCACAAAGCCATGATGGACGCAATCGCTGATGCCGACGATGGCAAGGGTGATCCCGAGGATGATGCGCCTGAAAGTGTTTCTCCGACCGTCAAGCAGGTGCGGATTATCTGCAACAGCGGCTCCGTCAACATCCGCAAGGGCAACGATACCAAGTACAGCCGTA
The DNA here is from genome assembly GCA_023404345.1 of Bacillota bacterium. GTDB lineage: Bacteria > Bacillota > Clostridia > Christensenellales > Aristaeellaceae > Limiplasma. The sequence goes on from JAEYCB010000018.1 coordinate 42,549, forward strand.
TCACAGCCGTCAAGGATGGCACGACCTTTGAATGGGTGGCGACTGCCAAAAACGGCTGGCATGCCATTGTGGTCAACGGTCAGGTGGGCTGGGTGTCCGGGAAATATAGCGAGAAAATCGAATAATCCCAATGAAAGTGGTCTGCGCCCAAATTGTAGGCACAGACCACTTTTCAGGCATCTGTACAGCACGCTTGCTATCATTTTACTGTATGAATTTGTTTCTGTCCATAAACCAGCAGTAAAGCATTTTACCATTGGTTAATCGTTAGCGGTTGGCTTCGGCTGACCGCTTTTTTCTTTTGGCGAGCGTGTTCAAAACGCCGCTTTTTTACCAGTTACGGCATAAGGAAGTACTCCTTCAATCCGATGCAGGAGGATGCTGCCGTGACCAATGAGCAGAAAGAACAGATAAGAAAGCTGCGCTTGCAAGGCGACGGCTATATGAAGATCAGCCAAAAGCTGGGCGTTTCCATCAACACCATACGCTCCTTTTGCCGCAGGATGGAGTTGGACGGCTGCCTCTCCGGCACACAACACCGTTGCAAACAGTGCGGCAGGGCAATCAAGATCGTCCCGAAGCAGAAGCCCAAATCATTCTGCTCGGATGCCTGCCGCATTCGCTGGTGGAACAGCCACCCGGAGGATGTGAAGCGTAAAGCAAATTATGAATTTGTCTGCGCCCGTTGTGGCGTGAGCTTCACAGCTTATGGCAATGCGCACCGAAAGTATTGCAGCCGGGCTTGCTATATTGTCGGTCGCTATGGGAAGGCAGGCGGGCAGGATGAATGATGCATATCGCGCGAAGCTGGAACCCTATCTTGCCGCCATGCTTCTGGCCAGACGGATGCGCTCCATAGGCATCATTTCTCAAGAGGATTTTCTGAAAATCGATGAGGCGATGGCCCAAAAATATGCTGTGCCTTTAACCAGTTTGTATCGCGGAATTGACTTGCAATCGTGCGGAATCAGAGGTAACATGTCGCACCACGAGGAGGTGTCAGAATGCCAAGGACAATAAAACTTGTGCCTCATATACCGCAGCTGGCAAAGAAAAAGCGCGTTGCTGCCTATGCCCGCGTTTCCAGCGGAAAGGACGCCATGCTGCATTCTTTGTCCGAACAGGTCAGCTACTACAGCGACCTCATCCAGCGCAACAGCGAGTGGCTATATGCCGGAGTTTACTCCGATGAGGACGAAACCGGCACCAAGGCAACTCGAGACGGCTTTCAACGGTTGCTCAACAATTGCCGCGCCGGAAGAATCGACATGATCCTCACGAAATCCATTTCCCGCTTCGCCCGGAATACGGTCACGCTGCTGGAAACCGTGCGGGAGCTGAAAGCGCTGGGTATCGATGTTTTCTTCGAGCGAGAAAACCTGCACACGCTCAATGGTGACGGAGAGCTTATGATAACCATCCTCGCGTCCTATGCCGAGGAAGAAAGCCTGTCCGTCAGCGAGAACATGAAGTGGCGCGTCAAGCGCAATTTTGAAGAAGGAAAGCCGTGGGATGGGGTTTTGCTCGGGTATCGGCTGGTGGACGGTCGATATGAGATTCAGCCCGAGGAAGCTGCCATCGTGCGGCGTATTTTTTCCGAGTTTCTTTCCGGCAAGGGCAGGCAGGCGATTGCGACACAACTCAATGAGGAGGGCGCAGTCACGCGCTTCGGCAACAGGTGGAGCGCCAGAACGGTATCCGGGATTCTCCGCAATTACACCTATACGGGGAATTTGCTCTTGCAGAAAACCTACGTCGAAAATCATCTGAGCAAGAAGAAGTGCATGAACAACGGCGAAAAGGCTAAGTACCATGTGGAGCACAGCCACCCGGCCATCATCAGCATGGACACCTTCAATGCCGTGCAGGCCGAGATAGTGCGCCGAATTGAGCATTTCAACGCCAATCCCCAAACGCCGAAGTCCTATCCCTTTTCCAGCATGATGATCTGCGAACAATGCGGAAGGCATTATCGGAGAAAGACCATTCCCTCGGGTATCGTATGGATCTGCGAAACCTTCAACACGCATGGGAAGCGCTTCTGCGCATCCAAGCAGGTGCCGGAAGAAACGCTGAAAAAGGTGACAGCCGAGGCGCTGGGAACAGACGGGTTTGACCCCGTCAGCCTTGAAAGGGTAGATCACATCCTCGTATGCAATGAGAACAGGCTGGTCTTTCGCCTGAAGGACGGCACGGAACTGAGCCGCCAATGGAAGGATCGTTCCCGCAGCCAGAGCTGGACGCCTGAAATGAGGGAAGCCGCCCGGCAAAAGTCTTTGGAGAGGAGGAAGCAGCATGCCCAAAATAACGACGATTCCGGCGACCATTAACCCCTTGACCCGGCTGCCTGCCATGACAACGCTGAAAAGGCGCGTCGCAGGCTATGCCCGCGTATCCACCGACAGCGATGAGCAGGAGACCAGCTACGAGGCACAGGTGGACTATTATACGAAATTCATTCTTTCCAGATCAGATTGGGAATTTGTGAAAATCTATACCGACGATGGAATCTCGGCCACGAACACCAAGCGGCGTGAGGGCTTCAAGGAGATGATCGCCGACGCGCTGGACGGGCGCATTGACCTTATCGTCACAAAATCCGTCAGCCGCTTCGCCCGCAACACCGTGGACAGCCTTTCCACCATCCGCAAGCTGAAGGCAAAGGGCATCGAGTGCTATTTTGAGAAGGAGAACATCTGGACATTCGACGGCAAGGGAGAACTGCTGATTACCATCATGTCCAGTCTTGCGCAGGAAGAAAGCCGTTCCATTTCCGAGAATGTTACATGGGGCCAGCGCAAGCGTTTTTCAGACGGAAAGGTAACCATGCCGTATAAGCATTTTCTTGGCTACAAAAAGGGCGAGGATGGTTTGCCGGTGATCGTGGAAGAAGAGGCACAGGTCGTCCGGCTCATATACCGCCTCTTTCTGGAGGGGAAAACCCAGCAGGCCATTGGGAAACAACTGGAGAGCAGGGGAATACCATCTCCCGCCGGGAAGGAAAAATGGAGCAAAACGACCATTTCCAGCATCCTCACCAATGAAAAATACAAGGGCGACGCGCTGCTGCAAAAGAGCTTCACGGTGGACTTTCTGGAAAAGAAGATGAAGGTCAACGAAGGCGAGGTGCCCCAATACTATGTGGAGGGCAGCCACCCGGCCATCATCGACCCGGACGAATGGGAGCATGTGCAGCATGAGTTCGCTCGGCGCAAGGCGCTGGGCAACACCTACAGCGGGAAGAGTACGCTGGCGGCAAAGCTGATCTGTGAGGACTGCGGGAGCTTCTACGGCTCCAAGGTGTGGCACTCCAACGACCCGTATCGCTGCACCGTATGGCAATGCAACCGAAAATTCCAAAACGATCATCGTTGCTATACGCCCGTACTGCGCACGGAGAAAATCCAGCAGATGTTCATCTACGCCTACAACAAGGTGATGGCGGATGTGAACGCCATGCTGGAAGCCTGCACGGAAATGAGGCGGTTGCTCGCGGACTATACCGCCATTGATGCGAGAATTCAGCACCAGACTGATGAAATGCAGCTGGTAGCTGAAATGGTCAAGGCGGCGGTGCAGCTCAACGCCTCCACCACACAGGCGCAGGATGAGTACAAGCGGCGGTATAAGGAACTGACCGGTCGCTACGAAAGCATGGCTGCGGAGCTGGAAAAGCTCAATGCCGAACGCAGGCTCATGGAACAGAAGGACAAATCCATCGGGCTATTCATGCGGGCGCTCAAAAAGCAACCCGTGGTGCTCGACGAGTGGGACGATACCATTTGGATCGTGATGGTCGAAAACGCCACCGTCCACCGGGACAGCAGCGTAACATTCCGCTTCTACAATGGGGCAGAGATCAAGGTCGGAGCATGATACTCCGGCTTTTTCTTTGCTTCCGAGGAATCGTTAAAAGATGCACATACCTGAGCGAAAATGCACATACTAACGGGGGTATCGTTAAAAGATGCAGCCCGAAATGACAAACAAGCCTTGCAGGCCAGAAAATCCGACCGCCGCAAGGCTTGTTATCGTTAAAAGATGAGCCGAAAAGCCCGTGATTACAGGCGTTTTCGCGTATAAAAGATGCACACCCGTCTTGATAACCATTGTATCAAAACGGGTGTGCAGTTATGGTCGAGGTGACAGGATTTGAACCTGCGACCTTTTGGTCCCGAAGAATTGCGCCCAATGCTCGGCATTTGCTGTGCCGAAAATTACAGGGGGGTATGTTTTATTTTCTGTAATTTCTGTAATATCTGTAATTAAGCCTGTTTCTTCCTATATTATGCGAATTACAGAAGTTTTTCTTTTTCTGTAATTTTCAAGAATTATCTGTAATCGTCAGAGGGTACCCCCACCCATTTTCAAAAAAATCTTCCCCGCTGTAAACGACAGTCCCCGGCCGGTACGAGCACCCCTAAAAAAAGATTTTTCGGGCAGGGGCGGGTACCTCAGCGGCCGCCAAAATAAAAATCCGGCTGCGTTGCAGCTGCAAAAAACCGCACTATCCAAAGACCGCGTCCCCGCACCCATAAATCCCGCGCGCTTCCCGGAGGGCGTCAGAATCGAATGGCCACGGCTTCCCCCTTCTTCCCCCCTTTACGCTTTCGACGCTGCCGGTTTGGGGATCGCTCCGTCGATCGTGGCCAGCCGCATCCGGAGGCGTGCGCACAGACGCCAACCAGAGCGCAAAGCGGCGACGCCTGCGAAGATCTCCCCGTCCTGCGCAGGGAAAACGCCTTACAGCAAACAAAAAAAGCGGGACTATCTCCGCATATTGCAAGAGGTAGTCCCGCTATTGTTCGTCATTTATTGATCTGCAGATCGCGGATCAGCGCCCCATGGCTGCCGATCGCACGCCAGCTGAAGATCTATTCCCGAACATTACAGCAAACAGGCGTCCGAAGGTTCAATCTTCCCACTGGCCACAGCTGCAGCCACCGGATCGGGCGGCTCAACCTTATCGCCATACGCACGCTGGCGCATGTCCAGATCCTTCCACGCTGCCTTCACGGCCGCGATCACCAGGGTGGAGTCCACGTTGAAGCCGTACTCGCGCAGGTTGTCCAGCACCTGCTGCAGCTTCATGTCACCGTTGTACCTGCCATAGGTTGCCTCTGCGGCGTCCACGAAGATCTGCGCCAGCACGCTCAGCCTGTCCTCATCCAGCCCCATCTGGCTCAGCAGCGGCTTGATCCACCGCTTGAACACATACGCCGCCATGGTGGACACCACCGTGCCCAGCAGGCCGATGAAGCCCAGGAAGATGGGCGTCCAGTCGAAGCGCCCAGGATATCCCGCAGCGCCCTCCACAGCCTCAGCAAGGCCTGCCAGAGGCAGCCAGAGCAGCACCATGGCCATCAGCAAGCAAAACAGTTTTTTCATACCTTGATCCCTCCTAAATAAAATAGAATCCCTTTTCCTTTCCTTAGCGCTGCCGGTTCTGCGCTAAGTTAGCCGCGTTTTGGTTAGGCCTTTTCAGTAGCCAGGCGTCCATCACGCCGTTGGCGTTCTGCAGCTCTGCGGTGTTGCCATCGTGCAAGGCGTGATTGACCAGCGCCTTCTGGCACACAAACAGCGCTTGCAGGGCGTCGTAGATGTCAGCCAGCGCGGCATCATGCACCTGCAGCCGGCTGTAGTCGCTGCGGAAGCGCTCTTCGCACTCCAGCTGGTGGTTCTTGTGTTCGGTTTCTTCCTTCTCCTGCGGCTTGCGCAGCTCGCGCGTGGTCTTGATCACATTGCCGATCAGAATGTACAGCACCATCAGCGCGATCACAAAAAGCACCACGCCCAGCACCTTGTCCATGTTGAACACGGTGCGGACGGCCTCTTCGTAGTTCACCGGCCTCACCCCTTCCTAACCTTCACGATCTGGCCAAATTCCTTCTTGACGTACCGCGATTTGCCAAGATACAGGATCTTGTAAAACCCGTCGCGCTCACCCTGGTACGGGCACAGCGTGCCGGGTGCGGCGGAGTATTTGGTGACGGCTCCCTTCTTCGGCTGCTCGCGGATCCGCACTTCGCCGCCGTTGGTGGAGACGATCCGCACATACCGCACGATCTGATCCTGCACCGGCATGGCCTCCTGAGCCTGCGCCAGGCTGTCATAGACCACTTCGCCTTCAGCTGCTCCGCTTCCGGCGTCGGTGGCGGCGTCAGTTTCAGCCGGCGCGCTGCCAATCGCCGCGCTGATCGCCGGGCCGTAGTCCACCCAGGGCAGCAGGCCAACCATGTTCCAGCCGCCATTGGGGATGGTTTTGTCATTGAATACGCTTTCGGCCACCTTCTCGCGGGTGCTGCTCGCGTGCAGCACGCATCCGGTGATCTTCAGACCCATGTGCTCCGCGTCCTTCAGGCCGTCCTCGCGGAACTGCTCCGGCGTCGTGCTGCTTACTTCCTTCCAGATGAACACAGCAGCGCCCACAGGCACGCAGCCAAACAGCGCCACGCACTCTTCCGGAGTGCCGCGCCACACGCACGCGCGCCAGTGCGAATTGCTGCCGCCCAGGTTGCACTCGCTGCGGGGCACGCCGGCCTGCTGCAGGGCATACTCCACCAGCCCCTGGCAGTCCATGCCGCTCAGGCTGCCGCCGCCCCTCACATAGGGGATCACGCTCTGGTTGGCGATGCTGCGCAGCTTCTCGCCTTCCTCGTGCACGCGGGCGTTGGAAACGATGGTCAAGGTCAATCCCTCCTGTCAAATGGTCTTTTCGATGTCCTCCAGCAGCTGCGCCCGCTGCCTCTCCAACCTCCCGGCGTCGGTTTCAATGCCGTGCTGGCCCATCAGCTCCGCCTGCTCCCGGATGATCCGGACGGCTTCTTCCAGCAGATGGCTCAGCCGGTCAATCAGCTCCAGGTTGCTCATGCCGCCACGTCCTCCCAGTCTGCTGCATACTCATCGGGGGAGAAATTCGTGTCGCGTACCGCACGCAGGATCCTGCCGTCCGTCCAGATCATACACTCGCCCTCGTGATAGATGTCCGTGGTGCCATACTGCGGTTTGACCCACGGGCGGGCCGTTTCGGCCGACTTGCCATGCAGCGGCCGCCAGAACGTCGGCCAGGCCGTGCTGCCGGGTACGATGTCCGGATGGGTGGCGCAGTCGTGCGCCTGGTGACATTCCCACGTCTGGCCACCCGCATTGCGCACAGCGCCCACGGGATAAGCAGCAGGCTCCCACGGCTGGAACAGCGGCGCAATGCGCAGCCGGCTGTCATCCTCCACGATCATCGTGCCGGCTTCGTCCATGGCGGCGCGCACCAGCACAGCGGCGTCTGCATACTTGCCTTTCGTAACGACGCCCACGGTGTGCAGGGCGGTTTCCATGTCGGCCGTTTCTTCGGCCACGGCGTCAGCTGCCACAGCGTCGGCGTCGGTGCAGCGCAGGGCGGCCAGCCATCCTTCAGGATCCGCAGCGATCTCCCTGGCCAGGCCGTCGCGCTCAGGGAGCACGGTCTGGTATTCGTCATAACAGACGCCGGTTTCGGTACTGGCGATGCTGGTTTCATCAATCACGGCCACGATCACATGGCCGGGCCGCTGCGGGTGAGGCTCCACCCTTTGCAGGCTCGCGGGCCTGCTGTTGGCGTTTACTTTCACGTCGGATAACCTCCTTCAGTCTTTTGATCGGCACAGGGTATACATATTTCTGCCGGAAGTGGTACGCGCTGCACTTGTAGCTGGGCGCGCAGCGAGAGATGAAGCCGCTGGCTTCCTTGTAGCTGATCGGTTTGCCCTCCTGGATCCTGCGCTGCAGCTGCCGGCTTTGCTTCATGATCTTCAGAGCGTTGCGCCGCCTCAGCACCGTGTAGCCCAGGGAAAAGCGATAGCCCACGAAATCAATGGCGCGATTGTCGTGTGGGTGCGCTTCTCCGCTGCGCCGCACCTTGAACACGCCGTCGCCCTCGTGCATCTGCAGGCCCAGCTGCCCGGCATAGGCGCGGATCAGGGCTTCACCCCTGCGCAGCTTGCGCTTGTTTCCGTCGATCAGCACGATGTCATCCATGTAACGCACATAATGCCGGGGCTTGATCACTTCGGTGATCATCCTGTCCAGCGGCGTCAGGTACAGATTGCAAAACCACGGGGAGGAATAGTTGCCGATCGGCAGCGAGGCGTGGCTGCGCACGACCAGCTCCAGCAGCCTCAGCGCCTTTTCGTCTTTGATGAAGCGGCGCAGCATGGCCATCATGGCGTCGTTCCCGATGTTCTGATAGCACTGCCGCACGTCCATCTGCAGGGCGTAGGTGGCGTGTTTCTGGTCGTGCAGCGTGGCCCGCTCAACGCCTCTTTTGGCCTGTGCGGTTCCTCTGCGGCGGATGCTGCCACTGCACCAGTAGTACATCCGGCGCAGCAGCGGCTTGCGCAGCGCATCGATCAGGGCGTGCTGCACGCACTGATCCGGCCAGAAGCGCGGCACCAGGATCCTGCGTACCTTGTGATTGAGCCCGTCCACCCGGATCACCAGGCGATAGGATGACGGCTTGTAGCTGAATGTTCTGAGCATTTGGGACAGCTCTGCCGCCTTGTTGTCCAGATCGTTCAGGATCTCCATGACTTCGGTGCGTGAATGTTTGTGCTCTGAAGCGGCCAGGATGGCCGCCCTGCAGTTTGCCTTGCTGCAGATCAGGGGATAGAGGTTGCCTATGCGTTTGATGCTGCATCCCTCCTTTACTTCTTGTAACCTTCGCAAGCGTTCGCCATTGCTACCAGCCTGCGTCCCTTTGGTTCATTTTTTCGGCTTTTGATCGCCGTGGGGTGACTGTGCGATGTGTATTCAATTTTCTAGAAGTCGGCCGCCGATGTTCGCGTTCGCGTTCGAGGAAGCGTTGTTCCAATTCCAGCAGAAAGCGCCGCATTTGCCAGCGTTATCCCATCTGCCACCCGCGATAGCCACGCGCCACCCGCGGCACAGCCATCCCATTTGATTGTTCCTTCGGCTGCTCACGCTGCAGCTACGCAGAAGGGGGAAGCGTCCCCCTTCAACCCCTTCAGGGGCAGTAAAGAAGTCGGCCGCCGAGGTCCGCGCTCGCGCCCGAGGAAGCGCCGCTCCAAGCCCAGCAGAAAGCGCCGCATCCGCCAGCGTCACCCCATCTGCCACCCGCGATAGCCACGCGCCACCCGGTAGAGCTCCAGCAGGCGTCCGCCAGGTAACTGGCGCCGCTGCCGCCGCTGTGGGCGTTGGGGATCGTCAGCCATTCCTTGCCGGCCACCGCTGCCAGGCGGGTGCCGTAGCTGCTGGACAGGCTGGTGCCCACGGTGATGCCCATGGCGGCATAGTTGGTGGTGGTATCGTCGGCAAACTGCTCCTGATTCAGGCAGTAGTACATCGTGCCGCCGTTGATGTTGAAACCGTCGATCCATTCCCAAACGTTGCCCCACCAGCCCTCAATGCCGCGCCAGATTACGTCCACTTTATCGCCGGTACCGCTGGGGCGTCCGGCCGTGCCGGCCACGTTGTCGCAGCTGCCGGTATTGATTGCCGCGCTGTTGCCGCTGTTGGTGTAGCCGGGGCCGATCGCAGCCTGCACGCTCAGGTTGGCAAACTCAACCACCATCAGCATGCCGATGCCGCAGCGCGTGGCCACGTCCACCAGCGACCACTGGCTGCCGCGCGCGCCCCGGATGCCCGTGCGGGTGGCGGCTCGCGTCTCGTTTACCAGCGGGGCCGCTCCGGAGATGGAGCGATAGTTGGCGCTATTCTTATACGCGCCCACATAGACGTGATCCTGGACGCCGCCATTGTGCAGGAACATGCCATGAACGGTGAAGCCATCCAGCTCTGCGTTGCTCACATAATAGCGGTACTTGCTGTTGGTGGTGTCGTTCTCCACCTTGTAGTAGAATTTGGGGATCTCCACCATCACCTGGCCGTTGGATCCGTCCACCGCATAGCCGGCCTCACCTTCGTAGGCGTTCACCACGCCGTTGTCGGCCAGGTTGCAGCGGCGGATCTCGCCGAAGATCGGCACCGTGTCGAAGTCGGAATGGCCCGCCACAGTGCCCACGCTGGCCGTGGCCTCCAGCCCGGCAGCGTCGCCGATCCGCGTAAGCAGCGGCGACGTCGCGCCATAGTACCATTCCACGCCGAAGGAACTGAAGGCCCACGAAAACTGCACCCATTCCTTGAACATGGTGTAATAGGCATTACACGGCACCCAGTCGCTGCCGTTGGACTGCCAGGCGCGCTTCAGGCGGATGGCGCTGCCGCCGCTGTCCGATACGATGTTCTGCTGCACGGCGTTTTCGATCTCCACCCACACGCGCCCGGAGGCGTGCGCCGGCTCAGTGGTCTGCACCAGGATGTCCTCCGTCACGTTCCCGGCGTCATCCACCAGGATGCAGGCGGTGCCCAGGGCAGCCTCCGGCAGCTCTGTGGCCGTCATAAACACCAGTGATCCGCTGCCGCCGCCCACCAGAAAAGTCGCGTTTGTTCTTCCTGCTGTCATGCTGTAGTCCTCCTTTTATTTAAGGCCAAACGACGATCACAGGGATGGTGATGCTGTCCTTCGGCACTTTTTTGGCGTATATGGCCACGCTTCCCGCTCCGGATGCAGACACGCCGCTATAGTTGCCGCTTTCGCGCTCAGCCGGCGCAAAAACGACGTCCGGATACATCGAAGCCGTCACACCCTGCAGGGCAATGACGGCCTTTTGCTTATAGCCGGCTGCGGCGTGCTGGCTGTCCAGCGCTTCGGTGGTCGGCGTTTCGCTCCATTGGCTCACAGGCACGGCCACGTCGGTGAAGCTCAGGCGCGCGCCCTGCTTCGCGCCCAGGTCGCCCTGGATGCTGTCTGCGGCGGCGTTCGCACGGTCGGCGGCTGCGTCTGCCTGCCCTGCGGCGGCGTCTGCGTTGCTTGCAGCGGTGTTTGCAGAGTCGGCTGCCGTGCTGGCCTTGCCTGCCTGCGTGTTGGCCGCCTGGGCTGCCGCCTGTGCATCAGCTGTGGCCTGGATGGCGCTGCCGGTGGCAGCTGCTGCATCGTTGGTGGCGTTGCTGGCGGTGGTGGCTGCGCCGTTGGCGTTTCCTGCGGCAGTGTCTGCGGCGTCAGCTGAAGCATTTGCACGCCCGGCAGCAGCGTCGGCGGAATCGGCGGCCGCGTTGGCAGCTGCAGCAGCGGTGTCCGCATTGCTGGCGGACGTGTTCGCCCTGGACGCTGCAGTGTTGGCTGCTTCAGCTGCAGAGTCGGCTTCCTGGATAGAATCATCCACGCGATTGGCGGCCGCGTTGGCCGCGCCGGCGGCGTCGTTTGCGGCCTGGATAGAGGTGTCCACGCGGTCTGCAGCGTTGTTTGCAGCTGCAGCTGCGTCGGTGGCGTCCTGGATCGCGCCGGTCACCTGGGCGGCGGCCTCTGTGGCCGTCTTGCTGGCAGCTTCGGCTGTGGCCACGGCGCTGTTGGCGCTGCCCACAGCCGCTTCCACGGATCCGATCACAGATTCAGCACGCCCGGCTGCGGTGTTCGCCGCATCAGCTGCTGCGTTTGCAGCAGTGGCTGCTGTGCTTGCATCACTTACTGCGGTTTCCACGCGCGTGGCGGCGGTGTTGGCGGCTTCGGCTGCGCTGGTGGCGTCGCTGATCGCGCCTTCCACCTGAGCGGCGGCTGCGTTGGCAGTGGTGGCGGCTTCCTGGGCCGTTTTCACTGCCGCGTTGGCCTCGCTCACGGCTGCTTCTACCGTGCCGGCTGCCGTGTTGGCGCGCTCTGCAGCGGCGTCGGCGTCTGCTGTGGAGCGCTGCGCTTCTGAAACGGCCGCCGTGGTCTTGCTCTCTGCCTCCTGGATCGCGGCGGTCACGCGCTGCTCCGCCTGCTGGGCGGCCGTGGCGGCGGTGTCCGTCGCCTGCTGGGCCGCGTTGTTGGCCGTGGAGGCAGCGCCCTGAGCGGCTGCTGCGGCCGTGTTGGCCTCCTGGGCGGCGTCGTTGGCATTGACGGTGGCTTCGTCGCAGGCGGTTTTGCTGGCGTTCAATTCGCCCAGCATGGCCAGCACAGAAGGCAGATCCGGCACGATGCCGCTGGGGTCGATCAGCACGTCGCTGCGGCCCTCGCCAATGTCAAATACCTCCTGATATAGCGGCACGTTGCGCTTGCCGTCGCTCAGGAATACCTGCACCACCAGCGTGCCCTCAAAGGCATAGGCTTCAGCAGGAAAGTCCACGGCCACCAGGTTTCCGCCCACCTCGCCCGTTTCGATCACGTCGCCTTCGGCGGTCTTGAAGTACACAACGCCCGTCAGGCCGGTCAGATCCGCCTGCACGCCTGCGTTGTGCACGCTCAGCTCCAGCCGGTCGGCCAGTGCGGATCCTACAAGCATCAGGCGCTGGCCCCATCCGGGATCCCGCTGCACATCCAGCGCCAGGTCGATCGTGCGTTTGATCAATCTCGGTTCCATTTAATAGTCGCCCCCTCCTACGGATTGAATAAAGGTTTTCACAAAACGCCGCATCACCACGCGGGTCAGGGCGTTGGGCGTCAGCGTGATCTCGTGCCATGTCCCGCGCTGGATCCTACCGTCCTCATCGCGGCTCAGATAGGGCACGATGTCCACCTCGCCGCCGTCGATCGCGCTGGCCGGCACTGCGTTTCCGTCCACCTGCAGCGTGTAAGAGGACGCACTGCTGCCCCTGTAGATCCCGTGGATCATGTCGTGGGTGTGGTTGGGCAGGCTCACGCTGTGGCTGTGCGCGCTGATCGTCACGCTGTGGGTGTGACTGGGCAAGCTCACGGACATGGCTGGCAGGGTCACGGTATGCTTGTGGTCGTAACTGTGCCAGTGGCTCATGTAATGCGTGTGGCCGTTCAGCCCGTGCGTGTGGTTGGTGATCGTGTGGTAGTGGCTGCCGGCGCTGCCAGTGTCAGGGCTGGAGGTTCCAGTGGTTCCGCTGATGCTGATGTCCTTTGCGGAATAGCTGTTCACGCCGCCCGTGTTCTTGCCAGGTTCGAAGCTGCTGCTGGTGCTGTGGGTGTGGCCCCAGGACAGGCTGTAGGAGTCGGAAAAGCTGTGGCTGTGGCTGTCCACGTCGTGGCTATGGCTGCCGGCGCTCGTGCATCCGGGCTGCTCATAGGCCGTGCTGCCGCTGGCTCCGCCCGTGTAGGTCAAGGAACCGTCTGCATTTGTGGCATAGCCCGTGTTGCCGGAGAAGTCGGCGGTCAGCGCCCTGCTCTCCGTTGACACCGTTCCGTTGCCGCCGCCTGCGCTGGTTACGCTTCCGCCGCCGCCCTCTGAGGACGTGGAGGTGGTGCCGCCGCCTGCGGCTGCGCCCTTCTCATAGCTGCGGAAGGCTTCAATGGAGATCCGCAGCAGCACCTTGTTGATCCGGCGCATGTCGCTGTCCAGGTACAGCGGGAACTCGAAAGGGTTGTCCGGATCCGCATTGTCAGCAAACTGGTCTGCGGTCATGTTCGTGGCTCCCTGGCTGTATAGCTCCATGATGCCGGCGCGGTCGGCCAGGGCGTTGATCGCGCCGGTCACGTCGCGCTCGCTGTTGGCGATCGTCATGGTCACGCCATGGGGCGCGCCGTACAGGTCGCCCTTCTGTACGCTCTTCAGCCGCATGTCCAGCAGGATGTCGCCATGCTCGTGATCCATCACGCGGATCAGCGCGCCAGGCATAAACATGTCCCACGCCTTGCCGGTGTACCGGCTCAGATCCACGGCGGTGGCCGTGTAACTGATATAGGGGTTTTTCAGCTCTTCCAGCACCGCGCGGCCGCGCGCCAGAAGCGTCTGCGCGTCCTCAATCCGCTTGTCCGGATAGGCGGCTTCCTTCACGCCCCAGATGCTGATGGTGTCGGCGTCGATGTAGTCCCGCCCGCCGTTGACGCTGCCGATGTGCAGCTCGTTCACGCCCTCGCCGTACCCGATGGGGTACAGCCGCGTCACCAGCCCCGTGGCGTCCATGCCCTTCTGGATGTCGGTCATGTTGCGCATATAGGTCAGGCCGCAGCTGGGCGCGGTGGAGGACTTCACCAGGCTCACAGTCCACGGCGTCACATTCGTGTCAAATATCCATGTATATTCGTCGGCGATGCAGCTGGCCACGCTGAAGAGGGCGGGCAGCAGGTGCACGCTCTCGAATTTGTATTCAAATTCATAGTGAAAATCACACCGCCCCAGCACCCAGCGCTTCGGCTCATCCTGCCAGTCAAGCAGCCAGCGCAGAACGGCCTCCGTATCCACACCCGTGCCGCCGATCTGGTGGTAGCCGAAGATCAGCTTGTCCAGCATCGTGGCCTCCGCGCCCTCCAGCGTGAACATCCTTTCCTTTCCGCCGATCAGACTGGCGGCAGGTTCCTGGATGATCCTGTACAGCATCGGCGGGCGCGGTTCATCCGTGATCCGCACAAAGGCGTGCGCCTGGCAGTGCTGGATCTTCGGATCCTTCGCCGGCAGCGTGAAGGCTCCTGTGCTCAGCTCGTTATAATTCAGCTGGTACTGCACATCCTTGGCGTTTTCCAGCACGGCCTGCAATCGCATCTGCTGGTCGTACAGCTCCACAAAGCTCATACAGATCTTCCCCTCCCGGTCATCGTCACCTGCACAGCGCCGCCGCTGCCGTCATAGGTCAGGATCACCGTGGCAGCCACGCGGCCCATGCCGCGCAGGTAGTCGAACCGCGTGGCGTGGGGCATGGCGTCGATCACGCCGGCCTCCGTGTGGATCTCCGCGCCGATCGGCGGCTGCATCTGCAGCTGAAGGCTTGCGCCCGGCGCAACGCTGATCCCGCTGAGCTTCACCCTGCGCACGCCCACGCCCACGTTGCAGGCGATCAGGTTGGCACTGCCGGTGTTTTGAATCTCAAAGCTCACCGGCGCGCGCCGGTTCCCGCCTATGTCCAAAAGCAGAGCGCCGGACGCCTCCATGCTGGCCACGGCGCGGCTTTCGCGCACGTCCTCGGCATATGGCTGTATCAGAAAAGTCACGCTCAGCTCGCCTTCGTCCCATTGCGTTTCATCCCACACGATTTCATCCAGCACTTCGGCCATGTAGCGCTTTTCCGGATCCGCGTCAAAGATCATCGGACAGCGGCCTGCGCGCAGCCAGCTGGTGATCTCGTGCCACCGCTTCCACGCAGCCTGCTGGCTGGGCGGGCTGCTCATCGGGCACAGCTTGCCGCTCACCTTCATGGGCAGGTATACGGGTTCATCGTCCTCGCTTTCCAGCCGGATCGTGCCGCTCATGCCGCCGATCGTGATGCCGGGATCCTCCTGCTGCGGGCTGGCCGGCCGCTGGGTGAAGATCCACACCATGCCGAAGTCCCTGTAACAGTGCTTCCCGTCAAAAGAAAAATTGACGGGCGGCAGGTAGCTCTGCATAGTATCCCTCCTTAAAATGCGGCCATTTCCGCACATTCACGAAAATGGCCGCATTATCGTTTCTGTTTTCTGGCGCAGCTGCGGACGGATCAGCGCCCCATGGCTGCCGATCGCGCCCCAGCTGAAGATCTGTTCCCGAACATTAAGCAAAAACCACGCGCCCGCTGCGCCCGCTCACGGTGTGCGCGCTCCTGTTATACTGCGCCACGCTCACGCCCGGCTCCACGCTGCGGCCCAGCTCTTTGCCGTCCACTTCCAGGATCACGGTGCCCAGGCCTTCAGCCTTCATGGCCTGCGCCAGCGCCGTGTAGTCGATCGCCGCGCCCTGCGCCGCTGCCATCTGCGACCGGGGCATGCTGCTCTGCAGGGCGCTGTTCATGGTCTGCACGCTGCGCTTCACATCGCCCATGCGCGCACCCAGCCGCCTCGTGTAGCCTTCCATGCTCATATCCGCCAGATAGGCGAACTTGGTGGACGGGCTGCGGATGCCCAGCGTGGTCTTGGCGGCGTTATAGGCTGCCTGCGCCATGCTGCGCGCTGCGGAGCTCACACGGCTGGATCCGTTTTCGATGCCGTTGGCAATACCGTCACAGATGGAGGTGCCGATGTATTCAAACTTGCTTGCTGCCCCGCTGGCGCTGAAGCCATAGCCGGCTATGCCCATTTCACTGTTGAAGGCCTGCGCACAGTAGTGGGCCGCGTTGTACGCCTTGCCCTGGAAACCGCTGGCGGCCTTCTCTTCGATGCCGTCCATGATGCCCTGCACGATCGCCTGGCCGTAGGTTTTCAGCTTCGTGGAGGTGCTCGCGCCCTCATCGATGCCGAACTCGCTGCGGAAGGTCGCCAGGGCGTTCTGGCTCACGTTGCTGATCTTCTGCTTCAGGTTCTCTTCATCGCCGGCGATGCCTTCCTGCATGCCGGTCATGATGTCCTTGCCGGCCTGCTTGGCTTCCTTGCTTTCATCGCTTTCGCCGCCAAAGCCGAAGATCGACTTGATGGCGTCCCAGATCTTGCCGAAGATCTCTTTAACCTTCGTAACAACCGCATCGACTGCGCTGGTGAAGCCCTCCAGAAGGCCATCCAGGATGAAGCCTGCGGCGCTGGCTGCTTCCGTGGAGGGGCTGGCGATGCCAAACACGCCCAGGATAGCCTGCCAGATGCCACTGAAAACGGCCTTGATGCTTTCCAGCAGCGACGTGGCAGCGGTCTGCAGGCCGTTCACAAGGCCCTGCAGCAGATCGGTGCCCAGCTGCAGCCAGTCCACGCCCTTCAGCGCGTCGGTGATGGCGGATACCACCTGCGGCAGCGCTGCAATCAGCGTCGGGATCGCACCCGTGATGCCGCTGATCAGGTTGGTCAGGATTGCCGTGCCCTGCGCCAGGATGTCAGGCAGGGAGGTGGTCAGCGTGTCGATGATCGTGGTGATGATCTGCGGCAGCTGCTCCGTCAGCGACGGGATCGCACCCGTGATGCCGCTGATCAGGTTGGTCAGGATCTCGTTTCCCTTGGCCAGGATGTCAGGCAGGGAGGTGGTCAGCGTGGTCACAATCGACGTCACGATCTGCGGCACAGCGGCGACCAGCGTGGGCAGCGCGGCGGTGATGCCGCTGACCAGACTGTTGATCACGTCCAGGCCGCTGTCGAGCAGGGACGGGAGCGCGGCCAGCAGGCCGGTCACGATCTGCAGCACCATGTCGCTCGCGGACGTCATCAGGGTGGGCAGTGCGGCGGTGATGCCGCTGACAAGCCCGGCCAGCAGATCGGCCGCAGCCGCTGCCAGCGCCGGCGCATTCGTGATCAGGAAGCCGGCGAGGCTTGTTACCAGCGACGTCGCCAGCCCCGTCAGCGGTTCCACGTTGGCCATCAGGCCGTCCAGCACGCTCTGCAGCAGGCTCATTGCGGTCGGCAGCAGCGTGTCCAGCAGGGCGGGCAGCGCCGTCGTGGCCGTGTTTGCAATCATCGTCATCACGTCGGTCACAAAGCCCATGTTTGCGCTCATCAGGGTGCTGAGCTGCTGGATGCCGTTCATCAGGTTGGTGCTGATCGTCTGGCCGATCAGCTGCACATCCTCTGGCTGGAAGCCGTCGCTGAGCGCCTGGGAGATCTCTGCCACCACATTGGTCGCGGTGGTGCGCGCCGTGTTGACCAGGGGCAGGAACTCGCCTTCCACCTGGCGCTTCACACCGGCCAGCGCTTCTTCAAAGGTGTTATACCTCACTTCGTTGATCTGGCCCAGGGCGTCCACGGCGGTCGCGCTCGTGTCCGTGATCCCGGCCAGGATCGGCAGCGCAGCCGCGCCCAAATCCTCGTATTGCGTACCAAACAGCGCTACCGCTGCTTGGTTGCGCGCCAGGGGAGCCTCAATGCTCATCAGCGCCGCCACCACCTGCTGGAAGGCGGCTTCAGCTGCGGGCCCGCCCTGCGCGATCGCGCTGGCCGTGGCCTCAGCGTCAAGCCCCAGCTGCTGGAATGCCTGCTTGGTGGTTTCGCTTCCGTCGATCGCGCGGATGGAGAATTCCTTCATGGCGTCGCCAACCTTGTCGATCTGGAAAACGCCGCCTTCCGCGCCGTTGATCAGGGTCTGCATCATCTGCTCCGCGCTCAGGCCCATGGCCGCATAGTGCGGTGCATACTCGCTGATCACGTCCAGCAGGTCGCCGTTTTGGTTCGCACCATTCTGAGCGCCCACGGCGATTAGGTTATAGGCTTCTTCGGCGCTGATGCCAAATTTCTGCATCATGGCGGCAGCCGCGCGGCTGCTCTCCACCTGATCCATGCCGAAGGTATCCTGGAGCATGTAGCCGGCCTCCACGGCGTCCTTCAGGGCGTCGCCCATCAGGCCGGCGTTCTGCCGCACTGTGGCCAGGTCGGCGCTCACTTCCTCCAGGCTGCCGCCGAAGTTATCCCTGTACACCTGCTGAGCAATGCCGCCCAGCTCTTCCAGCTGCTCGCCGGTCGCGCCGGTCTGTGCGCCCAGCTGAGCCAGGCCGGCCGCACCCTCGCCGCTCAGCTCCCACATGTGGGTTGCGCCGGCTACAGCTGCAGCGCCAACGGCCGCCAGGGCAGCAGCGGCGGCTTCTGCACCGGCTACCACCGCACCGCCCAGGGTGCTGCCCACGGCCTTCAGGGCGGTGCCCAGCCTGCCGCTGCTCCGGGTGGTGGTTTCCGTGGCGTCCTCGTACTTGCGCAGGGCGTTGTCGCACTCATCCAGGCTGTTTTCCAGCTTCAGCATCGTGACGGTGGTGTTGTTGATCTGCGTTTTTAGCTTTTCGCTTTCACGGCTGCCTTCGCCATACTTGGCGTTGCTCTTCTCCAGCATTTCCGTCAGGATCTTCAGGCGATCCTGCTGCAGGACATACTGTTCACTGAGGGCGCTTTGCTGGGCGCGCAGATCGTCGGCGCTCTCTCCCTGGGTTTTCATCCGGGTGGCGCACACGGCCAGGTCGCTGTTCAGCGTCTGCATCCGGCTGCTGATGTCACCCAGCTCTTTTTTGTACGCTGCTTCGCCATCCAGCCGGATCCTTGTTTTCAACTCTCGGGCCTTGCTGGGCACCGTTTATCCCTCCCTTACGGCCTGGGCAGCCTCCTGAGCTGCGTGGAGCCGGTGGAGCGCTGCGCAGGCGCGGCGCTGGCGTTTTTCTCCGGCCCCAGCTGCTTTTGGAAGCGCCTGGCCATTTCTTTGTTGATGGTCATGATCGCCCTGGGGCTCATGCTCCAGAAGTCGCTCACGCTGATGCCCATATCCAAAGCCGTATATAGAAGCGCTGCCCATGGGAAGGCGTCATCCCCCTGGGCAGCGCTTGTCAGTTTTTTTCAGGTTTGGGCAGGGCTTCGTCGATTCCCTTGGTCAGGATCTCCTTCACGCCTTCTACATCCAGCAGGCTGAAGCGTTCCTCAAAGTCGGTAAAACTCATCTGCAGGCCGCCGACGCGGGCGGCGCTGTAAAACAGGGCATACAGGGCGCGCATCATGCCGGCGTGCCCTTCTGCAAAGATCTGCGGGGCAGACTTCGGGCAATGATATTCCGCATCATATACGGTTTCCACTTCACGGATGAAGCGGTTGTTGAATACCAGCTCATACTGCACGCCGTCCACAGTCATGTGCTTGATCGGCGCGCTCACATCCTTGGCCATGATCATGTTGTTTTCGCTCATATCAAAAAAATAGGCGCACAGCAAAACTGTGCGCCTCCTTTCCGCGCATTGCGCTCAATTAGGTGGTTTTGGTGCCCTGGGCGGCCGCTGCTGCCTCGAAGGTGGGTTCATACACCTTCGTGTACCAGCTGTTTTTCACTTCGTCGCTGATGGCGGCGTCGCCGGTTTCGATCACAGCGCCCAGGCGGTTGTCGTACAGCCTGCGGTCAAACACGGCCTTGACCTTGTGATCCTGGTACTCGAACTTATCTTCGGCCGTCTTGCCTTCCACCTCGACCGATTCAAAGGTGCCCTTGTACAGCTGCCACCTTTCCTCGGTGCCATCGTCCAGCGTAAGGCCGAAGGCCACGGCCGCAGGTTTGGGATCCGCAGCGCCCAGGATCTCGACGCCGTTTTTGTCCTTCGTGCGGCCTTCCAGCTTGGCGCGGATGGCGGCACGCACCTTGTCCAGGCCAAACTCCACTTCGTAGCCGTCCAGCACGCGCTTGTTGCGCACCTTCTTATTGCTGGCGTAGCGGGTGCCCTCTTTGTACTTGGGCGTGATCTTGATGTCGATGCTCATGCCCAGCAGCTCAAAGTCCTCATAAGTGGCGGGGGACTGGGGCGTGTCCTCGTTGATCATCTGCGCATAGAAAATATCCGCAGTACCGGAAAAATAGGGCTCGTTAGCGATGTTCACTTCACTCATGGTCATTCACTCCTTTAATTTTCTTTCCGGATCCACCTGCAGCGGATCGGCAGGTGGCGGTATCCGGTATCCTCTTCGTAGTCCTCCGGCCCGGCGTGGTCAATCTTCAGACCAGCGGCACGCAGCGCATCCTTCACGGCGTCCGGCTGTTCGATCAGCGGTTGCTTGGTGTAGATGTCCACCTGCATCAGGTATTCCGTGCGCAGCCTCTGGTTGCTGGCCTGGCGTACCGTGCGGCTGTCCACTTCAAACCAGCTCACATAAACCCGCTCGTCTCCCCTTGCAGGCGGCCGGCTGATTTCATAGGGCAGAGGGGACAATGCGGCGTTGATAACCTCGTTTGCAGTCATAGGCGTCAGTCCTTCATCAGCTCGTTTTCCAGCGCATCCAGGATGCTCTCGCCTGCGCTTTCGATCGCAGGATCCATCCACGGCTGCGCGGGCATGTTGCTGCGGCCGTACTCCAGCACAAAACCGATGGTTTCAAAGCGCTGGCTTTTGCCGCTCTGTTTTTTCATGCCCTGCGGGTACACATCCACGTCAAGCGAGCCGCCCGTGCCCTTGCGGATGGGGGAGGGCTTGATGCTGCCCTGCAGGTAGCCGTAGCGGCGCGGCACGGTCTTGCGCAGGGCGTCCACGCACACGTCCGCTGCCTTTTCCAGCGCGGCGGGGCCGTTGCGTTCTATGCGCTCCGCCTCCAGCTGCAGGTCAGCCAGCAGATCGTCAAGCCCCTCAAGCTGGATCTTAGCCACGGCCACCGCCGCCTTCCAGGGTCACGCGCTCACATTTGATCTGCATAAAGCCCTTCAGATCGTCCAGCTCTTTGATGCTTTTGATCTCATAGGGCTCGCCGCCGTCATACAGGCGCATGTCCCCCTTCACGCGGCTGGAGTAGCGCATGGTATAGGTGTATACCTTTTCCATGTGCTGGGCTGCGGCGGTGAAGAACTCGCCTTCCTTAACGCTGCGGCGTTTGGCGCGGCAGCTCAGGATCAGCTGATCCCAGTGCGGCACGCGGTCGCCGCTGGGCAGCTTCTCCCAGGTCGCCGCCCAGATCTCAATCTGGCGGCGGAAGGAGCCCACGTTGGTGCTCATGCGCCATCACCTCCGGATTGAAAAGCGTCACCGGTGGCGCTTTCGGGCATGTTCTTCAGCTGCTGCACAAAGCTCTGCACACCCAGCGGGATCTCTTTTTGCTCCGAAGGGCTCACCGTCCCACGGTTGTCGTAGTAGTGCAGGCCCAGCATACACACACACAGGTCATAGTCAGCGCTGCCGTCCAGCCCGTCCGGTACGCCGGCATTCTTCAGCGCCTTTTTGGCTGCGTCCAGGCTCAGCTGCGCCACCACCGTGTTGCATTCCTCGCCCAGCTCGCCATAAGCCTTCAGCATCGCCAGATCCGCCATCGGCTGCACCTTCTTTCATAGTGTTAAGTTTCACGGGTTCGATCAGGTGCGCCTTACGCAGTGCATGCACAAACGCCTGGTTTTCCCCGTGGTTTTCGTCAAACAGCTCCCCGGCGCGGTAGGTTTCGCCGCTGCGGTGGATCAGGAACGTCACGCGCACCCTGTACACACGATCACCCCATGGGGAAGCCCTGAGCAATGGCGCGTTCCTGCAGGTTTTCCATAAAGGTGCGCACCTGGCAGGCCACAGCCTCTGCGTTTTCCGTCACCAGCTGGGCGTTGAAGATGTCCAGCGTGAAGCTCACGCTTTGCCCGGGGCGGATTGCGCCATTCATGTGCGCGATCGGCTGGGCGACGCCCGCCGCGTCCGTCGCACGGATCTCCACGCTCTGGCTCTGGCTGTTGGATGTACTGATCATGTCAGCCATCTCCTTTCTGCTATGAAGGGTCGGCGACGCCATCATGACGCCGCCGCCCATGGTGGATTAGGTCGCGGGCTGGATCTCGCGGCGAACAGCGGCGGCCGTGTCAAACACAGCAGTGCCCATGCGCTTGATGCCGCGCACACTGATGCCGTTGTTCTCGAAGGCGCCGCCGCCGATGTCGGTGGCGGTCATCTCCATGCCGCCACGCTCGAACAGGGTGGCGTACTGGGTGAAGTCGCCCACATACAGGGGGTACTTGCCGGCGTTGTTGGGCAGCTGCGCGTCGCTCATCAGCACGATCTGGCGATTCTTGAAGATCATGCTTTCGCCGGTCATGGGGTCAATGTTGATCAGGGGGCGGCCCATTTCATCGGTGAGGCTGTCCAGATACTCATAACTGCTCTGGTTCACCAGGATCTTGGCGCGCATGCTGATGGCGGGATCCAGCAGCTTGATCAGCAGGCTGCGCAGCTTGTCCACTGCGTTCACCTCATCGGTGGGGGCCAGGGTTTCGGCGGTCAGCTCATCCAGACGCGCCTTCAGCAGCAGGTTCTCGGTGATCGCCTGCTTCTTGCCGAACCAGCGGCCCAGGTAGGCTTCCAGGTTGGCGTTCTCATCCTGCGCCAGCTCGCGGCTCATGGGCACGATCAGGCCGTAGGTGGTCAGCGTATAGTTCACATTGGCAAAGGTGGGCTTGTCATCCTTGGGGACGCCGCCAGAGGGCAGCTCGCCGTCCAGCGCGGTCATGCCCTTGGTGGGGTCGGTGGCCATCACGCGGCGGCCGCTGTTGGTGCCCACGGTTTCCACGGTGAAAAGGCTGCGCAGCTGGCTCTGCTGGCGCACGGTTTCGCGGATGGTGGTGTCCACATCTTCGGGCACCAGGAAGCCGCCGTCAGCGCCCGCAGGGCTGCCGCCGCCGATCGTCAGGGCGTCCATCAGCAGGCGCTGCTGATCGTTGGCCACGGGCATGTCGGGCGTCCAGCCGCCGCGCAAGGCAGCGCGGAAGGCGCGGTTATACTCGCGGCTGCTCAGCATGTCGTGCAGGGTGCGATCGTCGGCTGCAGCAGCGGGAGCCTGGACGGGGGCCTGAGCGCCCTGGACAGCCTGAATGCCATTTTCCAGAGCCTGAATCTGTGCACGCAGGCGGTCGGCCTCGTTCAGGTTCTGCTGCATGGCGGTCAGCTCCGTGTTGGGGTTCTGGGCCATCGCCACGCCGGCGCTGAGCACACGGTCAAGATCCGCGCGCAGGTTTCTCTGCTGTTCTCTCATTTCATGGATAGTCATTGGTGTTTCCCTCCTGTTTTTTCATTCAAAAGCCGCTTTGGCTTTCGGTCTTGGTTCTTAGCGCAGTCGGCGCGCGCCCGCTGCACTGGCGATCAGCTGCAGCCTGAGCTCGTGGCGGCTGCGCTCCTGCTCGTTGCTGCTGGGGCTCTGCAGGTTGATCACATGCTTGTGTTCGCGCCCCACGTTGGCGGCATAGCTTCGCACTGCGGCCTCCACGTTGTCAAGGCGCGCCTGCAGATCGTTGGCGCAGGTGTCGGCAACGCCGGACACCAGCGTGCCCGCGCTGGCCTGCAGGCCGATCACAAACGGGTTGCCGCCGGCGCAGGCCACGCAGTCCTGCAGCGTGTTCTGGCGCTCTCCCTCGCGGCTCAGCCAGCTGGCAGCCACATCCGTGCGGGTGCGGCCCTGGTTGTACGCCTGGGTCACGGCGTCCTCCTGGGGTGCAGCGCCCTCTTCTTCCTCTTCCTCAAACAGGATCCGGTCGCAGAAGCCCAGCTCTTTGGCGCGGGCGGCGTTCATCCAGGTTTCGCGCTCCATCATCACCTGCAGCTCTTCGGCGGATCGGCCGGTCTTGCGCTGGTAGGCGCTGATGATGCCCTTGTCCACTTCCTCCAGCATCTCCAGCCCCTGCTCCATCGCCTGGCGGTTGCCATACACGGCAGTGCTGGCGCAGTGAATCATCATGTAGGCGGTGGGGCTCATCACCACTTCGTCGCCGGCCATGGCGATCACACTGGCCGCACTGGCAGCCAGGCCGTCCACGATCACGCGCACCTTGCCGTTGTAGGCGCGCAGCATCGTGTAGATCTCACTGCCCACCACAACGCTGCCGCCAGGGCTGGACAGCCACACCACCACGTCGCCGTGCATTTTGCTCAGGGCGTTGCGCAGCCGGGTGGCGCTGCCTTCCCTCTTGCGGCCGTTCCACCAGTCCCAACCGTCGCTGTTGATCTCGCCTTCGATCCGCAGCGTGTTGCCTTCAACATTCCAAAAGTCTCCCATGGTATCACCTCAGTTCTTTACGGCCCGCGCTGTTTCCACGGAAAGCGCGGGCTTCGGCTCTGCGGTACGGCTGCGCCGTGTCCTCATGCCTCGGTTCACTACGTTCACCCTCACAGTGTTTTGCCGTTGCGCACCATGTGCAGCGGCAGCAGGTCGCGGCTCACCAGCAGCTCATTGCCGGCAGGATCGTCCGGCAGGCCGTCGCGGTTACGCACCTCGTTGGGGCTCATCCAGCCGCCGCGTATGGCCATCTGGTGCTTGGTGGCCATGGTCAGCGTGTCAGAGCGGTGCATGGCCTCCATGTCGAAGCGGAAGTGATAGCCTTCCGCCACCTGCTCATAGGTCAGCAGCTTCCTTTCCAGCTCATCCTCCCACTGGGCCACATGGGTCTGCATGGTCAGCGTCATGAATTCCAGCATGCTCTGCTCAGCGGTGGAGTAACTGGTGTCGCTGTAGTCGCCCAGCATATGCGGGGGGATCAGGTAGGCGGTGGCCACGCGGTTTTTGCTGATCCGCTCCACGTCCATCACCTTGGCGTCCACCGGGCTGCGGTTGATGCTGCTGGCGGTGATGCCGCCTTCCAGCACCACCACGCTGCGGCGGCTTTTCTTGTAGCGCTCCAGAAAACGGTTGATCAGCACGTCCGCGCGATCATCATTGATGCCCACGCCCGGCACGGTCAGCATCACGCCGTTGCCGCTTACGCCGTCCAGCTGATCCAGGCTGAACTCTTTGATTTTCTGGTCATACTCCAGTGTCTGCGTCAGCACGTCCATGGGACGCACGCCGCGCTCGCCATTGGTGGAGATATTGCGGATCACAATCATCTGGCTGTTGTGGATCCACATGGGCATGCCGCCGTCCTCCGGCCGCACATAGTACCAGATGTTGCCCGTTTCCCGCGCCCGCATCGGGGTCACATACTGCGGCTTCAGCACGTCCAGGCTGCTCACGCCGCCCAGGCCGTCAGGCACGATCAGGCTGTAGGCGTTGCCCTCATTGCCCACGCAGCCCTGCATGGTCAGCCGGTGCATGTAGCCGGTCATATTGGCGTTAGGCGCGTAGCTCACCAGCTTGTCCAGCCGGTGGCCCCACTGGATTTCGTTGCCCTTGTACAGGTGCAGCGGCATGGCTGCGATCGTCGTGGCGATCCGGCACACGGCTGCATAGACGCTTTCGTGCGTCTGCATGTGCAGGTCGGCCCGTGTGCGCGGGATCCCGTCCATGGCGTACACATCGGGCCGGCCGTCCTCGCGGGGCTTGTCCCGCGCCTTCTGGCCGCGCTTTCGGTTAAAAATGCCCATCTTTGTGCCCCCTTTACAATTCATAAATGCGGATGTCGGCGCGCACGTTTTCGCCGCCGTACACCGGCGTCATCTCCATGCCGATCGCGTGGGCGTCCAGGCAGGCCATGAAGCCGTCGATCTTGCGGTAGCGGTTGCGCTTGGTCGGGTACCAGTTTTCCTTCTCCCGATCGCGGAAGTCATTGCGCAGGCGCACGTTGTGCATGTACCAGCGCAGCATTTCGTCGTCATTGCTCACGATCTTGCCGTCCAGCAGCTTCTCGTGGATGTCCTTCATCGGGTCGTTAAGCGTCAGAGGGCCCTGGCGCACGATCTGCGTGCGGAACTCCGTTTCCAGCATCCGGTTGAGCCAGCTGGCATTGGCCGGGTCGTAGCCGATGCACTGGATCGCGTAGCTCTTGGCCATCTCGCGGAACCATTCATAAACCACCGGCTGCTCCACATACTCGCCTTCCACGATCGTCAGATACCCCTTCATGGCCCACTCATAATAGGGGATCTTTTCGTTGTCCAGCTCCACCTTGCGGCGCGGGATCCAGCTGTGTTGCAGCCAGTACAGCCGCCCGTCATCCAGCTGAAACTCCAGTGCGGCAGCGGTGAAGTCCTCGCGGCTGGAAAGGTCGTACCCGCCATAGCACATCCGGCCCAGCAGGCCGTCCATGTCGTACTTGGCGCGGTTGCGGTTGAGCACTTCCGCCTCTGCAAACACGGTGTCGCTGGCGTCACACATCACATTGAGGCGCTTGGTGATGAAGTCGCTGCGCTCCTGCGGCACCTTTTGGGCCCGCTGCCAGTCCACCTTCATGCGCTCCAGGTCGATCAGCACGCCCAGCGAGGGATTGGCCTTGATCCAGCTGTCCGGATTGTTGATCTCTGCTTCGCTGTCCAGCTCACAGATGAAGGCGAACATGCTGTCGGCCACGCTGGTTTCCAGCATGCCTTCCTGCATGGCGTCGGTGAATAGCCCGTAGTAGTACGTCAGCGGGCCGTCCAGCACCGTGCCCATGGTGGAGATCATCAAAAGCAGCGGCTGCTCGCGCCCGCCCATGCCGTTGCGGATAACGTTAAGCAGCGTAAACTTGCGGTACTCTTCCAGCTCATCAAAGATTGCGCCGTGCGGGTTCAGGCCGTCCAGCTTCAGGCTGTCGCTGGCCAGGTGGCTGATCTTCGAGTGGGTTTTGTCGTAGTACAGGCCATCCCGCAGCGGGCGAAACTCCGCAGCCAGCGCAGGGCTGGCCATGATCTGCGTGCGGCATGTATCGTACACGATGCCCGCCTGCGCCTTGCTGTTGGCCAGCAGGTAGACGTCCGCGCCATACTCGCCATCCTTCGTGGTCAGATAGCTGGCATTGCCGGCCATCAGGGTGCTCTTGCCGTTCTTTCGGGCCATCACGATCAGCGCCTCACGAAAGCGCCTCAGCCCCGTTTCCTTATGAACCCAGCCGTACAGGTTGCCCTCCACAAAGCACTCCCAGGGCATGAGCTCCATGCGGTCGTAGCTTCCCTTGGTGGGACGCAAAAAGCGCTCAATGAAGCGGATGGGCCTTGCGGCCAAATCTTCATCAAAGCGCCACGGATATGCCGGATCTTTGCTTTTCTCCAAATCCGAGAGAAAGCGGCGGCAGCTCATTATGACTTTGTTACAGGCGACCAGGCGGCCTTCGCACACATCCTGGGCGTACCCATAAATGCGGTCGAGGGCCCATTGTTTAGGATCAGTCGAAATCGTCAAGCGTGTCAGGTTTTCCCGCGTCCTTCGCCCTGGCTACCTTTGCGGATCGCGGTGTGCCGTTCATCTCAATGATCAGCTTTTTCTGCTGTTCAGTCACCTTGTTGAGCATGCCGACACTCTTGTTCTCCATGAACATCTTCTGCTTGCCCTGCTGGAAGGGCACGTTGACGCCGCGTGTCTGGATGTCCTGAAGCAGCGCCTGCTTCTGATCCTCCAGGATGGCGATATTGTGCAGGATCAGCTCGACCTGCATGTTATCCGTTTCCGGATTCCTCATCGCATCCGCCAGCATGGCGTCATACAGCTGGATCGCCAGCGGATGCTTCAGCTGCCCGCGATGGGCATTGATCAGGCTGTCGTTCATATGATCCTCCTAAATTTTGATCACCTTCATGCCGATGACTCTTGCATGGCATTCTGGCGCACTCTGTCCGTGCCGCCCTTTCTCCGGATGCCGTTTGGCATGGCAAGCGTCGCACAGGCTGACAAGATTTTCAAGCACCAGCCCCAGCTCCGGGTGCTCCTGGTAGCTCCTGATGTGGTGCACCATCTCAGCGGGAGCCACGCGCCCATACCCCTGCACCCGGTGCCGCGTCAGGCAGTCCTGGCACAGGTAATGGTCGCGGATCAGTGCTGCATGCCGCGCCCGCAGCCAGGCCGCGCTCTTGTAAAAGGGATCGCACTGCTTTTCCTGCATCATTTGCTCCAATGCAAAGCGCCCACGGGGTGATCCCGCAGGCGCTTCGGTATTTCTTGCAGTATAAGCCTAACACAGGGGAGGGGTGCTACACAAGGGCTACACCCTGTCACTCATGCGCTACACCCTGTCACTCATGCGCTACAAAAAACCACCCCAAACGCTTGTGCCGCCTGCGTTTGGGGTGATCAAAAATTTTTTGAAAATTTCTCTTTTTTACCTTCTGCCGGGCTCTTTGCCCAGCACATACCACTTGGGCAGAAGGGCCTCCAATTCGGCCCCGTCAAAGGCTTCCAGGTTTTTTTCGGCACTTTTTTTCATTCGCCGCACATAGCTGTAGCTGATCCGTTTGCGCAGGGCGATCGCGTTGAGCGTCAGCCCCCGGATGTAATACAGGTGCAGCACGTTGCTCTGCTCACTGGGCAGGTGATCCAGCAGCTTGCGCGCCGCCTTGGTTTCCGCCTGCATCCGCGCCTGCCGTACCTTCTTCAGCCTCGCCTGGTCGGCGGCCAGGGTGGCGAAGCTGCCGGTCTTGTCCCCGCTGCCGCCACCGCTCACGCCTGTAGGATCCGGCGCGCGCCCCATGGCTTCGGCGGTTTCCAGGTATTCCTGCCGCCGCTGCTCAATCGCGCGGATCTCCGCAGGGGCCGCCCGGCACGCCTCCAGAATGTCAATCGCTTTCATCTCTCACACTCCCTTTTGCCCCGTACAAAAGCGTCACCGGTGGCGCTTTTGCCATTCCGCCATTCAGCCAGTGCACCCGCATGGCCGCGCTCTGCGGATCCTCGTGGTCGCTGTCGGTGATCCACGCCCCATCGATGGGGGAGAAGAAGCCCACCGTCCACACTTTATCCCCGGTTCGCATATACACCCACATGAAGATCCCGCCTTCCTTCTTCGTACTGCTTCCCGTGGAAGCCGAAAGTGCTGTGCTCGCGTTTGGATGGCGGCTGCAGCCCGCACGTCCGGATCCCTGCCTTCCGCAGCTGCACATACATATCAAGCAGATATTTGTATGTCCAGCGCGCAGTCTGAGCACTGATAAATGTGTCCGGATCTGACAGCAGCCGGACGGCCTCGCTGGCACGGTAGGTGGTTGATACAGGCGCATGCAGCAGCATGTGCAGGCACGCGCAGGTGGTTTTGCCGCTGCGGCGCGGCCACTGCGCCAGCTCCCTGGGCGGCTTCGGATCCAGCACCAGCACCCGTTGCATGGTTGTCAGCTGCAGCTGCAGGGCCTTTTCCATCCTCCTGAGCCTTTGGCGCAGCTTGCGCTGCTGCCACCATTTCTTCAGCTGCTTGATCATAACTCGCCGCCTCCTTCCGGCCGGGTGGCAGCTCTGGCCAAATATAACGGCTTGATCAGGCGCTCATCCACTGCAGGATCCTGGAAGGTGAATTCTGTTTCGGTCGCACGCACCATGCTGCCGTCCTCCAGTTCCAGGATGGCCACGGGATAGATAACTTGCCCGCCTGGATGCCCACCCTTAAACGGTGCAGGGTCAATGGGATAGGCCACTTGGAACCAGCCGTGAAAATATGCGGGTTTACCATTGTGTAGACATTTGCGCAGAAACTGGTGCAGCATCAGCCCTCACCGTCCTCTCCGTGGCGGCCGCTGCTCAAAAACTCCACATCGTTGGCCGTCACTTCCAGGCTGGCCATGGGGCTGCCGTCGTGGGCGCTGTAGGCGTTGGCCATCACGGGGCCTTCCACGGCCACCTTGCGCCCCTTGGCCAGGTAACGCTGGCAGTTTTCGCCCAGCTTGCCCCAGGCGCTCACGCGGAAGAAGTCCGCCTCCTGGTTGCTGCTGCCGCGCCGGTTGACGGCCACGGTGAAGGTGCACACCGTGTGGCCGTTGGTGGTTGTGCGGGTTTCGGGATCCCGCGTCAGGTTGCCGATGATCGTCAATTTGTTCATGCTTTGGTGCCTCCTTCATTCTTTCAGCCACATGTCCTGCCTCTCCAGGATGGCCTCTTCCAGTTCATATGCCTCATCCAGCTCGTAGGGGCTGGGCAGTTGCGGCCCGGCAGCGGGCGGATAATTGGGCCGCCCGCTGCACTTCGTGCACACATGGTCAGGTTTCATGGTGTACCAGTTCCGCCCGGGCTCCAGCAGCTCGCCGCACACGCTGCAGCGCAGCCGGTTGTCGATCATGCCCGCGCGCCTGCCTTTCGCAGCTGCTCCTGGATCGCCTGCAGCTTTTCGTAGTCCTCCCACAGCTCAATGGCCTGCAGGTGCACGTCGTAGTCGCAGGCGGGCAGGTCGCGCACCGTGCGCGCGCCGGCGCTGTTGCACACGTCCGTGCGGATCGCGGCGGCCACGCGCTTGGCGGCTGCCTCGCTGCCGCCCATGCCGTACAGCTCACACAGCTGCAGGGCCTGCTTCTTCAGCGCTTCGTTGATGGCCTTGGCCTGGCCGGGCGTCACGTGCTCCATCAGCTGCTGGCGGCGCTCCATGGCGTCCAGCCGCCTGCGCATGGCGTCCATGGTGGCGTTGGTGGAGGCCAGCATGTCGCTCATGCCGCGCATCAGCATCACCAGGCTGTGCATCACTTCGGCCTGGGCGGCCGGATCGGTCAGCTGCCCGCTGGCTGCGGGCTCCTGCAGGATCATTTCCACGTTGTCAACCATCAATGACCTCTCCCTTCACACAGCTCAGGGCCTTGCGCGCGCCCTCCACAAAGTTGGCTATCATGTCCAGGTTGGCGTTCCAGTCCAGCTTCTCGCGGGGGCTCAGCTCTGCCAGCTGCGCACCCAGCTGAGGCAGCACGCCGACCTTGCCGATGAACAGGCGGCACGCTTCGCCGAAGGCGGCCAGCGTCAGTCCCTGGTATTCGTCCCGCAGCTGCACGTTCTCGCGGTTGGCTGTGCGCTTCACCTGCAGCAGCTCCTGCTCCGCCTGCTTGCGGCGCTCCATGGCGCGCACCATGGCGGCTTCAGCCTGGTTTTTTTCAGCCTGCAGCTGATCCAGCTGCTTTTGCACTTCCGGGCTGATCTCGCTGGCCGCGTAGGTCTGTGCGTTCTCCAGCTCCTGCGCCAGCTCAGCAGCGCGCGCGGATGCCGCTTTGTGATCCGCTGCCAGCTGGTGGTAGTCGCCCATGATCTTGGTGTACTTGCGCTGTATCTTGTCGCGCGCGGTTTCGGCCTCAAAGCGGCCTCGGCTGGCGGCCTCATAGTCCTCCTGCAGCTGCTTCATCTCGCTGGCAACTTCGGCGGCCGCTTCGGCCTTGGCTTCCTCGCGGGCCTGGCGCACGGCGGCCTCCACCTCGCGGCTGCTCATGCCCTCGCTCACAGCCCGGTCGGCCATGGCCTCGCGCTCGCCTTCAGGCAGGGCCAGCAGCGCCACCGTGCTCTTCAGCCCCAGCTGGCCCATGCTGCCCAGGCGCATTTCGGGGGGGATCTCCTTGGCCACCTGCATCAGCCGCTGCGCGCCGCGCACGCTCATTTCCGTCTGCTCCGTCACCCATTGCTCCCACTGGCCATGGGGCACCAGGCCGCGCTCTTTGGCTTCGTTCAGCTCATCGCCGATCTGGAAGTAGCTGCTGACGATGTTTTGCTTGTGGATCTGGATTCGCTCTTCAATTCGGCGCAGATCCGCGCCGGTGCTCAGCTTGGTTTCAGTCATTGGGGTGCCTCCTGTCTCTGAATTCTTCGGGATTGGTCAACATACGGGTCATACGGCGGCTCACGCGCTTTTTGTACTTCTCGCGGATCCGCTTGCGCTTGCTGTGGAGAATGTAGTGGCGTTCCTTCGCCGTGGCTCCGTAAAAGCTGAAGCAGTCACGCAGAGCGGCGAATCCTTTCCGCAGCCCCTCGACGCCAGCGAGGAAGCCTTCAAGGAGCGCTTCGCACATTTCCATCAGGACGTCGTGCAGGTTTCTTGATTCCATCGTAGCCCCTCCTATTCGTCGTAGCGGTAGATGCACCCGTCAGGATCCGGGCGCTTGTTGATACCCCTGCAGCGCGATCGGATACTGGCTTTGCTCATGTAGTTATCCGCAGCGGCTTCCTTTGCGCTGGGGTAGATGGCCAGGATCTCGCCGTAGGCGCTCATTTTGATCACAGGCTTTCGGCTAAGGTTGGTCGGCGGCACCATCTTGCTGCGGCTGATCAGCTGCAGGTTGTCCAGGGCGTTGTTGTACTTGCAGCCGTCCCGGTGGATGATCACCATGCCGTCGGGGATCTCGCCCACGAATGCGCGCCACACCAGCCGCCCGATGCCATAACTGTGATGCCGGTTTCCGCTGCAAAGGCACACCTTCGTCCGGCCAAACTGCAGCACGGGGTGCATCCGTTTGTTGATCGGGTTGCCGTATTGCGTCCGGATCCTGCGGATCTCGCCCCGGATCGACACTTCATAATCCACCCATCCCGGCACCGGCCTCCAATCGCTGATCACGTTGCCGCCTCCGCTACCACGGCCAGCATGCCCACGGGCACCGTGCCGCTGTTGTACAGGCGGGCCATGGCAGCTTCAGCTCCGCGCAGGGTGGCCCAGCGCGCCATCGCCTGCTTGATGTCCGGCGTGTAGTATAGGGCATAATTGCCAGCCCTTAGCTTGACCATGGATTTCACATATTTGCCGGTCACTTGGTTCTGCAGGTGGTACATGCGTCCAGCTCCTTTCCGTGCTTGTATGGCCGTGTTTGGTTAAACACCACTTTCTTCATGAGGGCCGCAGGCAGATCCAGGCGAAGGTGCAGCGCGGTGCTCATCGCCATGATGATCACGTCCGCCAACTCTTCGGCAAACCTCGCGGCGTCGCCGGCAGCCTCACAGGCTTCGCTCAGCTCTTCGCGGATCAGCAGCGTGCAGCGCCGGCGCACATACTTCATGCCGTTGGGGTTGTCCAGCGCCACCGTGGGATCCTCCCACAGCCCGTGGTCGCAGGCGTCAACATAGATCGCCTCGCTCAGCTGGTGCAGGGCCTTCAGGATCGCCTTGCGGTTCTCCATAAAGTCGGCCACGGCCGGGTGAATCGTCTTTCCTTGCATCCTCATACCTCCTTAAAAAGGGTTGTCCGGGTCGTCATCCACCTGCGCAAAGTCCAGCGGCATTTGCTGCTGCTCTGCCAGGCACTTCGGGCCGTCCATGTTCTGCCGGGGAATCCACAGCAGCCGCTGGGCGCGCCCGTCGATCATCTTGTTTCGGGTGTTGCTGTCGCCGTTGGTTTGCGGCAGGATCAGCCCGTCAGCGGCCAGCTGCTTCCATAGCGCCTTCGCCGTCAGGGGGAACTCCATGCCGCTCTTGCGCAGCTGCTCACACACCAGTGTGAAGCTCAGGCCGGGGTTCAGGTAGTAATACTTGGTATCCATATAGCCGATCATGCCGCGCACCGGGTTGACGGTGCGGCTTTCATCGGTCAGATCTCTCACTTCAGCCACGCGGCCGATCAGCAGGTCGCTCACCGTGCGCAGGAACAGGCGGCTGGGCCTGTCCTCCTGGCTCTGGCGTCCCTGCTTCAGCGCGTTGGCGATGATCGCCTGCATGGGCCGCTGCATGGCCGCCTGCACGTCCTCCACCAGGCCCAGGTCGTGCATGTAGCGCAGCATCATCTCATAGCCCAGCAAAAGCATCGTCACGGCCTCGCCGGCACGCGGCGCGCTCTGGCCCAGGGCGGTGTGCGCCACCTTGCGCAATTCCTCCACCCGCCCGCTGAGCAGGTCGGGCAGCTCATCCATCTGCGGCAGCAACCACTCAATATAGCCGCGCATGGCCTTGCGCAGCACGCCCTTCTGTCCCTGTTTCTGCATATGTGTCAGCCATGCGTCCTTCGGGACGTCGCTTCCTTTCATGTCGATGGTGTAAAAACGGCTGACGCCGCTTTCGCCAATGTGGGGCATAAATTCGCCGGTGATGATTGTCAGGCAGCGCGGGGGAGTGTCGGCGCGGCTGGTGCCGTCAGCGTTCAGGCGGCTGCGGGCCGTCATGCGGCTCAGCCTCTGCGCCATGCTCTCCATGCTCCTGCGCTCCTGCACGCTGTTGGTCGGGTGGAAGTCATCCACCACCAGCAGGCTGTCCTTCAGCCTGAAGGCAATCTCCTGGATGCTGTTGGCCGTATCGTAGAAGCTGGCCGGGAACTGGCTTTCGCTCACGTCGCGGAAATGGTACTGCGCCAGCTCCGCGCTGATCGACTTGCCGCTTTGCTGCTCACCCACCAGAAACAGGGTGAATTTCGGCATGTGTCCGGCTGCCTTCAGCGGCTCCCTGAGCGGTGCCAGGTAGCACGCAGCCAGCAGCGGCACGCTCACATGCTCATCCATGGTGGTTTCCAGCTGCAGGCTGGTTTCCGCGCAGTCCATCAGGCTCATGGCTTCCACTTCGGGATCTGTCAGCGTTAGGCTGTAGGTAGGCAGCTTGTTGCCCAGGTCAACGCTTACGCCGTCCAGCCCCACGGCCCCGCCGTGGTACAGGTACGTCCATTTGCCCTTGATGCAGCGCCACCCGGCGTGTGTGTATTCAATCACGCGGCGGCTGCTGCGGTAGCCCACCTCTGCGATCACATAGCGCAGCTTGTCGGCCACGGTGTTGCCCGGCAGGATATTGGCGCGGAAGCCCCAGTTTTCACTCACCCAGGTCATGCCCTTATAATTGCGCGTGGGTACCCGCACCTGCGGCAGCGGCACGCCCTGCTTGTCCCATCCGTCGATCAGGTGCACCGTGTTCACGCTCACACCATCGTCCTGGGTGATCTCCGCACGGGGAATGCACAGGAAGCTGCATAGCGGCTTCGGATAGGGCGGGTTGCCCGCCATGGCGCAGATCACGCCATTCTCCACGCAGTAGCCCGGCACGCCCGCATAGGCTTCCGTGGCCTGCTGGATCGGCGGCTTCAGCTCCTGGATCAGGCGCTGGTTCAGCTTCGGCGCAGCCTGCACCGCACGCTGCAGCTCACGCAGGCCGCTCTCCGCGCCGGTGATCTCCAGGTAGTCGCTCACATCGCCCTTGGTGGGCAGCGTGGGGCACAGCGCCAGCAGGTCGATCCAGCGGATCGTCTTGGCCACGCCCAGCAGCTTCTCACATACCTGGATCCGGTCGCTCACGCCCACCTGGTCATTGTCCGGCAGCACGATCACGTCCGCGCCATTCAGGGCGTCGGTGTGTTCGTCCAGCCATTTGATTTTGGTGCCCGGTTTGCTGGCCCCGCCCGGATTGGTCGTGGCGCACAGCCCTGCGGCGATCAGGTTGTCGGCGTCCTTCTCGCCCTCCACCACATACACCGGCTGCCCGGCCTTGATCGCGGCGATCACGCCCGGCAGGTTGTACAGCGGGTGCCGCACATCCTTGGTGCTCCAGTTGTACCCGCCCGGTTTGCTGGGGTCGGGGATCGCCTGGCGGAAGGTCTTGTCACCGTCAGGCAGGCGGAAGCGCATCACGTCAAACAGCAGCTTTCCGTTTTCGTCCGTATAGTGGTAAATCTTTTCCGGCTTGCCCAGCGGCTTTTTGGGCTCCACGGTGTGCACGGTCTTGCCCGCCACGGTATCGGTGGACGCTGCCTTGCGCCGGGCTGGCTTCTTCTGCCCATCGCTCCGGATCGGCTCCGCGAACAGATCCGACATTTTCAGCCCCAGCGCCTCCACGATGTCAGCGCTGGAGCATCCGGCGTGGCAGTGCAGCACGATGCCCTTGTCGCCCATCTTCACGCTCAGGCTGGCCTTTTTGTCGGCGTGGCAGGGGCAGCGGCACATGGTTTCCCCGTTGCTCTTGGTTGCCTCGTGGGGCAGCAGCGCCAGAAAATCGTTGATGTGCATGGCTCAGGCCCCTTTCATCGGTTGTTTTGTTCCTCTATCCGCAGCCGGATCGCGCGGATCACTTCGTGCAGATCGAAGCGGTACGCCCGCCCCTTCCGCCAGCAGGGGATCCACCCTTCAGCGATGCCCGTGCGGATCGCACCCACGGCCAGGCCGGTTTCCTCGCTCAGCTCTTCAATGCCCACGCCTTTGTCCTGCGTCTTGGCAGCCAGCATCCGCACCTCTTCCAGCTGCAACATCCGCTTGTTGCCTACATGCAGCGGTTTGAGCTGGCCTTCTTCGATGGCGCGTTCCACCCGCAGGCGGCTCCAGCCCATGAGCTTGGCCGCCTCAGCAATGGAAATCAGCTTCACGGCTCAAACCTCCCTTCGTTTTCCGCATCCCTCACAAATCGCCGCCGCCCTTGCGGATCAGCAGCTCACGGCTCAGCTGGCGCAGCCGGAAGATCTCTATGCAATAGTCGCCTTCATAGTTCATCATGATGGCGGGCAGAAGATCCGGCATGGCCCGCGCCGTCACGCCAATGGCGTGGAAGCCGCTTTCCTTGATGTTTTCCAGCACCTGCTCCCGGCTGTCGGCGATCAGCAGACCGCTGCGCATCTCCGCCGCATCCAGGTCGAAGAAAGAATAACTGTATACGTTCATCCCCGTACCTCCTCCAGCGCCTTGTCAATGGCCGTCACGGCCTCCTGCATCACCCGCTCGATCTGCCGGGCCTTCTCCCGGATCAGCTGAGCGGCCTGCACTTCCGTCGCGGTGATTTTCCCGTCCCGCGCCACCATCGCAAACTGCCGCGCCACCTCCTGCGCGTCGCCCATGGCCACGGCCCAGCCCAGGGCGGCCTGCGCCAGCTCGCTGGGCTCTTCGCTGCCGTAGTCGGTCATCAGCGGGCAGTAGTTGCGGATGTGTGCGCCCACCAGATCATGCGCGCCGTATACCTCACGCATCTGCTGCACCACGTCGCACGGCGGCACCGTGGCCCCGGTTTCGTAGTCGGCCAGGCTCTTCACGCTCACATACAGGCGCTCCGCAGCCCGTTCCCGGTTGCTCAGGCGCGGATCGCGCCGGCTGGCCTGGATCCTCGCTTCATAATAAGGTGTTGACATCGCTTCCCCTCCGTTTCGGTGCTTCTCTGCTGGTTTTGGCCCGGCTTTCGGCAGCTGACTGCTCCCTGCTGGGTGTGATATTGTGATGTAATAATTCTGCAACCGTAAATATAATAATTGCAATATATCAAAATGTCAACACAAAATTTGAAGAATTGCAAAAATACAATATTCAATGAAAAGATATTTCACTTATGATAAAATCATTTCAAGAAACGGAGGCAAGGCGATGAACACACCCAATGAACGGATTAAGCTGCTACGAAAGGAAAAGGGCATGCTACAGGATGATGTAGCAACCCTTATCAACTCATCACGTTTTAACATCTCACGTTATGAAAACGGGATCCCCATTCCTTCGGAAGTGATTGCTGCATACGCCCGTACTTTTGACGTAAGCGCCGACTGGCTGCTCTGCCTAACCTCGGACAAAAAAACGGGCGGTTCAGATCTCAGCGTCTCCATAGACGAACTTGCAGAACTGACAAGCAAAGCAGGGGGCGTGCCGCTTTCTGCGGATCAGCTCATGCAGCTGCTGGACGCCCTGCGCCTGTACTACCGCGCCGGGGCCCCTGCTGGCAATGCGCCCGTGGACGTGCTGATCGCCTTTATCAAAGCCCTCACGGCCGCAGCGGATGCAGCCCGCGCCGGATCCACCGGCGATCTGCTCATCGCCACCAATGCCGTGGCCTCAGCTGGCCTTCAGGCGCAGTCCATTCTGGCTTCCTTCCTGCAGCAGCAGGAAAAGTAATACTTAACTGTCGAAGGAGCGCTAACCATGAAAAGATTCTTCTGCATCTTCCTCGCGCTGCTCACGCTGGCAGCTTCTCCCGCGCTCGCTCAGGTACTCACCATTGACCTGGACACCGCCACCATCGAAGAACTCACCGAAGCGCAGGCGATCATCGGCGATCGCATCAGCCAGCTGCGCGCCGCAGCTGCTCCCGCTGGTGAAGCCATCGTCCTCACCGGCTCCGGCACGTCTATCATCTCCGGTGTTGAGATCGCTGCCGTGCCTGCCCGCCTCACCATCGAAGGCACCGTCAAGCTCACCCTGTCCGGCAAATTCGACTACACATTCAACCAGGAGCTGCACCCCTATAACTGCGCCGTCATCACCGGCGCGGAAACCTTCGACGCCATGGTGGAGGGCACCGGCGACTGGACGATCACCATTGAGCCCATCAAAGAGGGCGGCAGCATCGTCGCCTCCGGCGTCGGCCCCTGGGTGTCTGATTATTTCCCGCTGGAAGGGCCCGCCATCCTCACTGTCAAAGCGGATGGATCCGGCATGGATGCCCTCATGTCCAACGTGATCGTGCAGCTCTACCAGCCGCTGCGCTTCATCGGCACCTACAACCCCAGCTCGCTCACCAACGCCCTCATAACCGCCACCGGTGACGCTTTTGCCGCTGATGTGATCGCAAAGCCCGACGATGGCACGCCCATGTGTTTCTGGTATGTAAAAGTAGCCCCCGGCGTCGCCTGGAGCATCGAATTGCAGTAGTATTACAGTTTTTCACCCCGAAAATTACAGATCATCTCATTTTCTGTCATTCCGCAAACCCTTGCGCCGTAAGGGTTTGCGGCTTCTAATTACAGGAATTACAGAAATTACAGAAAAAATATATATACCCCCCCTTACACTTTTTTTACTCTCTGTTTTTCTCTCACAGATTTCACTCACCTGAAAGATATTTCATTCACTTTTACAGGAAGGAAGGGTCACATGGGCACCATTGAGAAGCGCGGCAAAAACAGCTGGCGCGTCCGCGAATGGGTGTACCTGGGCAGCAAGCGCTATCCGGTGGACATCCCCCTGCGCTATCCCGCCAGCATGTCAGAGGAAGAACAGATGGCCGCAGCCCAGCAGGAGCTGCGCAAGCTGGAAATGGACATCAGCGCCGGCGCAGCTGCTCCTGCAGCTGCTAAGCTCTCCCTGAAGGAATTCTCAGACATATGGATGCAGGAATATGTCATCCCCTCCACCAGCCCCGTCAACGCTGCCAACCTGCGCCACCAGCTGGACAAGCACCTGCTGCCCCACCTGGGCGAGGTCAAGCTGCACAAGCTCACGCCCATCATGATCACCCAGTGGCTCAACACCCTGCGCCGCACCCCGAAGGCCGTGCAGTCCCTCCCGCCCGATCAGCGCGTGCGCAAGCCTGCCGATCCCAAAAAGCTGCAGCAGGAGATGATCAAATACAAGGCCCAGATGGAGAAGCGCGCGGCCAATCCGCCCACCCTGTCCAACCGCACCGTGCACCACTACTTTGTCACCCTCCACGGCATGCTGGAGAAGGCCGTGCAGTGGGAGTATCTTGACCGCAACCCCTGCGACAAGGTGGACAGCCCGAAGTATAAGAAGCGCAAAATGCGCGTCATAGACGATCAGCAATCCGTCGAGCTGCTGCGCAAGCTGGAGCGCGAGCCCCTGCTGTCCTTCCGCTGCGCTGTGCTG
Organism: Bacillota bacterium; assembly: GCA_023404345.1. GTDB lineage: Bacteria > Bacillota > Clostridia > Christensenellales > Aristaeellaceae > Limiplasma. The sequence continues at coordinate 81,873 of JAEYCB010000018.1, forward strand.
CTGGCCCTGCTCTGCGGCCTGCGCCTGGGCGAGGTGGGCGCGCTGTGCTGGTCGGACGTGGACTTCGACAACGGCACCATATCCATTGAGCGGGCCCTGAAGTACACCGCCATCACGGGGCAGTTTATCGACAGCCCCAAATCAGACGCAGGCGAACGCATCATCGATCTGCCGCCCGGCATGATCACCCTGCTGAAGAACACAAAGGAATTCCAGGACATATCCGCCTTGCTGCTGGATGATGGCTGGCACGGCGTGGATCGCATCGTCTGCAAGTGGGACGGCTCACCCTACCACCACAGCACGCCGTCGAAGCAGTGGCGCAAGTTCGCCGACAAAAACGGCTATCCCGGCCTGCGCTTCCACGAGCTGCGCCACCCGTATGTCAAGCACACGACAAAAAATAAATCTCTGCAAAAGCAGAAATCCCAAGCTATCAATAGATTCTGATAGTCTGGGATTTCTGTTTTTACTCTGACTTATACCAATCAATCGGTACTAGATTTTTATCGTCTGGCCACCAATTTTCACGAATAAACTCCCTGAAAGAATCCTTTTTCAGGTCTGCATGATCCACAATGATGACCTGCAACTGTCCTTGAAGTTCAGTTGTCCGGTCAATAACAAACTGATATATTTTGTTGACTTCATTCCAATCGGTTTTCTTCTCGTCAAACTCAGATGGAAAGTAGACCTGAGAGGGCTGATCGAGGAACATGAATCTTGGGACCGGACGCTTTGCACCGATAAAATAGTGCTGCAATGCAAAATAGGCAATAAGGTGAACCCCTACCCAGTTAGACCCGCTTCCCAACTGCTTAAGAGGAACGGGACGTTCAGGTTTATCTACAATAACGGTAACCTTATTCAAATCAAGTCTGTAAGGATTATCGCAGTGCTCAAGTTGCAATTCCTTTGCCCATTTTGTCATATCTTCCTGTATTCTAGAAAGTGCGGATTGTTTGCGTTCATCCACAGAGTCTGTATCAAGAATCGAGTCAATCTCTTGTACGCGTTTTTCTATTTCTCGGATAACTTGTTCCTGCTGTTCAGATTCCGTATCATTCTGTACGCTTTCGACCCAGAGACTTATTCGGCCAACGACTTTACCTTTTCTGGCGTTTATATCTCTCAGCCGTGCTCTTTCGTCCTCCTGTTGGTAGATTCCATCAATCTCTGCTTCTAGTGCCCTGATTTCCTCTTGCTTTTTTTGCCGTTCCTGCTCTAAGGTTGAAATGAACGCCCGTAGTTTCGGCTGTTCACGGGTAACATTTGCAATTGACTTGTCCAGATTAACAATAGAGGTACGTATCATTTCTACGCTAGGTAGAGGATTTTCAAGTGTTCCTGAGCAGAGAGGGCATTTCCCTGGATCAAAATCAATATGCTCAAAAAGGCCTATAGATTCAAGACGCACTTTCTGATGTTGAGCTTCACTTGAATACCCAGAAGCTTCTCCAACAAATTTACGAGCATTGTCGAGGCTTACTCCGATTTCATCGTATTCATTTCGAGCTTCTTGAAGTTTACTTTGTAAAAAAGTTAATCGATCCATTCCACTTCCGGAACTCACCATTTGGGGAGACCAGTTCAAAGTATCCTGAAGTAGCGAAAAAACCTCTTGATAATTTTGATAATCGACTTGTGTTGATGAATCGATTAGCCCAACCTGTCTGGCCTCTCCAATCAACTTTACCGCCCGCTCAAAACCGCCGCCCATTAAGTGGCGATTTTCCTCAAGTCGGCGACGTTCGATAGTTAACCTGCGTTTGAGCACAGCTCGCTCATTTTCTAATGCCAGTGCTTCTTCATTGATTGCACCTAAGAAGTATGGGATGGTATCCTTAATTGCTTGCGTCACAAAGTCATCGGATTGACGGTGAAACAAAAAATTCTTTGCGGCAATTTCGTCTTGACCCTGAAAACAATAATACAAGGCATGGCGAATATTTGCGGCAAGCGGCAATCTGCTTTGCCCTTCTGGCGGCGTGTTCAGGTTCTCTGAAATCCCAATTCGTTGGGTTAATGTTTTTTCAATCCCAGACGAATTTGTATTAGAGATAAAATCACACGATTCTGGAACCTCAATTTCTTCACCAATTTCGATATAGGAAGTGGAAGTTGTCTGTTGACCTTTGTCAGGATTTTTGCGCGCTACAAAAATCCGCTCATTATCGAACTGAAGGAGCAAGCCGTACCATGCTACATTATCGCGAACTATTCCATCTGCAATATTGCAGGAGTCCCCACCCATGCAATAGTCAATAATATCTCCTATTGCAGACTTTCCAGACTTTGATCGTCCGGTAATAATGTTTACTTTACCCAACGCGAAGGGCAGATGCCGCACTTTTCCATTGTATCCATAGAGCACAAGTTCTCGTATTTGCATCATGGTCTCACCCCCAACTCTATATATATGCTTTCAACTTTTCCAGCGGTTGCAAACCATCTGGCAATATGTTCACATTTCAAAAGGCACTCTGCTATTTCAGAATCAACATATTTGGTTTTACTCAAACTGCGCGAAGTCGGCGATACCTCCAATTCTGCATTTGGAGTTAGAACAAGTTTCCCTGTTTGAAGGAGTAGCTCAACAGCCTCGTTTGTAATTGGAATTAGTTCAGTTGTTCGTTGCGGAAAATCTATCAATAACTGAGGATGCTGTTGAACCCATAGGTGTAATTGCGTTCGGCTGTTTATATTCGCTCTTGTTTCCTTATGCAACACTAACGGGAGAACTAAGTAGACTAATGGAAACGGGAAAGCTCTTTTCGTCTTGATGCTATAGGCATTTATTGCTGAATATAGCATTCTTCCGCAAAAAGCAGGGTTAAGTAGGTAAGCGACTTCGCGTGTACGCTTATTCCAGCTATTCACAACTATATCGCCTCCTATGTATTAAGTAACTGTTTGAGACGGTCAAAAAAGTCAACATGCCAGCCAATCTTCAACTGATTTGCTAGGATATGATAGCTTCCACGCATTATGAAAGCCTCTTGGCATTTTGGCCGAATACGAATATCTCTTTTTTCTATATCAGAAAAGAGTTGGCGGCCTTCTTTTGCCTTTTCTTCTTCTGTAGCGTTGTTTGTTTCTGAAAGAGTCTCTTCCATTGCAGCAAATGCGTGTTCCCATTCGTCAATTAATCGTTGTTCATACTGCCCTAGCTCATTGACATAAAGAAGATCATTTCGCACCCAACTTGCTCTCTGCCTAAACGCTCGATAATAATCGCGCAAAGCAAGTTGCATACGATGATTACCAAGGCAAATGAGCTTCAATTGTTCGTGAAAAATCTTTTCGTTAGCACTGAAATTACCTTCTTGCAAATCGTCAATATCCAAAATATCTATGGGCAAATTATCGTCTGCATACTCCTGACTTACGGATACAATGAAAGATCGTACTTGGTTTTGATTCACGAAAACTGGCGTATCACAGCATAGTGCATCAATTGCCTTTTTAAACCACCAGCCTTCAAGACGCTCGTATATCATCTTCTGGTGCTTTGGGATACAACTGTACCGAATGTGCTTTAGAATGTCCTTTTCAACATCAATTATATTGCTGGCACAGTCAATAATATATATTTGCCTGATTAACTGCTTGACTGTATCTTCACCGGCTTCCCTAAAAGCATCATAACACCTTTGATGAGCTTGATTCACTGAGCTAAAACACACAGTTTTTAGCTTTTCATACGCAGTATCCGGATTACGATTGCTATCCTTCTTAAGCAAAAAAGCGGCTGAGTCAATTGGAGCAGTAGCCGT
>JAEYCB010000039.1 GCA_023404345.1 Bacillota bacterium
CTGACAGGCCCTGCCTGGCAGCTTGAATCAGTGCGCCCCTGCGAGCATAAGTATGAGGAATCCTATTGATTTTCACAAAATGCATGTCCGCCTATGTGAATCCTGCCATTTATGCGGTGTTGCCTTAAAAAAACCTTTCGGGAGGCTTGGAGGGCCCGCAGGCCCTCCAAAGTGAATTCGTATCGCCCGGCTTTGCCGGGCGGGCAGGGAGTTTGCACCTCTTGGCGCAAACATTTCTTAAGTATCTGGCGGAAAAGGCCGCCGCAGGCGAACTTTTTCGTCAAACTGAAACGTCCGGCGGCCCAACAGCCGCCGGACATTTTTGTTTTCAGACTTTTTCCTCCGCTGCGCGGAATTGACACCCCGCCGGAAAAAGCGTATGATAGGAGAAAGACAAAATGATCGGACGGCGCCCCGGCGCCGCGGGAGGCGGGTATGGTCCATATCCTGCTGTATATTGCCCTGACATGGCTGGTGCTGATGCCATCGCGTTTTCGCGCCATGGAAAAGGGATATCGAAAGACCTCGCTCGCGCTTAAGGCCCTGCCCACGGCGCTGGCCGCTGCGTTTGCTGCGGCGGGCTATCTTGGAACGGACGTGCGCGACCTTTACGGCCTGATGATCTTCATCGGCCTGTGCGTATGTACGCTTGCGGATATCGCATTGGATATAAAATTTGAGGTAGGCGGCGCGCTGTTTTTCGCGGGGCATGTAATCTATGTGACCGCGCTCAGCCAGTACCGGGTGTTGAGCTGGTGGTGCCTGACGGTGTTTGCAATCGCGCTGGTGGGGCTATGGTTCTTTGCGCTGCGATATCGCCGCTACTTCCCTAAGCCGCATCTGCTGGCGGGTGTGCTGGTCTATGTGGTCGCGCTGGCAGCGCTGCTGGCTTTCAGCCTGCCCCTGCCCCTGCTGGCACCCTCGGCCCGTTCCACGCTGGCGGCACTGGGAGCGGTGACTTTCGTGATCTCGGACATGACGCTGTGTCACAACACGCTCTTAAACCGTCCTGCCCCCTATCACTTTGTCAGTCTCGGCATCTATTACATGGCGCAACTTCTGCTGGCCCTGAGCGCCTTTCCTCCGACCTGATCCCCAACGGGAGGTGAACCCCGCCCCATGGATGACCTTCTTTTTTCGCTCAACACCGTTTTCCCCCTGCTGGTCATGATGGCCGTGGGTTTCACGGCGCGCCGCGTAGGGGTGCTCGGCGAATCCGCCGCGCGGCAGATCAACGCCTGTGTATTCAAAATCTTTTTGCCTCTGCTTTTGTGCTTCAACATCGTGGACACACAGCTGGGCGCCTCCACAGATGTGCGCACGTTGCTGTACGCGTTCGTAACCACGCTTTTGTGCTTTGGCACGCTATTTGTCATCACGCCGCGCCTGTGCCGTGACCGCGCCTCCTGCGGGGTGCTGATTCAGGGCATCGCACGCAGCAATTATGCCATCTTCGGCATTCCGCTGGTGATGATGATGTACCCGGAGGGAGATACCTCCATCGCGGTGCTCATGGTGGCGGTGGTGGTGCCGGTGTTTAACGTGCTTTCCACCATAGCGCTGATGGTCTTTGGCGGTGAAAAAGGTTCACCCTGGCGCATCGTAAAGGGTGTATTGCTCAATCCGCTCATTCTGGGCACGCTGGCCGGCTTTTTGCTCTGGTACTTTCAGATTCCCATCCCTTCCCTGATCGAAACGCCGCTTCGCAACCTTGGGTCCATCGCCACGCCGCTGGCGCTGTTTGTACTGGGCGCATCGCTGGATTTCAGCAAGGCGCGCGCCAATATCAAGCTGCTCGTCATCAGCGTGACGGGGCGGCTGGTCGTGGTTCCGCTGATCTTTTTGAGTCTGGCTGTGGCGCTGGGCATCCGCGATGTATCGCTGGCCGCGCTGATCGCCGTGTACGCCTCGCCCACGTCGGTTTCCAGTTTCCCCATGGCGCAGCAGATGGGCGGCAATGGGGATCTGGCAGGCGGACAGGTGGTATTTACCACGGTCTTTTCCATTCTGACCGTGTTTTTGTGGGTGTTTGTGCTCAAGAGCCTGGGCTATCTGGCATAAAGTGAGCCAGGCCGGGTTTTTTTCGGTATTTTTCGCTTCCCTTCCGTGCGTGCTCGTTGTTTTTAGGGTCTGGTATGCTATAATAGAAACCGAATGATTTTTCTATTTGGCCTGATCTTTTCTGCCGGTTAAAGGGGAGTTTTTTTCATGTCGTCCATCACCTTTTGTCCCGCGCGCCTCAGCGGGAGCGCGGCGGTTCCCCCAGCCAAGAGCGAGGCGCACCGGGCGCTGCTCCTGGCCGCCCTGGGGCGCGGCGAATGCCGCCTGAACAGCTTTTCCGCACCGCTTTGCGACGATACCCTGGCCATGATCGACGGCGTGCGCGCCTTGGGCGGTGAAGTGCGCCTGGAGGATGGCGCGCTGATTGTGACGCCCGCGCCGCCGCCCGGCAGGCCCGCTACCGATGCACCCGTGGCAGAGTGCCATGTACGAGCCTGTGCCGCCGCCCTGCGCATGCTGATTCCCGCATTCCTCACGCGGGGACAGGCGGTGCGTTTTCTGATGGAGCCCGCGCTGTTCCGCCGTCCGCTGGACGCTTTTGAGCTGCTGGTCCGGCAGGCCGGAGGCCGCATGACCCGCACGCCCGCCGGGCCGGACGGGTTGGCGACGGTGGAGGTAAGCGGCTTTCTGCCCGCGGGAGACTATGAGGTGGACGGCTCCCGCTCCAGCCAGTTTGCCTCCGGCCTGCTGATTGCGCTGGCCCATGCCATCACCCCGGATGGCGTATCTGCGCCCGCCTCGCTCACCGTAACCGGCCCCATCGTCAGCCGGCCCTATCTGGACATGACGCTTTGCCTGATGGAGCGCTTCGGGATTTCCTTCACGGAGCGGGAGGAAGGTGTATTCGGCCTCTCGCCCGCCTGCGCGCCCGCGCCGGAAAGCATCGCTGTATCGGGCGACTGGTCCCAGGCGGCGGTGCTTCTGTGCATGGACGCCATGGGCGGCGGCGTGATGCTACCCAACCTGCGCCGTGACGGCCTGCAGGGCGACGCGCGCATCGTGGATGTGCTGGAGGAGATGGGCCTGCGCATCCGTCAGACGCGCGGCGAGTGGTACGCCGCCAGCCCATCGCGCGCCGGGCTGATGCCCGCCCGCATCGACTGCTCCGACATTCCCGATCTTGCGCCCATTCTGGCATTGACCTGCACCCAAGCGCGCGGCCTCTCCACCCTGACGGGCGTCAGCCGCCTGCGCCTGAAGGAGTGCGACCGGCTGCTGGCCACGCAGGAGCTGCTGGACCAGCTGGGCGCCAAAACCGATGTCAGCCCCGACGGCGACACGCTGACCGTCACCGGTCCCGTGCGTCTGCGCGGCGACTTCACCGCTGATGCCCGCGGGGACCACCGCATGGTGATGCTGCTGGCAGCCGCCGCGCTGATTGCCGACGGTCCCATCACGGTGACGGGCGCGGAGTGCATCTCCAAATCCTGGCCCGGCTTTGTGGAAACCTACCGTCAGTTGGGAGGGATCGTCAGATGAGCAGCCGCATCGGACGCATGCTCTCCGTCCAGATCTTCGGCGAAAGCCATGGTCCCGCCGTCGGCGTGACGCTTGACGGCCTGCCCGCCGGGCTTTCCCTCGATATGGACGCGCTCAGCGCCTTTTTGCAGCGCCGCGCCGCGCGCGGCAGCGCCATCGCCACCGCCAGACGCGAAAGCGATCTGCCGCGCATCGTAAGCGGCCTCAAGGAGAGCGTTACCACCGGCCAGCCGCTGACCGCCCTGTTCGACAACGCCGACACCCACAGCGCGGACTACGGCTTCCTGCCCGACCGCCCGCGCCCCGGCCATGCCGACTACCCCGCCTGGGTGCGCAGCGCCGGTTTTGACGACCTGCGCGGCAGCGGCCATCACAGCGGTCGCCTCACCTTGCCCTATGCCTTTGCGGGCGGCGTGGCCTTGCAGCTGCTTTCGCGCGAGGGCGTGCGCATAGGGGCGCATGTCCTGTCCATCTCCTCCGAGCGGGATGACACACTCGATCCCCTTTGCCCGGATATGGACGCGCTTTCGCGCTGTCATGCACAGCCCGTGCCCACTTTGGACCCCGAAGCCGGAAGCCGCATGTATGCTGCCATCATGGAGGCGCGCGCCGCGGGCGATTCACTCGGCGGCGTGGTGGAATGCGCCGCTGTGGGCCTGCCTGCCGGACTTGGCGCCCCCTTCTTTGAAGGTGTGGAGGCCGTCATGGCCGCCCAGCTGTTTTCCATCCCTGCGGTCAAGGGCGTAGAATTCGGTGCGGGCTTTGGCGCGGCCGCCCTGCGCGGCAGCGAGTACAACGACCCTTATGTGATGTCGGATGGACGGGTAGCCACCGTGCGCAACAGCGCGGGTGGGCTTCTGGGCGGCATTTCAAACGGTATGCCCATTGTCGTGCGCGCCGCATTCCGGCCCACGCCGTCCATCAGTCTGGAGCAGCAGACCATATCACTTTCGCAGCAAACGCCGCAGTCCCTAGCCGTGCGCGGCCGTCATGACCCCTGCGTGGCCGTGCGTGCCGTGCCTGTGGTGGAAGGCGCAGTAGCGCTCGCGTTGCTGGAACTCTGGCTGGAGCGCCGAGCCTCTCTTCCTCTGACTCCACGGGAGGACCTATGATGCAGAAAAACCAACGTCTACACCTGTGCTGTGAGCGTCTGGGCAGTGAATTGGAAGGTGTATGCCTGAATGAGGGTATGCCCATATTCGTACCCGGTGTGCTGCCCGGCGAGGAGGCGGATGTGCTGTGCGTGAAGGTGCAGCCGCGCTATGCCTTCGGACGGCTGATGGAGGTGCTCATCCCCTCGCCCGACCGCGTCGATCCGCTCTGCCCGGTCTACGACCGCTGCGGCGGATGCAGCGGCCAGCACATGCGCTACGAGGCTACCCTTGCCGCCAAGCGCGCACAGGTATTCGACTGCCTGACGCGCATCGGCGGCCTCTCACTCCGTTCTGTGGATGTGCCGCCCGTCTTGGGCGCGGAGCATCCGTGGCATTGCCGCAACAAAACGGCCCTGCCCGTGGGCGGCACGGCGGATGCGCCGGTTCTGGGCTTCTACCGCCGCCGCAGCCATCAGATCGTGCCCATTGATGATTGCCCGGTAGCCATGGGCGGGCTCACGGGCGTGATTGCGGCGGTGAAGGAATGGATGCGCGCCGAGCGCGTCCAGCCCTATGACGAAGCAACCGGTCGCGGCCTTTTGCGCCACGTGGTCACGCGCGTCTCGCGTGCGGGCAGCCTGATGGTCGTACTCACGGCCACGCGCGCCAAATTGCCCGGCATCCCCCGCCTCATCGAACTGCTAAACGCGCACACACAGGGTTTCTGTTCCCTGCACGTAAGCGTAAACGCCGAGCGCAACAATGTCATCCTGGGCCGTGAAAGCCACCGGCTCTATGGCGAGGGCGCCATCTTTGAAACTTTGCTCGGCCTGACCTTTGAGATGCCGCCGCTCTCCTTCTTTCAGGTCAACCCCGACCAGACCGAGCGGCTCTATCAGACCGCGGTGGACTTTGCCGCCCTCTCCCCTGACGATGTGGTCGTGGACGCCTACGCAGGCGCGGGTACGCTGTCGCTGTGCCTGGCGCGCCATGCCTCGCGCGTGATCGGCATCGAGATCGTGCCACAGGCCGTGGAGGGCGCGCGCCGCAACGCCGCGCGCAACGCCATCACCAACGCCGAATTTCACGTCGCCGCCGTGGAGGACCTGCTGCCTCGGCTGGTTTCAGGTGGTCTTCGCCCGGATGTGATCGTGCTCGACCCGCCCCGCAAGGGTGTGGAGCCCGCCGTCATCGAGGCCGTGCTGGCTGCCCGTCCCCGCCGCGTGGTCTATGTGAGCTGTCACGTGCCCACTCAGGCGCGCGACATACAGCTACTCGCCGGTGGCGGCTACCGCTTTGAGCGCTGCCAGCCCGTGGACATGTTCTGCTACGCCGGCGGCGTAGAAAACGTCCTCTCCCTCTTCAGTGAGTGACCAGGGGGGTGACCCCCTGGACCCCGGACTGCCCCCCCCAAAGGGCGGGCAGGGGGCGCGCGGCGAATTGTAGGAAAGAAACGACGCCCGGTGGCGGAAGGCCACCGGGCTTGTTGCCGCCGGAGGGCAGAAGGCCCTCCGGCTTTATGTTGCGGAAAAGTGAGGAGGCGTGGCGGGTTCTCGCTCAGAGACAACATCGCCCGCGGGAACGGCCTCTGCTGCCCACAGCCTCCCGGCGGAGCGGGGGTCCAGGGGGTCACCCCCTGGTCAGCCCCTGGGCTCGCCAGTTTTGCCGTCCAGCTCGATGTGCCAGAGCACGTTGTGCGTATCCTTCTCGCAGATGTAGAAGGACCAGTATACCGCCTCGCTCTGGCCCAGGCGATAGAATCCGGGATAGAGATCCACCTCATCCGCGGATACGGCGTCGCCACCAAAGGTTTCGGCGTAGGCTTCCAGCGCGATCTGCACTGCCTCCTCCAGCGGAAGATCATCCTCGCCGGGCAAAATGTAGTAGTGGTCATGGCTGCCCAGATACATCTCCTCCAGCTGCCCGTAGCGGGCCTTGTCCTCCAGCGACCAGAATTCCAGCGGCACGTTCCTGCCGTATTTTTCGTACATGCTTTCCAGCAGGCGGTTCAGGTTGCGGTCGTTGTCGTACTGGATACGGGTGATGCCGTCAAAGCGGTCGGGCAAAAGGTCGTAAAGCAGAGCGTCCGCCTCGTCGGAGAGGGTCGCGTCCTCCAGGAGCATAAACATGCCCTCCCCCTCCAGAGAAACGTGCAGCCAGTAATCCAGCTGGCCCAGCACTGTTACCCCGCTGCCGTCGCGTTCCACCGCGGCCACGTCGAATTCCCGGTGGTTGAGGGTGTACAGGGTGGTGAAGCCGCTTTCCTCCCCGGCCGCCAGTGTAGCGGCTGGAAGCACATCCGACGGTTTTTCATAAACCAGATCGCGCAAGGGCATCCAGCCCGGAATTCCGGAGGTATCACCGTCCCCGGCGATCAGCACGCGAGCCCAGTTGGGCTCGCCCTCCACGCTGTTCCATTCGGGGAGCGCGCTGCTCTCGCGCAGCTCGACCACGGTAACGGGCGTGCCGTTCAAATAGATGCCCATGGGGCAGTTCACGTCATTGGCGCTCGGGCCTGTCAGGAGAATGGTTCCCGCACCTTCAGCTGCATGCACCCAGGCGTTCAGCGGCAGGGCGGGACTATCATCCTCGACCATAGCCAGCGCTCCGCCCAGCACGGCCGTCAGGACCAGTGCCAGCACGCCCAGCACCGCACCCGTGCGGCGGCGTCCCTCCATGATGGCGATGATGCGACGCTTCATGCCGTTGCGCCCGCCGTAAAATGACGTGCACAGGGCGGTGCGGGTGCGCGCCTGCCGCCGGATAACGCGCAGAATGGTCTCGGAATAGAATCGGCGCTCCTCCTCATCCGCGCGGGCGGTAACGTGGCTGTCGCAGGAAGCTTCCTGATAGAAGCACAGGGAGCGCCCCATGGCCCAGACCACAGGGTTGTACCAGTGCAGGGCGTAGGCCAGCACCAGCCCGGCCTTAACCCAGAGATCGCCCCGTTTGAGATGCGTCAGCTCATGCCTGAGGACCAGCGCCAGCTCGTCAGTGGTCAGCTCCTCGTCCGGCAAAAGAATCACGGGATGCAAGAGGCCCATCAGCATGGGGCTGGACACCGTTGGGCACAGACGTAGGATGACTCGGCGGCGGATGTTCATCTCCGACAGGCAGGTTTGAAGCACGGCGGCATAGCCCTCCGCCTCACAAGACATCTGCCAGCGGCGCACGGTGCGCGCAAAGCGCAGGTGGCTCACCGCCGCCAGCGCCAGCACCGCCGCCGCGCCCGCCAGCCAGACCCACGCCAGCACGGACAGCCAGTCTACGGAGATGACAGCGCTTGCCGAAGCGCTTTGCTCCCGTTCGGCGGCCGCTTGCGGCAAGTCTGCCACGGCTGTCTCGGTCATATTTTCAACATATGCTTCCTGGGTACCGCGGAAGGGCTGACTGGTCTGCGCGGCGGAGGATACTTGCACGGCGTCCATCGTTTGGCTTGCGGCGGCCAGCGGGGCTACGGTTGCCGCATCACTTGCGACGGACCGCGACAGCGCCCGTGGCAGCTCTACCGTCATTAGCGGACGGCTCGCGAGCAGGCTGAAGGGAATCAGCAGGCCCGCCAGCACCACCACCCACACGCGGTATAGCCCGCGCGGGCCGTACCGCCGCCCCAGCAGCGGCAGCAGCGCCAGATAGCACAGCGCCAGCACCGAGAGGCCCATACCCGTGCAGGCCATGGCCAAAAAATAGTTTTTCATGAATGCCCGCCCTCCTTTTGCCGCCGAAGCCACTGGCTCAGCTCGTCCAGGTCGCTTTCAGTCAGGCGTTCGCTTTGCAAGGCGGTCAGCAGGCTTTTGAAGCTGTTGCGGTGGTAGTGCTCCACAAAGCTCTCTGTTTCCATGCGCAGGTATTCCTCCCGCGTAATGATGGGATAAAACGCCCGCTCCCGTCCGCTGCCCCGCTCCACGCGCAAAAAGCCGCGCTCGGTCAGCCGCCCGAAGAGCGTAACCACGGTCTGAATCTTCCAGCCGCGTTTCCGACCCAGCGTCTCCATCACCATGGTGGTGGTCACGGGCGGTTCACGGTCCCAGATATAGGTCATGATCTCAAATTCAGTATCAGGCAAACGCTGCGATTTCACATGGGTTTCCCCCTTCGCGTTTTGATAAGACGGCATGTGTTACAGACGGCTTTATAATACAGGGTGTCTTATTGGTTGTCAATCCCCTTTACGAAGATTTTCAATTTGTAACAAGGGCATCCAGCGGTTGACAATTTGTAAGACGTGGCGTAGTATAATGGTGACGGCAAGAGACAGACAAAAACGAATCAGGAGGAATCCTATGATGAACAGAGCATTCAAACGCCACATGGGGCGCTTGCTGATCGCGCTATTGCTGCCTGTGCTGCTGTGCCCCGCCGCTCTGGCGGACGATCAGACCGCCGATACGTGGTACTTCGGCGGCACCGGGCAGGAAACCTTCTATGAAGCCACGCCCCTGCCCAACGGCTGCCTGCTGCTCAACGGCTCCACCCAGCTGGGACGCAGCGGGCAGGAACAGCTGTCCTTCGCCTCAGGAGAGAGGCGCGCCTGGCTTCTGTGCCTGAACCCGGACGGGAGCATCGCCTGGGAGGTCATCGACGGCGCGCAGGGCACCACCCGCTACGTGGTGCCGCAGGTGCTGGCGGACGGGCGCATCGCCGTGCTGTACTACAACTGTCCCAGTCAGGTAACGGAGGCGGTCGCCATCCGCTACTTCACGCAGGACGGCGAGCCCGCGGGCAAAGTAAGCCTTCCTGCGACCGCCCCGTTCGAGCTTCCGGGCGACCGTTGTGCGGAGGGCTATGTCTTTTCCGGCTATGATACGGCCACTTGGTTCGCAGGCGAATCGGGGATGTACACCCTGACCGGTGGGGACGAAACCGCCGTGAAAAGCGCCGGTACCCGCTCGGTGCTGGCCACAGCAGATGGACAGATCGTCTGCGGCTTCTTCATGGTAGAGGGGGAACGCCACGCTGCCGTGGCCTATGTGGACGCGACCGGCGCCGAACGCTGGCGATTCTCGCCGGATGAATATGCCGCCGGAACCTTCACGGAACCCTGCCTGCAAAAGGACGGCAGCCTCGTTTTCCTCTGGTCTTGCCAGGAGCCCGGCACACGCGTGACGACGGCCATGAGCCTGCTGTGTCTGGACAGGGACGGCGCGCTTTTGTGGGAGCTGCCTGTACCCACCGATATCGGAACCGAGTTTACGCCGGTGGATGGCGGCTATGTGTTCTGCCGTACTTGGCAGGAAAAGACGTACACGCACGTCCGCTTCACGCTGGTGGACAAAAACGGGCAGGTGACGGAGGTGCGCGACGCCCAGCCGCGCAGGGAAGAATTCTCCGGTGAAATCATGTTTACCTGGAATGACGAGGCGTGGCTGCTGACCAATACCGAGCGTTCCTCCAACCGCACAAACGACCGTCAGGACGAGCTGGAACTGGTAGACGCGGCGCTGATCCGCGTGAACGCCTGCGAGGTTGTCACGGAGTAACCAATTCATCCTCATTTTGCAGCAAAACAACGGGGCCCGTCAGAGCGTCAGTGCTTTGGCGGGCCCTTTTTTCAGTTATTCAGTGTTACCTTGAACAGGTATTGCGGCAGCACGCGGCGGTATTCCTCGTACAGCCCCGTCTCCTCATACAGGCGGACATAGTAGCGGTACAGCTCATTTTTTACCTTCATTGCGTTCCAGGGATGGATTACCGCCTGACGCGAAGTGGACAGCGCCAGCCCGCCGGGGCTGCGTACGTAGTCATACACAGCATCGGCCAACACCGCCACATAGCGGACCCAGCGGTAATACTGGGTATTGAAGGCAAAGTCCTCTCCCCATGGCAATCTTCCATCGCAGCGGATAGCATTTCTGACGATCACATCGCGGCGATAGAGCTTGTTCCATAGCACGGCATAAAAAAAGCTGTTGGGATGTGCGGACAAACGGTCCAAGAACTGCCGCTGGCTTAGAATCATATCCTGATCCAGAAAACCGCGTTTCTGGCGCAGCTGTCCGATCACTTCAGTATAAGGTGCGATGACCATATCGCATTTTCGCTGTTCCATAGCGGCCACCATTCGCGCGGTAGCGTCCGGACATACCAGGTCATCGCTATCCACAAATTGGAGGTATTTTCCCGTGGCATTGTTGATGGCCAGATTGCGCGCAGCAGCCACGCCGCTGTTGGCCTGGGCGATCACACGCATCCGCCCATCCTGGGCGGCAAGCTCTCGCAGCAGCGTCAGGCTTTGATCGGTGCTTCCATCGTCTACAGCCAGCACCTCAATATCCTCAAAGGACTGGCTCAGCACGCTTCCAATACAACTTGCAAGCGTTTTTTCGGCATTGTAGGCCGGCACAATCACGCTGACAGCCGCCCGCTTCGTCGGCAATGCTTTCCCCTCCTTGGTATATCAGGCTCTAACGCTGTCCTCTTTCCGTTCCTGATTTGCTTCCGCGCCAACCACACCTACATCCTTCAGGCGCACCGTCATATCCTCCAGATGGTTGATAGAGTGCTCCGTTTTTACCCAGGTGTTCTGATGGCGATGCTTAAACAGTCCCACCACCTGTGCCCAGCCGGCCAGCATGGTGTTGATCAGCATACTCCACAGCATTGGGAAAAGAATTTTCAGATCTACACGCCGGTGATTGTCCAGCCATTCGCCCATGTAGAACAAAAAGATAAATGAATAGATAAACAGCACGATGCTCGGCCAGTTCAATGTAAGCCAGCTCTGCATGGTAGCATATGTGGGTGGACTTTCAATCCAGCCTGCCAGTTTGAACAGTTCCATCAACAGCCCCAGCGCCAGCTGCGCTACCAGCACCACATAGGGCGTAAGGCTATACATATAGAAAAAAGTGGAGAAAAATTCCGCAAGGCGAATGCGCCTTTGAAACAGGGCTCGGAATAACCTTCCCGTATTTTTGAAGGCTACAAACCAATGTCCCTGTGCCCAGCGCGTACGCTGGCGGAAACTGGCATAGAAGCGTGTAGGCTTTTCATCGTAGATGCGTACGTTGTTGTTCCACAGAATCCGTTTGCCGTCGCAGGTAGCTTCAATCTGCAGCTCAAAATCCTCGGTAAGCGACATGGCGGTCCATCCGCCGCGCTTATAGAGGTACTGAGCGGACACAGCAAATCCCGTGCCGCCGATCACGCTGTTGAGGCCCAGCCGGCTTTTGGCATATTGGAAAAACCGGTTGGTGATGGTATAGGTCATGTAGTAGAACATGGCTACCATGCCCTTGCGGTTTTTGCAGCCCAGATAGCACTGGATGATGTCCGCCTTGCCTTCCGCCGAAAGATACTGGCTGTTGACCTCCAGAAACATATTGGGATCCACCAGGTTGTCGGCATCAAAGAACATGACCAAGTCGTAATGATCCTGATAGCCTTCCAGCGCATTGAGCGCCTTTTGCAAAACGATGGGCTTGCCGGTGGGCGCATCAGGGCTTTCCTTGTGGCTTTCCAGCACATTGGCCCCCATGCGCCGGGCTACCTCCACGGTCCTGTCGGTACAGTTATCGGCCAGGATATAAAAGTCATACAGCTCGCGCGGGTATTCCATATGCTCCAGGTTGTCGATGATATCCGCGATGACTGCTTCTTCGTTATGGGCGGGTACCAACACCAAAAAGCGCATCTGCGGGTCGTGATCCTGATAGTTTTTGGTATTGCGCTTGAAGCCAAAGAAGCTGATACACAGCTGGTATAACAGCATTACCACCAGCCAGGCGCTCATGACACTCATCACAGCTTCAATGACTGCCGTTATGATTTCCACAGTCTAACATCCTTCCATCTGCATTTCCGGCAACAGGCAACACTTATTTATACTATATCCCTTGCCGCCTGTCAATGCATGTCATAAAATGAGCACTCCCCAATGAATTCCCGAAGAATGCTCAGGGGCGGAATTTCATCCATCACGTCGCCGTCCACCGGCAAAAAGTAGTGCAGCACCTTAAGCAGGCGGCACGCCACCAGATGCTCGGGCACACTGCGCGGAATCGAGAGCAACAGTTCATATGCCATGGTTTTAAGTACGGGCAGTTCATAATGCAGCGAGGTATTGAACATCACGTCGGCCTTTTCCATGTTGGGAAAGATCCAGCGTTCCTCTCCCGCACGCACCTTGGGCCACATGTCGATGGTCTCAATAGGCGATGTGTTGCGAAAACGCATATCGCGCACAATTCGGCGCAGAAGGCGCACATCTGTTGTTCGAATACGGTTGTGGTCATCCAGGTTGATACAGCTGAGCGCACTGACGTAAATGCCGTAGGTCAGCTGTTCCGGCACTTCGGAGGTAATACGGTCATTCATGCCATGAATGCCCTCCAAAAGCAACGGCTCCCCGGGACCCACGGTCAGTTCATATCCTTTGGGCGCACGTGACCCGGTTTTGAAGTCGAACCGCGGCATTTGAACGGTGCGCCCACTAAGCAGTTCCTCCAGACAGGAGGTCAGCAGCGGCACATCCAACGCCTCTACGTGTTCCAAATCGGGCTTTCCATCGTCCTCCAGCGGAATGTCACGGCGGTCGCGGTAAAAATCATCGAGAGATACCAGATGGGGCTTCTGGCCCAATACGCGCAGATGCACGGCCAGCCGGTTGGCGAAAGTGGTTTTGCCGCTGGACGAGGGGCCAAAGATCATAATGACACGCGCCCCACGCCGCATGATCTCGTCCGCAATTCCGGCGATGGATTTGTCGTGTAGCGCCTCGTTGGTGCGGATGAACTCCCGCAAGCGTCCTTTGCGGATCATCTGGTTGACATCTGCGGCATTTTCCGCACCCAGGATGCGGCACCATCGCTGCGAGGTGGCAAATTCACGCAGGAACTTGGCGCGCGACACATAGGGTGCAGGCACATCCGGGTTGGCGGGTGACGGCTCCATTAAAACTACGCCGGGATAATGCGGCTTAACGGCAAAAGCCCGGATCATGCCCGTGGAGGGCAGCATGGCCCCGTAAAAATATTCGCATAGAGGACCTATACGGTACATGCGGATGTTCTGCTGCGGGCGATAGCGCAGAAGCTGCGCCTTGTCCAGCCATCCTTCCTTTTCAAAATAGGCGATGGCCTGCTCGCGGGTCCATTCCTCCTTCTGGAAGGGCAGATCCTGCCGGACCACTTCGCGCATATCCTCTTCGATGGCGCGTGCCATCTCGTGGCCGATTTCTCCCTCCAGCAGGCGCAGGTACAAGCCATAGCCCACGGAGTTAAGCATGCGCACCCGTTTGTCAGGATAAAGGCGCTTCAGGCTTAATAGGAACAAAAAGCGCAGCGACCGTTCGTAAACGCGCCGTCCTTCCTCATCCTGGTACGTCAGCGGCACAAGCGCGCAGTTCTCCTCCAGCGGTTCGGAAAGCTCAACACACATGCCGCCCCGCATAGCGCACAGCACGCGCTCGGCCTGCTCCTTGGGCAGCAGAGCATGAATTACCTGGCCCGCGGTGGTTCCACAGGCGAATGCCCCGGTCCGTTTTCCGATGGTAATCTCGATCATGGCTTGTTCAGCCATTGCTGCGCCTCCTCCCCTGGTCAGGCGTCCTCAAAGGGCATATTGCTGGAATAGGCTCCGGACAGATCTTCCACGTCCACACGCTCGTAGTCGCCGCGCTTGAGGCGGTACTGATACTGCAATTCCTTGGTGTGCACGTAAGCCTTGGTCTGCCTGTTAGCGGGCAGCACGCTCAGGTGCATGCCTTTCTGGCCATCAGGAAGCTGCGAAAACCGGATTTTCACAAACATCAAACCATGCTGCTGGCAGCGGCTGAGCGCCACATATTTGCCCGCCGCCTGCGGAATCAAAGCAGTCTGCCGCTTGGTAGGCTGGCCACAGGTGGGGCATTTGGGTGCGGCCAGCGCCTCACCCTCCAACGCCTCACGCACGGAAGACACCATATCTGTCACGCGGAAGCGGCTGTGCCGGTCGTTGTGGCAAAGCTTTCGCGGCTGTTCTTCGTAGCGAAGCACATCCATGGGATGGGAAAGCTTTTGCAGCACTTGCGCCGTATAATATGCGTCGTGCATGGCATTGTGAAAGCTGCGTTCTTCGTCCACCTCCACGCCCAAGGCTTCCATGGCGGTTTTCAGGGCTGTCTGCCCGCTTTTACCGGCCTCTGCAGCATAGAGACGCTGCAGGTCATACATCTTGGGCAGGGGCCGCTCCACGCGGAAAAAATCCACATTCTGCTGCAGCACGCTCACATCGTCGCAACCCCAGGTCACAAATGCACAGTCCTCCCCGCACCAGTCCATGAACGTCTCCATCGCTTCCGGGAAGGCGGGGGCGTCGCACAGCACTTCCTGCGTAAGACCTGTCATGCGCCTCACGCGCGGATGGATGGTCTGGTAATGTGTGGGATGCACCGGTATGGAGATGGTATCCACGATTTCAAGCTCCTCATCCAGCTTGGCCGCGCCAAACTGGATGACCTCAAAGAGCAGCCGGTCGCCCACGCGTCGATAGGCCGCGCTCTGATAGCTGGTCGGCTGGTTCCACTCCAGGTCCAAAACGATCAACTGCATGTACATTACTCCCGTATATCAAGGGATTGCGCCGCGGCGGCACGTCCGGCCACCAGGCCGGTGGCAAAAGCAATGTGCAGGTTAAATCCGCCGGTAAGTGCGTCTACATCGATGGCTTCGCCCGCTACATACAGGCCTGGCACAAGGCGGCTTTGCATGGTAGATGGGTCAATTTCCCGCACGCTCACGCCTCCCCGCGTTACAATAGCCTCTTGCAGACCTCGTGTGCCGGAAACAGGCACCTCAAGGGCCTTGGTCATTTCCATCAGGCGGCGGCGCTCCTCGCGCGCAAGCGCACCGGCAGGCTTGAGCGGGTCCAGTTGGCACAGCCGGGCTATCGTTTTCGCCAGACGGGCAGGAAACAGGCCGCAAAGCACGTGACCGAGCTGCTTCTTGGGTGCAGCGGCGACGTCGCGCAGAATGCGTGCATCCAGCTGTGTGTCCGTCAGCCCCGGCTTGAGGTCCAAAGAGAGCTTCGTTTCCTGCGCGGGCAGACCCGTCAGATAGGCCGACGCGCTTAGAACCAGCGGTCCGCTGACGCCAAAGTGGGTGAAAAGCATCTCTCCCAGATCACTATAGAGACGCTTTTTGCCACGAGAGAGGGTGAGCCGCACGTTTTTGAGCGACAGGCCGGTAAGCGCGCGCACCCACCCAGCCGTGCTTTCCAGGCCAACCAGCGATGGCAGCGCCGGCAGCACTGTGTGGCCGCACTCTCTAAGCCACGCCCACCCATCGCCCGTAGAGCCGGTAGAGGGGTAGCTCGCGCCACCTGTGCATATAACGACAGCACTGCAGGGCATGCTGCCTCCCCCGTCCAGCGTCACACCTGCCACGCGTCCGTCCCTGAGCAAAAGCCCACTCACGCGCGCGTTGAGGCGCACCTCCACCCCCAGGCGGTGCAGCTGCCGTTCAAAGGCTCGGGTCACGTCGCTGGCTTTCTGGCTGGCAGGAAACACACGGTTCCCACGCTCCACTACCAGCGGACATCCCCAACGCTCCACCTGCGTCATCAGCTCCGCAGGCGACAATGCATCCAGTGCGCTGTAAAGGAAGCGCGAGTTACGCACCACATTTTGTAAAAAGGCGTCCCGGTCGCAGGCGTTGGTCAGGTTGCAGCGGCCCTTGCCGGTGATATAGACCTTTTTGCCCAGCTTTTCGTTGCGTTCCAGCAGCGTTACACGTGCGCCAGCCTCTGCCGCAGCTACCGCCGCCATCATTCCGGCGGCCCCTCCGCCAATCACCGTTACTTCATTCATCCTGCCTGTCGATATAGACGCTGTGCGCGTTCCATATCCCCTCCAGCCGTTTGAAATGCGCGCCCAGCTCCTCACGCCGGTTCAGCCCCACGCTGACAATGAGCGCGTTGATCACCGACAGGGGCGCGGCTAGGCTGTCCACAAAACTGGCCATGTCAGTACAGGCGCACAGGCAGACATCCGCCTCTGCATACAGCGGAGACATTTCGCTGTCGGTGATACCTACCACCTGCGCACCGTTTTTCTTGGCAAAGCGCATGCACTCCACCGTGCGCGTAGAATAGCGCGGGAAGCTGATACCCACCAGCACATCGCTTCGGTCGATGCGGGCGATCTCCTCAAATACATCGCCAGTTGTGTTGCTCACCAGCGCCACGCCATCAAAAATCTGGTGCAGATAGTGGTACATGAACTGCGCCAGCGGTGCTGCGGACCGCAGTCCCATCACATAGATGCGCCGGGCACCCAGGAGCCGTCGGACTACGTCGTCAAAATCCTTTTGAGAAAGGGCCTCAACCGTTTTGCGGATATTGTGCGCATCATTTTTGAGTACGGTGGCCAACACATCGCCCCGCTCAATGCCCGAAGCGATGGCAAAGCGCTGCTCGCTGGTGAGCCGCTGGCTGACCAACCCCCGCAGGCGCTCGCGCAGCTCCGGATAGCCCTCATAGCCCATGGCGGCGGCAAAACGCACCACGGTGCTTTCGCTTACGCCACATTCGCGGCCCAGCGCCCCTGCTGTCATAAAGACCGCTTTGTCATAGTGCTCAGCAATATATTCGGCAATGCGCCGGTGCCCCTTGCTCAGCGGTCTGGAGCCCTGATTCAGCCTGCCGATCAATTCCCGGGTATCCTGCACAGGATAAGACCTTCTTTCCTGACTGCCGCTTCAGCCGATATTCAGCCCATCCCAGGTGGCCTTGTCCAGGCTGACGGGGTTGCCCAGCAATGTCAGTGTGATATGCCCCCGGCTGAGATAGTACAAATCCGTGCCCTCGGAAGGCGGCTCGGTTTTGGAGCCCTCCAGCAGCCAGAAATACGTGCCTGCTCTGGGGGACTGACGCCGCTCGTATCCATCGATGAAATTGCCCGTATCCAATGGCGCATATACCGGAGGAAGCAGCTGCTCCGGGGCAAGGCAGGGCGCGTTGATGTTAAGCACGGTGTGCGTCGGCGTATCCGCCTGCGCATATTGCTCCGCCACCTGGATGGCGTACTGCGCCAGATGATTGATCATAGCCTGGTCCGCATGATGATGGATGGAAACAGCCATCGCGCGCAGATGGTTGAGCGCGCCCTCCATGGCCGCACCCACGGTTCCGCTGTAATGCACCGCCATACCTGCGTTATAGCCATCGTTGACACCGGAGATAACGATATCCACCGGGCGGCTCACCAACTGCTGAAGTCCCACGCGCACGCAGTCCACCGGCGATCCCGTAATGGCATAGGCCTGACACCCTGGCCGGTCCACAGGCCATTCCTTCACGTAGATGGGCTCCGTCAGCGTAAAGCGGTGGCTGGCCGCGCTCTGCTGATACCGCGGCGCACACATCGTTACCTCGTGGCCGCGCTCCACAGCTGCCTCCAGCAGTGCCATGATACCCTTGGAGCCGATACCGTCGTCATTGACCAGAAAAATATGCATTCGTTCCATCCTTCCCCGTATCGCGGTTCACCGTTTCAAGTCGCCGCCCGCAGCGTCCACCAGCGTACGAGCCACGTTGATGATAACCGCCACCGCAAGCGCCCACCAGTAATTTTCGAACACTACGCTGTTTTCTACCAGCCCCGCAGCGGTCCATACCAGCCACGCGTCCACGGCGATGTACAAAAGTCCCAGCGTGCAGAAGTTCAGCACCGACAAAATCAGCCGCATCACGGGCCGAAGCACCGTGAAAATGACAGCCAGAATCACGCCTACAATCAGTGCATTGGTCAGGTCCAGCATCTTTACGCCATCGAGATATTCTGCGCACAGCGGCACAGCAGCCACTGTAACCGCAAACCTGACAAATGCCGCAAACATGGCGTTCCTCCCCTCCGACACACCGGCAACATACTTTTTTATTATAACATACTTTTCCCGCTTGTGCATGCCCATGCGCCGCCGGGGGCAACCTATGGCGAACCCGCCGCGCAAAAGCGCATATCCTGACCCATGACGGGATGCGGCCACAAGTCCGGTCCTCCCGCCCATTTGCCCGGAAAGGAGGGCCATGCGCATGAAAAGCAAGTTTTTCAAGGATACGCAGGGCCTGGAATCCGCCTTTGAAAGCTGCACGCCCGACAAGGTGAGCGTATGCCTCAGGCTCAGCCGCACGGCCTACGACCTGGCGCTGGCTGAGTCAGCCCGTGAGGGTCTGACCAGCGGCGAATACATCGAGCGCCTTATCTGGCAGCGCGCTCCCCGCTGCCCTGAGCCAGACGTTTGGGCCGGTACAGCGCCGCCGTCGTACATAGGTAGCCAAACGCCGCGCCCTCGGTAAGCACCACCTGCCCATTGATGGACAGCATAGCGCGCAGCACAGGCACGCTGACCAGTCCCTCGGTTTCCAGGTACTGATAGACTAGTGCCGCCGCCAGGATGCCCGCTCCCAGGAGCAGCCACCCGGTCAGGCCGTTGGTACGTGCCCGCACGCCCGCCAGCGGCAGCGTGAGCGCCAGCGCCGCGCCCAGCAACACGCCCTTGATGAGAAAGGCCAGGAAGCTTGCCGCCCCCATCATTCCGTCCAGCCAGCGGAACACCGCGCACACCAGCACGCACAGAAGCAGCGGCCCCAATGCCGCCACCAGCCTGCGAAGCAGCATGTCATTCCTCCTTTGCGGCGTCCAGCGCCCACAGGCGCTCCTTATCGGTCATGGGCGCGGAGGCGAACAGGTCCGGCCGCGCACGCAGCGTGGCCAGCAGCGCCTGCCGCCTGCGCCAGTCGCGGATCTTGGCATGGTCGCCACCCAGCAGCACTTCCGGCACCTCCCGGCCCTCAAACACGCGGGGACGGGTGTACTGCGGATATTCCAGCAGGCCGTCGGAGAAGCTCTCCTCCTCGGTGCTCTCCCCGCTGCCCAAAACGCCGGGCACATAGCGCGCCACTGCGTCAATCAGCGCCATGGCAGCCACCTCGCCCCCGGTGAGCACGAAATCTCCCAAAGAGATCTCTTCATCCACCACCAGGTCGATGGCCCGCTGATCTACGCCCTCGTAATGCCCGCATAAAAGAATCATGCCCTCCTGTTCGGAAAGCTCTACCACCTTTTTCTGGGTGAGCGGTGTACCGCGGGGGCTTAAGTAGATACAAGGGCCGGCATATTCCTGTGCGCGCAGGTCGCGCACCGCGTCCACAATGGGCTGCGCCATCATGACCATGCCCGCGCCGCCACCGAAGGGATAGTCGTCGGTATTCTTGTGCTTTTTGTCGCTGTAGGGACGAATATCCACTGGACGCACATCCAAAAGCCCCTCCGCCCGCGCCCGGCCCAGGATGCTTGCGGAGAGGAAACTGTCAAACATTTCGGGAAACAGGCTAAGAACGGCGATCTTCATACAGTCCGACCTCTTCCAGCCGTTTTTCATCCAGCACGATTTTTCCATTCTCTGCGTCCAGCTCAAGCAGCACAGTCTTGAGTGCCGGCACCATCAGCGTGCCCGTGGGCGTATCGAATACAAATACATCCACCCCGCCGGGGGTGAGCACCTCACGCAGCGTACCCACGCGGTTTCCTTGGGTATCGAATGCTTCTGCTCCCAGAATATCGGCGATATAAACCTCATCCTCGCCAAGCTGGCGTGCGTGGGCACGGTCCACCCACAGCTTGACGCCACGCAGCGCCTCGGCGGCGTTGCGGTCCAAGATGCCCTCCAAATTCAGGAACACGTCGTCCTCGCGCACGCGCGCGCCTAAAACCCTGATGGGCTCATAGCGGCCTTCCCGCTCGCGGTACACGGTTTTCAGATCCAGAAAACGCTCCGGGTCGTCGGTGTAGTGCTTGAGCTTCACCTCACCGTGAATGCCCTGCGGACGCACCACCTCGCCCAAAAGCAGATAGTCATGCTTCATGCTGCTCCTTGGCTCCTACAAAGATTGGGCGCAGCAGGGCAATACCTGCCCCGATGCGCCCAATGCGTTTCAAAAAGTCACTGAATCTCGACAAATACGGGCTTTTGGTCCTTGGCGGTCGCGGCGCGCACTACAGCACGGATCGCCTTGGCGATACGCCCCTGCTTGCCAATGACCTTGCCCATGTCCTCGGGCGCGACATGCAGCTCAAGGATCGTGGCCTCGGGTCCGACAGTTTCCTCAACGGTCACGGCGTCCTTGTTGTCCACCAGCGACCGCGCCACGTATGCAACGAGCTCTTTCATGCGATCAGCCCTCGATCACGCCGCTCTTCTTGAGCAGGGCGCGGGCCGTGTCGGTGGGCTGGGCACCGTTCTTGAGCCACTGCTTGGCGCTCTCCACGTCGATCTTAACGGTGGCGGGCTCGGTCATGGGATCATAATAGCCGATTTCCTCGATGAAGCGGCCATCGCGGGGGCTGCGTTCGTCAGCCACGACCACACGGTAGAACGGCTTTTTCTTCATACCCATTCTCTTCAGGCGAATTTTCACAGACATGGTTTGTTTCCTCCCTATATCGGTTGCATTGGTTTGTATCTGAAATCACACGAGGGTGATGTCAGGCCGGTTCAGAACGGCAGGCGCATGCGGCCGCACTTGCCACGGGCGTTCATCATCTGCTTCATCATGCCCTTGGCCTGCTCAAACTGGCGGATGAGGGCGTTGACGTCCTGCACGGTTGTGCCGCTACCCGCTGCGATGCGCTTGCGGCGGCTGGCGTTAAGGATGCCGGGATTCCGGCGTTCGCGCGGGGTCATGCTGCGGATGATGGCTTCGGGCTTTTTCATTGCGTTTTCGTCGATTTCGACGTTAGCCAGCTTGTTGCCAACGCCCGGCAGCATGCTGAGCATGCTTTGCAGGCCGCCCATCTTTTTCATCTGCTGCATCTGGGTGAGGAAGTCCTCCAGCGTCAGCTGCTCGCGGGCGCCCTTCTTGACCAGCTTTTCGGCCTCGTCGCCGTCAAAGGCCTCCTGCGCCTTTTCAATGAGCGTCATCACGTCGCCCATGCCCAGGATGCGGCTGGCCATGCGGTCGGGATGGAAGGGCTCAATATCCGCCAATTTTTCGCCCGTACCGCAGAACTTAATGGGCTTGCCCACCACGGCCTTGATCGACAGGGCCGCGCCGCCGCGGGTGTCGCCGTCGAGCTTGGTGAGGATCACGCCATCGATGCCAAGCTCCGTATCGAAGGTCTTGGCCACGTTGACCGCGTCCTGGCCAGTCATGGCGTCCACCACGAATAAAATCTCTTGGGGCTTGACCGCCGCCTTGACGCGCCTGAGCTCCTCCATGAGCTCGGTGTCAATGTGCAGACGGCCCGCGGTGTCGATGATGAGCACGTCGCGGCCATAGCTGCGCGCATACTCCACGGCCTCCAGCGCTGTCTTGACCGGGTCCTGCGTACCGTGCTCATATACCGGCACGTTGACCTGGCCACCCACCACCTGCAGCTGCTTGATGGCAGCGGGGCGGTAGATATCACATGCAGCTAGCAGGGGCTTCTTGCCCGTCTTTTGCAAGTTGTTGGCCAGCTTGGCAGCCATGGTAGTTTTACCTGCGCCCTGCAGGCCGCACAGCATATAGATGGTGGGCACGCTGGATGACCAGGTCAGCCGCGCGTTTTCCGTGCCCATCAGGGCAGTCATTTCCTCGTTGACGATTTTCAAAACCTGCTGGGCAGGTGAAAGGCTGTCCAGCACCTGCTGACCCACGCAGCGTTCCGTGACCCGCTTGCAGAAGTCTTTGACAACCAGGTAGTTGACGTCAGCTTCCAGAAGCGCCATGCGCACCTCGCGCATGCCTTCGCGGACGGTTTGCTCTGTCAGCTTGCCGCGTCCCGTCAGCTTGGAGAGCGCCGAGGACAGCTTCTGACTGAGTCCCTCAAAGGCCATGGCTTCTCTCCTCCCCTTCCTGCCGGTCGATGACCTGCCGCACCAGCGCGGCGGCCTCGTCCAGCCGATGTCTGATTTCCATGGGCAACTCGCCATCCCGTGCCTCATCCATGAGCGAAAGCGCTCTGGTGAGCTGCCGCACGGTAGCCGCCATGCGGCCGGCGCCGCCCAGCGCCGCCTCATAGCGGCGCAATTTTTGCACCGAGCGGGTAATCAGCTCGTGCACGTTCTGCCGGCTGACCCCGAACTGCTCGGCGATCTCGCCCAGCGAGAAGTCCTCTTCATAGTACAGGCGGAGCATCTCCTGCTGCCGCTGCGTCAGCAGCCCGCCGTAAAAGGCGCACAGGTTGCCGATTTCAACGCTCTTTTCCAGCCTCTCCGGCCGGGTGCTTTCCTGCGTGTTCACGGCCCGCTCCTTCCGCCGTCAACCCTTTTGACTTGACAGCTGAACCAGCATACCGCATTTCAGACCGTCTGTCAAGGGCTTTTGATTGAAAGGCAAAAATATACGAGGCGGGAACGCCGTTCCCGCCTCGCATATCGCTGTTTGTTCCCTCACTCGCCCGCGAGCATCTCCCGCACCTTACGCGCCACGGCCTCACCCAGCGCGGCGTGGCCCGACGCATCCATATGAATGCCGTCGACCGCGGAAGGGTCGGCATAGGCTGCGGCGTTGAGAAACTCCACGCCCAGCTCCGAGGCCACGGCGGCATAGGCCGCGGCAAATCCGCGCGACTTCTGCGGATAGCTACGCCAGTGCTCGATCACGTCACGGTTGTCCAAATCAGCATGCGCCAGAATGGGCGCAATCAGCAGAATGCGCGGCTTGTCAGGAAAGATGTGGGTGCTTTCCTCCATGCGGTTGTACAGGCGGATGTTTTTGACCAGCGCCGCCGCGCCCTCCGCCGCGCCCCATGCATCGGTAAAGCGCAGGTCGTTAGTGCCCAGCATCAGGATGACCAGATCAAGCGGCTTGTGCGTCTCCAGGCAGGTCAACAGATAGGCGCTTCCGTTCCGTCCGGGGCTCATGGGGTTGTCAAACACGGTGGTTCGGCCGTTCATGCCCTCCTCCAGCACCTCCCAGCCATCGCCCAGCAGCCGCCGAAGCACCCCCGTCCAACGCACGTCCGGCGCGTGGCGCACGCCGGTGCCGGGCGTGTATCCCCAAGTGTTGGAATCACCGTAGCACAGAATGTGACGCATCTTTGTTTCCTCCTCATCGTTGGGCCCTGGGCGTAAAGCCCACCGTGCCCTCGTGATAGTGCAGCGTACCCGTGGAGCCGCGCAGGTCCCCGTCCGGGGCCTTGAGCAACGCGACTACAATTTTCGCATTCAGTTCTGGTCCGCCAGCACCCGAGACGGCATTTTTCCAAAGGGTGAAGCGGCAGCCTTCGCGCCAGCGCGAACAACCGAAGGCCTTTTCGTTCTCTACCACCTGCCCCTTGCCGCACACCGGACAAAGAACGTCCAGCGTCTTGGCCGTCGCGCGCCTGCGCCCCTTGCCCCGGCGCTGTTCCTTTTCAAAGGGAACCTCTGGTGCAGACTTTACTGCATAGTCCGTCAAAAATGCCGCCAAGCGGCGGATGCCCGCCATGAAGCGGTCACAGTCGCCCCGACCTTGCGCGATGTCCTCCAGTGCCTGTTCCCAGCGCCCCGTCGTCTCCGGCGAAGCGATCTCCGGCGGCACAGCCTCAATCAACCGAACGCCCTTCTCCGTAGCCAGGATCTGCCGTCCTTTGCGGCGCGCGTAGCCCACATCAATCAACCGTTCGATGATGGCGGCACGCGTGGCAGGCGTACCCAAAGAGCAGCCCTTCATCTGCTCACGCAGGGACTCGTCTTCGATAACGCGGCCCGCGTGCTCCATCTGGGCCAGGAGCGAAGCGTCGGTGTGCTCCTTGGGCGGCTTGGTCTTGTCGTTTTTCACACGCGCACCCTTGACCGTGCGTATATCGCCCTCGCGCAGCTGCGGCAGGGGCGCGTCCTCCTGTTGATCACGCTTGAAATCGCGGTACACGGCGCGGAATCCTTCGTCCACCACCACCGTACCCGTGGACACAAACCGTTCGTTCTCACTCGCATTCACCGCACGTACAGCCTGATAGCGATACGGCGGATAAAACGCCGCGATCAGCCTGCGGGCGATCAGGTCAAACAATTTGGCCTCATCCGGGGAAAGCGCCTGTGTGTCAGCCCGGCGGCCCGTAGGGATGATGGCGTGGTGATCCGTCAGCTTCGTATCGTCAAAGACACGCTTGATGCGGGGAATAGGCCGCGCCAGCACGGGCGCGCAAAGCGCCGCATAGCTCTCCGGCAGGTTTTTGAGCGCCTTTTCCACCGAGCCTCCCATGTCGTGAGATAGGTACCGGCTGTCGGTACGTGGATAGGTCACGAGTTTGCGTTTCTCATAAAGGCTTTGTGCGGTCTTGAGCGTGCGCTCCGCCGAAAAGCCCAGCTGGCCGCTGGCCTCGCGCTGCAGAGTGGTCAGGTCGTAAAGCTGCGGCGCAAGTTCACGCTTTTCCTCGGTTTTCACGCTCTCTACCCGTGCAGGCTTACCCCGTACCTTTTCAGCGATCGTGCGGGCCTGTTGTTCGTCTAAAATACGCTTGCCATCCTCGCGCGAAGGATCAAACCACACGCCCTGATAATCCCCGAAATCAGCCTGCACCGTCCAAAACGGCTGGGGAACAAAGCGGTCGATCTCCAGCCGGCGGGTGACCAGCATGGCCAGCGTGGGTGTCTGCACCCGGCCCACGGAAAGCAGCGCCCCATAGCGCAGCGTGAATGCGCGGCTGGCGTTCATGCCCACCAGCCAGTCGGCCTCGGAACGGCAGCGCGCGCTCTGGTACAGCGCGTCGTAACGGCTTGCGGGCCTCAGCGCGGCAAAGCCCGCCCGGATGGCCTCGTCCGTCATAGAAGAAATCCACAGGCGGTCCACGGGCTTTTTGCAGCCCGCCATTTCATAGATGTAGCGGAAGATCAGCTCGCCCTCGCGTCCGGAGTCCGTCGCGCAGATAATGGAGCGAATTCCGCGGCTGTTCATGAGCTTTTTAACCACGGCGAACTGTGTGCGGGTCTTGGGCAGCACCTTGAGCTGCATGTGCTCAGGCAAAATGGGCAAATCTTCCGCACGCCAGCGCTTGTAGCGCTCATCCAGTTCCTCCGGCTCCTTGAGTGCCACCAGATGCCCGATGGCCCACGTGACCACGTAGCCTCCGCCCGTCAGACATCCTTCCCCGCGTGCGGACGCGCCCAGCACCCGTGCGATGTCCCGCGCCACGGAGGGCTTTTCCGCCACCACAAGGATCTCATCCACAGGCCGGACCTCCTTCAGGGCCGCACGCTGGGCGGTGCCTCCAGCAGGCGGCAAGCCCCGTTTTCCACCGTCATCGCGCGTACGCCTCCATGCGGCAGGAGATTTTGCCAAAAATCCGCCATCGGCGTGCCCAGCAGCTCGCGGAAGATGGCACACAAAAGCGCGCCATGCGCCGATACCAGCACCGTATCATATTGACCTTCCAAGGGCAGCAGCCGGTGCGACAAAAAAATACGGGCCCGCAGGCTCAGCGCCTCAAAGCTTTCTCCGCCCTCTGGCGGGCGGTAACACTGCGGAGCGCGGCCATAATTGTACAGCGGATCCTGCGGATTATCATAAGCGGTAATTTGCTGCTGGCCTTCCGCCACGCCATAGCCCTGCTCAATAAGAAGCGGCTCGTCCACCATGGGCGTCCCTTCGCCTCCCAACGCCAGAAGCGCCGTTTCCCGTGCACGGTGCAGTGGACTAGTCAGGCACAGGCCGATGGCGGGCAGCTGGCCTGCCGCCTCGCGTGCCTGCCGGCGTCCCTCGTCGTTGAGCGGTACATTCACCTGTCCCTGCATGCGCTTTTCAGCGTTCCAGGCCGTTTGTCCATGGCGCAGAAAATAAACCGTCATTCCCATATATACACTCTCTCCCGTATCGTTCGTTGCCTCGAGTCCGGGTAAGAAATTTCGTGACGGCAATCCTTTTTTCCTGCGAAAGGGACAAAAAAGCGCTTTATACGCCAAACCACGCCCTCACTCTGGCGCCGCCCCCACAGGCGTCGGCGATCTCCAATCCGCCGCCGCAAGCCTCGCACAGCACGCGGCAGATGTTCAGCCCCAGCCCCAGGTGCCCCTGCGCGTCCGGGCCGTCACCCCGGTAGAAGGGCTCAGCAGCGCGACGGAGTCCTTCCGGCGTAAAGCCGGGGCCATCATCCCTGACCGTCAGGCTCAGCGTGCTTCCATCCCATGCGACCGTGGCTTCTACGCGCGCGCAGGCAAACCGGGCTGCATTGGACACCAGGTTTTCAAACACCTGCATCACCCGCTCCACGTCCAGCTCCGCTCCGCCCTCACCGGGTGCGTCCAGCACGGCCTGCCGGCCTGGGAGCAGGATGCCCATCTCGCTCTCCATCTGGGTGCGCAGATCGGAAAAGCGCACCCAGGTGCGATGGACCGGCTGGTCCTCCAACCGCTGGAGGCTGCTCATGGCCTGAACATAGTCCTCCAGGCGGCGCACCTGAGCATCCATCACATCCACCTCCTGCGCCATATCCGCAGGCCCCGTTCCCTCTGCGATGTCATGCCGCAGCATACCCACATAGCCACGCAGCACCGTCAGCGGCGTGCGCAGATCGTGGGCAAAGGCGGCGTTGAGCCGCTTGCGCTCCTCCATCTGCCTCCACATTATGCGGTTGTTTTCCGCCAAGGCCCGGCGCATTTCCTCAAAGGAGGTACACAGCGCACCCATCTCGTCCTGTCGGTCCCAGTGGATGGCGAAGTCCAGGTCCTTTTCGGCGATCTTGCGCGAGGCCATGTCCAGAAGCGCAATGGGGCCCTTGAGCTTTTTGCGGTAAAACAGAGCAGCGCACAGCGCCGCCCCACCGCCATAGCATAGTGGAAAGCACAGGATGGAAGCCGCCGTGAGCAGCACGCTCATCGTACGCTGCTGTTCATCCATCAGCGGAACCACCGCGATCAGGTTGGGTTCTGTTCCGTCTTCGTCTCCCGCCAGCTCACCCATATAGCCCAGCGTCACGCGCGCAGTCACGCCATCACCCTCGGCCAGAGCTACCTCCGCCCCCTCGGCATTGAAGATGCGGTAATGCACGCCATCCTCGTCAGCCCACATCTCGTAGCTGCCGCCTACAGGGATTTCATATTCCCGATACCCCTCCCAGTAATCCCTAGCATAGCTGTTCATGCGCAGGTTGTCAAGCCCCGTGACGCACAGTGTGCAGACAAGCGTCGCAAGCCCAAATGCCGCCAGTGTATAGGCCCAGAAGGCCGGCCGCAGGGACCAGTCCCGGAAGCTTTTCCGTTTTTTCCTCACTCGACCCATTTGTACCCGCACCCCCACACGGTCTGGATATAGGCCTTGGCCCCGGCGGCTGCCAGCCCCGCACGGATGCGGCGCACGCGCTCGGCCACCAGCGAGGCGTCGCCCGTGCCATCCAGCCCCCACACGCGCTCGTAGATGCGTTCCTTATCGAACACCTGGCCGGGGTTTTGGCTAAGGAGCTCGATGATATCAAATTCCTTTCTGGCAAAGGCAAGCGGCTTTCCTTCAAAGGTGACGGTGCGGTCCGTGTAGTTGATGGCCAGTCCGCCGTCCATGTGTACCACTGCGGCACGGGCGCGCCGGGTTTCGCGCCTCAGGTGCGCAGCCACACGCGCGCCCAGCTCATCGATGGAAAATGGCTTGAGCACGTAATCATCCCCGCCGGAGGCAAAGCCCGTGATCTTGTCGGCATCCTCCACGCGCGCGGTCAAAAACAGCACAGGGCAGTCCAGATGCTCCCGCAGCGCGCGGCACACCGCAAAGCCATCCATGTCCGGCAGGTTCACATCCAGCAGCACCATATCTGGCGCACAGCAGAGCTTTTTGAGCGCCTCCCCGCCGGTTAGCGCCGTGACCGTCTCGTAGCCCTCGCGCATAAAATAGCGCTTGAGCATAGCGGTGATTTCAGGCTCATCATCCACGATCATAAGACGTGGCATGCTTCTTTCCTCCTTCTTCCCGGGCGTTCATGCGGCGGTATATCACAAGGCCCACTCCGCAGAGCAGCAGAGTGACGCCAAACACCAGCACGGCAAAGCCATAGCTGCCTGCGCCCAATGCGTCACCTCCGATGGTGGAGGTGATCACCGAAGGGATGCGCCCCACTACGGAAATGGTCAGCCACCGGCCCAGCCGCATGTGCGTAAGGCCCGCACAGTAGGTGAGCAGGTCCTTGGGCGTGCCGGGGAACAAAAACACAACGAACAGCCAGCCCTCCAGCCTGCGTCCGTTTCTAAAAATCGGCAGGGAATCGATCTTGTCCGCAGGAAAGAATGCCTCCACTGCCCGGCGGCCGAAGCGGCGCACTGCCAGGAAAACAGCCGCACCGCCCAGCAGCGCGCCCAACAGACAAAGCGCCGTGCCCTCCGCTGCGCCGAAGGCATAACCTGCAGCGATCTCCAGCGGCTCTCCGGGAATCATGGCCGCAATGATCTGCACAGCCATCATGCCTACAAAAGCCGCCCGGCCCCACAGTCCCCGCTCATCCACCCAGGCGCGAAAACGCTCCGGGTCCGACAAAAGGTCCAGCATCGGCTTGCCCGCAAAAAGGCACACTGCCGCTATTGCCAGTCCGAAAGCGACCAGCCCCGCGGCCGCAATCACGCGCCGGCGGCGGTCCTCCGGCGATATGGCATGTTTCAAGCGCATTCTTTATCCCCCGTTTATGGAAAAGCTCACGGGCGGGTTTTTTCCCTGGCCCGCGAAACCAGCATAACGGGGCATGTTCTACTTTTTCTCTACTTTCGAAAGCGAAGTATGCAAAAGCCCCGGTCGCGCATAGCGGCCGGGGCAGAAGGATCACCAGATGGACACGCGGTCTTCGGGCGCGCGGTACATGCCGTCGCCCTCCTCGATGCCAAAGGTGGTGAAGAAGTCGTCGAGATTCTGCACCTGGATGTTACAGCGCAGCTTGGAGGGCGCGTGCACGTCCATGGTCAGCTTCATATTCATGTAGGCTTCGGTGGCCTTGTTTCGCCACGCCCTGGCCCAGCTGGTGAAGAAGTCCTCCAGATCGGGCTCGTCCTCAACCTGCTTGAGCGCTTCCAGCGCGCAGGACAGGCCACCCGCATCAGCCACGTTTTCCGTCACGGTCAGGGTTCCGTTGACCGTTCCGCCCGCGAAGGGCAGGCCGTCAAACTCCTCGATCATCGCCTGAGACAATTCCTCAAACTTAGCCAGATCCTCCTCGGTCCACCAGTTGGCCAGCGAGCCGTTCTCGTCAAACTTGGAGCCGTTGGGGTCAAAGGCATGGGAAATCTCATGCGCAATGATCGCGCCCAGGGCGCCGTAGTTGGAGGACACGGACGCTTCCAGGCTGTAGAAGGGGTCCTGAAGAATGGCGGCGGGGAAGTTGATGCTGTTGTTGGTGAGCGAGTACATGGCATTGACCGTGCTGGCGCTCAGAGGCCACAGGTTGCGGTCCACGGGTTTACCGCAGAGGCTGAGGTTATATTCCATCGACGCGCGGGTGAAAGCCGCCATGTTCTCCATCAGCGTGCCGCCCTCGGAGGCGGGTACCGTCTCGAACAGGTCGTACATGGGGTTCGCCTGATCGGGGTATCCCACATGGACGCTCATGCTGTCCAGCTTGCGAATGGCCATTTCGCGGGTCTCGTCGCTGAGCCATTCATTCTCGTTCAGGCGCTGCTTGTATACCTCCACGATCTGATCCACCATGGCCTGCACATCCAGACGAGCTTCCTCGCCGAAATAGGTCTTGCCGTAGTAGATGCCCACGATCTCGCCATATACGCCCATTGCCGCATTGTAGGCGGCCTCCTCGGCGCTCACCGGCTCCGTAGTGCCGCTGAGCGCAAGGCTGTAGGCAGACGCCTGTACGCGGAAATCATCGCTAAGGAAGGGGGCCATTGCGTTGACCGTCGCCACCAGCATCCAGCTCTTCATATGAGGGAAGGTCTCGTCATTGACCAGTTCGTCCAGCGCCTCAAAATAGACAGGGTCGGTCACAACGACGGTTTCGGGCACTTCTTCCATCAGTGCCCCCATCAGGGCGGTCAGGTCAAAATTCTCTACCTGCTCATCCAGCTGCGCAAGGGGCTGCGGGTTGTAGCTGGCGGTGGTGTCGCTGCTCTCCTGGGCGGTACGGTTGTAGGCCGCGAGACTTTCGTCAAAGGCCAGCGCCTGGGAGACAATCTCTTCGGCCTCTTTCTCAGTCTTTCCTGCCATTACCAGCAGATTCTTGGACATTTGACCATAGACGCCCTGCAACGCAGTGCGCGTGTTGTCGTCGAGGTAATAGTCCTTGACCGAAAGAAAGAGTGAACAAGGGCCAATATACATGGCGTTGACAGAAGCATCGGCCAGGTCCGCCATTACCCCAAGGGTAAAGGGCACAGGCAGTCCATCCAGCATCAGCTCCGGCAGGCTTTCCCGGAGAGCATCCATGTCATCGAGGACTTCGATTCTCTCCAGGAATGGCTTGATGGGCTCGGCGCCCAAGGCGTTGCGGGTTTCATAGTCCGCCGCCAGACGGTAGAGCTCGATAAAGTCCGTCAATTCTTCCGGAATGTCCTTCTCGCCGTTGAGCATAGCTTGGAAATCCGCTTTCAGGACCTCCTGGACCTGGTCCCCCATCTCCGAAAAAACGCTCACCTCCGGGGCGTCCGAGGGAATTTCTGCCTGTGCCAGCCATTCGGCGTTCACAGCCTCGTAAAAGTCATCTTTCAAACTTGGCGTTTCCTCTGCCAGACACATGGACGCGGCCATCAGCAGCGCCAGCACCAGGCACAGCACACTTTTTGCGCGAATGATCATCCTGTGTTCCACTCCTTTGCTTACACTTGGTAAAGGCAGGTCAATTCACGGGGGGGTATTATAGCAATCCGCCCTTTTTACGTCAAGGGGCTTGACCGAAGGCTAGGCACGAACAATATAGAGTCGCACCGAATTTGCCATCGCTTTATATGGCCTTCTGCAGAGAACTGCCTTCATACGCTTCCCATCAGGAAAGCTTTCATGATTCCATAGAGGCACAATGATTTGGACGGGCCTTGTTCCAAATTCTCTTTTCATCATCAAAACGGCGCCTTTATCGTAAATCTGTTAAACCTTTAATTGGGAGTCTGCACACCTCACACATTACTCTTCGGTGCGAATTGTGCATATACTTACTCTTATATTCATATCATGGCATTCCTGCGCCCTGTTCCAAATTCAGGCATCTTATTTTCCGTCCGAAAGGAACACCGTTTCAATAATAAGGGTTGGACTTGGATGAAGATAGCGCTTCCAAAATGTATCAGTCGGTCCTATAGGTTCCTTCCACACAACAGGAACCTATACAGCATGTGGTTTTCCTGCATTTTCCGCCGTAAAAAATAGCCCCCCCTTTTTTATATTTCTCCGAGTGCCTCCGCTTTGGGAGGCATTTTCTAACGGCCCTACCGTTAGTATTACAGGCGTAAGCTGCTCTGGTGCGTCACGTATAAAAGCGATTCCTTCCTTTTTATAATATATCATTCATAGCGTTCAAAATGTATTGCCGGTGTATAAAAAATCGTATTTTATTTCACAAGCATATTGACATTTAGCAATCTTGGACTATAATAATGGTAAGTTGACCGAACAAACCAACTTTAATCAGGGGATTTACATATGCAGCCGACAAACCAGCAGTTGATTAAATCTACCAATATTAAGAACCTTTTCCTTCTAATCCAGAAAAATTCTGGAATTTCACGTGCGGCGTTGGCGAAGGCAACTCACTTAAGCAAGGCAACCGTATCTGTTCTGGTGGACGAATTAATTGGCAGGGGGTATGTAATAGATTGTGGGACGGGAACCAGCCTGACCACAGGACGCAAACCCAACACACTTACGGTCAATGATGCGCACAACTGCCTGGCAGTTTTTCAGTGGCACAAATCCTGCCTTAACGTAGCTCTTGTTTCCCTGAGCGGCAGAATGCTCTATGAGATGCGGATCTCAAGTGATCGTTATCTGGATTATGGCTTGATTACGGCAAAGGTGTTTCGGGAGGATATTGAAGCCTATAACCCAAATGCAAAAATTCTTGGTGTGTGCCTGGTAGTACCGGCAATCGTGGATAAAGCGAGCCAGGGAATCCTCTCCACGGTGCTGGACTTCCGTGTTGAAGACGATGTGCTCAAGGAGCTTCGCAAGCGTATACCCAACTATCCCATTGCCGTATTCAATGATACAGCATGTTACGCCTACGCAGAATATGTGCACAGCGCCTTGGAAGACAGTTATTTTGCGTTTGTAAACATAGGAAGCGGCGTCGGCGCGGTTGCACTGGACCATGGCCGTTTTTTCCGGGCAGCCAATGGAATGACGACGCAGTTTGGTCATTTTTCGGTAGATCGCAACGGGCCTCAATGCAATTGCGGAAATCGAGGCTGTCTGGAGCGAATGATCGGAGAATTGTATCTTTATGAGCGTTCCTGTAAGGAAGGATGCCAGGATCTCTTTTCCAGCAAGGAAGACGCGTGTTTTGAAAAGCTTGGCAGACTGGTGGCCCAAGGTGACAAGCGTGCAGTTAAGCTGATGAATGCTTTAGCTGAAGATACCGCCTATGCGATCAGCAATCTTATTAGCCTGTTCAACCCCAAGGAAGTGGTAATAGGCGGAAAAGGTATGGCGCTGGGCAAAACATATTTGGATACGGTAGGTGATTATCTAAATCGAATGGGGTTTCCGTTGTTTATGAAACAGGTTGGGTTACGTTTCTCCGATTTAAATAAATCCTCCGCCCTGCAGGGGGCAGCCCGGTATTTCATCGATCAGTATTTCACCTTCGATGGGGAAATGCAGAATAATCTTTTCATTGGGTAAACAAGAAGGAAAGGCGGTCAAACAAAATGATTACTCTGGGTCTTTGCTGTCGCGACGTGGAAGGGCTGGAATTGGAGCAGCAATTTGAACAGGCATCCCGCTTGGGCTTTACCAACGTGCAGATTGCCATGTGGCGCATGGAGCATCTCACCGCGGAGCATGCGCACGAAACGAAGAAGCTGCTTGAAAAATACGGCTTGAAGTGCACGGAAATCTGGTGCGGATGGACCCGTCCCGCATATTGGGATTTCCGCAACGGTCCGTCCTCTCTGGGACTCGTTCCGAGTGAATACCGTCTGCAACGGCTGCAGGATCTGCTCAAAGGCGCAGCCTATGCGCGCGAGCTGGGCATTACGGATGTGATCACCCATCTGGGCTTTATTCCGCAGGATCCCACGGATCATAACTATGTGGGGCTTATCCACGCGCTCAAGCATCTTACAACGGAATTGAAAAAGTACGGCCAGTTTTTCTCTTTTGAAACCGGTCAGGAAACGCCGCTGGTGGTTCGCAGATGTATCGAGGATGTGGGGGCCGATAATCTCGGTGTCAATTTTGATCCCGGCAATCTCCTGATCTATGGCAACGGCAATCCCGTAGATGGTTTGGATCTGCTGGGAAATTATGTGCGCAGCGTACATGCAAAGGACGCCACATACCCCACTTCCGGTTACACGCTTGGCGAAGAAAAGGTTATGGGCGAAGGCCAAGTGGACATGAAGGCGTTTGTTGAAAAACTCAAGCGTTTGGGCTTTGATCGTGTGATGTCCATTGAGCACGAGCGTAAAGGTCTCAGCACGGAACAGAAGGAGCAGGAAATCCTGCATGCCAAGAAATACCTGGAGGCGTTGCTCTGAGGGGGAACTGATGAGAAAGCACATTTCTCATTAGGATAAAAAACAAAGGGAAAGGTGGAAAAGCACATGAAAGGAAGAAAAACGTTACTCCGAATCCTCAGCATAATGTGCATCGCGGTATTGGCACTGTCCATCCCCGTGGTCACGTTTGCAGAACCTCTGGAACCCGTTACCCTCAGGATAATCATGCGCGGAGAAGCTCCCAACGATATGGATAAGATCGTTGCGGAAGCTGAAAAGCTCATGGCCGATACCATCAATGTCAAACTGAACCTTGTCTGGTGGCCCAACTCCGACATTTCCAATATGACCCGCGTCTCTCTGGCCTCTGGCGAACCCAACGACTTGATCTGGCATCCTGGCCGTACGGACATGACCACCTTCGTCAACATGGGTGCGCTGCTGGAGCTGGATGATCTGGTCGAAGAGTATTGCCCGAAGTTCCTGGCCGACCGTCCTGCGCAGATGATCGAGTACAGCAAGTACAAGGGCAAGCTGTATGCGCTTCCGCTGGGCGTATACAACAAGTCTGGCCATCACTACAATGTCCGTGATGACCTCCGCAAGGCGCTGGGCATGGACCCGCTGGAAACCCGCGAAGACATCATCGAATTTGCCTACAAGGTAAAGGAAGCCTATCCTGAAATTCCTCCCATCGTTCCCGGTTCTCATGGCCAGGAGCAGTTTACCACCTGGGCGACCTTCCCTCACCTTTCCGGCAAGCGTGACGAGGACTTCATCATGCCTTCGGATGCTCTTTCCGGCGACTTGATGCTGTACTACAAGTACAACGACGGCAAGGTTTACAACTTCTTCGACGATCCCGATCCCGCCATTGTTGAATCGCTCAAGGAAGCGCGTCAGCTGTACCAGGATGGCATCATCTATGAGGATTGCCTCAGCTTGAGCACTTATCGTGATGCTATGGCTGAAAACAAGGCTGCTGTCGTAATGTGGGGCGATATCATTCCCGAACCCACTTATGTAAATCGTCTGAAGACCGTTGTGCCCGAGGGCGAAATTGCCTCCGTTTTCAACTACACCACCGAGCCTGGCCAGCTGCTTGCTACCTTCAAGGCCTGGAACTATCAGTCTGTTGCAAAGGTTTCCAAGAATCCGGAGCGCTGCCTGCAGTTCCTGGAGTTCACGCAGCAGTCTCAGGAAATCTACGACCTCTTTGCCTATGGTATTGAAGGCGTTCACTGGACCGACGAAGGCCCCGGCAAGTATCTCAATATCTCTTCTGACTATCGCTGGTTCCCCTATCTGTGGGTCTGGAACCCCAAGTATGACCGCGTAGTCGCCAACGCCACCGATAAAGAGTTTGAGATGGAAATGTTCCTGCGTCAGGCGCCGGCCGAGGACTTTGTGGAGCAGTGGACGGCTCCCCTGCTGTTTGACACCGAAAACGTGCAGGACGCTCTGGCCCAGTATACGACCGCTCAGGCGCAGTTCTATGGCCCCATTTTCAATGGCGTGGTAGATACCGACGAATACATGGAAATGTTCCGTGCTGCCGCCTATGATTCCCTGAAAGTCATCCAGAACGAGCTGCAGGCGCAGATCGACGCTCTGGGCGATCGCTCTTTCGTCAACGAGTAAATCTGTCCAGCTTACTGGGGAACCCCTGATACGGGTTCCCCAGTAATGTCCCTTTGGGTCCATGATTTGTCGCAGCAGCGCCTGCGTTAGGGGGAGTAAATTTTGAGGTTCTTGCGCGAAATAAAAAAGAATTACATGCTCTATCTTCTTCTTTTGCCAGGGCTGGTGTGCATAGTTCTATTTTCCTATCTGCCCATGTCCGGCCACTTGCTGGCGTTTAAGAAGTTTACGGTGGACGGAGGCATCTTCCATTCTCCGTGGTCCGGTCTGAGTAATTTTACCTTTTTCTTTGGCAGCGGTGAATGGAAACGCATCATCGGTAACACTCTGTACCTTAACGTACTGTTTATCGCCTTTACGCAATTTATAGCGGTATTGCTCGCCTTGATGATCAACGAAGTACGCAACAATGCCCTCAAACGCGTATCTCAGTCGTTGGTGTTTCTTCCCTATTTCGTTTCCTGGCTGGTTGTTTCACTCATGCTGCAGGCTCTGCTCAACGGCTCCGATGGCCTGATCAACCAGTCTATCCTGGTACCCTTGGGCTTGAAAAAATATCCATTTTTCATGAAGCCTGAAATCTGGCCTGCCATTCTAACCATTGCCAACGTATGGAAATTCGCCGGCTATTACTCGGTTATTTATATTGCTGCCATTATTGGCGTTTCACCTGAGCTTTACGATGCAGCCAAGGTAGACGGCGCCTCCAAATGGCAAGAGATGTTCTATGTCACACTGCCGCAGATCCGTCCTACCATTCTCATTATGCTGCTGCTGGCCATCGGCCGTATCTTCTATGGCGACTTCGGCATGATCTACGGTATTATTGGCGATAATGGCATTTTGTTCCCCACGACGGACGTTATCGACACCTATACCTATCGTGCTCTCCGCCAGTTCGGCAACTTCGGTCAATCCTCCGCAGTCAACCTTGTGCAGTCGGCATTGGGTCTGATAACGATTCTGATATTTAACAAGATCGTCCGTCGGGTCGATCCTGACGCCTCGCTATTCTAATTCTAAAGGAGGGAAAGCGACGATGGACCGGGTACAAACACTCCCCGTCAATTCCAGTAGAAGGAAAAACCGCATCCGGGGAAATAAAGGTTTCCATATTTTTGTTGGCGTTTTTGTTACGCTCTTTACGCTGTTCTGTTTTATCCCCTTCTGGCTGGTAGTTATCAATTCATTTGCTTCCGAGGCCAACATTGCGCGCCATGGCTTTCA
Source organism: Bacillota bacterium (assembly GCA_023404345.1). Taxonomy (GTDB): domain Bacteria; phylum Bacillota; class Clostridia; order Christensenellales; family Aristaeellaceae; genus Limiplasma. The sequence goes on from JAEYCB010000039.1 coordinate 37,013, forward strand.
GCTCTGGCCTCAGGAGTTTTCGCTGGACGCGTACACCTATGTTTTTAAGGGCAACCAGGTATATTACAGCTATCGAAACACGCTTTTGATCGTCGGCCTTGGTACGCCACTGGCTGTGATGATCACCGCCATGTATGCCTATGTACTTGCTCACCCCAAAGTGCGCTACGGCCGTCAATTATCGTTTCTGACCTATTTCACCATGATTATGGGCACTTCCATGGTGGGCTTCTACATTCTGATTTCTACCTGGATGGGTTTGCGCGACAGTCTGTGGGCGCTTATCCTCCCCCGCCTTATCAATCCCTTCTATGCCTTTATTCTCGTGGCGGCCTATCGCGGCGTGCCTTATGAGATCTATGATTCTGCCTCACTGGACGGTGCCAACGACTGGCGGACGTTCTTCCAGATTATCCTGCCCATCACCGTGCCGGCCCTGGCCACCGTAACGCTGTTCTTTGCTTTGTACTACTGGAATGACTGGTGGCTTGCGTTGTTGTTCATCGACAACTATAAGATGCATCCCCTGCAAATGATGATCCGAAGCCTCATGGCCTCTATAACAGCGTCGTCCTATCTTGCCGCTGAGAATATGACCGACATTGCGATCCCCACCAACGCGGTCAAGATGGCTGTCGTCTGCATCACGACTGGCCCGATTATCATCGCATATCCCTTTGTGCAAAAGTTCTTTGTCAAGGGTATCACGGTAGGTGCAGTTAAGGGCTAAGGAGAGGAGAAACAGATATGATTGAGGTCAACAACCTGGTGAAGCGTTACGGCGCCAAGACGGCAGTCGATCATATCAGCTTCAAGATCGACGACGGCGAGGTAGTCGGCTTTCTGGGACCGAATGGCGCGGGCAAAAGCACCACGATGAACGTGTTGACCGGCTATATTTCCTCCACGGACGGCACCGTTAAAATCGACGGATACGACGTGCTGGAAAACCCGTCTGAAGTCAAGCGTCGCATCGGCTTTTTGCCGGAGACACCCCCGCTATACATGGACATGACCGTCAATGAGTATCTGCGCTTTGCCTGCAGCATCAAAGGCGTGAAGCGTCCATATGAAAAGCATATTGCCAACATCTGCGAGTTGGTGGGCATTGCTCACGTGCGCAAGCGCCTGATTCGTAACCTTTCGAAGGGATACAAGCAGCGTACAGGTCTGGCCCAGGCATTGATAGGAAATCCCAGCACAATCATTCTGGATGAACCAACCGTAGGTTTGGACCCGATTCAGATCATCGGCGTACGCAAGATCATCAGTGAGCTGGGCAATCACAGCACGGTCATCCTCTCTAGCCATATTTTGCCCGAAGTGCAGTCCATATGCAAGCGTGTATTGGTGATCAACGAGGGTAAGATTTGTGCGGATGGCCTGATCGATGATCTTTCAGAACGTGCGGAAGAAAATCATAGTCTGAAAGTGCGCATCGCCGGCGATGAGGAAACAGTGCGTGGGGTTCTCAACACCATTCCGGGCGTTATTCAGGTGCAGACGCTGGACAGTGGGGAACAGGGAGCGCGCGACTATCTTGTAAGTGGAACGAATGGTGTGGACCTTCGGCAGGATACATTTGCCGCCATTCGTGACTCCGGGCTTGTGCTGTTGGCAATGAAACCCACGGGCATGACTCTGGAGGACCTGTTTCTTAAATTGACGGTCAAGGGAGAGATCTAAATGTTCCCGATTTTTCAGCGTGAGCTTCGCTCCTACCTGTGCTCTCCTATCGGGTATGTCTTTATCGGCATGTTCTTGCTGATCTCAAATCTGTTTTTCTATCTCAACAATATTCTTATGGCCAGTTCCAACATTGTTCCCCTGTTTATGAACATGCAGATGCTGCTGATGTTGCTAATCCCACTACTGACCATGCGTCTGTTTTCGGAAGAGTTTAAGCAAAAAACAGACCAGATGATTCTGACCTCGCCCCTTAGGGTAAGCAGCATTGTCCTGGGCAAGTTTTTTGCTGCTCTTGCCGTATTTCTCATTGCGCTGGCCTTCACGCTTCTATGGGTGCTCATCGTGACCCTCTATGGGAGAGTGCCGGTTGCAAGTGTTGTGGGAAATTATGTGGCGATTATCCTAGTAGCCTGCATGTTCATCGCCATTGGCCTGTTTGTCTCCACGCTGACAGAAAACCAGCTTATCGCCGCCGTGCTGAGCTTTGCGATTTTCTTTGGGCTTTACCTGCTGGATTATGCCATTTCAGCCATAGACATTCAGGGGGTTAAGCAAGCTATCAGCTGGCTGAGTGTGTATGTGCGCTTCACGGGCTTCACCAGAGGTATCTTCTTCGTGTCCGATGCAGTGTTCTATCTGTGCGTTGCGTCCGCTTTTCTCTTTTTGTCTGTGCGGGTGCTTAAGCGTAAGCAGTGGTGCTAAGACGATAAAGAAAGGAGCTGTAAGCTATGCGCAAAAATCGCTTGTCCAGAAAGCTTAAATACGGTTCCTCCTCCGTCCTTTTCACGTTGCTGTGTTTGGCCGTGATCGTGCTGGTTTATCTGACCTCCGAGCTGTTGACCGCACGCTTTGGTCTCTCCTTTGATATGACGGAGGGCGGTATCTATGAGGTGTCTGAGCAGACCAAGGAGTACCTTGAGTCGCTTGAGGACGAGATTGTCATCACCGTGTTGGCAGACCAGAATGACTATGAAACGCTGCAGGGATATGCGCAGATCAATGAGTTGATCAAAAAGTATGTGCTTTTGAGCAATGGCAAGATCAGCGTGCAATACGTGAACGTATATAAGAATCCCAGCTTCCTCAATGATTATCCTACCGCTACCGCTCTAAGGGAAGGCGCGGTCATCATTGAGAGTGAAAAGCGGTTCAAGCCTTATCAAATTGACGATTTTTATGAGTTTACAACGGACGAACAGTTTAACGAAACCTACATCAGCGGCAATGTGGCCGAGCAAAAGCTTACGTCGGGAATCCGTTTCGTGACCATGGACGTGCTCCCCCAGATTGTTTTGATCAGCGGCCACAACGAAGGCGCGATGGCAGGATTTGATGAACTGATTTCGCAAAACAATTATCAGGTCCAAACCGTAAACCTCCTTCAGGATGATATTCCCGAAGGAACCAATCTGGTGGTTCTCAATGCTCCACAGACAGACTTTACAGCCAGTGAAATAGATAAGCTGGACCAGTATCTGGAGCGAAACGAAAGCGCAGTGCTTTATCTTTACTCTCCGGACTATGGGGAGCATCCTGTCCTTGAGCGTTTCGCTGCCGACTGGGGCGTACGCCCGGTGAATAAGCTTGTGGTGGACCCGGAAAGGTCCGTGGGTAACCTGAGTTACATTGCGCCGCTGGTTATCAAAAGCGAAGTTACTACCACGCTTGAAAACACCACAAACTCCATTTTGATGATGTCGCTGCCGGGGCATCTGGAACTGCTTTGGGAAAGCCGCGGCTATCGCAAATTAGTACCTTTGCTGCGTTCGTCGGAAAACTCCTATGCAAAAAGTATGGACACGAAACTGCAAACACTTGAATGGGAAGATGGCGATGTGATCGGTTCCTACTGCCTGGGAGTAATGAGTGAGCAGCGACGTACTGAAGGCGATGAAGAGTCGATTTCCCAGGTGTTCTTTTATGCGTCCGATACGCTTCTGGCTGATACCTTCCTTCAGACCCCCAATCTGATGAATCGGTCTTATGCGTCCTCACTTCTGAGCTATCTGTATAAGCAGGAAGACACGATGGTGTTTGAGGCTAAGACCATGGAATCCGACCTGCTCATAATGACAGGGGACGTGGCGACGGTCATTTTCTGGCTGCTGGTTGTTGCTTTGCCCGCAGTAACGCTGCTGGCTGGTTTGATTGTGTGGAACAGAAGGAGGCGTCTGTAATGAAAAGATGGCTTCCCGTCGCCGGAGCACTGGTGGCCGTACTGGCGCTTCTGGGGGTGATGTATGTCCTGCGGCAAGAACCGGCCGAGCTTCCCGAGGCCACATTGCAGGCAGACCCAACACCCCTGCCAATGTACGTTCTCCTGGATAACGCAGAAGAACAGCCGGAACAGATAACAATCACTTGCGACGGAAAAACATCTGCTTATGCTTTTAATCAGCTGGCAGGAACCTATGGCGCAATCGATTATGACGAACGGCTGGCTTTTAATCAGGAGGAATTACAGCGGCTATTTGAATCATGTACCCGGCTGGTAAGCCGCAAAATCATCGATGAAAAGCCCGCGGATCTGGCTGTGTATGGATTGGATGATCCCATAAGTACCGTAACGGTCCAGTATGCCGATGGCAATCGCCATGAAATCCGTGTGGGTGCCCGAAGCCCACTGGAGGATGGTTACTTTGGCATGTTAGATGCAGACCCAACTGTGTATCTGCTAATGACCTACGATGCGGAGTCATTCATCAAACAATTGCCCGATTTTCGAACCTTTTCTCTGTTTCATGACCTGGGGAATGATGCGGAGAACTATGCGCTTTCGGTTCAGGAACTTGTGATTGACGCAGAGGAGCAGAAAATCCGCTTTTATCGTCCTGCAGCCGGCGCAAATGGTGAAGTATACGGGATTGAGATCCTTGAGCCTGTAGAGGTTGCTGGCGACGAGTATGCATTCTATCAGAAGGTTGTCAATCCCATTTTCAGCCTTCGGAATGCTCGATTGCAGCTTGTGGAAGATTTGCCTGATGATTTGGCGCGATATGGGCTTGAAACGCCCCAGGCAACCCTTCTGCTCAAAGATGATATGGGAAAAACCCGGCTGCTGATAGGAACCGAGGAAGAAGGACGTACTTACCTCATGCGCGAGGGAATTCCGGCTGTGCTCTCCGTCAAAAGCAGTGCGTTGTCTTTCTTGACAATGGACTACACCCAAGTCATGGATCGTCTGGTGTGGATATACAACATTGATCAGGTGGACAGCCTTACCGTAACTTATGGAGGACGCACCGATACGTTGGAGGTGCGTGGTGGTACTGGCTTCTGGTTTAACGGCACACCCGTGGACGAGGAAACCGGGCGCGAGCTATACCGCTGCGTTATTTCTCTGACCTATGATGACCGGGCTTCAGAAACAGCAATAGAAGAAACGTCTGCCTGTGAGATGACCTTCTCGCTATTGGATGGAAGCAAAACGAGCCTTGCCCTCTATGCACTGAACGAACGCCATTTCGAGGTCGTGCGCGATGGCCAAAGCACTGGCTTCTATATTAACAAGAGCTATCTCACAAATATTGCAAAGGCACTGGAAGCACTATACGAAATATAAAAAAGAATCACAACGCAAGGGGTATGCATAATTCGAATAGGAGGACGGATACACATGGTTACGGTTGCCGTTGTGGGCGCTGGGGGTATGGGGCGCACACACTTGAATAATCTTAAAGATATGGAACAGTTCAGGGTTGCTGCAATTTGCGATCCCAACCCTGCTGTTGCAGAGCTTGCAGAAACATTTCAAGCAAAGTATTATACGGAATTAGACCGCATGCTCAACGAAACGGCTGCAGACGTTGTTATGGTATTTACGCCAACATTCCTGCATGCCAGTCAAATTGAGATGGTGTTGCGCTCCGGTCGGCATTGCATATCCGAAAAGCCGCTATGTTTGTCTGCTCGCAAGGCCGCAGAACTGTTTGCCTTAGCGAAGCAAATGGGTGTGCATCTGTATGTGGCGCAGGTGCTGCATTTTACAAAAGAATACGAAATGCTTACGGATATGGTTCAGTCCAAGGAATACGGAGAAGTTCTTGATGCTTTTTTCTACAGGCTGACGGAACGTCCCAAATGGTTGACGGGCAATTGGCTGTTTGATGCCGATAAAAGCGGTCTGATTCCCTATGATCTGCATATTCATGAACTAGAGTTCATTGTAAGTCTGTTCGGCAAGCCCTGTATTGCCACAAGACAGGTTACGGCTTCCGAACAAACTCAGGGGGACCATTACCGGTTTTTGTATACCTATCCTGATAAGACAGTCTGCACGGAAGCAAGCTGGTACCATGCTCCGATTCCCTTTACACATGGATATCGCATCTATTTTGAGCATGCGGTGGCCGTATTCTCTGAAGGTAGCCTTGTGCTTTATAAAGATGGCGAATCTGGCGGAACAACGCTTATGAAGGAAGAAACCGGAACAGGCACGGAGATCAATGTTTCTTCTTCTCTGCCCTACAAGTTGGAGATAGAGCATTTCCTTGACTGTGTGGCACGGGGTGTAGAGTCAAATATTGTTCTAAACGAAAATGTGCTGGCTGTACTTGAAACGTTAGAAACCATGGATCTCAAAAAAACAGAGAGTGTGTAACGCCGCTTCTGGGAAAAAGAAAGATATGGGCTGGGAAATTAAATTTCCAGTCCATATTTTTCTATATCCGCCCACCAAAAAATAGGCTTAAACATCCAGCAGGCACCATGCAGAATCCGTGCAAAAGGGTTGGCGTGTCAAAAGCGACTTATAAAGCAAAAGAAAAATGCCGTAAATCATTTTATTTACGGCATCTGGCGCGCCTGGCGGGATTCGAACCCACGGCCTGCCGCTTAGGAGGCGGCCGCTCTATCCTGCTGAGCTACAGGCGCACATCTTAATGGATTATACCAAAACAGATGGTCGTTTGTAAAGGTCTCCAATGGTGTTTTCATGCTCCATGAGCCGATCGCTGAAGTAATAATTGGCCCTCTTGCGGCATCCTCGATGGACAAATTCTTTTTCCCCTTTCCCCTCTTGGCAAGACGTTCCACTTGCGGTATACTAAAACAAAGGAAAGGGGGATTTTTATGCGTATGTCCTTTTTGCGTCTTGGTGCATTCCTGATGGCGCTTATCCTATGTTTGTCAGTGATAGCGACCGCTCTGGCCTATAACACCATTCCCTATGGCGAGGAAAGCGAAGACGTCCGTGAAATGCAGTCCAAGCTTAGAAGCAAGGGGTATTACAAAGGAAAAGTGGACGGCAAGTTCGGCCCTGAAACACGGCGGGCCGTGCGTAAATTCCAGGAAGCCGTCGGCATCACGGTGGACGGTAAACCCGGAAACCGTACTCTCACCGCGCTCTATGAAGGCACCAGCGCCATCAATGGCACCCGTGACCGTGAACGCATCGATACTTCAAAGCCCAAAAATCCCAATACTTTGTACTATGGTTGCGAAGGTAGCAAGGTCAAGTCCCTGCAACAAATGCTCAAGAAGGTTGGCTGTTATAAGGGCGCTATTGACGGCGTGTATGGCGATCTAACTTATGAAGCCGTTAAGAAGTACCAGTACCAGAAAGGATTACATGCCGACGGTATGGCTGGCAGTAAAACCATGTCCAGTCTGCGCAAAAACACGCAGAAAAAGTAATTTTTCATGCGCCTCTCCTTCCAAAAAGAAGGAGAGGCGTCTTTTCTTTATATATTAAGGAAGCTCTCTTTTCATATGGCGAAAAAAATGGTATAATAATACCGTGGAAACCGCCTCATGCTCTGTGCGGGCGCGAGGCGGTTTTCCCTGTCCGCCATGGCGGAAGCATCCGGCGCGGCATGCGCCAAAGGGAGTGGAATTTGGTGACCGATCAGACTCCGGAAATCAACTACAATCAGCCGGGCGATATCGATCTGCCCAACGATCAGACCGAGCCGCACGCCTCCGCAACCAGTGCGACCGCCGTGGATAAAAACGCGTATGATGAAACCCAGATCCAGGTGCTCGAAGGGCTTGAGGCAGTGCGTAAACGTCCCGGTATGTACATCGGGTCTACCGATTTTCGCGGCCTGCATCACTGCGTGTACGAAATCGTGGACAACGCCATCGATGAGGCGTTGGCTGGCTACTGCACTGATATCAACGTCTTTTTGCACAAGGATGGCAGCTGCGAAGTCCGCGATAACGGCCGCGGCTTCCCTGTGGGTATCCATCCTAAGCTGGGCCGTCCCGCGGTGGAGGTATGCCTGACGGTGCTGCACGCGGGTGGTAAGTTCGGCGGTGAGGGATACAAGGTATCTGGCGGCCTGCATGGTGTGGGCGCCAGCGTGGTCAATGCGCTCAGCCGTCACATGAAGGTAACCGTATATCAGGATGGCAACGTCTATCAGCAGGAATACGCGCGTGGCAAGGTGCTCTATGATCTCAAGGTGATTGGTTCCACCGACCGCACCGGTACCACCGTGCAGTTCTGGCCCGACGCCCGCAGCGAGGATAACCCCGACGGCGTGTTTGAGACGGGCGATTTCCAGTTCAACATTTTGAAAACGCGACTGCGTGAGATGGCCTTCCTAAACAAAGGCGTGCGCATCACCCTGACCGACGAGCGTCCGGACCCCGCCATCGAGCGCGTATACCACTATGAGGGTGGCATCATCGAATTTGTGCGCTACCTCAACAAGAACAAGGAGGTCCTCTTCCCCGACCCCATCTATATGGAGGGCGTCATCAAGGGGACCACGGTGGAGGTCGCGCTCCAGTACAACGACACCTATCAGGAGAACATCTACACCTTCGCCAACAACATCCATACCCCGGAGGGCGGCACGCACCTGACCGGCTTCTCCTCCGCGCTCACCCGCAGCATCAACGAGTACGGCCGCCAGTTCGGCTTCCTCAAGGCTTCCGATACCAACCTCAAGAGCGAGGACGTGCGCGAGAGCCTGGCCGCCGTCATCAGCGTCAAGCTGGTGGAACCGCAGTTTGAGGGCCAGACCAAGTCCAAGCTGGGCAACAGCGAGGTGCGCGGCATCGTGGACGGGCTGGTGTACGACCGGTTATCCACGTTCCTTGGTGAAAACCCGGCCACCGCGCGCATCATTCTGGAGCGCTGCGTGGGTGCGGCGCGTGCCCGCGAGGCGGCGCGCAAGGCGCGGGAACTTACCCGCCGCAAGACCGTGCTGGAAAGCGCGAGCCTGCCTGGCAAACTGGCTGACTGCACGGAACGCGACCCGGAGAAGTGCGAGATTTTCCTCGTGGAGGGCGACAGCGCAGGCGGCAGCGCCAAGACGGGCCGCGACCGCTTCTTCCAGGCCATTTTGCCCCTTCGCGGCAAGATCCTCAACGTGGAGAAGGTGCGTATCGACCGCGCGCTGTCCAACAACGAGATCAAGGCCATGATCACCGCCTTCGGCTGCGGCTACGGAGATGAGTTCAACATCGAAAAGCTGCGCTACCACCGCATCGTATGCATGACGGACGCGGACGTGGACGGCGCGCACATTCGCATTCTGATGCTGACCTTCTTCTACCGCTACATGCGGCCCCTCATCGAAAAAGGCTATGTCTACATCGCTATGCCGCCGCTTTATAAGGTGACCAAGGCCAAGAAGGAATACTACGTCTACGACGACAACGAGCTGGAAAAGCTGCTTCAGGAAATCGGCCGTGACCCCAAGCCGGAGATCCAGCGCTACAAAGGTCTGGGCGAAATGAGCAGCGAGCAGCTCTGGCAGACCACCATGAACCCCGAAACCCGCACCATGATGCAGGTGTCCGTGGAGGACGCCATGGCTGCCGACGAGATCATGAGCCTCCTGATGGGCGACAAGGTGGAGCCCCGCAAGGAGTTTATCGAGGAAAACGCCAAGCTGGTCACCGACCTGGATATCTGACGCTTCCTCTTGCCCCATCACAGTAAGGAGGGACCACCCCCATGGCTTCCACCATCAACGACAAGCTCATTCCCATCGATCTTGAGCACGAAATGAAAAAATCGTTCATCAGCTACGCGATGGCGGTTATCATCAACCGTGCCCTGCCGGATGTGCGCGACGGCCTCAAGCCCGTGCACCGGCGCATCCTGTACGCCATGAACGAGCTGGGCATGACGCCCGACAAGCCCTTCCGCAAGAGCGCCCGCATCGTGGGCGACGTGCTGGGCAAATACCATCCCCACGGCGATAGCTCCGTCTACGACGCCATGGTGCGTCTGGCACAGGATTTTAACATCCGCTATCCCCTCGTGGAGGGGCAGGGCAACTTCGGCTCCGTCGACGGCGACGGAGCGGCCGCCATGCGTTATACCGAAGCGCGCATGAGCAAGCTCACGCTGCACCTGATCGGCGAGATCGATAAGGACACCGTGGACTTCTACCCCAACTTCGATGAAACCCTGCTCCAGCCCACCGTCATGCCCAGCCGTTACCCCAACCTGCTGGTCAATGGCTCCAATGGTATCGCCGTGGGCATGGCCACCAACATCCCTCCGCACAACCTGCGCGAGGTGGTGGATGGCTGCATCCACATGATCGACCATCCCGACTGCACCACCGAGGACCTGATGCAGTTCATCAAGGGGCCGGACTTCCCTACCGGCGGCATCATTCTGGGCCAGAGCGGCATCCGCGCGGCCTATCACACAGGCCGGGGCCGCATTCTTGTGCGCGCCAAAACCGAAATTGAAACCATGAGTCAGAATCGTAGCCGCATCGTGGTTACGGAAATCCCCTACATGGTCAACAAGGCCAAGCTGGTGGAGAAGATTGCGGAGCTGGTGCATGAAAAGCGCCTAGACGGCATCTCCGACATCCGCGACGAGAGCGACCGCAACGGCATGCGCATCGTCATCGAGCTCAAGCGCGACGTGCATCCCACCGTGGTGCTCAACTACCTCTACAAGCATACCTCCATGCAGGAGACCTTCGGTGCCAACATGCTCGCCCTGGTAAATGGCGAGCCTAAGGTGCTCTCCCTGCGTGAGATGCTCTACCACTACATCGCTCACCAGAAGGATGTCGTCACCCGCCGCACGAAATACGATCTGGACAAGGCCGAGGCGCGTGCGCACATTTTGGAGGGCCTGCTCAAGGCGCTGGACCATATTGACGAGATCGTGTCCATCATCCGTGGAAGCAGCGATACCACTACCGCGCGCACCGCTTTGATGGAGCGCTTCGCCTTTTCGGATAAGCAGGCACAAGCTATCCTTGACATGCGCCTGGCCCGCCTGACCGGCTTGGAACGCGACAAGCTGCAAGCCGAATATGATGAACTGGAAAAGAGTATCGCCTACTACAAGAGCCTGCTGGCTGATGAAAACCTGCTCATGGGCGTCATCAAGCAGGAGATGGGCGAGATCCGCGACAAGTTCGCCGACGAGCGCCGCACGGAGCTGACCGTGATGGAGGGCGAAATCGACATCGAGGACCTCATCCAGTCCGACGACATGGTCGTGACCATGACGCATTTCGGCTACGTCAAGCGCCTGCCCAAGAGCACCTACCGCGCGCAGCACCGCGGCGGCAAGGGTGTCAGCGGCATGGCCACTCGCGAGGAGGACTTCGCCGAGCGTCTCATCATCGTAAACACTCATGAGGAAATCATGTTCTTCACCAACCGTGGGCGCGTGTACAACCTCAAGTGCTACCAGATCCCCGAAGCGGGACGCACCGCGCGCGGCATGGCCATCGTCAATCTCCTGCAGATCGCAGGCGACGAAAAGGTGACCGCCATGATTCCCGTCCCCCGCAGACTGGAGGAACACTACCTGGTCATGATGACCAAGAACGGCATGATCAAGCGCACGCCTTACAGCGAGTTTGCCAATCTGCGCAAGGCGGGCCTGATCGCCATCACGCTGCGCGAGGATGATGAGCTGTGCGCCGTGGAGCTGACCGACGGTGATATGAGCCTGATCATCGGCAGCCGTCAGGGCCGCGCGCTGCGCATCCATGAGAGCAGCATCCGCGTCATCGGCCGCACCGGCATGGGCGTGCATGCTATGAAGCTGCAGCCTGGCGACGAGCTCATCGACATGAGCCGTTTGGAAGAAGGCCAGCAGATTCTGGCCATTACCACCGGCGGATATGGCAAGCGCACCGATCCCGACCAGTACCGCGAGCAGGGCCGCAACGGCATGGGTATCCGCGCCATGGCGCTCACCGACAAGACCGGGGAACTGGCTGCTCAGCTGGCTGTCAATGCGAACGAGGATATCATGCTCATCACCGACGACGGCACCATCATCCGCATGGCTGTCAGCGACATCCGCGAGAGCGGCAGAAACACGCAGGGTGTGCGCCTCATGCGCCTGAGCGAGGGTGCGAAGATCGTGGGCGTGGCCCGCGCCGAACAGGAGGAGCCCGAAGAAGCCGACGAGGCCGCCTTTGAAGAGGCCGTAGCCAAAATGACGGACGAGACCGAAACCGTGGTAGACGGCTCAGACGGCGGCGACGAGGAAATCTAATGGAAGAAAGCGCCTGTCAGGCGCATGAAAGGAACCCGTCCGCGCTAAGGCGCGGACGGGTCTTTCGTTCGCATCTTCCCAAGCCACATCTTCTGCGGTATAATCATGGGAGGGAAGGTGGGCTTTCCCGCTGCAAATGAGGTGTTGTGATGAACAAGGCTTTGCCCCGGTGGACGGTATGCGTCTTTTTTTCCGTCTTTCTGGCACTGGGGCTTCTGACTGCCGGTGATTACGGCCCCGCCTGGGACGAACAGACGGAAATGGACATACTGCGCATGAACCTGTGGGAATATGCCCGCGTCCTTGGACTCGATGAAAGCCGTTTTGAAACGCTGGCCGCCCAGCAGGGACCGCTCGCCATTGAAACGCTCCGGCCCATATCGCAGAGCATCGAGCAGGATCACGGCACTGCCGCTTTTTATCCTTTTGCCTGGGTGGTGCTGGACCTCTCCCTCACCGGCGCTCAGCGCAGTGTGCTGTGGCACATGGCCTGTTGGACCGTATTTACTTTAGGTGGCTTTGCCCTCTACGCTGTACTGCGGCAAATGGGTCTTTCGCAAGGCTGGGCTCTGCTGGGACCAGTTTGCCTGCTTCTCTCTCCGCAGTTTTTCGCCCACGGGCATTTTAATAACAAGGATATTGCGCTGTTTTCGCTGGTGCTATGCGCTTTATGGCAGGCGCTGGCACTGGCTCACAGGCCAGGCTTTGCACGCGGCGTATGCTTTGCACTGTGCGGTGCGCTGGCGGCCAATACGAAGGTAGCAGGACTGGCACTGTGGGGGCTGTGCGCGCTGTACGTGCTTGTCCGTCTGCTGATGGAACGTCGCATGACCCCGCGCATATGGGCTGTGGCCGGGGTGACAGCCCTTTCTTTTGCAGGCTCGTACGCGCTGCTCACCCCCGCGCTTTGGGCCGACCCGGCGGCTTTTTTCGGGTATCTTGTCTCCAACGCTATGGCCTTCCAGCGCTGGAATGGCTATGTGCTGTTTCGGGGCAGTGTCTTTGATACCACATCGCAGCCTTTGCCCTGGTACTACCTGCTGTATATGATCCTGGCGACCACGCCGCTGTGGGTGCTGCTGCTATGCGCGGCAGGCACGGCGGCGGCGCTGTGGACCGGTGCGCACCGCCTGCGCACGCGCGACGCGTCTGGCCTGGTCCCGCTGCTGGCGGTGCTCCTGTGGCTCCTTCCCCTGGCCTTTGCCGTATTAACCCGAACGCGCGTATACAATGGATGGCGGCATTTCTACTTCCTTTACGGGCCGATGCTGGCGCTGGCCGTGCTGGGCGCGCGGGGGCTGTGGGCGCATATGCGCGGTGCAAAGCGACGGGTCTTTGCCGCATTGCTGGGGTTATGCATGGCCTTCACCGGCGTAGGAATCGCCACGCAGCATCCCTACCAGTATGCCTATTACCAGCCGCTGGTACAGCTGCGTGGCACGGACTACAACGAGCTGGACTACTGGAATGTAAGCGCGCGGGACGCGCTCGTCCGTCTGGCCGAAGCGTATGAGGGCGAGTTGTCCGTAGAACCTGCCGACCTGTGGAGCGATTATGCCCTGCAGCGCGCTTTGACTGTCCTGCCGGATGCTTTAGCCAATCGCTTCATCTGCCTGCCAGAAGGCAGTGGAGCGCGCTTTGTGCTTTCCAACCGCACCTATGCCTGTTTCAGCGGCTTTTCTCCTGAGGCGGACATGGCTGAATGCGTCACGCTTTCCGCCTACGGCCAGCCCATCATGACCATCTACGAACGCACCGCAAAGGAGGCTATCCAGCCATGACCCTTGAGCGTGTCAAATTCGCCTTTGTGGCGCTGTTTTTTGCCGTTCTTGCACTGGTAGGCCTCTCCGCCGGTGCGGATTATGGACTGCCCTGCGACGAGACCACCGAGCAGGTCATTCTGGAAGAGAACATGCTGGAATACGCCCTGCGCCTCTTCGGGGAGGACAGCGCACCTGCCCAGTGGTACCTGTCGCGGGGCGTCACGCCGATTTCACAGAGCATCGAACGCGACCACGGCCAGTGCGCCTACTACCTGGCTGCTGCGCTGCTACCCCTGCGGGATACAGAGCCAGACCGGGCCATGGTTCTGTGGCATGCCTATACCTGGCTATGGTTTATGCTGGGCGTGGCCGCCGTGTATGGCTTCTGCCGTGAAGCGAAGCTAAGCCGCCCTGTTTCCTGTGGCGGTATGCTGCTGTTGTACCTGTGCCCGCGCTTTTTCGCCGAGGGTCACTACAACAGCAAGGACATGGTGCTGCTGACGCTGTTTTTGTGCACGCTATGGCTGGGGCTTCGTTTCCTCAAGCAGCCAGGCTTCCTGCGTGGCGTGCTGTTTTCCCTGGCGGGCGCTATGGCTGCCAACACCAAGGTCGTGGGCTTCTTTGTATGGGGGCTGATGGGGCTGTGCGCTGTGGTTCTGGTAACAGCGCAGCGCCGCTGGGGCCGTCGGATGGCGTGCGTGGCGGCCGCAACCGTGTCATTCTTCGCAGTCTTTTACGCCCTGTTGACCCCCGCGCTGTGGAGCGGCCCGGTGGAGTATCTGCGCTATCTGCTCGTCAACGCCTCGGGCTTTACGCGCTGGCCAGGGGTTGTATTGTTTCGCGGCATGCGCTTTGAGCATGCAGTCATTCCCCTGCCGCGCTACTATCTGATCTGGATGATGCTGGTCACCTTGCCCCTGTATGTGGTGCCGCTGGCAGCGGTGGGGCAACTCAGCGTGGTTCGCCGCGTATGGCAGCAGCGCTCTGCCGCCCTGCGCGACCCCGTCACTCTGACCCTGACCGCCGCCAGCCTGTGCTGGTTTGTGCCGCTTCTGTTTGCGGTGCTGACCCGCCCGTTGGTGTACAACGGGTGGCGGCATTTCTATTTTGTATATGCGGGAGTGGTGCTGCTGGGCGCGCGCGGGCTGTCGGCATGCGTAGGCTTTCTGCGCAGGCGCACGGGCGAATACGGCATGCACCGCGTCTTTGCGGCGGGGCTGTGCCTGTTCTTCGCCTGGACAGCCTCGGATATCGCCAAAAATCATCCCTATCAGTATGCCTACTACAACCGGCTGGGCCACGCGAATGCAGAAACGCAGATGGAGCTGGACTACTGGGTGGTCAGCACCCGCAATGCGATGCAACGGTTGCTGGAGGAACCTCGCAACGAATCACTTCCCCTTCAGATCAGTGCACGGGACGACATGAGCCAGCTCGGTCTGGACCGCTCCTACGCCACGCTCTCCACTGAGGAACAGGAGCTGCTGGAGGTGGTGGCTGATCCGGAGGCCCCCTATCTGTTCTCCAACACCACCTATGCCGTCATCTACGAGGTGGACCCTCCCGAGGGCTATCACGTGCTGTTCACGCTAAACAGCTACAGCATTCCCATCTGCACCGTCTACGAGCGCAACTGACGCTTTCTATGTCCTATGCCAGTTCCAGTTCCCTAAGAATGCGATCCAGTACCTCCTGCCATTTCAAAAAGTCCATATGCCCTATATAATGGCTCTCCAGTTCGTCATGCAACTTCTTGGCGGTGGAGAGCTGTTCCGTAGCACGCTGGATGAGCAGCTCAAAGACGTTGCGGTCAAAGTTCTGTTCCTTTTCAGTACTTTCCTCCAGCTGAAACAGACGCTCCGCATCCAGCCATTCGCCCTGGGCTGCAGGCCCGCGACGCCCGGACAGCAGGCCCAGGCCATATGCCGGGATGACGACATGGCTTATCCGTTTAGGGCAAAGCGGATCCATAAGCGCTACCACATGCAGTCCACGTTCAGTGGCCTGCCGCATCGCCTCCACCATCAATGCATCCGCGTCCAATCCAAAGGGACAATCTACTGTCACACACCGCTTCAAATTCATCTTGCCTGTCAGGTCCACATAACCCTTGGGGGTGTAGGCCGAACCGAACAGGCAGCGTACGCTTCCCTCTCCCCCTCTGAGCGGAAGGCTATCCGCCCATTCTCTGGCCAGCTTGCGCGCCTTGTGCAGGTCCTCTTTCCCGGGGCGTGCTGCTTCCAGCACCTTCTGCGCGCCGCTCAAATAACAGTAACAGCGCCGAAAACGGCCGGAGATCGCCGTCTGCAAGCGCTGAATATCCTCCCGATGAGGCCGGAGGGCCGCTTCATCCAGAAAATCTCCCAGGCTGACGAGCGTATCCCGAGCGCCGGGCGTTACGGGATCATATATGTGTGGAGCGGTGCCGTCCATCAGGGCCGCGCCCTTTTGTGGCAGACATACGGCATCCAGACTATCCGGGTCAGACGAGCAATGGAAGTATTCCACTTCCAGCCCGACCTTTTCCGCCGCCTCCCCCACTCGGCGCATCAACGTACTCTTTCCAACGCCCGGCCCACCCTTGAGATAGAACATGCGCTTCCGTGCGGATAAAGGCAGTATATCCTCAAAATGGCTGCAAAAGCCCTCAGCCGTGTTGCCGCCGGGAAAATAGTGAATGGCTTGCATAGGACGCCTCCTTAAAACTTGTTTCGTAAAAAGCATATGCAGATAAAGCCAATAAAAAACCGTCCCGCGCAGCAAGGCTGCGGGGACGGTTCGTTTATTAATGATTACTTGACCAGCGTGGGCCACAGCTTCTTGGCGTAATCGTACGCCGTATTGATAGCTGCTTGGTGCTTGGAATCGGGAGAAGTACCACCGTGCGTGGTGCTGCCCACGAAGTGTACGCACATCATGCCGTAGTAGTTGTTAACGGCGTAGAAATACTGGCCATTGGAGAAGCGGGACTGCGAGAAGCTGTCCGTACCGTTGAAACCGTGCGGGAAGCCGTAGATGCTGACCGGATACACGGTGCCATTGACATTGAGCAGCGCCGCGCGGCGGTCCCAAGCGCTTCCAATATTGGTCGCGCCGCCGAACTTGTTTTTGAAGTCCGGCCAAGTATAATTGACCACATCGCTGTCGCCGTCAGCCTTGATCTGGGCAAGCTGGCTGCTGTTGGGATGGTTGCTGTTGTAGGGGAAGCCGACGCTATCGCACATCACCTTGGTATCGGCCGCCGTGGCGGGCACGCAGTCCGCATGTCTGGAGCCGGACCAGCGGTAGATGCGGAACACCTTGCCGGTGGCTACATCCATCACGGTGGCGTAGCTGCCCTTGGGGAACAGGTCGATGCCGGCATTGTCCCAGTCCCAGCTGGCCTTGACCACCTTATTAACCGTTCCAAAGTCCGTTACGGGGATACCGCCGCCCGATCCCCCGTCGCTGCCGCCGGACCCGCCAGAACCGCCGCTGCCCAGCACCTGCGCCGTCAGCACGGACCAGGTTTCAACACCACAATCTCCGTCCACGCTGATTTTGGCTTTTCGCTGGAAATTGCGCACCGCGCTCTCCGTGCCGGAACCATAGGTGCCGTCGAGGTTGCCGGTATAGTAGCCCAGCGAGCTGAGCGCCACCTGCAGGGCATACACACGCACATCGCCTACCAAACCCAGCTCGCGCTTGAGCGAAGAACCCAGAGGATTGGACCACAGTGTCTTGACATAGGCGGCCAGCTGATCGCTGGTGAGAATGCCGCTCTTAATGTCGCTGTAGACGGCATTATAACGTTGATTGTTGTAATAAAGAGTACAATACTCTACGCCGCCAACATTATAGGTGGTGGTGTTGACCATTTGCAACACCGTTCCCGCCGCAACGGTAATGCCGCCGGAGGAAGGCATGGTTTCCGTCGTGAAAAGCAGCGTATTGGACGGCAGGCGTACGAACGTCTTGTCTGTGCTGGGAATAACGCCGGAACCACCGCCACCGCCCGTGCCGCCGCCTATGCTGGCAGACGCGCAGTCGCCACGGACAAAGCCCACCAGGCCGCTGGACGTACGGATATTATACCACGTATAGCCACCTGCCGATGTAGGCTGTGCCAACAGGTCTACCACTGTGCCCTTGGCCAGCACGGTACCGGTCTTATTGCCATTGGCAGCATCGCGCACGCGGGTGCCAGGCATGGTGATAGTCACTGTACCAATAGCGGGACTGGAAGCATTGCCAGCCGCATTTACAAAGGTACCCATCAACCAACCTGTCAGGCTGTTGTAGCGCACTTTAAACCAGGTTACCCCACTTTTGACATAGGTTTCGGTATAGTTAAGATTTACACCTTTGGGCACTACCGCCAGCCTTGCGGAGGAGGTAGAGGCGCTTTTGCGCAGGTTGACGCTGGCCGTTGTTTTAAGCGTCCCGCTGGAAGGCGATGTGCTCCCATTGCTGCTGGAACCGCCGCTGCTGGACCCGCCGCCGCTGGAGCTGCCACCACTGGAACTACCGCCACCGGTAGAACCGCCCGTACCCGGCACCGTGCTACCCGACGCGAGCGCAAAGAGCACAGGCTGGCTCAGCGGGCCGGCGGAGCCGTCCGGATCCAGACCGTTGGCACGCTGAAATTCCTTCATGGCCTTGTCGGTCTTGTCGCCATAGTCGCCGTCAAGGGCGCCGCTGTAGTATCCAAGCCGGCTCAGCGCCAGCTGTACCGCATGCACACGGATATCGCCCACCAAGCCATCCCGTTCACGCAACGTGCTATAGGCCGTCTGCTTCCACAACGTGCCGGTAATATAGGTTTCCACCTCGGCGGCAGTCATGATATCCCCCTGGATATCGGTGCGCAGCACGTTGTAGCGCGTGTTGAGATAATACAGGCTATAGTACTGCAACCCATCGGAGGCGGTATAATAATTCTCCGAATACAACTGGCATACCGTGCCCGCCGGAATCGTAAGGGACGCGCCATTTGCATAGGTATCGCCCTGGAAAATCAGCACGGCCCGCGACAGCTTCACATACGTAGGCGCGGCGCTGCGGGACAGGCTGGAGGGTCCGGACCCCACCGAGGAAGCCCATACCGTGGGAAGCGCAGAAACAAGCAGACACACTGCCAATACAAGCGCCAGCAACGGGCGTGGCGCCGCGGCGGATGTCCTTACTGTCTGATGGTCGTTCCTCATGGTGAAACCTCCGTGTTCCTTACGGCCTTCGCCGGTTCATTCCTGCCTTCATCCAAACGGATGTAGCCCCTTGTATCATGCTTATAATATTACAATTTTATTACGCTGTCAACGCTTTTTTCTTACTTTTTATCACCTGTTTTTTAACGGCGTAACTTTTCTGTGCCATTTGCTTTACATCGCGTCAAAAGCCTGATCAATGTCGCGCAGAAGCGCATCTACATCGGCACGGTCCGTAGTAACATTGGTACAGAAGCGTACCGCCTGATGCGCGTCATCCACCCGTTCCCAAAAGGAAAATGCGTATCCATCAGACAGACGGTGCGCCACCTTGTCTGGCAGGATGGGGAAAATCTGGTTGGCAGCGGTGTCGCTCAGAAGGGCGCAGCCATGCCGCACAAAGGCCTGTTTCAGCTCTTGGGCCATCTCATTGGCGCGGGCAGCCAGACGGGTATAATCGCCATTTTCGAGCATCGCCTCAAACTGTACACCCAGCAGCCGGCCCTTGGCCAGCATGCCGCCGCGCTGCTTGATATGGTAACGGAAGCAGTCGTTGAGCCCCTCGTCGGTCAGGATAATGGCTTCACCAAAAAGGAGGCCCACCTTGGTCCCACCAATGGTGAAGGCATCGCATACGCTGGCCAGGAAAGGCAGATCCACCTCTGGTTGAGCGGCCAGTCCATACCCTAGGCGGGCACCATCCAAAAACAGCCGTATCCCCAACGCGTGGCATGCTTCAGAAAGCTCCTGCAGCTCCCGACGTGTATAAAGGGTGCCCAATTCCGTAGGATGGCTGATATAGACCAGCGCTGGACGCACCATGTGTTCGTGTGTGGAGTCAGCACGGTGAGCCTCTACCGCGGCACGCACCTGCGCGGCGCTGATTTTGCCATCGTGCCCCGCCAAAGGCAGCACCTTATGGCCTGTGGCTTCCACGGCACCTGTCTCGTGTACGTTGATATGGCCTGTATCAGCGCATAGTACACCCTCAAACGGCCTGAGCGCTGCAGCGATCACCGTCAGATTGGCCTGCGTGCCACCCGTAACAAAGTGTACCGCTGCATCCGGCCGGCAGCATTGCTCACGAATCAGTGCGCGCGCCCGTTCACAATGCGGGTCCTCGCCATAACCTGAGGTCTGTTCACCGTTGGTCCTTACCAGTGCGTCCAGCACGGGCTGTGCCGCGCCGCAGGCATAATCGCATTCAAAATGCAGCATATGTTTTCCCAGCCTTTCATCTGTTATGTACGGGTTCATTGCACAAAATATCGTACACATCACACGCACGGGTGTCAAGGCTTTCCTGATGGCCAGCGACATGCTATAATAAAGGCCAGCTTTCCGGCGTGCTTTTTCCTTCGGCCGCCGGTGAAGCCCAGATTATTTATATGGACAGCCGTGCTAATGCGCGGCAAGGGAGTATATCACATGCATGCCAATGACATCCCCTTGTACGGACTTACGCAAGAAGAAGTTCGCGCCCGCAGGGAACAGGGCCATGCCAACACCATGCCCCGCCGGGCCGAAGGTGGCCTTGGCGATATCCTGCGGCGCAATGTGCTGACCCTTTTCAACCTGCTCAACCTCTGCCTGGCAGGCCTGTTGCTGTGGGTGGGAAGCCACCGCGACATGCTGTTTCTGGGTGTGGTGCTTTCCAATACATTGATCGGCACCATTCAGGAGCTGCGCGCCAAACGCACGCACGACCGCCTTCAGCTGCTAAGCGAAGGCCAGATACGCGTCATGCGCGACGGTGTTGAATGCCTTTTGTCCCCGCATGATCTGGTGCTGGACGATGTGGTGCTGCTTTCCCGCGGTGATCAGGTGCCTGCCGATGCCAAGGTACTGTCTGGTACGGCAGAAGTGGATGAATCCCTGCTGACGGGCGAAAGTGTACCGATTTCAAAGGCAGCGGATGATGCGCTGTATTCCGGCAGCTTCTTGGTCAGCGGCAGTGTAGCCGCTCAGCTCACCGCTGTAGGTGCCAACAGCTATGCCGGGCAGCTACAGCTGTCCGCACGCCGTGTCAAGCGAGCCCAGAGCGAGCTGATGCGGGATATGTGCCGCATCATCCGCTGGGTATCAGCTATCATTCTGCCCATTGGTGCTGCCATGTTTTCCAGGCAGTATGCCTCAGTGGATCTTGGCCTTCAGGATGCCGTCACCGGCACGGTTGCCTCAGTGCTGGGCATGATTCCTGAAGGACTGATTTTGCTCACATCGGTTTCGTTGGCGGCAGGTGTGGTGGCGCTAGGCCGCCGCAATGCGCTGGTCAACGAGCTTTTCGGCATAGAGACGCTCGCCCGTACCGACGTGGTGTGCATGGATAAAACCGGCACCCTCACCAGCGGCGAAATGTTTCTCGACCGGACCCTGCCCCTTGGCGAGGCGACGCCGGAGGAAATCGGGGCCTGTATGGCGGCGCTGCTTCATGCCAGCGCTGACGAGACGCCCACCGTGCGCGCTCTGGCGCAGGTATTTTCCGGGCAAGATGGGGCTGCGCTTATGCAGGCCGTGCCTTTTTCCAGCGAACGCAAATGGTCCGCAGTGCAAGTCGAGGGGCTGGGCAGTGTGGTGCTGGGCGCTCCGGAACGCCTGCTAGACGGTCAGGCGCTGGAACAGGCACAGGCGCTGGCCTCAGAGGGACTGCGCGTGCTGGCGCTCTCGCGTTCCTCCGCCGCCCTTTCCGGAGAAACTCTGCCAGATGGTCTGGTCCCGTTGGCGCTGCTATGCCTTCGTGACGCGCTTCGTCCCAACGTGCAAAAAACCGTGCGTTATTTTGGGGAGCAAGGCGTCGCGCTTAAAGTGATTTCAGGAGACAGTCCGCTTACCGTTTCCCATGCGGCCGCAGCTGCCGGCGTGCCCGGTGCAGATCGTATGGTGGACCTGTCCTCCCTCTCCGGGAAAAAGGATTACGCCATGCTGGCCCGCAGCTACACCATCTTCGGCCGCGTGTCTCCTCAGGATAAACAGGGCTTGATTGAAGCATTGCGTAAAGCTGGCCATGGAGTAGCCATGGTAGGTGATGGTGTAAATGATATTCCTGCCCTCAAAGCGGCGGACTGCTCCATCGCCATGGCCGGTGGCAGCGATGCCGCCTGCCGTGTCGCACAGATCACGCTGCTGGATGCAGATTTTGACGTAATGCCCCGAATCGTGCTGGAAGGCCGCCGTGTCATCAACAACATCACGCGCGCCGCATCGCTGTTTTTGGTCAAAAATATCTTCAGCCTCATTCTGTCCGTATTGCTGCTGATCTTCCCGTTCGCCTATCCCTTCGCTCCCATCCAGCTCACGCTGGTCAGCGCCCTCACCATTGGCCTGCCTTCCTTCGTGCTGGCTCTGCAGCCCAGCCGGGACAGGGTCAGCGGCAGTTTTCTTCGCAATGTGATCATGCGTGCCCTGCCTGGCGGCATATGTACGGCGGTACTGATCATTCCCCTGATGGCCCTTTCCGACAGGTTTGGATTTTCTCAGGACGTGGTCAGCACGCTCAGCACTTTGATCGCGGGATATTCCGGTCTGGTGGTGCTGTTTCTCACCTGCCTTCCCCTCAATGCACTTCGCGGCGCACTGGTAATAACGATGGCGGCGCTCTTTGCGGGCGCGGTGCTGCTGTTGCCAGGGGTATTCTACCTATCACCCGTTTCTGGGGGGCAATGGTGGGTGCTTGCCTCAGCAGCCGTGCTGGCCCCCCTGATTCAGACCGGCCTGGGTGCGCTGGTTCGCCGCTTCCACCGCTCGGAGGGCTTGGATCGTAGTGCAGCAGCAGGTTAATTTGGGTTTCAACAGGCGCCCTAGAGCAAGGGCGCCTGTTTTAATGGACCGGCTTTGGCTTTTTTGTCTCGTCAGCCCAGCCGTAATTGGCAGGCCATAAAGGCAGTGCTATAATGATGCCGACGCGGAACAGTCCGCGCAAACTGTAAAAGGGGTGGCTATCCATGCTGGCCAACGAGGTTTTGTCTTTCATTGAAGAAAACGATGTAAAGTTTATCCGACTGGCCTTTACAGATCTGTTTGGTCAACTTCGTAACATCGCCATTTTGCCGGACCAACTGGCCATGGCGATGGAAAGCGGCGTGGCCATAGACGCTACTGCCGTGCCCGGGTATGCATCCGCGCCGGGTGGTAGCCTGGTGCTTAGGCCAGACCCGGACACACTCTGCATTTTGCCTTGGCGTCCTCAGTCCGGGCGCGTATGCCGCTTGCTGTGCGATTTGGTCACGCCCCAAGGTGACCCCTTCCTCATGGATAGCCGCACGCTCCTTCGCACGGCAACATACCATGCAAAGGAGAGGGGGCTGGAGGTTCGTATCGGCACTGACTGCGAATTCTATTTGCTCGACCTTGACGACCATGGCCGGCCTTCGCTGGAACCACATGACCGGGGCAGCTATATGGATGTCGCCCCCATGGACCGGTGCGAGGACATCCGCCGCGACATCGTACTGACGCTGGAACAGATGAACATCCGCCCGGAGAGCAGTCATCATGAACGTGGTCCCGGACAAAACGAGGTGGATTTTCACCGCGCCGAGCCCGTCACCGCCGCAGACCATTATGTGGCCTTTCTTCATGCGGTGCGATCCGTATCACAACGTTACGGCGTGCACGCCACCTTCCTGCCCCGTCCGCTGGCAGGTGAGGAAGGCAAGGGCCTGCATGTAAAGCTTGCCTTTTATCAGGACGGTCGAAACCTGTTCCGGCTGGAAAATGGCTGTCCGGGGCCACTTGCTCAAAGCGCCATGGCAGGCGTGCTGCGCCGTCTTGCAGAGATCACGCTGTTTCTCAATCCTCTGCCAGAAAGCTATGACCATCTGGGCGCTCCCGGTGCATTCAACCGGCTGCGCTGGTCGATGGAGCAGGATCGCAGCGCACTGCGCATCCCATTGCCACAAAATCGCTTTGCGCGCATGCAGTTGAGCAGCCCGGCCCCCACGATGAATCCCTATATCGGCTTTACGCTGTTAATCGAAGCCGCACTGGAAGGCATAGCTGAAAATGCCTCGCTGGAATCGTACAGCGTATCGCCCGATCAGGCGAAATGCCTTCCCTCCTCCATGGATGAGGCTCTGGCTCTGGCACAGGGCAGTGCCTTTGTGCGCCGCATCCTGCCCGGAGATGCACCGGAATGCTTCTTTGCGCGCGCCCAGTCGTTCATGGAGCGCAGCCGCAATGATCCCCCCGCACTGGCCTTTGCACAGCTTCTGCGCTACTAAGCAAGTACGGACAGAAGGAGGGGGATGCATATGGCTCAGGAACGCGCGCTGCTGGTATCGGCGCGGGGAGTAGACAGGCTGCAAAAGGCACTCGCCTCCGTTGGTTTCCCGAATGCTGCCTCCGTTTCATCCGCGGGGGAAGCAAGGCGCCTTGCTATGCAGGACACCACATGGCCGCTGGTGTTGATCAATGCGCCTTTGCCCGATGAAACCGGATTGGAGCTGGCCATGGAGCTGACTGCTACCACCCTGAGCGCCGTGGTGTTGCTGGTCCGGACCGAACTGATGAACCTGATTTACACGCCCGCCACCGAGGCCGGCGTACTGGTAATAGGCAAACCGGTGATACCGCAGGTATTTCAGCAGTCGGTGCAGCTGGCCGCCGCCACGCATAATCGCTTGCTGACGCTCAGCCGCGAAAACGAACAGCTGCATCGCAAGCTGGATGAAATTCGCCTGGTGGATCGGGCCAAGTGCTATTGATCGAGCACAGGCATCTGAGCGAAGCCGAGGCACACCGCGCCATTGAAAAGCAGGCCATGGATCAGCGTCTCACCCGAGCACGCGTGGCTCAGCTTATCGTGGACCGGTATGAACTCTAGCAGTCGGTTGGAATTGTTTTGGCGAAGACATCCCGCGCTTGCACGGGATGGGCTGTTGCGTAAAACAGCTCCTTGACGTTAGCAAATACAAGGACTGCCCGCGGCCAGCGCGCCAAACGTCGATATTTTCGAAGAAGGAAAACCTGTTTTGTCGGAAAAGATCGTCGCAGACAAGCTTTTCCAGCACGCTAAAGGCCCGGCAAAACTGCCGGGCCTGTTTGTTCTTCGAAATAAAGGAAACGTTCAACGCCTACCCGCGGGGAGTCCGATCTACCTCCCACAGCCTACCGGCGGAAGGGAGCCAGAAGGTCCCGAGGTCACTCTCTGGAGCGACCCGCTTCAATGGCTTTGAGGTTGATGTCGAGCAAGTGAGCCTTTTTCTCACCCAGCCAGTCACGCAGAGTCTCGACGAGATTTTCATCCGTGACCACCTCGGTAGCAGCCTGAATGGCACCGAGCATGACCATATTGCTGACGCGGCCATTGCCAAGCTGTTCGGCCACTGCGTTGCAGGCGACGGGAATGACCGTCACGTCGGTGCGCAGCTCCACCCCTTCGATCAACGAGGCATTATAGAGCAGCGTGCCGCCTGCGGGCATCATGGGCATAAACTTGATCAGGCTGGGCTTGTTCATGGCCACCAGCACAGGCGGCTCGCTGACCAGGGGGCTTCCGATGGGCTCGTCGCTGACAACCACGGCGCAGTTGGCTTCGCCGCCACGCATTTCGGGGCCGTAGCTGGGCATCCAGCTGACCTCATAGCCCTGCCGCATAGCCGCCTTGGCGATGAGCTGACCGATGAGCAGCACGCCCTGTCCGCCGAAACCGGCAATCAGAAATTGCTTTTCCATCACGCCTGGCCCCCTTCCGTGGTGATATCCTTGTATACGCCCAGCGGATAGGTGGGCAGCATATCGCTCTTGAGCCACTCAAAGGCTTCCTTTGGCGTTTTGCCCCAGTTGGTGGGACAGGTGGAAAGAACCTCGACCAAAGTAAAGCCCCGGCCCTCCATCTGCAGCTGGAACGCCTTTTTGATGGCCGCCTTGGCCTTTTTGATATGAGGCACGTCATGCACGCTGACGCGCTCAATGTAAGCCGGTCCGTTGAGGGTAGAGAGCATTTCGCTCACCCGCACGGGATAGCCACAATGGCTCACGTCGCGGCCATAGGGGCTTGTGGTCGTCACCTGGCCGGGCAGCGTAGTGGGGGCCATCTGACCGCCGGTCATGCCATAGATAGCGTTGTTGACGAAAATGACGGTGATCTTTTCGCCACGCGTGGCCGCGTGAACAATCTCCGCCGCGCCGATAGAGGCCAGGTCACCGTCACCCTGATAGGTGAATACGGCCCGGTCGGGCAGCACGCGCTTGATGCCCGTCGCCACGGCGGGCGCGCGGCCGTGCGCGGCCTCCATCATGTCGCAGTTGAAATAATCATAGGCAAACACCGCGCAGCCAACGGGCGCGACACCTACGGCCTTGTCGCCGATGCCCAGCTCATCCAGGGCCTCAGCCACCAGGCGGTGGATGATGCCATGCGTACAGCCGGGGCAGTAATGGAACGGCTTGTCGGTGAGCATGCGGGTCTTTTCAAACACGATGGCCATTACCGGTCCCCTCCCTTCGGGTTCTGATCGCCGTCGATGCTCTTTTTGATGGCATCAATCGCCTTGCCGATACCCTCGGCCATGAGCGTAGCTCCCTTGGCCAATCCATCGGCGGCCTTGCCGGCCATATCCGAAGCCTGCTTTTTGAGCGCTTCGGTCTTTTCTACAAATTCAGGGCTATTGAGCTTCTCATCCAGTTTGCGGCCCATTTCGCCCAGTTTTTCACCCATGTTGCCAATAGCCTGATCTACCTGACCGGCAAAGCCGGAGGGTTGGGCCATAGCCATGATGCGGTCTACCAGTTCCTTAACCGTGGGCACCATGCCGCCGGTGCGGCCGTAGAACTCGACAGGCCGCTCGCCGTTCACGGCCAGACGCACGTCGTCGATCATCTGGCCCATGCTCATCTCCACGCACAGGTACTTTTTCGCGGTAGCCAGGGTGGCGCGGATGGCCGCTTCGGGGAAGGGCCAGAGGGTGATAGGCCGAATCAGCCCCACGCGCACGCCCTGCTCGCGGCACTTGCGCATGGCGCTTCGCGCAATACGGCTGGTAGTACCATAGGCGACAAGCACGATTTCCGCATCCTCCACCAACTCTTCCTGCCAGCGGCATTCGGCTGCCTCGATAGCATCGTACTTGGCCTGCAGGTGCTGGCAATGCGTTTCCATGGCCTGTGGATCAATGTAAAGAGAGTTGATGATCGCGCGGGGGCTATCCGCCGTGGGCACGTGGCCGGTAGCCGCCCAGGTCTTGGGCTTGAGATCGGCCGCTGGCTTACGGTTGCTAGCCTTATCCATGTCCACGGGCTCCATCATCTGGCCAATCAGGCCGTCGCCCAAGAGCATAACGGGGTTGCGGTAACGATCAGCGATGTCGAAGGCCTCCTGCGTCAGCGTCACGGCCTCCTGTACGGAACTGGGGGCCAGCACGCACATGCGGTAGTCACCGTGGCCACCGCCACGCGTGGCCTGATAGTAGTCACTCTGCGCAGGCTGAATGCTTCCCAGGCCGGGGCCGCCACGCACCATATTAACGATTACGCAGGGCAGCTCTGCGCCCACAATGTAGCTGATGCCCTCCTGCTTGAGGCTGATTCCGGGCGAGGAGGAGCTGGTCATTACGCGCGCACCTGCACCGGCCGCACCATAGACCATATTGATGGCCGCTACCTCGCTTTCAGCCTGCAAAAAGCAGCCACCTACCTGAGGCATGCGCTTGGACATATATTCGGGAATCTGGTTCTGGGGCGTGATGGGATAGCCGAAAAAGAAGCGGCATCCAGCCTGGATGGCGGCCTCGGCAATCGCCTCGTTGCCCTTCAAGAGCTTTTTCATGGCCTTTCGTTCCTTCCTTGCGCTATTTTTCCACGGTGATCGCTACATCGGGGCACATCGTGGCACAGAACGCGCATCCGATGCAGCTGTCCAGATCCTTGCAGTGGGCGGGGTGATAACCCTTTTTGTTCAGGTGTGATGTATCAAGCTCCATGATGTGCTTAGGGCACGCATCCACGCACAGCGCGCAGCCCTTGCAAACATCCTCGTTTACGGTAACAACCGCCATACTCTAACCTCCTCCATCCAGCGTACTGGCATCTCAAAAATGAAATGCAACTATTTTCTATTATAGACTTCATCCCGGTAAAGTCAACCGAAAAACCAGAAACGTACAATGCTCTTCAGATGTAACTGGTACGACCGGAGGCGGACCGGCAAAGTCTGCAGACAGGCCTGCCGCTTTTCCCGCTCACCTTCGATGCCGGCGCGGCCTCCATCATTCGTTTTTACTGCTTGTAACTCCTTGCCTGAGCGGTTTACTTTTGGCTCGGTTTTGTGTACAATGCATAGGGATTATCACCAACCAAGTGGGAGGACGACTCGCATGAAGAATCATTTCCGCCGCATCCTGTGTGCGCTTCTGGCACTGGCCTTGTGCTTGCCGCTCGCGGCCATAGCTGACGTATCCATCACCATCATCGGGGAGGACGGAGAACAGGAGCAGCTCCAAACCGCTGAGTCCCAAGAGCAGGGCGATGCGCGCGAAGCCTTTATAGACGGCATCATCGATCTGGCAAAGAAAAAATTCGATGAGGCCGGCGGCCAGCCCCAACGCGCGCATTACAGTGGCGATATTTACGTGTGTAAAAACTTCACGGTGTATCTTTTCCGTGAGAACCGCGACCGCTTCCGCATGGCGGAATACCCCGATACGCCACTGGTCATTCCCGACAACAAGCCGCGCGACGAATGCACCGACTATGTTTACGGCGTGGAATGGAAGGATGTACCCGCCTCCGAGGGAAACCCATTCTACGTAGCCGCCAGCTTCCGCTATGACCCGGACAAGACCAAGGAGGAAAACTGGGAAGACGCACGCGCCTTTCTGATGCAGGTCCAGCGGGGGGATTACTTCCAGATGGCTGCAAACTATTATTATGGCGTGGGTGCGCACAGCATGATCTTCACCGAGGATTACGATCCCGAGACCGATACCGTCACATGGACGGACAGCAACATGCGCGGTGCCACGCGCAACGGTGAGCGCTACGGTTACGTGCAGTTCGACGCTGTGAAGGAGATTGACTGGTTTGTAGATGCGTTCTGCCGCAAGAAATACGGCGCAACCCTCTACCGCCTGCGCGACGACATCATTTGGGTCGAGTAAAACATTCCTCAAAGGACAGGGAAAGAAGGCTTTCAGGATGAAATACGTACTGGTCATTGGCGACGGCATGGCCGACACGCGCCTGCCCCAGCTCGCCGGCAAAACCCCGCTGGAGGCGCTGGCCCTGCCCGCCTTCGATCGCTGCGCGGGATGCTTCTGCGGCCGCGCGCTCACAGTGCCCCACGGCATGCCAGCGGGCAGCGACACCGCTATCTTGAGTATTTTCGGCTATGCGCCGCAGACGTATTACACAGGCCGCAGCGTGCTAGAAGCCGCAGGCATGGGCGTGAGCCTGCCGGATGGAGCCATCAGTTTCCGCGTCAACCTGTGCGCTGTGCTGCCCGGCGATGACGGACGGCTGATCATTCATAGCCATAACGGCGGCAACATCCACGGGGAGGAAGCAACCACCCTGATGAATGATCTGCTCGCCGATCCTGACTTCTCTGCTCTGATGCAAAGCGCCGGTCTTTCCATCACCGTAACCGACACCTTCCGGCATGTGGGTGTGATGGCCTCCGGAGCGCGGGACCTGGCCAGTGTCTGCCTGACCGAGCCGCACAACGTTCTGGAGCAGCCCATTGACACCTATCTGCCCCGCCTGACGCGCGAGACAGATGACGAGGCGGCCCGCAAGCTGTGCGACGATATCCGCGCGCTCATGCTGCGCAGCTACGAGGTGCTCAAGGATCATCCCGTCAATTTGCGCCGCAAAAGCCTGGGCCTCCTGCCCGCCGACATGATCTGGCCCTGGGGCGCCGCCACCGCTGTGCGCCTGCCCTCTTTTCGCGAGAAGTACGGCCACTGGGGTACGGTTGTGAGTGCTGTACCGCTGGTATGGGGCATCGCTGGACTAGCCGGATTGAAGACACCGCATGTGGAAGGCGCGACTGGCGACCTGGATACCAACTATGAGGGCAAGGTGCGCTGCGCGCTGGATGCGCTGGCCGGCGGGGATGATTTCGCCGCCGTGCACATCGAGGCCCCGGATGAGATGGCGCACGCAGGCGACCTTGGCCGCAAGCTGGAGGCCATTCAGAACGTAGAAAGCCGTGTGGTCGCCCCCATCCTCAGCGAACTGACCGCACGCGGCGAGGATTTCCGCCTGTTGCTTTTGAGCGATCATCCAACGCTCCTGACCACGCGTACGCATGACGGCAGCCCCGTTCCCTATGCCATCTACGACAGCCGGACCGTAGCTGCCGCGCGCGCGGCTGGCAAGCCCGCTCCCACGCGCAAGTTCTGCGAGGAGGAGCTGGCCTGCGAACCTGTGCTGATGGATGGCACTGATTTGATGAAGCTCCTGTTCAATCCCGACTATCGCGGATAACACTCTGCAAAGCGACAAAAAGGGCCCGACGCAAGCGTCGGGCCCTTCCTTTATGCTTTTTAGCGAACCATGAGCGTATCATCCACGATTACCGCATCCGCATAGTCGGTAATGCTGATGTCGTAGCTCGCATACTCAAGCGGCAGTACTTCGTTGCCGTGCCAGTCCACCAGACCGTAGGCGTCATCCTTGCACACCACCAGCAGCGAGCCGTCGCCGCCGGAGTATTCATCCACCTCATCAAAATCCGTCTGGGTCTGGGTGCCGTCAGCCGCCACAATGTAGATGGAACCGTCCAGATCCGTCACCGTAAGAGTGCAGCCGTGCTGTGTCACGCCCGCAGCGCCGTACTTGAGCTCGCATGTCACCTGTCCGTCGGTATCCACAAAGCCCACTTTGCCGTCCTTTTCCACGCAGACAAAGCCGTTGTGCACATAGCGATAGATAGTGGCCAGACCAAAGGAGTAGATCTCGTCGTATTCGCAGGGTACGGCCAGCCTGCCGCCGGCCAGGTCGTACAGGCCATAGAGGTCGTTCTGCTCCACGGTCACGTAGCCATCATAGACCATGCCGATGGAATCATATCCCTCCGGTACGAGCACGTTGCCCTCGGCATCCAGCAGGCGAATGCCATTGTCGCCGTTCACTTTGATATAACCGGTATCAGTATCTTCATAGGCACTGTAGACATCTTCGGCAATCACCTGCCCATCGCTGAGGCACACCGCGTTGCCGTCCACCTCGTCATAGGCGTTATAAAGGGAAGTCACCTCAACGTCCACCGGCGCGAGGGTCTTGTCGTACACATGGATGACCTCCTGACGGTCCTCCACGTAGAGGTAGTCGCCATGAGGCACGGCCGTCCCGCAGTCCTCACGCGCAAGGGTGCCTACCTTCTGGCCAGCTTCCAGGTCATATACATCATAGGCTGTGACCATATAGTGCTCGCCGCCACCCAGGAAGCCGCCGGAATAGTCGTAGTTCTCGCTCTCGGTCGGCTCCAGCGTCACCGCCAGGCCCCATTTTTCGCTCAACACCTCAAAAGCGGCATACTCCCAGCCCGTGACCGCCTGCCCATCGGCGCGGAGAAGCGCGTGGGTGTTGAGCCCATCCTCGTTGATGGCCTCAAAAAAGCCATAATCCGCATAGGCCAGCAGCCCATATTCGCAGGGAATCAGCATTTCACCGTCAGTGTTATAAAGGCCATAGAGGCGGGAATCCGCGTCGCGGGCAATGAGATAATGGGTCCCATCCACATATTCCAAGCTGTCGACATTCAGCTCCACGGGCATGAGCACAGCACCTTCGCCCAGTGCCACAAGGCACACCAGCAGCATAGCAGCAGCCAGCATAACCGCAACAATCTTTTTCATTTTCAACCCTCCAAACACAGATTTCTCCTGTCCGGTTGCATTCTAGCACATTGTCTTGCTTCTGTCAAAAAGAAAGCCGCGCGGATTTTGTCCACGCGGCATATTTCCCAGACCGGATGCACACTTCGCTCCGGCAACAATCATCAGCCCTGCTTCTGCTTATGCTTGGGGTTCTCGCAGATTACCATCACGCGGCCCTTGCGCTTGATAATCTTGCACTTTTCGCAGATGGGCTTGACCGAGGGGCGTACCTTCATGCTCGTATCCTCCTTACTTGCGCGGCGGCAGCCGCCGCGGGTATCAGTTCTTGCTGCGCCACGTGATGCGGCCGCGCGTCAGGTCATAGGGCGAAAGCTCTACCGTGACCTTATCGCCGGGATAGATGCGGATGAAGTTCATGCGCATCTTTCCGGAAATCTGTGCCATGATCCGGTGGCCGCCGGCGAGCTCCACTTTGAAGTTCGCGTTGGGAAGCGCCTCAATGACCGTGCCTTCCATTTCGATGACATCACTTTTGGACAAGCGCGCCTTCCTCCTTGTCTTTCTCTATCCGCGCACACGTCTGCGCGGAGCCGGTCCTGGTTTCGTAAGCATTCCTGGCCGCACGGAGCGCCGCGCGGATGTCGCTGTCGGCAATCGGCCCGCCGGACGCTCCCTTTCCCTCTACGGGAATGGTCAGCGGCAGCGCGCGCAGATGCTTGACCTGTTTTTTCTTGGGCTGGGCGAGCTTGCGCGCCTCTCCGTCGCAGATGAGCACATAGCGCGTGTCCAGCACGTTAACAATCACGTGCCAACGCCCCGCGTCATGCCCCTGCGTGGATACGACCACACGCCCTGGTTCCGTCGGCTGTGCTTTCACTCGGCTTCCTCCGTCAGGGCAAAGCCCGGATAGGTGAGAAGCTCCGGTAGGCCGTGCTCATTGATAGCGATGGTATGCTCATAATGCGAACATACGCTGCCATCTTCCGTCACAATGGTCCAGCCGTCCTCCAACTCAGCCACATGATAATCTCCCATGGCAATCATCGGCTCAATGGCCAATGTCATGCCGGGACGCAGCTTGGTGCCGTGGCCGGGTTTTCCGAAATTCGGCACACTGGGTTCCTCATGCATTGCCCTGCCAATCCCATGCCCAGTCAGGTCACGGATCACACCATAACCAAAGCTTTCAGCATAGGTCTGAATGGCACTGCCGATATCGCCCAGGTGATTACCGTTCACAGCCTTGCGTACACCCTTATAGAAGCTCTCCTCCGTGACCTCGATAAGCTGGCGGTTTGCTTCGCTGATGGCACCCACGCCCATGGTAAAGGCGCTGTCGGACTGCCATCCGTCCAAAATCAACCCGCAGTCGATCGAGAGCACATCGCCCTCCTTCAGGATGGTTTTGTCGGAGGGAATACCGTGCACCACTTCGTCATTGACCGAAGCGCAAATGCTGGCCGGATAACCCTGATAGTCCAGGAACGAGGGAATTGCTTTATGTTTGCGGATGAGCTGTTCGGCGTACACATCCAGCTCAGCGGTGCTCATGCCGGGCTTGATCGCCTCACGCAGGCGGCAGAGCACCTCATAGAGGAGTGCGCCCGACTTGCGCATCAAAGCAAGCTGCTGTGCATTCTTGAGATAAATCATTGGATCGCCTCAAGTGTCCTGAAGATCTCCTCGCTGATCTCTTCCAGGGACAGGCCGCCACCGATGTTCTTCAGCAGGCCCGCCTCGCGGTAATGGTCAATCAGCGGCGCAGTCTTCTGATGATAGACCTTCAGACGGTTCAGCACCGTTTCGGCCTTATCGTCGTCGCGCTGGATCAGCGGGGTACCGTCAGCCCGGCATACGGTTTCGCCATTCAGCCGGTCCACATGATAGGGCGCGCCGCACAGCGGACATACACGACGCCCGCTCAGACGCTTGACCAGCACGTCATCGGGTACGTCCAGATTAATGGCTACGTCGATCTTGGCAAAGGTGCTCAGCGCCTTTGCCTGCTCTACCGTGCGGGGGAAGCCGTCCAAAATGTAACCCTTTTGGCAATCCGCATCCGCCAGACGTTCCTTGACGATACCGATGACAACTTCATCGGGTACCAGCTGGCCCTGATCCATATATTCCTTGGCCTTTCGGCCCATTTCGGTGCCCGCAGCAATAGCCGCGCGCAGCATGTCGCCCGTGGAAACCTGGGGAATCCCAAGCCGCTGGCACACAATCTGAGCCTGAGTGCCCTTACCAGCCCCCGGAGGGCCTAGGAAAATGATGTTCATACGTCATTCCTCCTGTTCACGGATGAAGGCCGCTAACGCGCGGCACACTTACAGTATACCACAAAAGCGGTAAATGTGCCTGTGCCGCGCCTTAGCGGCGCATCATTCGTACGGTTGGACAGCTCTGGTCAGGAGATGGAATCGTAATTGCGGCTGACCAGCAGGTCGTCCAGCTGACGCTTGGTCTCCAGCACCACGCTGACCGCGATGAGGATGCTGCTGGCAGCAAACGGAATCTGCGTTTGCAGTCCAACGGTAAAGACCGTAGGCACCGTGGCCAGCACAGCCAGGAACAAAGCGGCAAACAGGGTCAGGCGGCTGTTGATGCGGCGCAGGTAATCCGCCGTGGGCTTGCCCGGGCGCACCGAGGGCACCGCGCCACCCTGCTGTTGGATGTTCTTGGCCATCTCATCGGGCTGGAAGGAGATGGAGCTATAGAAGTAAGTAAATGCAATGATCAGCAACGCCGTCACCAGCAGGTACCAGAAGCTGGCGCCGTTCATGTAGCGAGCCCACCAGATAGCGGCAGCACTGTCGGAGCCACCCACCAACTGGATAATGGTGCCCGGGAACGCCATGAAGGAGTAAGCGAAGATCAGGGGCAGCACGCCCACGCTGACGACCTTCATGGGGATTACGCTGTTCTGACCACCGTACATCTTGCGACCGCTGACGCGCTTGGCAAAATGCACATTGATGCGGCGCACGCCCATGTCCACAAACGTGACCAGCACGATCATCACCAGCGCTACCAGAAGCACCGCCAGCAGCGTAAGCCACGGGGTGATGCTGGTCGCCTGGAAGGCGTTGCGGATCAAGGTGGTGAAGCCGGTGAACAGGTTGGAGATAATACCGGCGAAGATCAGCAGCGAGATGCCGTTGCCAAGGCCCTTCTCGGTGATGCGCTCGCCAATCCACATGGCCAAGGCGGTACCGCCGGCCATGCTCACACCCACCAGTACTGTGTTAAACCAGCCGCTCTTGATGTAGCCAAGGCTGGCCACCAGGCCGATGGCCTGTACCACAGCAAGACCCACGGTGACGTAACGGGTGATCTGAGCGATCTTCTTCTGACCCTCGGGGCCGCTCTTTTGCAGGCGCTCCAGAGCGGGGATAGCGATGGTCAGAAGCTGCATGATAATGGAGGAGTTGATGTAGGGGGTGATACCCATGGCCATAATGGTCATGTTCTGGAAGTTGGAACCGGTCATCATGTTGACCAGGTCCAACAGCGGCAGCGTGTTGGAACCCATGGAGGCCTGCACGCGCGCGTAATCGACGCCGGGAGCGGGAATGACGCCCACCAGACGGAACACCACCAGCATCAGGAAGGTGTAGATCAATTTCTTGCGGATATCCTGCACCTTCCAAGCATTGCGAAGCGATTGCCAAACGCCTACTTTGTTCGGGTTTTTGGCCATCTTACTTCACCTCGGCTTTCCCGCCGAGGGCCTCGATCTTCTCCTTGGCCGATGCGGTGAACTTCGCAGCTTCAACGGTGAGCTTCTTGGTCAGCTCGCCGTTGCCCAGGACCTTCACTCCATCCAGCGTTTTCCTGATGATCTTGGCTTCCTTAAGCATGGCGGCGGTCACGACGGTGCCGTTGTCAAACACCTCCAGCTGCCCCACGTTTACCGTGGCATACTCCGTGCGGAAGATGTTGGTGAAGCCCTTCTTGGGGACGCGGCGGTACAGAGGCATCTGGCCGCCCTCGAAGCCGGGGCGCTTGCCGCCGCCGGAACGGGCCTTGGCGCCCTTGTGGCCCTTACCGGAGGTCTTGCCCAGACCGGAGCCCACGCCTCGACCAAGGCGCTTGGGCGCAGTGGTGGAACCCGCGGCGGGGCCCAGCTCATGCAGTTTCATTGGCTTTCCCTCCTCAGTCCTTGATTTCTTGAACGTCGATCATGTGCTTCACGCGGAAAATCTGGCCGCGGATGCAGGCGTTGTCTTCCTTGATCACCGTCTGGCCGACCTTGTGCAGGCCCAGCGCGGCGACGGTGTCCTTATGCACCTGAAGGCTGGAGATCGGCGACTTTTTGAGCGTGATTTGCAGTTTCATCTTCGTCGTCCTCCTCAGCCCAGAATCTCTTCGACGGTCTTGCCACGCAGCTTGGCGACCTCCTCGGCGCTGCGCAGCTGCTTGAGGCCTTCCAGCGTCGCCTTGACCATGTTGATCTTATTGTTGGTGCCATAGCTCTTGGTGCGGATATCGCGGATGCCCGCCAGCTCCAGCACCGCGCGGGCGGCGCCGCCGGCGATCACGCCCGTGCCTTCGGGGGCGGGCAGAAGGACAACCTTGCCCGTGCCGAAGCGACCGACGCTCTCATGGGGGATCGAGGTGCCCAGAACCGGCACGTTGATCAGGTGCTTTTTGGCGTCCTCGGTGCCCTTGCGGATCGCCTCGGAAATTTCAGCGGCCTTGCCCATGCCCGCGCCTACACGGCCTTTTTCATCGCCGACCACAACCAGCGCAGAGAAGCGGAAGTTGCGGCCGCCCTTGACGACCTTGGTAACGCGGTTGACGGCAACGAGCTTCTCTTTGAATTCGCTGACCTGTTCCATGCGTTGCATGCGTTCGTCCTCCTTACTTAGAATTCAAGTCCGGCTTCGCGGGCGCCGGCAGCCAGTTCGGCCACGCGGCCCGTGTACACGTAGCCGCCGCGGTCAAAGACCACCTTCTTGATGCCCGCCTCGGACGCACGCTCGGCGATCAGCTTGCCAACGATCTTGGCAGCGCCCTTCTTGTCGGTATCTTTGATCTGGGCCATGACGTCCTTCTCCTGGGTGGAGCAAGCAACCAAAGTAACGCCCTTGGTATCGTCGATGACCTGCGCGTAGATGTTATTCAGGCTGCGGTACACGCACAGACGCGGCATCTCCGGGGTGCCGCTGATTTTCCTGCGAACACGGGCATGGCGGATCTTGCGGTCCGCATTGCGGTCTCGCGTCTTAAACATTTGCGTTCACTCCCCTTTCGATTACTTACCGGTCTTGCCTTCCTTGCGGCGGATAACCTCATCCTCATACTTGATGCCCTTGCCCAGATAGGGTTCAGGCTTGCGGATGGCGCGGATATCGGCGGCAAGGTTGCCTACCTGCTGCTTGTTGATGCCCTTAACCACGATCTTGGTCTGGTCGGGGGTCTCAAAGGTGATGTTTTCAGGCGCATCCAGAATGACCGGATGGCTGAAGCCGATGTTGATGGTCAGCTTCTTGCCGCCGTCGGCCTGCGCGCGGTAACCGGTGCCCACCAGCACCAGCGTCTTCTGGAAGCCTTCGGTCACGCCAACCACCATGTTGTGGACCAGGCTGCGGTAGAGGCCGTGCATGGCCTTGTGGGGCTTGGCGTCGCTGGGGCGTTCAAGGGTCAGGACATTGCCTTCCTGCTTGAGGGTGATATCGCGGTTCACCGCCTGGGTCAAAGTGCCCTTGGGGCCCTTCACCGTTACGGTGTTGTCCTCGTCCACCGTTACCGTCACGCCCGCGGGGACAGTGATCGGAAGTTTTCCGATTCGAGACATTGTCTTACACCTCCATTGCGTGTCGGTTTACCAGATGTAGGCGAGCACTTCGCCGCCGATCATTTGCTTGCGGGCTTCTCTGTCCGTCATCAGACCCTTGGAGGTGGAGATGATGGCGATGCCCAGGCCGCCCAGGACCTTGGGCAGCTCCT
Source organism: Bacillota bacterium (assembly GCA_023404345.1). Taxonomy (GTDB): domain Bacteria; phylum Bacillota; class Clostridia; order Christensenellales; family Aristaeellaceae; genus Limiplasma. The sequence continues at coordinate 74,823 of JAEYCB010000039.1, forward strand.
CGGACTTGGCATAGACGCGAAGGCCGGGCTTGGAAATGCGCTTGAGACCGGCGATCACGGGCTGCTGCTTGCCGTTGACGTACTTCAGGACGATCTTAATGCTGCCCTGGGGGCCGTCGTCGATGAAATCGACCGACTTGACATAACCTTCCGCCAAGAGGATCTTGGCGATCGCCTTCTTGGTGTTGCTGGCGGGCAGAACGACGGCGTCGTGCTTGGCGATCTGCGCATTGCGGATGCGGGTCAGCATATCGGCGATGGGATCATTCACAACCATGATGGAACCTCCTTCCGTTCTTTCCCGCTTACCAACTGGCCTTGCGGACACCGGGGATTTGGCCCTTGTAGGCCAGCTCTCTGAAGCAGATACGGCAGATGCCGTACTTGCGAAGCACCGAGTGCGGGCGGCCACACAGGCGGCAGCGCGTATAGGCACGGGTGGAGAACTTGGGCGTTCTGGCCTGCTTGATTTTCATACTGGTCTTAGCCATGTTTCTTGCTCCTCCCTATCCTTACTGCGCGAACGGCATTCCCAGCAGACGAAGCAGTTCCTTGCACTCCTCGTCGGTCTGAGCGGTCGTTACAAAGATCATTTCCATGCCGCGGATCTTTTCCACCTTGTCGTACTCGATTTCGGGGAACAGAAGCTGTTCGCGGATGCCCAGGGCGTAGTTGCCGCGGCCGTCGAAGGCCTTGTCGCTCACGCCACGGAAGTCGCGCACGCGGGGAAGGGCGATGTTGACCAGCTTATCCATGAACTCTTCCATACGGGAACCGCGAAGGGTCACCTTGGCGCCCACGTTCATGCCCTCGCGGAGCTTGAAGTTGGCGATGGACTTGCGGGCCTTGGTCACCAGCGGCTGCTGGCCGGCGATGGCTGCCAGTTCCTTAACGGCCACTTCCAGCGCCTTGGGGTTGTCCTTGCAGTCGCCCAAGCCCATGTTGATGACGATCTTGGACAGCTTGGGGATCTGCATGGGGTTTTTGTAGCCGAACTTCTGCTGGAGGGCAGGCACGGCTTCATTGAGGTACTTTTCCTTAATGCGAGTAGCCATTTACCTTACCTCCTCAGTCAATATCCGCTTTGCAGCGCTTGCAGACGCGGATGATTTTCTTCTTCTTGGAGCCGTCCTCACGCTCCACCTCGGTCACGCGGTGGGCGACGCGGGTGGCCTTGCCGCACTTGGGGCAAACCAGCATCACGTTGGAGGCGTCGATGGCGCGCTCCTTCTGGAAGATGCCGCCCTGCTGGCCCTGACGGCGGGGTTTCTGGTGCTTGGTGACGTAGGCGACGCCCTCAACGATCACCTTGCCGGCCTTGGGGTCGACGGTCAGGATCTTGCCCTGCTTGCCCTTGATGGCCTTATCGCCGTCCTTGGGGCCGGAGATGACGACGACCTGGTCGTTCTTTTTGACATGAACCTTATTCATTCGTCAATCCTCCCAATTACAGCACTTCGGGAGCCAGCGAAACGATCTTCATGAAGTCCTTCTCGCGCAGCTCGCGGGCAACAGGTCCAAAGATACGGGTGCCACGGGGCATTTTCTGGTCGTTGATGATAACGGCGGCATTGTCGTCAAAGCGGATATAGCTGCCGTCGGGACGGCGCTTTTGCTTGCGCATGCGGACGACCACGGCCTTCACCACGTCGCCCTTTTTCACGGCGCCGCCGGGGGTAGCGCTCTTGACGCTGGCCACGATCACATCGCCGATGGAGCCGTCACGGCGGAAGGAACCGCCGAGCACGCGGATGCACATGATTTCCTTGGCGCCGGAGTTATCGGCCACCTTGAGTCGCGTTTGCGGCTGGATCATACGGTTTTTCCTCCTTGTTGGAATCGGGAAAGCGGGCTGCTTTCCCGCGACTGTTGATTCGGAGCGCCCATCAGAGGCTTGGCCCTAGGCCCTTTTGCCTGTGAGGGCTGCGGTATATTACTTGGCCTTTTCTACGATTTCGACCAAGCGCCAGCGCTTGTCGTGGCTCAGCGGGCGGGTTTCCATCACGCGCACGCGGTCGCCGACGCCGCACTCGTTGTTTTCGTCATGGGCCTTGAGCTTGCTGGTCTGGTTCATGATTTTGCCATACAGCGGATGGCGCACGCGGGTCTTGATCTCCACGACGATGGTCTTGTCCATCTTGTCGCTGACGACCACGCCCTCGCGGGTCTTGCGAAGTCCTCTCTGCTCAGACATTGAAGCGGTTGCCTCCTTCATTTACTTAGGCCCTTAGCGGGCGTCCTTGAGTTCCTGCTCGCGAAGGATGGTCATGCAGCGCGCGATGTCACGCTTGGTGCTGGCAATGACCGTGGTGTTCTGCAACTGACCGGTGGCAAGCTGGAAACGAAGGTTGAACAGCTCCGCCTTCAGTTCTCCGACCTTGTTTTCAAGCTCGGTCTTGTTCATGGCTCTTAGCTCCTTAGCCTTCATTGTGCTTCACCACCCGCTTCTTTGTTGTCCTCACGCACGAGGATCTTGGTCTTGAGGGGCAGCTTGTGAGAGGCCAGACGCAGGGCCTCGCGAGCCACATCCTCAGGTACGCCCGCGATCTCAAACAGAACGCGGCCGGGCTTGACCACCGCCACCCAGTACTCGGGAGAACCCTTGCCGGAACCCATACGGGTTTCAGCGGGCTTTTCTGTTACGGGCTTGTCGGGGAAAATCTTGATCCACACCTGGCCGCCGCGCTTGGTGTAGCGGGTCAGGGCGATACGAGCCGCCTCAATCTGCTGAGAGGTGATCCAGCTGGGCTCGGTAGCGACCAGGCCGTACTCGCCATAGGCCAGGAAGTTGCCGCGCATGGCCTTGCCCTTCATACGGCCACGGAACACGCGACGGCGCTTAACTCTCTTAGGCATCAACATAGCTTATTTGCCTCCTTCGGTTTTGGCAGCGACCGGCGCTTTCTTGGGCTTGGGAAGACGCTGTCCCTTGTACACCCATACTTTGACGCCCAAGCGGCCATAGGTGGTCTTGGCTTCGGCGAAGCCGTAGTCGATGTCAGCGCGAAGCGTTTGCAGGGGGATGGAGCCCTCGTGATAGTGCTCGGTGCGGGCGATATCAGCGCCGCCCAGACGGCCGCTCACGGTGGTCTTCATGCCCTTGGCGCCGGCGCGCATGGCGCGCTGCAGGCTCTGCTTCATGGCGCGGCGGAAGGAGATGCGCTTCTCCAGCTGCTGGGCGATGTTCTCGGCCACGAGCTGGGCGTTGGTGTCGGGCACCTTGATCTCCATGATGTTGATGTTGGCGGGGCGGCCCAGGAAAGCTTCGATATCCTTCTTGAGCGCCTCGATGCCCGCGCCGCCGCGGCCGATGATCATGCCGGGCTTGGCGGTGAAGATGTTGATGGTCACGCGGTTGGCGCTGCGCTCGATATCAATATGGCTGATACCGGTGGCGTAGTATTTCTTCTTGAGCATTTCGCGGAGCTTGTAATCCTCAACGAGGTTATTCGCGAAATCCTTTTTGCCGGCATACCAGCGAGTGCTCCAGTTGAAGATCACGCCAACACGAGCGCCGTGGGGATTTACTTTCTGTCCCATTGATAAACCTCCCTTGGATTACTTCTGGTCCAGCACCACGCTGATGTGGCTGGTGCGCTTGAGGATGGGGGACGCGCTGCCGCGGGAGCGGGCAACGTAGCGCTTGAGCGTGGGGCCGGGGTTGGCGTAGACTTCCGCAACGTAGAGGGACTTGCGGTCCATCTCGTTGTTGTTGACCGCGTTGGCGATGGCGCTGGAAAGCAGCTTATGCACCACGGGAGCGGCGGCCTTGGGGGTGTACTCAAGGATGGCGAGAGCGTCGTCCACATTCTTGCCGCGGATGAGGTCAATGACGATCTTGACCTTGCGGGAAGAGATGCGCACATACTTGGCATGAGCGGCGGGACGAGTATCGCGGGCCGCCATGTGGGCTTGCGCCTTCTTCTGGGTATTGGTTGCCATGGAAACTCACTCCTTCCGCTTACTTTTTGCCGGTGGCCTTTTCGCCGGCGTGACCGCGATACGTGCGGGTGGGGGCGAACTCGCCCAGCTTGTGGCCGACCATGTCCTCGGTGATGTAGACAGGCACATGCTTGCGGCCGTCATGCACAGCGATGGTGTGGCCCACGAAATCCGGGAAGATGGTGGAGGACCTGGACCAGGTCTTGGCGACCGCCTTCTTGCCGGTGTTATTCATTTCAACGATACGCTTCATCAGCGCTTCGTTTACAAAAGGTCCCTTCTTAACGGAACGGCTCATTGAGAGGCTTCCTCCTTCCTTGGATGCAAGGGCTTACTTGCCCGCGCGCTTCACAATCATCTTGTTGGAGTACTTCTTGTGCTTGCGGGTCTTAAGTCCCAGCGCAACCTTGCCCCAGGGGGTCACAGGGGCGGGCATACCGACGGGGCTCTTGCCCTCGCCGCCGCCGTGCGGGTGGTCGCAGGGGTTCATAACGACGCCGCGCACAGTGGGCCGAACGCCCATGTGGCGCTTGCGGCCAGCCTTGCCGATGCGCACGTTCTCGTGATCGGTGTTGCCCACGGTGCCGATGGTGGCCATGGCGTTCATGGGCACCTTGCGCACCTCGCCGCTGGGCAGGCGGACCTGCGCGTACTGGCCTTCCTTGGCCATGAGCTGCGCGCTCATGCCGGCGGAGCGAACCATCTGGCCGCCGCGGCCGGGCTTGATCTCCAGGTTGTGGATCAAGGTACCGACGGGGATAGCGGAGATGGGCAGCGCATTGCCGGGCTTGATGTCAGCATTGGCGCTGGAGATGACCGTGTCGCCCACGTTCAGGCCCAGAGGAGCCAGGATGTAGCGCTTTTCGCCGTCAGCGTAGTTGAGCAGGGCGATGAAAGCCGAACGGTTGGGATCGTACTCGATGGTAGCGACCTTGGCGGGGATGTCCAGCTTATTGCGCTTGAAATCGATGATGCGGTACTTGACCTTGTTGCCGCCGCCCTGGTGGCGCACGGTGATCTTGCCCTGCTTGTTGCGGCCGGCGTTCTTCTTCTTGCACTCAAGCAGGCTCTTTTCCGGCTTGTTGGTGGTGATCTCCTCGTACGTCAGCACCGACATGAAACGGCGGGCGGGCGAGGTCGGCTTATAAACTCGAATAGCCATCGTGTCTTGTCCTCCCTGCTATTAGTCAGCCATGCCTTCAAAGAACTCGATGGGCTTGGAGTCCTTGGTGAGGGTCACATAGGCCTTTTTGATCTCCGGGGTGCGGCCGGAGGTGCGGCCCTGGCGCTTGATCTTGCCGATGGTGCGCAGGGTGTTGACCTTCTCGACCTTGATGTCCTTGAAGATGGCCTCAAGCGCGAGCTTGATCTCGGTCTTGTTGGCGCTCTTGTGCACTTCGAACACATAGCGCTTGTCCGCGATGCCCTCGTAGGACGCTTCGGTCAAAACGGGGCGCAGGATGACGTCATGGGGATTTTTCATGCGTAAACCTCCTCTACGCCCTTGAGAGCATCCTTGGTGAGGATGATCTTGCCGGCTTTCAGGATATCGTACACGTTGAGGGTGTTGACGTAGGAAGTCTGGAGCTTTTCGATGTTGCCGGAGGCGCGCACGAGGGTCTCGTCGCGGCCGGGCAGCACGAGCATGGTCCAGCCCTTGAGGTCGAAGTTGCCCAGCACTTTGGCCATGAGCTTGGTCTTGGGCTCGGCGAGCTTGATTTCGTCCACCACGATGATCTCACCGGCGTTGAGCTTGGAGGTCATGGCGCTCTTGAAGGCCAGGCGGCGGATCTTCTTGGGCACGTTGATAACGTAGTCGCGGGGCTTGGGCGCAAAGACAACGCCGCCGTGACGGAACTGCGGAGCGCGGTTGCCATGGTGACGTGCATTGCCGGTGCCCTTCTGGCGGTAGATCTTGCGGCCACCACCACGGACCTCGCCGCGGGTGAGGGCGCTCTGCGTGCCCTGGCGCTGGTTTGCCAGAATGGAGCGGACGACCAGATGCATAGCGGCGGTGTTGATGGGAGCGGCAAAGAGCTCCTCGCTCAGCTCCACTTCGCCAATGGCCGCGCCTTCCATGTTATACAAAGAAGTCTTAGGCATGGTGTTGATTTCCTCCTTCATAAAAGGGTACTTACATTTACCAATGTGTGGCGCCGTTAAGCCTTGCAGGTGTTGCGCACCAGCAGAAGGCCGCCGTTGGGGCCGGGCACCGCGCCCTTGATGAGGAGCAGGTTGCGCTCGGCGTCCACCCGGACGATCTCCAGGTTCTGGACGGTCACGCGCTCCACGCCGTAATGGCCGGGCATGTGCTTGTTTTTGAACACGCGGGAGGGATCGGAGTTGGCGCTCATGGAGCCCACGCCGCGATGATACTTGGAGCCGTGGGCCATGGGGCCGGTATGCTGGTTCCAGCGCTGAATAGTGCCGCTGAAGCCGTGGCCCTTGCTCACGCCGCTAACGTCAATCTTTTCGCCGGCTTCAAACTGGGAAACGGTCAGCTCATTGCCCACTTCCAGCTCAGCCACGTTATCCAGGCGGAACTCGCGCAGGTAGCGGGTGGGAGCCACGCCAGCCTTCTTGAAATGGCCCGTGAGGGGCTTGTTGACCAGCTTCTTGGCGCGGTTTTCCGCATAGGTGTCAAAGCCGACCTGCACGGCGTCGTAACCGTCAGACTCGGTGGTCTTCTTCTGCACGACCTTGCAGGGGCCGGCCTCCACCACGGTCACGGGCACGAGGCGGCCGTCATCGGTGAAAACCTGCGTCATGCCGATCTTCTTACCTACGATCGCTTTCTTCATGATGTCGTACCTCCTGCATTAGTTATTGAGCTTGATTTCGATTTCGACGCCGGCAGGAAGATCCAGCTTCATCATGGCATCGACCGTGCGGGGGTTGGGATTGTGAATATCGATGAGGCGCTTATGGGTGCGCATCTCGAACTGCTCGCGGCTATCCTTATACTTGTGGGGCGCGCGCAGGATGGTCACGATCTCCTTTTCCGTCGGCAGGGGAATGGGGCCCGAAACCTTCGCGCCCGTCCGCTTTGCGGTTTCCACGATCCGCTCGGAGGACTGATCGATCAGGTTGTGCTCGTAAGCCTTCAGCTTGATACGGATTTTCTGGTTGGCCATTTTCGTTCCTCCTTGATTCGTCTCAAGTACACCGGGCCGGGTGTGTCCATCGGCCGCTTGTAAGCAGGCGAGGCAACCCTCGCCTTCCTCTTCCGCATCGGACCCTTGCCGTGAGAGCGCTCAGGCCCTGGCCGCGGATCGCGCCCCGCGCGATGTCTCAAGTCCGTCGCCCGATTTCCGGGCTGGTCCACGATAATTACCCGCCATGGCCATGGCGGCAACTTACCGCTTCATCCCTAAACAGACAGCTTCAGTAGTATAAAACAAAACGCCCTTAAATGCAAGTATTTTGCTAAAATTTTTTGAAATTTTCGTCCGCAAAGCACGGTCCTGCGGCCTTAAGCGGCTCACAAAATGAACACGTTTCCGTGTGTGTCCGTCCGTCTTTGGACAAGGGGCGTGCTCTTTCACCACGCCCCTGTATTCCATTGCCATTTTCATATTTTATTGAATCAGATTAATAATTAGGGCAACACCGCATAAATGGCAGGATTCACATAGGCGGACATGCATTTTGTGAAAATCAATAGGATTCCTCATACTTATGCTCGCAGGGGCGCACTGATTCAAGCTGCCAGGCAGGGCCTGTCAGCCA
>JAEYCB010000055.1 GCA_023404345.1 Bacillota bacterium
GGAACGGCTGGTCCGTCGCACGCTGCGGCGCGGGAATGTACTCGTCCACCGCGTCCATCAGCTCGAAGATGCACTGCGTCTCCTTGGCATTGCGCACATCAGCGCCGCCATTCTGCACGTACTCCAGCGCCACCAGCGCGCTGCCCTTGATGATCGGAATGTCGTCGCCCGGGAAGTCGTACTGGCTCAGCAGCTCGCGGATTTCCATCTCCACCAGCTCCAGCAGCTCCGGATCGTCCATCATGTCCGTCTTGTTCATGAACACCACGATGTAGGGCACGCCTACCTGACGGGCAAGCAGAATGTGCTCGCGGGTCTGCGGCATCGGACCGTCGGGAGCGGACACAACCAGGATCGCGCCGTCCATCTGCGCAGCACCGGTGATCATGTTCTTCACGTAGTCAGCGTGGCCGGGGCAGTCCACGTGCGCGTAGTGACGCTTGTCCGTCTCATACTCCACGTGCGCGGTGTTGATTGTAATTCCACGCGCTTTTTCTTCCGGCGCCTTGTCGATGTCTTCGTACTTCATCGCCTGCGCGTCGCCCAGCTGAGCCAGCGTCATCGTGATCGCCGCCGTCAGCGTCGTCTTGCCGTGGTCAACGTGGCCGATCGTGCCGATGTTAACGTGCGGCTTGGTGCGTTCAAATTTCGCCTTAGCCATGGGATTCGACCTCCTGTTTTACGTTTGATATGATCCGGCAGGTTATCATGCGGTTGGAGCGGGTGATGGGAATCGAACCCACGTAGCCAGCTTGGGAAGCTGGAGCTCTACCATTGAGCTACACCCGCATGTCCGCATGCCTCATCCCAATACCAGACATAGGTTATTGTAATGTTTTTCCCCCCGCTTGTCAACAGCTTTTTTCCCTTTCGACGCGATGAAAAGCACTGAACGCGCACAAAGGGCCGCTGAAAGCGGAGGGAGATGAAGTTTTTTTACATTTTGTTTTCTGCTATTGATCCGCATCAATCGCCGTTGCCGGGCGTACATACAGTTTCGGCGAGTCGAAGCAGCGACGCAGATCGGCATAGGGGATTTGAGGCGGGGCCAGCAGCCATAACTTTTTCGAGGACTCATCATCCAGAATGACGGGCATGCGGTCGTGATAGGGACGCATCTGCCCGTCAGCTTCGCGCGTCAGGATGGCAAAACCGTCAAACCCACCCGCGCGGAAGCCGCCAAGGAACTCACCGTACACTCCCGCCAGGTACATCAGCCCTTTTTCCATTCCGCCCTGGGATTGAAAAGAGAATTTCTCTTTTGTTTTTGCGCCGGAGGGAGTGCGCCGCCATTCGTAGAAACCGGATACGGGTACCAGACAGCGCCTCTCCCGCACCGCACGCTGGAACATGGGGGTATGATCGGCCTTTTCCGACCGGCTGTTGATCACTACGCCGTGTCCTCCGCCGCGCGGAAAACCCCAGCGCATAGCGCGTACAGCCACACGGCTCCCGTCTGCTACAATGACGGGAGCCAGCTGCGTGGGGAAGATTTCGCCTGTATGTACCTGCGAAGCCAGCGGATCGCCGCTTTCCAGAAGACCACGCAACAGATTCAGCAGCCGTTCGTTCGCCTCTTTTGCATCGTCCAGAAAGTAGCGCCCGCACATGCCGCTTACGCCTCCGCCAGTTGGCGTGCCAGAGCAGTGAGCGCTTCGCGAGTGTCCGCAGCAAGCGCGGAACGGACGGTGGGCACGGGCTCCAGTATGCACATGTTTTTCATGGAGGACAGGATCTCGCGCATCTGCTTGCCGGCTGCCGGGGCCCAGGTGCCGTTTTCTACCAGGGCCACGGTACGGTCCTGCAAAGCGTGGGCCTTGAGGTCCAGAAGCAGCGTTTCCATGGCGGGGAACACGCCCAGGTTGTAAGTAGCCGAGAGCAACGCCAGCTTTCCGAAACGGAACGCATCGCTGAGAATATAGGAGGGATGGGTCACGGACACGTCATAGACAGCCACATGTTTTACGCCTGCATCGCGCAGGGCCATGGCAAAGACTTCCGCGGCGTTTTCGGTGTGCCCATAGATGGAGGCATAGGCCACCAGCACACCCTCTTCCTCAGGCTGATAAGTGCTCCAGCGTTGATATTTTTCCACAAACCAGGCGATGTCCTTACGCCAGACCGGTCCGTGCAGGGGGCAGAGGAAAGCGATATCCAGCGCACTGGCTTTTTTGAGCAGTGCTTGTACGGGCGCGCCGTACTTGCCGACGATATTGGTGTAATAGCGGCGCGCATCATCCAGCCAGTCGCGCGCAAAATCTACCTCGTCGGCAAAGAGAAAACCGCTTACAGCGCCGAAAGTGCCAAAGGCGTCGGCGGAAAAGAGCACTCGGTCTGTTTCGTCGTAGGTAACCATCACCTCGGGCCAATGGACCATGGGCGCGGTGAAGAAGCGCAGGCGATGTCTGCCTGTGACCAGCTCCGCACCTTCACAGACGGAGTGCAGACGGTCCCGCAGGCCGTTTCCAAAAAATTGCGCGGCCATCTGAGCCGCCTTGGCGGTAAGCATCACCTGTGCGCCGGGGTAGCGCTCGCAGGCTTCGGCCAAAGTAGCGGCGTGATCTGGCTCCATGTGATTGACCACGATGTAGTCCAGCTGCCGCCCGCCCAGTGTAGCGGTCAAGTTCTCAAAGAACACGCCGGCGATGGCCTTGTCCACCGTATCCACGAGTACAGTTTTTTCATCCAGCAACAGATAGCTGTTGTAGCTGACGCCGCGGGGAATGGGGAAGATGTTTTCAAACAGGTTCAGACGGCGGTCGTTGCCACCTACCCAGATGAGATCAGGGGTGATCCTTGCGGTGCACTCCATGAAGAAGCCTCCTTAAAAAAGCCTGTGTACAAGCCGTTGCCGGCCTGGAAAGCGCATCCTTGCGAACTGCGCATGCTTATTATACCACGAAACATGCATTTTTGAAGCAATTTTCCCAATCCACTTGACATGGGGAAAGAGGCGTGCTATGATGCAGCCGTAAACCCAACATAGATGGCTTCTTCGGGGCAGGGTGAAATTCCCTACTGGCGGTACAGTCCGCGAAGGAAGCGCTTCGGCGTTTCCCCGACCCGGTGTAACTCCGGGACCAACGGTGAACGGCCTTTTGGCCAAAGTCCGGATGCGAGAAGAGCAGCCTGCCGCCTTTTTGGTGCGGTTGCCCCTGATGCGAAAAAGCCATCGGGGGCAATTTCACATCAAGGAGGCATTTTCCATGACAAACGCAAAACGCAAACCCTTCCTCACCACTCGCGAACTGGCCACCGTGGCCATCCTGGCCGCCATCTCGGCCGTACTGTTCATGATCGAGATTCCGGTTGTGCTCTTCTACAAGTTGGATCTGAGCCATCTGCCGGTGCTGCTGGGCACTTTCGCTATGGGCCCGGTGCCGGGCACGTTGATTTTGCTGGTTAAGAGCCTGCTGGGGCTGCTCCACTCGTCATCCCAGGGCGTGGGTGAGCTGGCGGATTTCCTGATGGGATTTGCAATGCTCCTGCCTGCGGGGCTGATCTATCAGCATGACAAAACCCGCAAGGGTGCGCTCATCGGTATGGCTGTAGGTACGGTGGTGGCTACCATCGTAGCCGTTTTGAGCAATCTTTACATCATGATTCCTTTCTATGGCACGGCCTATGGCATGCCGGTAGAGGCTATTGTGAGCATGGGCGCTGCCATCATTCCGGCGGTGGACAGCACGCTCAAGTTCGTATTGCTCATCACTGCGCCCTTCAACTTGCTCAAGTGGGTGCTGATCAGCGCGCTCACAGGCCTGATGTATAAGCCGCTTTCGCCCATCCTGCATGGACGTAAGCGCGCCAAGACGGAGGCGAAAGCGAATTGATCCTGAAAAGCCACAGCGCCGAAGAAACCAGGCGCATCGGCACGTCGTTGGCCCGGCAGCTCCGGGCCAACGACGTTGTGCTACTTTTGGGCGATATGGGGGCGGGCAAGAGCGAGCTCACGCGCGGCATCGCGCGCGGGTTGGGGGTCACGGGCTATGTGACCAGTCCCACCTTTACCATCTTGCAGGTGCATGAGGAGGGACGTTTGCCTCTGTATCATTTTGACTGGTACCGTCTGGAAAGTGCGGAGGAGCTCTACGAGCTGGCTATGGATGAGTACCTGCAAAATGGCGGTGTAGCTGTAGTGGAATGGCCTTGCCGTGCGCCAGAAGCCGTTCCGGCCTGCCACCTGGAGGTGGAGATCACGCCCCTGGGCGACACGGATCGTGCGCTTTGCTTTACCCCCGTGGGTGGTTTCCGGGAGCTGGACTGGGAAGGATGGATTCCATGAATTTGTTGGCGGTGGATACGTCAGGACCTGTTGCGGGTGTAGCAGTCCTGAAGGATGGCGAAGTGGCTTATGAAGGCGCGGCGGTGAACCGCCTGACGCACTCGGTCAACCTTATGCCCATGATCGAGGAGGCGCTGGGTCGCGCTGGGCTGGATGTGAGCGAGATTGACTTGTACGCTGCGGTCACGGGACCGGGGTCGTTTACGGGTGTACGTATCGGGGTGAGCGCTGTCAAGGGCATGGCTCACGGCGCGGGCAAGCCCTGTGTGGGCGTGGATGCGCTGGAGGCGTTGGCCGCAGGTGCCTGCCTGACCGACGCGCTGATCTGCCCCATTCAGGATGCGCGCGCGGGACAGGTGTACGGCGCGGCGTTCCTTGCCGGGATGCCTCCTGTGCGCATGCTTCCCAACATGGCCGAGGTGCTGCCCGTCTATCTGGACCAGGCGCTGGCCGTGGCGGGCGAGCGGCAGCTGTGCTTTTTGGGCGACGGTGTAAACACCTACCGGGACGCCATCGTGGAGCGACTGGGAGAGCGGGCCGTGATTGCGCCTGCCCACATGCGTTATCTGCGCCCGGCCAGCGTGGGCGAACTGGCCTGGCTCAACCGGGAGCAGAGCGTGGATTATCTTGCATTGATGCCGGTTTATCTTCGCGCGCCGCAGGCGGAGCGCGAGCGTGCCCGGCGGCTGGGAGGCAAGGCATGAGCGCCGTCTGCCGCCGTATGACGCTGGCCGATGTGCCCCAGGTGCACGCCATTGAGGAGAGAACCTTCGCCACCCCCTGGTCCTACCAGAGCTTCGTGGACGAGATGACCACAAACAAGTGCGCCCGTTACATCGTGGCTGAAGAGGATGGGCGCGTGATTGCCTATGCTGGCGCTTGGCTGATTTTTGAGGAAGGGCATATCACAAATATCGCCGTGGACGAGCCCTATCGTGGCCGGGGCGTGGGCACGGAGGTGACACGGGCATTGATGCAGTATGCCGCCAACCTGGGTGTGCAGTATCTGACGCTGGAGGTGCGAAGGAGCAACCTGGTCGCGCAGAAGATGTACCAGTCGCTGGGGTTTCTCAAGCTGGGCCTGCGCAAGCGCTACTATGAGGACAACGGCGAGGACGCCTACCTCATGGTCTGTCAGGACATGCCCCCGGTGGACCCGGATTTTGCGGAGGATGCGGACTGAGCCGTGCCGCGCGGGAGCGCGCCGGTGGAAAGCTGGAAGCGTGGAATGCCTTCCGGCTTTTTTTCTTTGCGAGATGAACCCTTTGTCTTTTTTCGTTGTCTTTATAAGTACCCCAGGCAATCGGGGCTTGCGCAAGATAACCGCTTAGGAGGGATACCGTGAACACCCAGACCTTTCTGGAAGAGGCGGCCAAGCTGGAAAGGCTTTTGTACTGTGTGGCCTGGTCGATGCTGTCCAACAGTGACGACTGCGCCGACGCCGTACAGGAAACGCTGATGAGGGCCTGGCAAAGCCGCGATACGCTTCGCAACATCCGAAGCTTCCGGCCGTGGATCACCCGAATCATGGTTAACACCTGCAATACGATACTCCGCAAGCGTACCAATCAGCGCTGGGTACCGCTTGAGGAGGACATGGCCGTGCTGGACCCACCGCAGGATAGCGGCTTTGATCTGGATGAAACGCTAGGACGTCTGTCCCCCCAACACCGGGCCGTGGTGGTGCTCCACTATCTGGAGGGTTACAAGGTACGTGAGATTGCTGAAATGCTTGGCATTCCTACAGGTACGGTGAAAACCCGACTAATGATGGCACGGGTACACATTCAAAAAAACCTGATTCGCTCTTCGCTGGAAGAAGGAGGACTCAGTCATGAAAAAGCATGAGTACGCGGAGGCGGTGCAGCGTTGCATTCCCCAAACGCCCCCGGTCTTTCATCAGGCCATGAGCCGGACGCTGGAGGCCATCGCGGCGCAGGCCCCCGCGCAGGAGCGGGCCGCCAGAGTACGTCCCGCCCTTTCCACGCGGCGCGCGCTGGCGTTTGCGCTGGCGGCGCTGCTGCTCATTGCCACCGCGGCGGTGGCCGCGACCCATTGGAACCTCTTTGACGCCCTGAGCTTTCTGACCGGCGCCAATCCCACCAACGCCGATCTGGTGATGCGGCGCAACCTGTATCAGACCACGATCAACAACGTGGAGATCACCGTGCGCGAGGCGGGCTACGACGGGCGGACCCTGCTGATTCAGTACGCCTACCGCATGCTGGACGTGAACACGCCGCTGGGCCTGTACCGGGAGGAATTCGCCGGCTATCCCGAGGACCAGCGCGAGGGCATTCTGGAGGAGGACAGCAACCTCCTTTATGAGCATAACGTGGGCTGGTGGATCGACCAGCTCTGGATTGACGGGCAGTGCGTGGATATGCCGGGAAACTCCGGCGGCGTCACCACCGGAACGCCCAACCCCGGCGAAATCGTGCAGACGGAATACTGGCGGCTGGACAACGAGGGCGTGACGCTGTCGGGCACGGTGGACATTTCCCTGCCCATCGGTGAGCGCCAGCCGCTGGAGGAGTACATGTGGGCGGAGCACCCGGAGAAGTACGACGCGGACGGAAACCTGCTCCTGCCGGAGAAGGGCATCGTCACCTTTACGCTGGATACGGACGACATCCTCTCCAAGGTACGCTGTGAATATCCCAACATCCCCACGGAGGGCGAAACCGTGACCGCGCGGGCCACGGAGGTGTGCTACTCCCCGCTGATGACCTACATCACCCTTGAGCTGGAGGCCGCGCCCGGCGCCGTGGAGGCCTATCAGGCGGAAAACGGCAAGGGATACTATGACGAGGACGGCAACCTGCTTTGGGAGTACAGCGGCATGGACGTGTTCGGGGACTGGATTTGCAGCCTGCGGCTGGTGGACGGCGAGGGCACTGAGCTGTTTCCGGGCCGCTATGGCAACAACGGCTACAGCGACGAGTGGGCGGAGTTCCTCTACCCCTGCATCGAGGATCTGCCGGAGGAACTGTACCTGGCGCCCTTTGTGGACGGCAAGGCGGATCTGACGCAGGCGGTGAAGGTGAAATAAGCGGTTCAGAGTTCGCAGACCGGATAAACCGGCGGCGCGCGGTGGAAGCCCATCGCGCGCCGTCCTTTTCTTAGCCAAAATCTTGCCGTGTACCGCAGCCGCTCCCGATGCGCTCAAAGACCCGCACGATTTTTTCAATGCGCCGGAAGCATTCCGGGTCCTCCAGATCGTTACGCTCCAAAATGAGGCGGATGGCGCTCAGCGCCTGATACGCGGTGTCATGGACCAGCGCCTGCGGATCCGCCGGAAAGCCCGGTTCGTTCTTTATTGAGATGATGCATAAGAATTTCCTCGAAAAGCTCCATGCGTATACCATCCTCGCGGCTTATTTTACTATCGTTCAATAGTATAGTCAATACTATCAAACGAGTGTAGATTAGCCTGTGCGTGAGGTGATCGCATGCGCTATCCCCGTCTGAAGGACCTTCGGGAGGACCATGAGCTGATGCAAAAGCAGGTGGCAGCCGCGCTGGGAATCGACCAGCGTGTTTACAGCAATT
This sequence comes from Bacillota bacterium, assembly GCA_023404345.1. Classification (GTDB taxonomy): domain Bacteria; phylum Bacillota; class Clostridia; order Christensenellales; family Aristaeellaceae; genus Limiplasma. Next base: position 7,838 of record JAEYCB010000055.1, read on the forward strand.
ATGAAACCGGCAAGCGCGAAATTCCCGTGCACCATCTGGTGGCGCTGGCCGATCTGTATCATACGAGCACGGATTATCTGCTGGGCCGCACGTCCTGCCCGCAGCCCTATCCCGTCAAAAAGGAAACGTCCCGGTAGGCTGCCGGGGTATTTGCGTGATAAAAAGCAAAAGCCGCGCGAAACAATCGCACGGCATTGCTTTCCACTCTGTTTCGACCTGCCGCCGCGGCATACGCAACGCGCAGGCCGGCGGCGAAAGCCCACTTACTGGGCCTTGGCCATCTGCTTCGCCAGACGGGCCTTTTTACGGCTCGCGGTATTCTTGTGCAGAATGCCCTTGGCGGCGGCTTTATCGATAGCGGAGGTGGTGAGGCTGTACTGCGCCGCAGCGTTGGCGGGGGCAGTGGCGATCTCCGTCTCAAACTTCTTGATGGCGGTCTTGACCTTCGACTTCACCATACGGTTCCGAAGGTTTTTGGTTTCGCTGACCTTCACGCGCTTGATAGCGGACTTGATGTTCGGCAACGTGGTTCACCTCCTTGGGTCCTAAAATCGCAAGGATGATTGTACCATGCTTTGGGGAAAAATGCAATACCCGCGCGGATTTTTCTTTCACAGCGGCAGAAAGCTCGCCGCAAACGCTACCGCGCAGGCCACGGCGGCCACGGTGAGCAATCCCTTTTCCATCCAGCCCAGAACAAGCGCCGCCAGCGTACCCGCCAGCGCCGAAAACCAGCTTCCCGTGGCGGAAAACACCGCCGGAAACGTCATGGCCCCCAGCACCGCGTAGGGCACATAATAGAGAAACGATTGCAGAAACACGCTGCGCACCCGGCCGCGGATGGCTGCCAGCGGCAGCATGCGGATGAGGTAAGTTACCCCGGCCATCACCAGCAAGTACGTAAGAAAACGGGACCAGTCCATTTACAGCGCCTCCTGTTCATCGGCCGGCTCTTCCTCAAAGGGGCGGGGCATCAGCCAGGCTCCCAGCGCCGAGGCGACCACCGCACAGAGGATGATGCGGAATCCATCGGAGATGAAATCAAGTACCGGCCACAGGGAAATCAGGCAGCTCATGGCCACAGCCACCAGCACCACCGCCCGCACCTCGCGCGAGCGCCGGAAGGGCGGCAGTACAATGGCGATGAACATGCCATAGATGGCGATGCCCAGCGCATCGGTCACGGGTGCGGGCAGGAATCCGCCTGCCAGCGCGCCCAGAAGCGTACCTAGCACCCAACCCAGAAAGGGCCCGTTGGTCAGGCCGTACAGATAGGCACGGCCCACCTTGCCCGGCTGCTGCGAAGCCACCACAAACACCTCGTCCGTGTTGCAAAAGGACAGGAGCAGCCGGTGGGGCAGCGTCATGCTGCCATCCAGCTTCTGGCTCAGGCTCAGGCTCATCAGGGCGTAGCGCAGATTAATGGTCAGCTGCGTAAGCGCCATTTCCGCAAGGCCCGCGCCTGCGGCCATCAGCTGCAGTCCGGCCAGCTGGCCCGCGCTGGTCACGTTGAAAAACGATATCATCACCGCCTGCAGGGGCGTAAGCCCCAGCGAGGTGGCCTGAATGCCAAAGGCGAAGGAAACCGAGAGATAACCAAGGGCGATGGGCAGCCCATGGCGAAGCCCTCTTTGGTAGCTGGCAAGCATGATGCATCCTCCCCGTGGTTGTTATGAACGCCTTCGGAACATGTCGATCAATACGTTCAGCCCCAGAAGGCTGAACAGCCATCCAAGCGGTGAGCAACCGCATCCGCTGCGGACAGGACCTGTGCGCCTGCGCCTTCCGCTTTTCAGCACAATCAGCACAAGTACAGCCAGCACGATCCACCCGCCTGCGCTCAAACCGTTTTCCGTGTAGCGGCGGTTTTCGTGACGGGTTTGGTAATCCTCGCTGCTATCGTTGATGGCGTCCATCACCTCGCCCCACAGGCGGGACTCGGATACTGGGGCGGGTGTGGTTTGGACCTGGGGCGTCCCAAACAGGCCGTCGAGAGAAATGTCCGCGCCCGTCTGCTTGAACAATAGCGCATTAAAGGCCCGGCAGTACTCCGCGAGGGCCGCGTCGTACTGTTGGGAGGTAAACAACGTGCTGAAACGGGAGGAGGTATACATCAGGTTTTCGGCGCTTTGCCGGCCCAGCAGGTCCGCCGCGCCGTCGCCCATCGCGGTGGCGAAGGTGTCCTCGCCTGCCGCGCCGCACAGCAGGATATCTTCATTGCCTAGTGCCCACGCCTCAAACAGCGCGTCGGCGTAGGCCTGTGCATCCAGCCCGTCCCAGAAGTGGACCAGCGCCACATGGAGGCTCAGGTCCGTTTCCGCTTCCACTTGCTGCGCATAGTTGGAAAAATCCGAAACGGTCTGGGCACTGAGAACGTCGGCATCGTCCGTCACGACCCCTCGCTGGGCGGGCAGACGGGCCGTGGCCAGTGCCGGCCCCGTCAGAACCAGCATAAGGCACAGGCAAAGGCAAAGCATGCTTTTCAAACGCATCGTCTCAGCCCCCTCACTCGTACAGCTCGCAGGGCGAAACGCCCAGCAGCCGGGCCAGTGTCCCGGTTAGAGGCGCGGCGAGCAGGTCGTTGAAGTCGGAAGCCGCGCGATTATAGGTGCTGACCGCCTGACTGGCGCCCAGGCTGTTCAAATCCGCCTCCAGCATGGAAAGGTAATGCTGATCGCGCTCACTGGCCTGAAAGGTGGCGGAGCTTTCCAGCTTGCGGGCCACGGCCTCAAAGGCGGATTCCAGTGCAGTATCTGCCGCCTTTTTTGCGGTGATATCACCGGCGGAACGGAGCGTATCGGCGCTTTGCTCAAGGGCCAGCACGTCCGCGTCGTTCCGCGGCAGATGGCGGCGCGCCACTACGCACAGGTTCAGCCCATCCGCCCCGCGATAGGAGAGCACGTCCGACAGGCCATTATCGCCCGACCAGAGGGCCTCTACCTGCGCGCGTTCGTCGCCGTAGCCGGTCAAAGTGCCGTAGATCAGGCCAAATGCCACCAGAGCCAGCGCGATCAGCACGCATGCGCCGGCCGGCAGGTTTCGTTTCATTGGGATTCAGTTTCCTTTCTGAAAGCAATCAGTGCTTCAGTTCCAGCAGCTTTTGCTTGAGCTCGTTTTCCATGGTCAAAAGCTGCTTTTCCGCCTCTACACGCTGTGCACGGCCCTCGTCCTGAATCTTCATGACTTCGTTGATGGTGTCGATCAGGCTCTGGTTGGTTTCCACCAGCGTGTTCAAATCCAGAATGCCGCGCTCGGCCTCGCGCGCCGTTTCAATGGTGCCGGTCTTGAGGGCGGCGGCGTTTTTGCGCAGCAGCTCGTTGGTCATGTCGGTCACGGCGGTCTGCGCCTTGAGCGCCTCCTGGCTGCGGTGCAGGCCCAGGGCAATCACGATCTGGCTCTTCCACAGCGGCAGCGTGTTGGACAGCGTGCTCTGGATGCGCTCCACCAGCAGGCTGTCATTGTTTTGCAGAAGGCGGATCTGCGGGGCCATCTGTAGCGCCACCTGACGGGTGAGCTTGAGGTCGTGCAGCTTTTTCTCGAATCGGTCGCAGTTGGCGGCCATGTCGTTGGCACGCTGGGCGTCCATGGCGTCGCCGCTCTGCGCAGCGCGGGCTTTCAGCTCCTCCAGCGTGGTGCGGCGCACCTCAGCCAGCCGCTTTTCGCCGGCCAGAATGTACATGGTCAGCTCCTTGAAGTACTCGGTGTTCATGTCGTAGAGGTGGTTGAAGAGGCTGATGTCCTTGAGCAGCTGGACCTGATAGCCCTCCAGCGACGAGGCGATGGCATCGACGTTGACCTCCACCTTGTCGTACTTGGTCTGCATGTCGCTCACGGCCTTTTTGGCGTTCCAGAACAGGCCGCCAATTCCCTTGGGCTTTTCGGCGGCATCGCCGAAGCCCTTGATTTCGTTGACCAGCTTGACCAGCATTTCGCCTACTTCGCCGGTGTCGTTGGTGCGCACGGTGGCAAGCGCGCTGTCGCTGAAATCGGCGATCTTTTTCTGTGCGTCGGCCCCGTAGAGCAGTACATGGTCGGTGTTGTTCAGGTCGATCTTCCCGGCGAATTCCTCGATGACCCGGCGGTCGGCCTCACTGAGCATGGAGGTGTCCATCTCCGCCGCAGCCTGGGAAGTGGCGGCTGCCGGGGTGGATTCCAATTGCTTGACGGCCTCTTCCATCATCACCTTATCGCGGGTCATGGCGGGTTCCAGCGTGAGGGCGGGAGCCTGGTTTTGATTTTCTGTCATGATGCGTAACCTCCTATTTGGCAAATGGTTCAGGTGTGGTCATCCGGGCGGGTGGCCGTGGCGGAAGACTGTTCTCCCTGCGCGGGAGTCTCCATGCGCGCGGCACGCTCGCGCATCCGCCGGTTTACTTCGGCATCGATGCGGGCTGCCTCGCGGGCCTGCGCTGCGGCGCGTTCCAGGTCGCTTTCGGTCAGGCCGTCGCGCTTTAGCATCTGTTCCAGCACATCGATATCGGTGGTCAGGTCGAGCACGTCGTCACGGTAGAGATTATCCAGCATGCGCTGGCAGCCGTGGATCACTACGTCCAGCGCATCACCGATACGCCGGCGTGCCTCCTGGGCCTGTGCGCCGGTTACGCCGCGCTCGTCCAGCGTACGAAAACCCCTGACCATTTTCAGGGTGGTGGGTAGGTAGTAGTCCATGAATTTGCGGATCTGAGGTGCCTTGGCGGGCTTGTCGTATACCGCGCGGAATACTTCGGCACACAGATTTTCCAGCTTCTCCAGCTTTTCGGACAGGGAGGAATCGGGAATGCGATCGTTTTCTGCGCGGATTTCCGCAATCATGCCGCGCCCCTTTTCCAGCAGCGCGTCCACATCGGGATCGCCGGTGTTGCCCTGCACCTTTTGCAGGCTTTCAGGGGTTTTGACGGTAGGACTCACGTCCAGCCCCTGCGCCATGACGCGGATGACCGCGCCCGCGAACAGGCTCAGCGCCGTAGCCAGCGCAAAGGCCCCGATCGTGTGCGGGCGGAACAAAAGTGAAAACAACGCAAACACTACGCCGAACGCGATGATGCCTGCGCCCAGCCCTTTTCGCTTTTCAGAGGACTTACGATTGCTCATCTGGCATGCTCCTTCTATGCCGCGCGAAGGCCCGAAGGCTCCGCGCGCTTTAACGCAATGCATTATACCATAAAACGGGGAGGCTGAAAAGAAAAGCAGGCGCAAAGCTGCTGTGGAAACGCTGAAAGCAGCATTAGAATTTCCTGAGAGCAGCCGTTTTCGACTTCCTGCCAAAAGATAACAGCAAAAAAACATCCAAAAAACATGAGGATATCCCTTGACAATGCGCGTAGCCTGTCGTATGATACACGCAACAAACCGTTGAGGAAGAGGAGTACCCGCCACAGGGCGCGGCAAAGGGAGCCGTGAAGAGTGTGACCACGGCGCGCGGCAGGGCGGCGAATGGACTTCCGAGGGCGGCGGCGAAAGCCCGTTTGGGCCGTAGCCGCTGACGGGATCCGCACCCGTTATCCGGGCGGCGCGTATGTTGGTACGTGAAGGATGAGCCCGCCCATGGCGGGGAAATTGAGTGGCACCGCGGAAATACCGCCTCAAGCAACCTACGTTGCTTGGGGCGTTTTTCATTTCTCTCACAATCAGGAAAGGATGGATGAACCATGATGAAGAAGCTGACTGCCCTGGTATTGACGCTGGCCCTGTGCCTGACTGCCGCCCTGGCCGTGGCCGAGGCTGAAAAGACCTACACCATCGGCATCGCGCAGTTTGCCGAGCATTCCAGTCTGGACAACTGCCGCGAAGGCTTCATTCAGGGCCTGGCAGAGATGGGCTATGTGGAGGGCGAAAATGTGACCTTCATCGTGCAAAACGCGCAGGCCGACATGGGCATGTGTCAGCAGATCGCCCAGCAGATGGCGCAGGAGTGCGATCTGGTGGGCGCCATTGCCACGCCCATGGCGCAGGCAGCTTTCAACGCCTGCATGGACAGCGGTAAGCCTGTGATTTACACCGCCGTGAGTGATCCTGTGGCCGCCATGCTGGCCAACGATGAGGGCAAAAGCGAGTACAACGCGACCGGTACCTGCGACGTGCTTCCTGTGGAAGCACAGCTCAAGCTGATCCGCTCCTTGCTGCCGGAAGCCAAGAAAATCGGCATTCTCTACACCACCAGCGAAACCAATTCTGAAAGCCAGCTCAAGCTCTATCAGGAACTGGCGGGCGCTTATGGCTTTGAAATTGTAGCGGGCGGCATTTCCACCGGCGCGGATATCCCTCTGGCATGCGACAACCTTTTGCCCCAGGTGGACTGCCTGACCAACCTGACCGACAACACTGTCGTTAGCTACCTGGCCGTGGTGCTGGACAAGGCCAATGCGCTGGGCAAGCCCGTCTTTGGCAGCGAGATTGAGCAGGTCAAAAACGGCTGTATCGCCTCCGAGGGCGTGGAATACATCGCACTGGGACAGCAGACCGGACGCATGGCGGCACAGGTTCTGGAAGGTACCTTTGGCGGAGATATTGCCTTTGTCAGCAGCGAGGGTGGCGATATGTGCTACAATCCTGACGTGGCCGAAAAGCTAGGCGTGACCATTCCGGAAGCGGACCTTGCCCGCGGCATTGACGTAACCCAGCAGTAAGCAGATGGCCTGGCCGTCGCACCACCCGCTTTCGCCGCGGCGGAAGCGGGCCTTTGGCAGCCAGGGCAGGAAAAGGAACCAAAGCGAAACGGAGGCCGGTTTCATGGGTATTTTCATCGGCATTTTGGAGGAGGGCCTGATCTACGCCATTCTTGCGCTGGGAGTGCTGATCACCTACCGTATTCTGGATTTTCCGGATCTGACGGTGGATTCGTCCTTTCCGCTGGGTGCGGCGGTCAGCGCTATCTTGACAGTGAACGGCATGCATCCCGTGTTCACGCTTCTGATGGCTACGTTGGCGGGTGCGGCGGCGGGACTGGTTACGGGACTGATCCATGTCAAATGCCGGGTGCGCGACCTGCTCAGCGGCATCATCACCATGACGGCACTATATTCCATCAATTTAAGAATTGCGGGACGCGCCAATCTGCCGTTTTTTAACATGGACACCCTCTTTGACAACGCACTGGTGGATAGCCTGCCAGCGGCGCTCGCGCCCTGGTCCAAGGTGCTGGTTGTGTTGGTGATCGTGCTGGTGGTGAAGGTGCTTTTGGACCTGTTCATGAACACCAAGGCCGGTTTCCTGCTGCGCGCCGAAGGCGACAACCCCGCCGTGGTGGCCACCCTAGCGCGCGATGGCGGGCTGGTGAAGATCGAGGGGTTGATCATCGCAAACGCGCTGGTAGCGCTTTCGGGCGCGGTGATGGCCCAGAAGAACCGCGTGTTTGAGATTTCGATGGGGACCGGCGCCATCGTCTTTGGCCTTGCAGCGGTGATCATCGGCACCAACATCTTTAAAAACCGGCAGAAGGTGAACTCATCCACTGCGGCCATCGTGGGTAGCATCATCTACAAGGCCTGCGTGGCGCTGGCGCTGTCCATGGGCCTGGTACCGCAGGATCTAAAGCTGGTGACGGCGGCGCTGTTCCTCATCATCCTTGTGCTGGGCAATGTGCGCAGGAAGAAGGTGAAATTCCATGCTTGAACTCCGTGATATAAGCAAGGTATATGCTCCCGGAACGGTGAATGAAAACTGCCTGTTCCGCCATTTCAGCTTGACCATCCCTGACGGGCAGTTTGTAAGCGTGGTTGGCTCCAACGGCAGCGGCAAAACCAGCATGCTCAACCTGGTCTGCGGCTCCATCCCCGTAGACGAGGGAAGAATCTTCATGGACGGGCGCGATATCACCAAAATGAGCGAGCACAAGCGCTACCGCAGCATTGGCCGCGTATACCAGAACCCCGCCATGGGTACCTGCGGCACGATGACGCTGCTTGAAAACATGGCCATGGCTGACAACAAAAACCGTCCTTACAATATCACTCCCGGTGTAAACCGCCATCGCATTTCCTATTATAAGGAACTGCTAAGTTCGCTGGAACTGGGATTGGAGGACAAGCTCAACATCCCCGTCAGCTCGCTTTCGGGAGGACAGCGGCAGGCGCTGGCGCTTTTGATGAGCACACTCACGCCAATCAAGTTCCTCATTTTGGACGAGCACACAGCGGCCCTGGATCCAAAAACTGCCGAGGTGATCATGCAGCTGACTGGGCGGCTGGTGCGGGAAAAGGGCCTGACCACACTGATGGTGACCCATAACCTGCGATACGCGCTGGAATACGGCGACCGCATCCTCATGCTGCACGAAGGCCGCGCCGTACTGGACAAAAGCGGCGAGGAAAAGCGGGCTTTGCAGCTTTCAGATGTATTGGGACTATTCAATCAGATCAGCGTGGAGTGCGGAAACTGATGATGGCGGCGGACACCTACCGTGTCCGCCGCCATGCTTTTCTGCACCTGGTCTATGGCAGCACCAGCACCTTGGTGCGCCAGGGCAGGTGCGTCCACAGCCAGTAAGCGTTGATGGTATACTCACCGTCCGTACGCCAGTCTACCCGCACACAGCCCTCTGAGGCGCGCTGTCCCAGTTGGGCAGACTGGTCCGTAAAGTCCGGCATGCCGTCCTCGCGTTCCTGATATCCCACTTGATGCAATAGATTACCCCCATCGATACGGATGGGATAGTCACATTGGTAGCCGCCGCTATCAAAACTTATAAGACGGTCAGTGGTGAGAAAGGCGCCCGCGCGCGTTTCGCGGAATGCCTTGTCCGGCGCCTTGAGCCCCGTGCTGACGCGCGCGCGGCCCACGGGTTGCCCCGCTGCGTAAACGGTCAGGGTTTGCGACGCTTTGTCAATCACTATGCCGTAACGAGAATTGGGTAGCACCATCTTGAGCTTTTTGGTGGGCACGTACCCTTCGACCGGCGCGCCGTCCTCATGCCGCCAGGCGCGCACCAGCGTGTAGCGCGCGCCGGTTTCTACCACCTCCACTGCCTGCGACTGGCCGTGGACCTGTCCTACGACGGCGCTGTCTGGGTCCGGGGCGAGGTAGAGGCGCTGATGGTCCTCCGCCTCAATATCCACCACGGCAACGGGTGTCAGCATAGCCTGCCACAGGCTTTCATCATCGCGGATATCGGGCAGCAGCGGACCGGTAGGGGCGAGATCCGGGACCGGTTCTCGTCCGTTTTTAATTTCCAGCGGAAAGATGATGGCGTCCTCCTCACGCCCATCCAGGTAGGCGCGCATCCAATAATATCCTTCGGGTGCCTTGCGTCCGTCGGACTGGCCGTTCCATGCGATACGAAAGCGCCCGCTGCCCTCCAGCTTTTTGCGGATAGAGGCAAAACACTGCGTCAGCTCTTTATCCATGTAGCATTCCAGATGTACCACGCCCGCGCCCGTGACCGCACAGTCTACAAACCACGGCTCCATACGCCGGTGGTAGAGAATTTCGCCGCTGGGCAGCGCGTAGATCAGTGCGGCGGCGGGACGTTCCACTGAAACAAAGGCATGCGCCATACTGCGCAGGCCATTCTCATCCGTCAGGTGGGCAAGCAAGTGGTAATCTCCCGCACGCAGCGGCATGCCGCCGTAGGAGGTTGCGTCCCATAGCAGGGCGTTCTGACCGGCAGTGACGGGCAGAGCGTCGCACAGGGGCAGTTGCGGTCCTGCGGCATTCCAGATCTGAATGGTCAGCTGTCCCGCGTAAGGTGCATGCACGGTGACTTCCTGCTGCTGATACGGGCGCATGGTGTCCGGCAGGATCAGCGAAAGTGTTTCTCCACGCGCACACGGTAGAATCAGCAGGCACGTCAGAAGCACAAGCAGGCATGGAGCCGCTTTTTTCATACGTATCCTCCATTCTTTGGCTTGTCTTATAAAGATAGACGTGCGAGTAGGCCATAAGGTTTTTCCTGAAGATAATTTTGTAAAAAAATCGTCCGTTCACATCTGCGCCACAGAACGGTCACACGGGCGGGATAGTATGACAAGGTGCACTTGCGGCGCAACATGGAAGGGAAAGGATCGGGAAAACGATATGAAAAGAAAACGGTTTTTGCGTCTTGTGGCGTTGCTTGCGGCCTTGTTGCTGGCATGCACAGCGGCTGTGGCGGATGGCGTTGAACCGCCCCCGGGCGGGAAGCCCCCGGAGGCGGCAGACGAAGGTATGCCGCCGGAATTGCCCGGCGAAGGCGTTGAACCGCCGAAAGATATGAAGCCTGCCCAAGCGCCTGGCGGACAACCTGGAGGTACAATCATCCAGGGCACATCCGCTACCACGCTGGAAGTGGATGCTACCATCAGTGGCGGCAGCTTTACGTCCCAAAAAGCCGACGAAAACGCCCTTCGCGTAACCCATGAGGCGCAGGTTATGCTGACTGGCGTGACTATTGAAAAGGCGGAAGGGGATACCTCCAGTACCGAGAACAGCGATTTTTACGGTCAGAACGCGGGCTTTCTGGCTACAGATGGCGCAGAGGCAGCGATCTCAGCGGTAAGCGTAACTACCGCTGCTACGGGCAGCAATGCGGTGGTTAGCTATGGTGAACCGCCCCCTGTCAAGAAGACAGGTAAAAAAAGAAAAATTACGCCACGAGGGTCTGGTTCCTGTAAGCAAGGGGAGCCAGACCCTTTAACTTAGCTTGAAGCCGCCTTGTATTGTAAAAG
>JAEYCB010000058.1 GCA_023404345.1 Bacillota bacterium
TGGAAGCTGCCCTGATTGCCAAACGGAACATCCGTATGATAATCCTTTGCGACCTTCAGTCCGTCCTTATCTGCCATTGGAATCAATCTTCCTTTCTGAAAACGGTCCATTTGTATGCTTCTTACAGAGGCAAATGCCGCGTCACGCCGCAGCTTTCACCACAAAGGGAGGAGCCCCGAAGGGTTCCTCCTTGAAATACCTTGGGAGATTAGAAGTTGTAGTCCGCAACGTTCTCAGCGGTGAACACAACGCGCTCCGGCAGAAGCACGACGCCGTTGTTCTCAGCCGCGGTCTCCTGACCGGCGACCAGCGCATCGTTAGCGAGAACTTCAACCGTGCCGATTTCCGGAATGTCGATCTTGTCGCCGACCTTCACGGTGTTGCCAGCGGAGATGTAAGCAGCCAGATAGCAGCCCATGGCGCCCTGGATGCCGCAGTCCCACAGACCCCAACGGGTGCAGATGCCGTTCTCCAGGTAGGTGGTCATGCCGGAGGGCGGGCAGAAGCCGGTGATGGTCACGTCCTCAGCGGTCAGGCCCTTGTTCTGGGCAGCGCCGCACTGGCCGGGCAGAGCGGTGGAGTCGTTGCAGATGATCAGGTCGATGTCGGGATAGGCTTCGAAGATGGCTTCGCCAACGCTCACAGACTGAGCGGGATCCTGGTTGCTGTAGTAGGGCTCATTGACGGCCACCCAGTTGGGGTAGTTTTCCTTGATGTACTCGTCGCCAGCAACATACCAGGAGTTCTGGTCAGCAACGCTGGGGTTGGAGAAGTGCCACACGTACTTGACTTCGCCTTCGACGTCCACGCCGCGCTCCTTGAGGGATTCAACGGCCATGTCAACCAGCATGGGTCCAAGCACGTCCGCGGTGCCCTGGGAAACCATCAGCGCGCGGGCGTTGGGGGAAACGTCGGAGTCCCAGGTGCTGACATAGATGCCGGCATCCTGCGCTTCCATCAGCTTCTCGTCCAGAGCGGTGGCGTCAACAGCGGAGATGCAGATGGCGTCCACGCCCTTGTCAATCGCCTGCTGGATCAGCTCCAGCTGGGTGGTCACGGAAGCATCGGGAGAGCCGATGTAGTCAACGGTCAGGCCCCACTGCTCGGCGTACTTCTGAGCGCCGTCGTTAGCAGCTTCGAAGAAAGAGTTGCCGGACACCTTCGGAATGAAGGCTACGGTCATGCCGTCCACGGGGCTCTTGCCTTCGGCAGCGGCCACGGAGACCAGCGTGAGCGCCATGCTCAGCACAAGGATCATCGCGAGGATCTTTTTCATGGTTGGGTTCCTCCTGTTTTTTATTATCTCAAGGGGCGTCAAACAACGTCCCATGAAATGCGTTTCGTTAGGCGGCAGCTGACTTTTTGAAGGTGCGGACCGCCTTGGCGATCATGCCCCGGCCGGCAATTTCGCGTCCCAGCACGACCAGCACCAGGATGATGCCGACCGGCAGATCAAGGTTCTGCGTGCTTACGCCAAAGCACAGGGGCAGGCCATAGCGCAGGATACAAATGATCAGAGACGCCAGCACAGTACCCAAAATGCTGCCCTTGCCACCGGTGTTGAGCGTGCCGCCCAGCACGACCGCTGTGATGATGGCCAGCGTGTAGCCGGAACCGAGGTTGTACTTTGCGGAGTTGACGTTGGCAGTCAAAATCGTGCCGGCCAGAGCGGCGCTTACGGCGGAGAGCACATAGGTGCTCATGATCACCAGACGGGTGTTGATGCCGGAATACTCGGCAGCATGCTGGTTGACGCCGATCAGGTACAACCGCTCACCATACTTGGTGCGGTGCAGGAGCCACATGCACAACACAATCAGCACCACATAGATGACAATCGGCATGGGAATACCCAGCAGTTCGCCTTTGCCAAGGAAACGATAATCTACAAAAGCACCATCGGCCGTTTTGGACGGGAATCCGCTGATGCCCTGATAGGCGGGAGTGGCAGACATGCCGGAAACCAACAGCGCCAGACCTGAATACAGGAAGCTGCCGCCCAGCGTGACCACCATGGGCTGCACGCCGCAATAGGCGATGAAGAAGCCGGACAGGCCGCCGCAGATCGCGGCCACCACGATCGCCAAGAGCACGGCCACCCAGATGTTAAGCCCCAGATCGCTCCACAGATAGCCTTGGACGATACTTGTCAGGCCGATGATGGAGGCAGCCTGGATATCAATGCCGCCGGTGATCATCACCAGAGTGACGAACAGAGCGATGATGCAGACACTGATATAGTTAACGATGCTGTTCATGATGGATTGCGGACGCAGGAATTTGGGATTCGCTGCGCCGAAGATCACAAACTCTAGCACCAGAAACACCAGCAGAAACATTTCCCAGTGTTTGAAAATCTTTTTTACGGCCTTCATGCCTGGCACTCTCCTTCCGCAGCGTTTTCCGCCGTTCTGGACAGGAGGCGCTTTCTTCTGGCCATCTCGATGGAACGGCGCTGAGTCAACGCGTCGACCACAACGATGACGATCAGCATAATACCGGTGATGGTATTGTCATAGGTGGACGGGAGGCCAATAAAGACCAGCAGACGGCTGATGGAGGACATAATCACCGCGCCGATGGCTGCACCGACCATGTTGCCCAGGCCACCCGACAGCGAGATGCCGCCCAGCACGCACGCCGCGATTGCCGTCATCTCATAGCCGTTGCCAGCGACGGTCATGACCTGGCCGTACTTGGAGGCGAATACGAAGCCACCCAGACCGGCGAAGATGCCGCATAGCACATAGGCCAAGAGTTTGGTACCGGTTACGGAGATACCAACCAGGTTCGCACCGCCTGCATTATCGCCGACAGCGATGAAATACTTGCCTTTCTTGGTCTTGGTCAGAGCGATATGAGCCGCTGCGACCAGTAGGACGGCGAGTGCATAATAGAGGGTGATTTCCGCAAACAGGGTCAGGTTACCATAGCTGGCCAGCGCGCCGCCGAAGTTTTCCACCGTGCGGCCGTCCGAGAGAATATAAATCATGCCGCGGATAACGCTGTTGGTACCCAGAGTGAAAATCAGAGACGGAACGCCGAAGTAGGCGACACCCACACCATTGAGCAGGCCGATCACAGCGCCGGTCGCGATGACAACCAGCAGCATCACGCCGATGCTGCCATCCTGCTTGGCAATCAGACCCGTCATAGCGGCAGACAAGCCCAGCGTGGAACCGATAGATACATCGATTTCGCCGGTCATGATCACAAAGGCGATACCGATAGCCAGGAGCGTGTACATCGTGGCTGTGTTAAAGCAGCTGATGATGTTGGAATAACTCAGAAATTCAGGCTCTGCGATGCCCGTGATCAGGAACAGGAGCAAGAGGAAGATCAGGCTGGACATCCACCTGGCTTTGAACAGGCTTTTGACTTTATTCATTTGGCAACCACCCTTTCATGCCCGATTCCGAATGATGCGCTGGTCAACGCATCCTGGGAGATTTCGTCATGGCTGAACTCGCCGTTGATACGGCCCTGGAAGATGGTGATTGCGCGATCCGCCAGTTCCACAACCTCCTCGATATCGGAGGAAACCATCAGCACGGCTACGCCCTCTTCCTTGAGCTGGCGGATGATGCTGTATACGTCGCTGCGAGCGGCGGCGTCGATGCCGCGGGTGGGTTCGTCGAGAATTACGACTTTGGGATGGGTAGACAGTGCGCGGGAAATGACCACCTTTTGCTGGTTGCCGCCAGACAGACTGCCGATCAGATCTTCCAGAGAGACGATCTTGGTACGGAATTTGTCGGCATACTGCTGCGAGATTTCACGCTGGTGACGGCGATTCATGTTCACTCTGCCCATTTCCTTGGAACTGAGCAGCGCCGAAGTTGTATTGGAAGAGATGGAACGGATCTTGAACAGGCCGTGGTAATGGCGGTCTTCAGGCACGAAGTTGATGCCCTCCTGCAAGATCCGCTTGGTGGAAAGACCTGTGATGTCCTTGCCATCAAGTACGACCGTGCCGCCGAGCGTTTTGTCGCGACCGAAGATCGTGCTGATCATCTCCGTGCGGCCTGCGCCCACCACGCCCGCGACACCGAGGATTTCACCTGGATAGAGGTCAAAGCTGATATCGCTGAAGCCGTACCCGGAGAAATTGTGCACCTGCAGAACGGGCTTGCTGTTTTTGTAATCCACCGGCTGATAGGCACGATGGCCGGATTCGCTGACTTCGACATCCGTGGGCAGCAGGCCCTGAATGAGCATCATCTTGGTGAAGTTCTGCACCGGGCCGCTCAAAGTGATCAGACCGTCGCGCATGATGGCCACATCGGTGGCGATCTCGAACACCTCCGTCAGACGGTGGGTGATGTAGATCATGCTGATGCCCTTGCGCTTGAGGTCTTCCACCACCTTGAAGAGCGACTGCACTTCGCTGAAAGTAAGGGCGCTGGTAGGCTCGTCCAGGATCAAAAGCCGTGCCTCACGCATCAGGCCGCGCAGGATTTCAACCAGCTGCTGTTCTGCGATGGAAAGTGTGCTGGCCTTACGCTGCAGATTGAGCGTGAAGCCCAGTTCTTCCATGTGCTTCTGCAAACGCTTTCTGAGCTCCGCCTCGTTTTCGTGGAAGCCCATCAGCACGTTTTCAAGCACTGTCATATTGGGGAAAAGCATCGGCTCCTGCGGAACCAGATAAATCCCCTGTGCCAGCGAAGCGGAGGGTTTGCCCAGCTTGACGGGCTGGCCACCCATGAAAATTTCGCCTTCATCAAGATCATAGATGCCCATGATGATCTTCATCAGCGTGCTTTTCCCGGCGCCGTTGCCGCCAATCAAAGCGATGACTTCTCCCGCTTTGACATCCATATTGATGCCTTTGAGCACCGCATTAGATCCGAAGGCCTTGGTGACCCCCCGGATCGACATTAGGACGCTGGACCGTTTGTTCACAGCTTCACTCATTCGTAGAACCTCCATGCGGCATTACAAATGTTTTTGCCATGTCGTTTTTGTTCTGTTTCAATGATACTATGGTTTTGCGTATTTGTCAATGTTTCCACCAAAAAAACTTTGCCCTGATCACACTTCTGCCTCATAAAAGTTTGTGCCTTTCTAACACAAGGAGGGGTTTTGGTTTGAACCCTTTTTCCTGTTTGAGCCCGATTGGTGCGGCTACGTAAAAAAGCACAAGTTTTTTGCAACAGTGATTGACAATCTTTCGGCAGGGTGCTATACTAAGTTCACGAACAACATTTGTTCCTGCAAAAAACATTTGCAAGATTCGGGGTGCACCTGGGAGGGGGCTCCATGGACTACGAAGAGTCGCTGATGATAAAGGCTGCCTGGTACTATTACTTTGAAGAAATGACCCAGCAGCATGTGGCGGAATTGATGGGTATTACTAGGATGCGGGTCATCAAGCTGCTGGAAAAGGCCCGGCAAACGGGCATTATTCAGTTTCGCCTGCGCAAGGACGGCGAGAGGCGCATGCAGCTGGAACGAAACCTGATGGGTGCATTTGGCTTGCAGGATGCCTTTGTGATTCCCGCTGCCATCGACCGTGCTACGGTCAATGCGGGCGTAGCCGAGGCAGCCAGCATGTACATCAGCGAGCGGCTGACGGAAAACAGCCTCATTAATATTGGTTATGGCGATACGCCAAGCCGCATTCTTAACAACCTGGCGACGCTGGCCGAACAACCGCTCACCTGTGTATCACTCACCGGGGGCGTCAGCTACTACCTGCCTGATACTCGCAGTAACGTATTTAACGCCAAGCTTCACCTGATTCCAGCACCGCTTCTGACCAGCAGCAAGGAAATGGCCGAAGCGCTTCGCCATGAGACCAGCGTTATGGAACTCAGCCGCATGACGGCTCTTGCGCAAATGACAGTGGTGGGTATCGGCGCTATGCACGAAAGCGCCACTATCTTCAAGTCAGGCGTGCTCAACAACAATGACTTCCTTTATTTAAGTATGCAGGGCGCTGTGGGCGACTTGCTGAGCCACTTTTTTGATAAGGAAGGGAAATTGCTCAACACCCCAATCGAGGAAAGGCTGATTAGTACTCCCCTGGAAACGCTCAAGAAGCTGAAGAACGTAATTGGCGTAGCAGCAGGCGACAGCAAGGTGGAGGCAATCCATGCGGCCCTGATGGGCCGGTATCTGGACGTACTCATCACAGACGACCGCACGGCGGAGAAGCTGCTCGCCAGACGGACAGAAGCGATGTAACGGGCCTGTTATAAGGCAACGATGTGGAAACGGAGGGAAAAGAAACATGGCAAACCGATACCTGATGGCCGTTGACGCGGGCACGGGCAGTGTGCGCGCGGTGCTTTTCAATGAGGATGGCGCGCAGCTGAGCTGTGTGCAGCGCGAATGGACCCATGCCGAGGACCCTCGCTATCCCGGCAGCATGGACTTTGACTGGGTACATAACTGGGAACTGGCCAGCGAGTGCATTCGCGGAGCTATTGCACAGGCGAATGTGGATGCGGGCGACATCGCCGCCATCAGCACCACCTGCATGCGCGAGGGCATCGTGCTCTACGACGAGGCGGGACAGGAGATTTGGGCATGTGCCAATGTAGATGCCCGCAGCGATGACGAGGTAGGCCAGCTTATCCGCATGAATCCAGAGCTGGAGAAGGAAATCTACCGTGAATCCGGCCAAACCTATGCTTTGGGTGCGCTGCCGCGCATCCTGTGGGTGAAGAACAAGCTGCCTGAGCTTTATGCACGCGTCAAAACCGTGAGCATGTTCAACGACTGGCTGATCTACAAGCTTACCGGCGTGCTCAAGACCGAACCGAGCAATGGCTGCACCACCGGTATCTTTGATTTGCAAAAGCGCAAATGGGACGCCGCGATCATGCGCAAGGTGGGATTGAAGGATGACATTTTCCCACCTGTGGTCGAATGTGGCGCGGTGGTCAGCCGGGTCAACGCGAAGGGTGCGGCTGATACGGGCCTGAAGGAAGGCACCACCGTGGTGGCCGGCGGCGGCGACGCGCAGCTGGGGTGCATCGGCGTGGGTGTGGTGGACAACGGTCAGGCCGCGGTCTTCGGCGGCAGCTTCTGGCAGTATGAGTTCAATACCGATAGCGGCAAGACCGATGCGGACTGCCGCGTGCGCGTCAACTGCCACGCTGTGCCCGGCCTTTGGCAGTACGAGGCTCTGGCCTTCAAGCCTGGTCTGGTGATGCGTTGGTACCGCGACGCCTTCTGCCAGGAGGAGGTTCGCCGCGCCAAGGAACTGGGAACTGACCCCTATCAGCTCATGAACGAGCAGGCGGCCAAGGTGCCCGCAGGCAGCTATGGCATGATGTGTGCCTTCAGCGACGTAATGAACTACATCGCTTGGCGGCATGCGGCTCCGACGTTCACCAACTTTGACTTCGACCCGGAGAAGTTCAACAAATACACCTTCTATCGCGCCATCATGGAAAATACCGCCATGGTGACCCGCGGCCATCTGGAACTGGTACGGGAGGCAACGGGTAACGCGCCTAGCGAGATCGTCTTTGCGGGCGGGGCCAGCAAGGGCGATATCTGGTGCCAGATCCTAGCCGACGTGCTGGGCTTGCCTGTAAAAGTACCGGTGGTTAAGGAGGCCACAGCGCTTGGCGCAGCCATCCTGGCCGGCTACGGCGTGGGTGTGTTTACGGATATCAGCGCTACTGCGCGCCGCCTGGTCAAGTGGGATAAAACGTTTACTCCCAATGCGGAAAACCATCAGGTTTACGAGCGCATGTATGGCCCGTGGCGTGAGATGTACAAGGCTCAGCTTAAGCTGGCGGATGACCGGGTGACCCGCTTCATGTGGGCTGCGCCTGGACTGTAAGCGAGTGTAACCACCAATACAAGAGGATAAAAGGAGAGAATGCAACCATGTTTATGATCAATGAAAATGACCGTGAATACCGTTTCGGCGACAGTGGTCCCAAGTACCTGATGAAGGGTCCTCGCAGCAACTTCGCCGTGGTGCAGTTCCAGGCCGGACAGGATTTCAAGGCTCATTATCACAATGTGATGGAAGAAAATTTCTTCATTCTGGAGGGTCAGGTGGACATCGTGGTGGATGGCACGGTGCATCATCTCAAGCAGGGTGACCTGATTCACATTGAGCCGGGCGAGATTCATTATGTGATTAATAACTATGACGCGCCGGTAAAGATGATCTCCACCCTGGCCCCCTACACTGACCCCGACAAGGTTGAGGTAGACAACTACACTTATTAAGGAAGCCAAAACGAGGCGGTTGCCGGATTCATCCAGCAGCCGCCTCGTTTTGCGTTATTCAAATTCTTTCCAGATAATGCTTGAAATTCAGACCCGCCACAGCCTCTACCAGCGTCTCGTCAAAGCCGCGGCGCCTCATGCCGTCCAGCAAAGCGGGGATATCGCCTGCGTTGCGCAGGCCGTCGGGCCAGGAATCAATGCCGTCAAAATCGCTTCCCAAACCCACGTGAGCTTCTCCGCCCAGATCGCAGATATGAGCGATATGATCAATCACCCGATCCAGATCGGCCTGGGCATCGTTGCTTAAGAAGAGGGGATAGAAGTTGACGCCCACATAGCCGCCCGCTTCAAACAGACAACGCAGCTGGTGGTCTGTCAGGTTGCGGGGGTGATTGCACAACGCGCGGGCGCAACTGTGCGAAGCCAGGGGCGGCGCCTCGCCGTCCAGAAGGTCGTAAAAGCCGCGCTCGTTCAGGTGGGACACATCCACTGCCATATGCCGGTTGCGCATGCGACGAACGATGTCCCATCCCAGTGGAGTAAGGCCTTCATTGCTGCCGGTAATTGCGGGATGAGCCACGCCGTTTTCATTGTTCCATACCAGCGCAGCCATGCGTACACCCAAATCCGCAAAGTGATCCACCTGCGCCACATCGCCGCCAAAGGCTTCGCCGCCCTCAATGGTCAGCATTACATTGGCAACGCCTTCGCGCGCCTGAGAAAGATCGACAATCTGATGAAAGCCTTGTTCTTTCAATCGCTCAAAGGCCCGGAGCTCCTTTTGGACGATGGTGGGCTGCATCTGCATGCCGCTTGTGCATACAAACAATGCCAGACACTGCACCCGAACGCCACCGGCGGCAGTCAATAACTCGGCGGTTATGTCCAGCGGGGCTCCACAGGGACGGTCTGGAGAAGCTAGTGCATAGAGCGTATCGGCATGCGTATCGCAAACCAGCATAAGGGGCTCTCCTTCTTTATGCAAATAAATTCAGACACAGCCAAACTTATTCCATTTCGCCATAATGTATGCTTGGTGTAAGGTCGTATACCACGCGAACCACGCCCTTAACCTCGCTGCGGATGCGCTCAGAGGCGCGTTCCAGCACATCAAAAGGCAAACGGGCGGCCAAGGCGCCTCCCTGGGATACCTGCAGCGCACGCAGGCTTATTGCATAGGCACCTGGCTGGTCCGGGCTGTCCACCAGATTGGTATAGTATTGCCACAGGCGCTTGGCGTGGCCGCCCTGACGGATTTCTTCGCTAAAACAGGCGTCGGCAGCCCGCAGCACGGCCAGCCTCTCCGGCGTAACCTGGCCAAAGATGCGCAAAGCCAATCCGCTGGCGGGGAAAGGCTGGCGAAGTGCGATGCTGTCGGGCAGAGACAATGCCGTTGCCAGGCGACGCACTTCTTCTTTAAATAGATCGCGCACAGGCTCGCATACGCATAGGTCATAGGTGCCTTTCACATTTTCCATTTCGGCGCTGGTAGAAAAACCAAACAGCGCATCATTAAGATTTGCACCCATTACTATAGCGCGGATGCCTGGATCATAGCCCAACTGCTTCATCAGCACCTGGGTCATCAGCTGTGCGGCGATGCGTTCTTTATCATCCCTGTTGCGCACGCCGGACAGCGCATGCAGAAAAGCTTCGCTGGCATCCACATGTGCCACCACCAGCCCCATGGAATCCATAAAGGTAGAGATGACATTCTCCGGTTCACCCTGGCGAAAAAGACCTGTATCCACAAACACGCACATCAACCGGTCTCCTACAGCCAGGCTGGCCAGACGCGCACATACGGCACTGTCCACGCCGCCGGATACTGCACACAGCACACGGCCTTCAGGCGTGGCCTGCCGGATGCGATCAATAGCCAGCTGGATCATGGCGTCTTCATCCCAGGAAGCAGAGACTGCGCAAATGCAGCTGGCAAAGTTATACAAAAGTTGGGCGGCATCCGGGTCGTTACGTTCGATGGGGTATTGCACCGCATATAGCGGAAGATGACGGTGACGGAAACCAATAGCACGTTCCGTGGCGGTAGCCAGGGGCGAAAGGGAGTCGGACAACGTCAGATCCGACAGGGAGCGCAACACGCGCTCACCACCAGAAATATTGGTAAATAGGGGATCATGCTCCAAACCCAGCGTCACCGAGCCGCGCGGACAGGCAGCGGGCGAGGCATCTCCGCCATAAAAGCGGCATAACGCAGGCACCATACCCCCCAGCGCCAGTATCGGGACCCCCGCCTCCAGCAGTGCGGGATCAAGCTGAGCCAGTGCATCCTCCGCTCCGTCGTTGGCGGAAAGAACAATCCCCTTTGGCGCGTAGGACAAAACCGTTTCCGCCCGGCTGTCCAGAGCGAGGGGAAGGCTGTACACCTGGCGATAGCGAAGCGTACGGGCGATCAGCGCCGATTGCCTGCGGCTTTGGCACAGAACCAGAACGGTATCCATCTGAGTGGCCCTCCTCTTGGGGCAGCGGGAAATGCAGCCCGCCGCCAAAAGACAAAATTGGTGCTATAACATTCTCCGCCCGTGCCCGAAAACCCTTCCGATCCTGAAGACGATTGCGTTTGTACGGCTCGATGGGCCAAAGATTTACAATTGCGAGCCCCGGAGGGGGGAGAGGGAAGCGCGTGGCAAGGAAAACAGGGGTTGTAGAGTTGCGGGAATATTGGTATAATAAACGATGGTATACAGTCGGCACGTATGCCGTCCGCGCTGCAAGCGCGGTCTGGCTGCTCATGTAAGCTCTTTGGGAGCTGCCGGTCCCGTCAGGGGGCCAATCCATCCAACCGAACCAAGGATAAGGAGTGCGACATTTTGAGCGACTACTACCGCAACCACAATCAGTCCAGCGACCCTTTCCAGCCGCCGCGCAACGGGGCGTCAGAGGATGCGGCTCCCTGGGATATGCCCATGGATGCGCCGGAGATGGCGCAGGGAATGCCTGCTTGGCAGCAGCCCGGTACGATGGGCGGCGGTTTTCTGGCGGAGGATCCGGCACCTTTTGGCGCGGAAATGCAGCAGAGCGGTGTGCCCCTGTTTCAGGATGCCATGGATTTTCGCACACAGGGAGATGATGCGCCCACGCGCATCGCAAAGCCCCTCACCCAACAGATGGTGAATAAGCGCACCACCGTGGACCGCGGGCCCAAACCTTTCGAGAGGCCAATTGCGCCTGCGCAGCAGCCGTCGGAGCCTGCGCCCGTAGAGCAGCGGGTGGAATCGGCCCCTGAGGCTGCCTCAGAGCAAAACCAGCCCTCTGCGCCGCGCCGCCGTCGCAGCCGCGTAGCCGAGCGCGCTCAGGAAACGCCTTCCGAGCCGGTACAATTCGTTCAGCCTGCCCAGGATTACGACCCCTTCGAGGCTGGTGACAGTGAGGCGCCTGAAACGCAGCATGTGGAGCGGCGCGCCGCTGTACCTGGCGGCCGCTATACCGGTGCGCGTACGGCCATGCCTGAGGGAGGCCCCCGCTCCCGGTCCGCTGCAGCGCGCAGCCATGAGGCAGGCCAGCCGGCGGCAGACGATGCGGCTCCTGCGCCGCGCCGGGCTGCGCAGCCCGGTACAAGGCCCACGCAGCCGGGTAGACGGCCTGCGCCTGCTCAGGGTCAGCGCCCGCAGCAGCCTGTGCCACAGGGCCAGCGGCCCACGCAGCCGGGTAGACGGCCTGCGTCCGCCCAGGGCCAGCGTCCGCAGCAACGCCCTGCTCCGCAGGGCCAGCGTCCCGCACAGCAGGCGGCCATGCCGCAGGTCGGACAGCGCATGCCCCAGGCTGAAATGGAAGGAAACGCCATGCCGCGCCGTCAGGCCGGTCCGCGGCAGCAACCTGCGCGTCCCGCGGATGAGGCGTTCCGCCGTCCCACCGCTTCGGTGGACAGGCCCCGCTATGAATTTGAAGAAGATGAGGACTACGCTTCCCAGGAGCCGGAGCGCCGCCGTGGCGGTGTGCTTCTGCCTATCGTGATTGCGCTGCTGGTGGTAGGCGCTTTGTTGGCCGGCATTTGCCTGCCCGACTGGGAAAGCATGGGCGGCATCGGCAGTGCAGTTGCGCCGGTTAAATCCACGCTGGTAGGGGCTTTTACGAGCGTGAAGAACATGATCGTGCCCGAAGAGGACCCCATCAAGAGCTTCAGCGCTGCCGCGGCGGATAGCGCGGCGCCTACGCAGGTGATTTTTGCCGTGCAGACTGCAAAGTCAGTCACGGGCCTGCGTATCGTAGATGACATGGGCAATACCGTCTATGACGGTGCCTACTCCACTGACAAGGAAGCCAGCGGCGAGGTGATTTCCAACAGCAATGTGCTGCTGTGGAAGCCTTCCTGCACCATTGAAGAAGCATACAGCGGCGGCTTCATGGCCTATGCCCGCAAGCAGGACGGCGTGGAGAGCGAGGGCTTCCCTGTGTCCGCCCCGGTGAGCATCTCTGCGCCTCGCGTGGTGGCCGAACCCATGCAGGGCTTCACGTGTGACACGTCCATCTCCGGCGTGCCTGCGCATATCACCTTTACCCTCACCACCTCTACCGACGTAACTGCCGTGCGCGTGGTAGATGGCTATAACACCCCCGTAGTCAGCATGTATCTGACTGATCCGCAGAGCGAAGATGCCAGCGTGATCGAAAACGGCGATCAGCGCCTGTGGACGCTGAGTACGGAAGTGACCACCGCTTATTCTGGCGAGTATGATGCGCAGTATCAGCTGGATGGCGAGCTCAACTTCACCCCCGCTGGTATGAGTGTGGAAGTGCAGCTGGGCAGCGAGCCTGCCGGGGAAACGGATTTGGAAGAGGAAGAAGAGGAGCCGGCAGAGCCCACGCCCAGTCCGACGCCCTCTCCCACGCCCAGTCCCAGCCCCACGCCCAGCCCGACGCCCTCTCCCACTCCGGTGCCCACCACTTCGCCTCTGCCCGATCTGAGCGCGGAGGCCGCGTCCGCGGCCCTGCCTGATGATCTGATCCTCAAGGCCATGCTCTACAGCGGCACCAAGACCATCGGCACGTTCACCCGCGAGCGCACCATCAACATGCTCAACGCCTTCACCACCACGGTGGGCGGCAGCGATTACGCGGGCTGGCGGCAGGCGGGCGTGCTCACCTTCCGCAGCGGGCCGCTGCGCCAGAACGCGTCCTACGGCACGGTGGATGTGCAGTCCGCCAAGCTCAGCGAGGTCTGGAGCCAGCCCGTCGGTTCGATGAAAACCAACGAGAGTACCGTCTATGGCGTGGCCGCACCCGGACAGCCCGTGATCGTCAAATGGCCCACGGAGCTGCGCCAGCGCATGGGCATCAAGGATGAGATGAAGGAAGTGGCCGCCCTCAAGGAGGTCATTGTCGCCGGACAGGACGGGTTTGTCTACTTCTATAACCTGCTCACCGGCGAGGCCACCCGTGATCCCATTGAGCTGGGTGCTCCCAGCCGCGGCGGCCTGTCCGTTGCGACCAACGGCACTCCTGTTTTGGGCGTGGGCCAGTTCAACAGCCGCCTGGCCAACAAGACGGTCAAGAACGGCTATCACATCCTGAACCTCATCACCAATGAGAAGGAACGCCTCATCGCCGGAGACGGCAAGGACAAGAACAGCAATTACAGCGGGTTCCTCGGCTCGGCGCTCTTTGACAGCAATACCGGCACGATGATCGTCGGCGGCCAGAACGGCGTGCTCTACACTGCCGAGTTCGGTGCGGTCAAGGATACTTACAACTACCAGAGCAACGAGATTACCCTGTCCGAGACCATCCAGGGTTACAAGACCCAGGCTAAGGGACAGGACCGCACCGATACCAACATCAACGCCAGCGTGGCCGTATACAATAACTACGTCTACTATGGCGATGTCGGCGGCATCCTGCAGTGTGTGGATCTCAACACCCTCACCCCTGTCTGGGCTGTGGATACGGGAGACAGCATTGAATCCACGCCTGCGCTGGATGTGGAGGATGGTTCCGTGGTATCGCTGTATACGGCTAACGCCATCGTAAACGGCGGTAAGAATGGTGTGTGTACCATCCGTCGCATCAACGCTCTTACCGGTGCGCAGGAATGGGCATACGAAGTGCCTGATCTGGTGTATGCCAGCAAGCGCGACATCGGCGTATATGCCAGCCCGGTTGTCGGTCAAGGCGCCATCCGCGACCTGGTCATCTTCACCGCCACCAACGATGAGGCGGGTGCCAAGGTGATCGCCCTGAACAAGGCCGACGGCAAGGTTGCCTGGCAGACCTCGCTGGAAAGCGCCACGCTGTCCAGTCCTGTGGCCATCTACAACGAGGATGGCGATGCCTGGCTGATTCAGGCCGAGAGCAATGGCAAGATTCATCTGATGGACGCCACCGACGGTTCCATCCTGGATACGCTGACCCTCACCGGCGGCGAGGGAGAGGAAAGTACGCTGACCATTGAAGGCTCGCCCGCCGTGTATGGTAACCTTATGATCATTGGCACCACGGGCAAGGACGCTGGCGGCGTATACTGCATCAAAATTGAGTAACGCAAGAGGAGCATATCCACAATGAAGATTTATTTGGACGCGATGGGCGGTGACAACGCACCCCAGGCTCCCGCTGAGGGAGCCAGGGAAGCGTTGGAGCGCTATAAGGAGCTGGAAATTGAGCTGGCCGGTCCCATCGAGCAGGTGCGGGCCGCGGTGGACGCAGCTTTCCAGGGCGCGGATCCCGCGCTGCGCGCTCGCCTTGTCCTGACCGATTGCCCCGAAGTCATCACCAACTGCGAAGCACCGGTTATGGCAGTGCGCAAGAAAAAGCAGAGCGCCATTGTTGATGGCATGCTCAAGCTACGTGACGGCATGGTAGATGCCTTTGTATCGGCTGGCTCCACGGGCGCGGTGCTCTCAGGCGGTATGTTCCGCCTGGGCCGCCTGCGCGGCATCGACCGCCCGGCCCTTGCGCCGCTTCTGCCTAATGGCAAGGGCTTTTTCCTGCTTATCGACTGCGGGGCCAACGTGGACTGCCGCCCCGAATATCTGCATCAGTTTGCCATGATGGGAAGCGCCTACATGCAGGGCATGCGCGGTATCCAGAACCCGCGCATCTGCCTTGTCAACAATGGCGCGGAGGCCGAAAAGGGCTGTGCACTTACCAAAGAGGCCTATGGACTGTTGGAGGCCGATAAGCGCCTCAACTTCGTGGGCAACGTGGAGGCGCGCGAGATTACCCATGACCAGGCTGATGTGATTGTGTGCGACGGCTTTGTGGGCAACGTGATTCTCAAATTCATGGAGGGTGTGGCCGGCACGCTGATGGGCATCATCAAGAAGGAACTTTTGAGCGATACCCGCAGCAAGCTGGGGGCCCTCCTTGCAAAGCCTGCCTTCAGCCGCGTAAAAAAGGCCATGGATTACAGCGAGGTGGGCGGCGCGCCGCTTCTGGGTGTGCGCGGCAATGTGGTCAAGGCGCACGGCTCCTCGGACGGACATGCGCTGGCCTGTGCTATCGGTCAGGCCGTGCAGATGATCCGCGGCGGCGTGGTGGAGAAGATTGAGGCGCTCCTGCCCCGCGACGAGCAGCAGCAGCCCGCTGAATAACGTTCTGCACGGGAGCGCCGCTCCCGAATCAGATAAGGCGTATTTCGCCATGATTTTTTTGGACGGACAGGAGGATATAACCATGGTTTTTGAAAAAGTGCGCGACATGATTGCTTCTCAGCTGCAGGTGGATGCTTCCACCATCACCCCTGAAAGCCGCTTGGTAGAGGACCTCAAGGCCGACAGCGCCAACGTGATGGTGATGATTCTGGAGCTGGAAAGCGAGTTCGGCATCGAGGTGGAGGATGAAGTGATCCTTACCCTCAAAACCGTCGGCGACGTTGTGGATTACATCGAAAAGCACCAGTAATGTCCCCGCATTCAGACGCCCCCAGCGGCACACCCGTTGGGGGCGCAGCCATCCCGTAAAAAAGGAGAATCGTCATATGCAGCGTTTGCAGCAAGCCTTGGGCTATGCTTTCCGGGACCCGTCCCACCTGCGCCTGGCGCTGACGCATCCCTCCACAAAGCTGCCGGATAACCAGCGTCTGGAATTTCTGGGCGACGCGGTGCTGGAGTTTTGCGTCAGCGACATGCTGTATCAGAAATATCCTAATCTGCATGAGGGCGAGCTGACCGCCCGCCGCGCCGCACTGGTGTGTGAACGTACGCTCAGCGCGATTGCCCGATCGTTGGATTTGGGGCAATATCTGCTCATGGGCCATGGGGAGGAGCAGACAGGTGGGCGCGAGAAACCCAGCATTTTAGCTGACGCCATGGAGGCTGTGCTGGCGGCCGTCTATGTGGATGGGGGCTATGAGGCGGTTCGAGAAGTCATCCGTGTGCTGTTTCAGGAGGATGAACGCCTGATTGCCTGGCGCGGTCAGGATGACAAGAGCGCCCTGCAGGAATACACGCAAGCCAACGGCCTGGACTTGCCCGCCTATGAGATCGTGGCGCAGAGCGGCCCGGATCATGACCGGCGTTTTACCGCACAGGTCAGCGTGCAGGGCCGGCCCGTGGCCACGGGCGAGGGAAACAGCAAGAAGGCTGCTGAGCAGGCTGCTGCCAAGGCGGCACTCAAAGCCTACCGGGGAGATGCATGATGCGCCTTACCAGACTGGAAATTTACGGATTCAAATCCTTTGCCAAGCGCACGGAGATCGTCTTTCCGCAGAATGTGACGGGCATCGTGGGCCCTAACGGTAGCGGCAAAAGCAACATTGGCGACGCGGTGCGCTGGGTGCTGGGTGAGCAAAGCGCCAAAATGCTGCGCGGCAACAGCATGGCTGACGTCATCTTTAATGGCACTGAAAAGCGAAAGCCGCTCAACTACTGCGAAGTGACCCTTGTTTTTGACAATACCGACCACCAGTTGCAAGCTCCCTTTGACGAGGTAAGCATCACCCGCCGCGTCTACCGCAGCGGCGACAGTGAATACCTCATGAACGGGTCCGCCTGCCGCCTCAAGGATATCGTGGACCTGTTCCGCGATACGGGTGTGGGCAAGGAAGGTTATTCCATTATCGGCCAGGGTCGTATCGATGACATTTTGAGCCAGCGCAGCGAGGACAGGCGCGCCATCTTTGAGGAGGCGGCGGGCATCAGCCGCTTCCGCTCGCGCAAGGAGGAAGCCGAGGGCCGCCTCAAGCGGGCGGACGAGAATCTGGTGCGCGTGGTAGATGTGCTGGAAGAACTGGAAAGCCATCTCACTCCGCTTAAAAAGCAGGCTGATACGGCACGCGAATACCTGGCCCTGACAGACACGCTCAAGGAGCTGGATGTACGCCTTTTTTTGCTGCGCCATGGACGGCTGACCGAAAAGGAAAGCGCGGCGGAACAAGCGCTTTTGCAGGTCAGTGATGCGGTGAAGGAGGCCGAGAGGGCGCTTGCGGAGCTGGCAGCCCGGCGCGAGGCGGGCGAACAGCGCCAGGAGGAATTGCAGCGCGGATTAAGCCAGGCGCACGAGGCGCTGCTGGGGCAGAACGAGGGGCTGCATCAGGCAAGGGAAGCGCTGACCTCCGTGCAAAACCGCTTGAGGAGCGGGGAAGAGACGCTGGAGCGTCTGGGCACCGAGGAGGAAAGCCTGCGTGCGCGTCTTCGGCTGATCGAGGCCACCATGACCCAGAGCGACGGAGGCCTCGGCGAGGCCGAAAAGCTGCTCTCGCAGGCGCGCGAGGCACTGGATGTACGCAAAGCGGCCCACGCTGCTGCGACCGAAAGTGCACAAAAGCTGGAGGATGAGCTCAGTGCGCATAAGGCGCAGATTATGGAGCGCTTGAATCGCATGCAAAACGTGCGAACCTCCCAGGCACGCCAGAGCGCCATGCAGCAGCAGATGAATACCCGCCACGCTGAGATTACCGCCCAGCTGGCTGAGGAAGAGGAAAAAGAACAGGCACTTTCCGCTGCACTGGCGGAGGCCAGGGCCAACCTCAAGTGCGAGCAGGACCGGCTTACGGGCCTGCGGGAAGGGCTTGAGACCTTTGAACAGAGCACAAAGCAGCTCCTTGCCGATATTCTGGCCCGGCAGAAGCAGGCGCAGGAGGATTTGCAGAGCGTACGCGCGATGGACACGCGTCTCAAAACGCTCAAGGAATTGCAGGACGGCTATGAGGGGTATCAGTATGCTGTGCGAAATGCCCTTACCTATGCCCGGCGCAGTGGCCTGAAGGGCGTGCATGACGTGGTGGCCATGCTGTTGCAGGTGCCGCATGAATACGAAACCGCCATGGACATGGCCCTGGGCGGCGCGATGCAGAACATCGTGACTGAAACGGAGCAGGACGCCAAGATCCTGATTGATTACCTGCGCAAAAACCGGCTGGGCCGTGCCACCTTTTTGCCGCTCAGCACCGTGCGGGGCCGCACCCTCACCGCGCGCGAACGCGAGGTGCTCTCCTTGCCTGGCTGCATCGGCGTAGCCAGCGAACTGTGCGGATACGACCCCATGTATCGTGGCGTGGTGGAAAGCCTGCTGGGCCGTACCGTGGTGGCCAGAGACCTGGACAGTGGCATTGCTATCATGCGTGCGGGCGGGCATGCCTTCCGGCTGGTGACGCTGGAGGGCGATGTGATGCACTCCGGCGGCAGTATGACTGGCGGCAGCATTCAGCAGAAGGCCCAAAACCTGCTGGGTCGCGAACGTGAGATGAAGGAGCTGGCTGCCCGGCTGGAGGAAGTGAGCGCACGGGCACAGGCAGCCCAGGAGCAGGTGGCGCAGATGGAGAGCCGCCGCGCGGGCGAAAAGGAGCGCCGCGAGCGCGCCCAATACGAGCTGCACCAGCAGGAAATCGCTGTGGCGCGTGATACCGAACGCCTCAAGGCTGCCCAGGCGGATTATGATGCGCACACCGTGCGTCTGGACACCATGCGCGCGGCTATCGCGCAGCTGGACGAGAGCCTTAAGCAGATCGGACGGGAACTCCAGCGCATCGAGGAACAGGGCGCGCAGGAGGAGGGCGACACCGATGAGATGAACGCCCGCACCGAGACGCTTTCCGCTGCACTGGACAAGGCCAGGCGTGAGCGGGAGGCCGCGCAGGAGGCATTGACCGACGCCATGCTCACTTTGCAAAACGCCGAGCATGACGTGGATCGCATTCGCCGCGACCAGAAGCGCCTGGCCGGTGACAGTGAAAGCTGTCGCGGAGAGCTGGACGCGGTTGCCCAGAGGCGGGAGCGTACAAAACAGGATATGGATACAGCCCGGCAGGCTGAGGAGACGGCGCAGGACGCTATTGCCGCCCGTGAGCGGGATGTGGAGAATGCCCGCGCACATGTGGCTGAAATGGAGCAGCGCCGCGACTCACAGCAGCGTGACCTTAAGGAGCTGCAGGGCGATATTGATGCGGCTCAGCAGCTTTCCGCGCACGAAACCGAGCGTATGCACCGCCAGGAGTTGGCGCTTGGCCGCATTCGCGCGGATTTGAGCCAGCTCAGCGACCGGTTGTGGAACACCTACGAGCTCAGCTACGCTGGGGCGGAGGAAGCGCTGCGGGAGTATGATGCGCGCAAGGCAGGGGAAAGCGCCCCGGACGGCGAACCCTTACCCACGCCCTTTGATGAAAACGCCGCCGACGAGGAGGCGCGCCGCATCCGTGACCGCGTGCGCCAGATGGGCTCGGTCAACGTGGGAGCCATCGAGGAATACGCGCAGATGTACGAGCGGTTCACCCAACTGGATGCGCAGCGCACGGATCTAGAAAGGGCCAAGAAGGACCTTGGCGATCTGATTTCCCAGCTGCTGGAACAGATGGAAACGGTGTTTGTCAAGCAGTTTTCCACTCTGCAGGAGTACTTTTCCGAAACCTTTACCCGTCTTTTTGGTGGCGGCCGGGGCGAAATCAGCATGAGCGACCCGTCCGATCCGTTGGGCTGCGGAATTGATATCATTGTGCAGCCGCCGGGCAAGAAGCGTCAGCTGCTCAGCCTGTTTTCGGGCGGCGAGCGCGCGCTGACAGCCATCGCCCTGCTCTTTGCCATGCTCAAGCTCAAGCCCACGCCTTTCTGCATCCTCGACGAGATCGAGGCTGCGCTGGACGACGCCAACATCAGCTACTTTGCCGACTACCTCAAGGAATTCAGCCGGGATACGCAGTTCATCGTCGTCACTCACCGCAAGGGCACCATGGAACGCTGTGACACCCTTTTTGGTGTGGCTATGGAGGAACGGGGTGTGAGCAGCATGGTCAGCGTGAACCTGACCGATTACGAATAAGCAAAGGAGGCGCTTTGCCATGACTGAGAAAAAAGGCCTGTTCTCCCGCCTGCGGGAAGGGTTGTTCAAAAGCCGCGAACATATGTCCGTGGCGATGGAGGCCGCCGTTCAGGACGACCGTCCCATTGATGAGGATTTCTACGACGATCTGTTGGATGCGCTGATTTTGAGCGACATGGGCGCGACCTGTGCCACCGAAGCCATAGACCGTCTGCGCGAGCGCGTCAAGGCGGACCGGCTGCGCTACGCGCCTCAGGCCAAGGAAGCGCTCAAGGCGATTCTGGTGGAGATGCTGGAGGTGGAAAAGCCCGCCCTGCATTGGCCCATGGTCATGCTGATGGTGGGTGTCAACGGCGTGGGTAAAACCACCACCATCGGAAAGCTCGCCCTGCGCTTTCAGGGTCTTGGCCGCACGATCATTCTCTGCGCGGCCGATACCTTCCGCGCCGCCGCCGCTGAGCAGCTGCAGGTGTGGGCCGACCGTGCGCGCTGTCCCATCGTGCGCCACAAGGAAGGGGCAGACCCCGCCGGCGTGGTGTTTGATGGCATTCAGGCCGCCAAGGCCCGAAATGCGGATCTGCTCATCGTGGACACTGCGGGGCGTCTGCACAACAAAAAGAACCTGATGGACGAGATGGAAAAGATGCGCCGTGTCATCGACCGCGAATATCCTCAGGCTACGGTGCGCTGCCTGTTGGTGGTGGACGCCACTACCGGTCAAAACGGTCTTGCACAGGCGCGAGCCTTCCGCGAGGCGGCGGGCATCAATGGCATCGTGCTGACCAAGCTGGATGGCACGGCCAAGGGCGGCATCGCCTTCTCCATCGTGCGGGAGCTGGGCGTGCCCGTGATGTATGTGGGCGTAGGCGAGGGCATCGAGGACTTGCAGTCTTTCAATGCCAGGGAATTTGTGGACGCCCTGTTTGAATGACCGGGCACAAAGGAGGGTCGGCGCATGGTTCTGGGATCTTTCTATTTTAAGCAGGAGGCGCGCCGGGCACTGCGCGGAAACTGGCAGCCCGCGTTGGTGGTTACCTTCTTCTCAGGCGTGTTTCTCACACTTTCCAGCGTTTTGCAGGCCTTGTGGGTGCCTGACCCCGTGGTGTATGCCAGCTATGGTCTGCTTGAACGTTTCTGGCAGGAACTGGCCGCCGTATCCCAGATGGAATGGGCAGCCTTGATCGTGGTTAATTTCATCTCGCTGCTGTTGTCCCCTGCGCTGGCGCTGGGGTGTAATCGCTATTTCCTGCAACTGCTTGCAGGCAAGGAAAGCGGAGTGCGCCAGGGGCTGCTGGGACGTATGCGGATATGGCCTAAAGCGCTTTGGCTGTATGTGCTTATGGGCGTGCGCGTTTTTCTGTGGTCACTTTTGCTGGTAGTGCCGGGTATTTTGGCGGCGATACGCTACAGCATGGCACCCTATTTCATGGCACAGGATCCATCTATCAGCGCGTCGGAAGCCATTGAAAAGAGCAAGCACGCCATGAAGGAAATGAAGCTTGCGTACTTTTCGCTTATCATCAGCTTTATTGGCTGGTCGCTGCTGGCAGACGTGGCTCAGATGCTCCTGATGAGCTTTGGCGTGGTAATCGCGCTGGTGGCAGCCCAGTTTATGCAGGTGGCCATTTCAGCCTATATGAACGCTGCATGTGCCTCTTTTTTCCTGACTGTTTCCAGTGAGGATGGCATGAACAGCACCCGTCGGCAAATGCGCGAACGGCTTAGGCAGATGGGCATGGATGACAGCGACATCGACCGTGCCGGTTTTGGTGCAAATCCGACGAGTGGTGACAGTACCCCAAGCGGCGGAGAAGGTGACGGAGAGTGAGACTTTTTGGAAAGCGAAAAGTCAGCCTAAGCACTGCACCGCCGCTGTTGCAAACGCCCAGACTGGTGCTCAGGGGCTTTGATCCCAGCGATGCGGTGGATGTGCTTGCACGTGCGCAGGGAGAGGCGGCCGGAGCGATGGCATCGGCACCACCATGCCAATCGCATGAGGAGAGCCGGCGCACGGTGGAGGGTTTCATCCGCGGCGGCAGTACGTGGGCCGTGGTGGAAAAGCGCAGCGGCCATGTGATCGGTGCAGTGGCACTGGGACCGGACCCGGGCCGTGCGGTGGAAGGCGCGCTGGAGCTAGGCTATACGCTGGGCGAGCAGTACCGCGACCAAGGCTATGCCGCGGAGGCGTGTGCAGCCGTGCTGGCCTATGCCTTTGACGAGCTGGACAGCCCTGTGGTGGGCGCAGGGCACGAGCTGACCAATCAGCGCAGCCGTCGCGTTTTTAAAAAGTTGGGCTTTACCTGCGAGGGCACGGTGCGCCGTGCACGCACCCTGGCCGACGGTGGGTATGCCGATGAAATCCGCTACAGTCTGTTGCGGGAGGAATACCACCCGCAACCTGCGCCTAAATGAAGAAGGGAGAAACCCCATGCCTCCGCTGAAGCCATACGATTCCGATTTGCCTTACAGCTATGCGCCAGGGGTGTTCCCCGCGCTGGAGCTGATGAAAAATGCTCCCCAGCGAGCCCGGCGCCTGCTGCTTAGTGAACGTGCCCAGGGCGAGGGCGTGGACAAGCTGCGGCGCCTGTGCAAGGAGCATGGCGTGCGCGAGGAAATTGCCGACAGGGCGCTTTCGCGCATCAGTGGCAAGCAGAACTGTTTCGCTGCCGTGGCCTTTGACAAGTGGCAAAGTGATCTGGCGCCGCATGCAGCGCATGTGGTACTGCACCATCCCATGGACGAGGGCAATCTGGGCACCATTCAGCGCACATTGCTGGGGCTGGGCATTCTGGATCTGGCGGTGATCCGTCCAGCGGCTGACCCGTTTGATCCGCATGTGGTAAGGGCCACCATGGGCGCGATTTTTTCCCTGCGGGTTAAACAGTATGACAGCTTTGAAGCCTATCGCGCAGAGTACCCCCTGCATGTGCTGTATCCGTTTATGCTGGACGGTTCAAAGCTGCTGGATGATGTATGCAGCAGTATTCAGACGCCGTATGCGCTTATCTTCGGCAATGAAGGCAGCGGCTTGCCGCAGGAATTTGCCAGCCTCGGGCAGGCAGTGCGCATTCCGCACAGCGACCGTATTGATTCGCTTAATCTATCGGTGGCGGTTGCCATCGGTGCTTATGCCTTTACCCGGCCCACTGTGGCCACGAACCATGATTGATGAAAGGAGCTTATCCGATGAATGAGGCGTATAGGGAAATAGCGGCCCAGCTGGAAAAGGGTGTTCGCTATCTGGCGGAGGCAGCAGGGCTCAAGCCCGGCGCAACCGTGGTGCTGGGCTGCTCCACCAGCGAGGTGGCAGGCGGCTACATCGGGAAAAACAGCGTACCGGAACTGGGTGACGCCTTGGCGGAGACCATGATTTCAGTGTGCGGCGAATTGGGGCTGTGCCCTGTATTTCAGTGCTGCGAGCACCTCAACCGCGCTCTGGTGATGGAACAGGCGCTGCTGGACCGACTGCGCCTGACACAGGTAAACGTGATGCCGGTGCCAAAGGCGGGCGGCAGCACGGGCGCGGCGGCTTACCAGCGCTTTGAGCACCCCGCCGTGGCGCAGGCTATTCAGGCAGATGCGGCTATCGACGTGGGCGATACGCTGGTGGGCATGCATGTACGTCCGGTAGCGGTGCCCCTGCGTATGGATGGAGGAGCCTTCAAGGTGGGTCAGGCGCATGTGACGATGGCGTATTCGCGCTTGCCGTACATCGGTGGCAGCCGGGCACAGTATCCCAATGGCTAAGTCGCGCAAATCGTTTGAAGAAAATTTGAAAGAAAAACAAAGGGCAGACAAGCAGCGCTTGTTTGCCCCTCAGACTGTCCAAAAAACCAGTTGGGGAGGTTTGGAGGGCCCACGGGTCCTCCAAGTGAATTCGTATCGCCCGGCTTTGCCGGGCGGGCGGGGAGTTTGTGCTCAGGAGCACAAACACTTCTTAAGCATCTGTCGGAAAAGATCGCAAACGGCGAGCTTTTTCGACACACAAGGGGGCAGACAAGCAGCGCTTGTTTGCCCCTCCGTTTTATCGGCTGGCTTTGTTATTTAGGCTGGTTCCCTCCAGAGCTGGCTGCGGCGCGGGACTTTGTACCGCCTCGGAGCTGAGTGATGATCGTGGCCGCGGCACCGATGATCAAAAATAGATAATAGGTCATAAACCGCCATACCAGCAGCGCAAGGCCCACCGTGCCTTGGGTAAATAGTCCCCGATAATAGAGAAGGAAACCGCCTTCCTGTGCTCCGCTGGCACCGGGCAAGGGGGTATAGCTGGCACTTAAGAACAGCAGGAACGAAATGGTCAGCAGGTGGTGCCAGGGTGTGCCCTCCTCGCCAAAGGCACGGTATACAAACAGGATAACCGACATCAGTCCCAGCACACTCAAGGCAGAAAGCCCAAGCTGGATCAAAATCTGCCGGGGATGGCGGCTCAGACGCAGCACGCTGGCGTGATAGCTGTCCAGGGTTGTATTTACGTGCAAAGAGGCGATCTGGGGATCTTTGACCAGATGCAGGCGATGCCCCAGCCGGATGAAAAAGGCAGCCATGCGTTGCACCAGCGGCCGGTGAAAAGCCACCAGCAAAATCAGTGGCACGGCGGCGAAGTTGATCAGCCAGCCGATAACCACAACCCAACGCGCTCCTGCAAGCTGACGGTCCACAAATGTGGAGTTCCATACCCACAACGCGGAAGCCATGACCACTGTCATCAGCTGATTTGCGATAAACTTCATTGAAATGCCGGAGGTGCCGATGCCGATGGGCACCCCCTTTTTATTCAAATAATAAATCTGCATGGGCTGGCCACCGCTGGCGCCGGGGGTGATATTGCCGTAGTAGAAGCCCATCAGGGAAATATAGAGCGCAAAGGACAGCTTTATCCCATGCCCTTGCTTGCGTAGAAAATAATGATAGCCAAGCGCGTCAAAAAACAGGTAGGCAAACCAGCATCCCGCCGCGCCCAACAGCCACCAGGGGTTCAGTGTGAAAAGCGCTTCCCAGGCGTTTTCCAGATCATTGTTGCCAAATGCAATGGCACAGACAAGCGCAATTGTTATGCCGATGAACAAGAAGTTGATCAGTTTGCGGATGCCGGGCTTCATGCGGGGCTCCTTTCAGTGCGCTGGTCAATTAAACGCTGGTAACGCCCCAACACATGTTCCATCAACACAGTCCAGGGAATGGGGATGGTGTCTCTGGCACGCAGACCCGCGCGGGCTGCTTCGGGGAGGGCCTCTACAATGCCCGCAGCAATGCTGGCCGGATCAGCTTCACATAGGAAGCCGTTGTCGCCGTGCGTTACGCCCTCGGCTGAGCAGCTGCCGCGCACCAGCAAAGCAGGAGTGCCCATGGCCGCCGCTTCCCGCACCACCATGGGTGCATTATCGTACACAGAGGGAAACACCAATAGATCGGCTTGCTGACAAAGCGAAAGGATGGCTTCCCGCTGTGCTACAAAGCCGGTAAAAAGCACGCGATCCTGCAAGCCAAGGGATACAGCCAAGGCTTTGAGACGCTCCAAGTCCTGTCCGGCTCCCGCCATGACAAGCTGAAAATCCCGCCCCTCATCGCGCAAAAGCGCGCAGGCTCGCAAAATCAAATGGGGGTTTTTCTTTACATCCATTTGCCCCACAAACAGAAGAGTGGGCACGCCTTCGCGCAGGGGCCAGCGCGCCAGCGTGCGATGGTATGTCTCCTCATCCACCGACTGCGGATCGGTGCCGTTAGGCATGGTAATTACAGGGCCTTTGTAACCATATTGGCGCAAAACATCAGCGGTTTTGTCATTTACGGCCCACACCTCGTCGCAGGTGTTATAAAACGCTACCACGTATTTCAGCGCCCAAAGGGACAGCCTGCGTGAATGAGTAGCGCGGTAAAAATCATCATAGTATTTGCTGTGAAAGGTCGCAACCAGAGGAATGTTTCGTTTGCGTGCAATGCGGCGGGCGGCACGCCCGGAAAAAAATGGCGTGTGAGCATGCACGATATCAAAGGGCATGGTGCGGGCCGTACGGCGAAAAGCAGAACTCAAGGCGGGAATACCCACACGATAGGGTTCACCCGGAATGGGGATGCTGGGATAAAGCAGCGTTTCCAGGCCGGGAGTCGAGGACCCGGCAGCGTCGCGGGGGGCGATGTACAGGGCGCGGTGTCCCATGCGGGAGAGCGTCTGGCAATAAGCGAGCATTACTCGCCCCACACCGTCCAACGCGGGAGGATAGGTTTCGCAGAATTGGCCGATGATCACAGGGGGACCTCCTAAGGCTACGCAGGATAGCCGCTTGGCAAAAGCGGCACGAGAGCATTATATCAGAAGCGTGTAACGCGTGCAAGGCAAAGCGGCGGCTTGCGTCAGGACAGCCCTCGGGTTATACTGTGGGAGAGCATACATGGGGAGGACGGGATAGCTTATGCCAAATATCCAGGATCATGCCTTGGCGGTAGGCGGTTTTACGCTGGCGGAGCGTCCTTTTGATGTGTTAGACAGCCTGGTGCTGACCCAGCTAGTGTATATGCCCATGGAGGGACTTATGGACCGGGGGGACCGGCCCATCCTGGCGCAG
This sequence comes from Bacillota bacterium, assembly GCA_023404345.1. Classification (GTDB taxonomy): domain Bacteria; phylum Bacillota; class Clostridia; order Christensenellales; family Aristaeellaceae; genus Limiplasma. Next base: position 26,970 of record JAEYCB010000058.1, read on the forward strand.
GCTTGGACTCACATCCAGACTCATGTGGATTACGAGCGGTTAGACACGTTTCAGAAGAAACGCTACCGACTGTTTGAATGCTGCGCGGGCCTGAAACGATACCGTAACTGGCTTATGCACGATTATGTGAACATTATCGACGGCGCGCTGGAAATGCAGTTTTGCGCCTGCACGTGGGATTTGTCGACCGGTGAGAGCTATATTGCCTTTCGCGGCACGGACCTGACCATTGCCGGATGGAAAGAGGACCTGAACATGTCCTTCATGACGATCCCTTCGCAAAAGGAGGCGGCGGCCTATACCGAACGGATGGCGCGCCAAGGTACAGCTCTGCGGTTGGGAGGGCATAGCAAGGGCGGTAACTTGGCAGTATATGCAGGCGCGCGTGTAGCGCCGTGTGTTCAGGAACGCATTTTGCGGGTATACAACTTCGACGGACCGGGATTGGACGAGGAAACGCTGGGCAGCCAGGGGTATGATCGTATCAGTGCACGAATTGAAAGTTATATTCCGCAGAGCAGCGTGGTGGGAATGCTTCTGAACTATCATCCCCGCTATACGGTGGTGCGTTCTACATCGCTGGGCATTTTGCAGCATGATGCCATGAGCTGGCAGGTGGAAAACGGCGCTTTTGTTAGACAGAACGATCTGGACATGAGCGGCAAAATTACTGATGAGACGATCCATACCTGGCTTCAGGGCATGGACATGGACCAGCGGCGTGAATTGGTGGATACGCTCTACCGCGTGGTGGACGCATCGCATGCCGAGCTCGTGACCGACCTGATCGACGATTGGCGGGACAGCGCGGTCAAAGCATTGGAAGCTATCCGTGGACTGGATCCGCAGGTGAAGGCCAACGTGCGGCGCATGCTCAGATCGTTGTTTTCCTCAGGGGCAGGCGGGGTAGTGCGCGGAGTGTTGACGCATCTGGAAGGTCCAGGAAAAGATGGACGGGAAAGGACGGAGCCGCCAGCGGGAGAAAAGCGGGCGTCCGCTGGACGCATAGCGCAGGAAACCCAGGACAATACAACGGCAGAAAGTACAACAGACAGCGATGCAGACAGGGCTTCCGGCAATCGTTAGGCAGCCGGGCAGACTGGTTGGCAGGGGGCCTGCAAAAACGGCAGGTTTCCTGCTTTTTTTCGTTGAAATCATTGACATTTGCGTTTCGAACATGGTATTATGATACGGTTGTCCGCAATATGCGTTTTTCGCATGCCCTTCTTGCGCGATAAAGGCGCGGAAATCAGGCAATGAAAGACACACAGCCGCGGACCGGACATACGCAGCTTTGAACGCAGAAGGAGGCGTGGCTCGAATGGAAGCTCTGCTCAAGCAGGCCGGCAGGCGCGTGGTAGGTACCAAGCAGGTGCTGCGCGCGGTTGAAGAGGACCGGGCCGCACATGTCTTTCTGGGCAGGGATGCGGACGGCTTTATCTACCACAGGCTTAACGCCCTGTGTGAGGAAAAGCATGTACCGGTCACCGTGGTGGACAGCATGCAGGAGCTGGGAAAGCTCTGCCAGGTGGGCGTGAAAGCGGCGTCCGCCGCCGTGCTCAAGTAAGGCGCGGCACTTACCATCAACTATAAAGACGCCAGGGTTGCGGCGGTTTTTATAGCACATCAATTCGGAGGTGTTTCCATGCCCACGATCAATCAGTTGATCCGCAAGGGACGGAAAAAGGTCGAAAACAGGTCTACGGCTCCTATCCTGCAGGGCTGCCCGCAGAAGCGCGGCGTGTGCCTCAGCGTTAAGACCACGACCCCCAAAAAGCCCAATTCTGCCCTGCGTAAGATCGCCCGTATCCGTCTGACCAATCAGATCGAAGGTACGTGCTACATTCCGGGTATTGGCCACAACCTGCAGGAGCACAGCGTGGTGCTGATCCGCGGCGGTCGTGTGCGCGACCTGCCTGGCGTGCGTTACCACATCATCCGTGGCGCTCTTGACACGGCCGGCGTAGCCAAGCGGATGCAGGCGCGTTCCCTGTACGGCGCCAAGCGGCCCAAGAAGTAAGACGTTTTCCTGCGCTGCGTTTGCAGCCCATTTCGGAGTGGGCGCAGGCGTTCGCTTTCCCCGTCCGTGAGAATCGAAGCGTGGGGGGGCGGGCACACCGCGTGACTTTCCCGTAGGCCGGGAGCGGTCGATGCTGAAGGCCGTCAGAAACCTGTATGCAGGCGCGCTTTGAAAACGCATTCTAAGGCCCCAAAAAAATCTTACGCTGTGCCACAGGCACATTGCGGCGATGCAATCGCCACAACGAAGGAGGAAATCAAATGCCCCGTCGTGGATTTATCCCCAAGCGCGAGGTGCTGCCCGATCCCGTTTACGGGACCACCGTGGTCACCAAGCTCATCAACCAGATCATGCTGGATGGCAAGCGCGGTACCGCGCAGCGCATCTGCTACTCCGCGTTTGATACCATTAAGGAAAAGACCGGCAAGGACGCCACTGAGGTGTTCAACGCTGCTCTTGGCAACGTTGCGCCCCAGCTGGAGGTCAAGGCCCGCCGTGTAGGCGGCGCCACCTATCAGGTGCCTATCGAGATCCGCCCGGAGCGCCGCCAGACTCTGGCCTTGCGCTGGCTGGTGGAATTCAGCCGCAAGCGCGGCGAAAAGACCATGGCTGAGCGCCTTGCCGCCGAAGTGATGGACGCCGCCAACAACACTGGCGCCGCCGTCAAGCGCAAGGAAGAAATGCACCGCATGGCCGAGGCCAACAAGGCCTTCGCGCACTACCGCTGGTAATGCGCAGGGGCGCGGGCGGGGCGCCCGCGCCTGGAAGAAGAATGAGAGAAAGCCGAATTTGAAAGGAGACCCTCTGATATGCCAAGAAGTCACCCGTTGGAAAAGGTGCGCAATATCGGCATCATGGCCCACATCGACGCCGGTAAGACCACCACGACCGAGCGCATCCTGTTCTATACCGGGCGCGTTCACCGTCTGGGTGAGACACACGAGGGCGCGGCCACCATGGACTGGATGGCGCAGGAACAGGAACGTGGCATCACCATCACCTCCGCTGCTACCACCTGCCATTGGAAGGGCCACCGCATCAACATTATCGACACCCCCGGCCACGTTGACTTCACCGTAGAGGTGGAGCGCAGCCTGCGCGTGCTGGACGGCGCTGTGAGCGTGTTCTGCGCCAAGGGCGGCGTGGAGCCCCAGAGCGAAACCGTATGGCGCCAGGCCAACAAGTATCATGTGCCCCGCATGGCCTATGTCAACAAGATGGATATCATGGGCGCGGATTTCTTCCGCGTGGTGGACATGATGAAGGACCGGCTGGGAGCCAACGCCGTGCCCATCCAGCTTCCCATCGGCAAAGAGGGCGATTTCAAGGGCATCATCGACTTGGTGCGCATGCGTGCGGAAGTCTACTATGATGACGAAGGCAAGGATGTGCGCGATGAGGACATCCCCGAAAATCTGCGCGAGTTGGCCGAGGAGTATCACCAGAAGCTGATCGAAAGCGTAGCTGAGAGCGACGAGGCCCTGATGGAGAAGTTCTTCGAGGGTGAGGAGCTCACGGTGGAGGAAATCAACGCTGCTATTCGCAAAGCCACCATCGACTGCGCGATGAACCCTGTGCTCTGCGGTACTTCTTACCGCAACAAGGGCGTGCAGCCGCTGCTGGACGCAGTGGTGGAGTACATGCCCTCTCCGCTGGACATTCCCGCCATCAAGGGTGTGGACCCTGACGATCCCGAAAAGGAGATGGAGCGCCATCCCTCCGATGACGAACCCTTCTCTGCCCTGGCCTTCAAGATCATGACCGACCCGTTTGTGGGTAAGCTGGCTTTCTGCCGCGTCTACTCCGGTATGCTGGAAAGCGGCAGCTATGCCTTCAACTCCACTAAGCGCAAGCGCGAGCGCGTAGGCCGCCTGGTGATGATGCACGCCAACCACCGCGAGGAGGTTGATGCCGTCTACACCGGTGATATCTGCGGCGTTGTGGGCCTGAAGGATACCACCACGGCTGATACCCTGTGCGACGAGAAGAACCCCATCATCCTGGAGTCCATGGAGTTCCCGGACCCGGTGATCCAGGTCGCCATCGAGCCCAAGACCAAGGCCGGTCAGGACAAGATGACCATGGCGCTGGTCAAGCTGGCCGAGGAAGACCCCACCTTCAAGACCTACACCGATCAGCAGACCGGCCAGACGATTATCGCCGGCATGGGCGAATTGCATCTGGAGATCATCGTGGACCGCCTGATGCGCGAGTTCAAGGTCGAGGCCACCGTGGGCAAGCCCCAGGTCGCCTACCGCGAAACCATCCGCAAGGCTGCAAAGGCCGAGGGACGTTATGTCCGTCAGACCGGTGGTCACGGTCAGTTCGGTCACTGCTGGATCGAAATCGAGCCTGTCGAGCCCGGCGTGGGATACTCGTTCGAGAACAAGATCGTCGGCGGCGTAATCCCCAAGGAGTTCATTGCACCTATCGATGCCGGTATCCGCGAGGCCGCGCAGAGCGGCATCCTGGGCGGCTTCGAGGTTGTGGACTTCAAGGCCACCGTGTATGATGGCAGCTACCACGATGTTGACTCCTCGGAAATGGCCTTCAAGATCGCCGGTTCCATGGCCTTCAAGGAAGCGCTCACCAAAGCGGACCCCTGCCTGCTGGAGCCGATGATGAAGGTGGAAGTTATCATTCCCGAGCAGTACATGGGCGACGTCATCGGTGACATCTCCAGCCGTCGCGGCCGCATCGAAGGTATGGATGCCCGCATGGGCGAGCAGACCGTACACGCCTATGTGCCGCTGAGCGAAATGTTCGGTTATGCAACCGACCTGCGCAGCCGCACTCAGGGCCGTGGACTGTTCACCATGCAGTTCGACCATTATGAGGAAGTGCCCAAGTCGATTGCCGAAAAGGTGACCGGCGCGCGCAAGGGCGAATGACCTGAACCAAAGCACACAGGTGCTTGAAAGCATATTCCCAACAAATGTTCTCTGGATATGTAAGGAGGAAATAACTCATGGCTAAGGCGAAATTTGAACGCACCAAGCCGCACGTTAACATCGGCACGATCGGCCACGTTGACCACGGCAAGACGACGCTGACCGCGGCGATCACGATGACGCTGGCTCAGCTGGGCGACGCGCAGGCGATGAAGTACGAAGACATCGACAAGGCGCCCGAAGAAAAAGCGCGTGGAATTACAATCAACACCGCGCACGTGGAGTATGAGACGGACAAGCGCCACTACGCGCACGTGGACTGCCCCGGCCACGCTGACTACGTGAAGAACATGATCACCGGTGCTGCGCAGATGGACGGCGCGATTCTGGTTGTGTCCGCTCCCGACGGCCCGATGCCGCAGACCCGCGAGCACATTCTGCTTGCCCGTCAGGTAGGCGTGCCCTACATCGTGGTGTTCATGAACAAGACGGACATGATGGACGATCCGGAACTGCTGGAGCTGGTGGAGATGGAAATCCGCGAGCTGCTGAGCCAGTACGACTTCCCGGGCGACGACATTCCGATCATCAAGGGCAGCGCGCTGGTGGCTCTGGAGTACGTGCAGAATGGCGGCGCTGATGTGCGCAATGCCAAGGAGACGCAGTGCATCTTCGAGCTGATGGACGCGGTGGACGAGTACATTCCCGCGCCGCAGCGTGCGACGGACCAGCCGTTCC
>JAEYCB010000024.1 GCA_023404345.1 Bacillota bacterium
TTTGCGGTGGCAATGGCCTGGGGGTTCCACCTGTTCCCATTCCGAACACAGAAGTTAAGCCCCAGCACGCCGATGGTACTTGGCTGGAGACGGCCCGGGAGAGTAGGTCGCTGCCGCATTCCCTTTCCCCGCTTGTGCAAGCAAGCGGGGCTTTTTGTATTTCTATTTTCAATTCAGTGCGCTTTCCAGCATCATCATCCGCGCCATAGTGGCATACCGGTTGATAAAATGCTCTACATCGATTGCTCCCTGCACATATTGATTAAGCAGTCCAATCATCTCTTGGGATACTGTAGTGAAGAAATTGAGCCCCGTCCTTGTGTGGACGCGTAGATATGGAGTCAGCTCCTTTGAACTTCGTACAGAAGTGGCGCATTGATATCGCCTATGGGAATGGCGGCCAATGCGCCCTCTGGGGTATAGAGCGCTTCGGCGAGGAAGGGAGCGTAGGAGGCAGCCGATTCCGTGAGAATCTCGTTTTGAGACAGGGCCAGAGCGTAACCCTTGGAAATCAGCGCGCGATACTGCAGGGACGCCGCCTGGAAAAGATACACGTCCACGGTGTGAGCGCCCGTAATCAGCTCGACTGCATAATTGGTGCCCGGCGGGTTATTGCGGAAGCGGACCGTGACGTGAGGATAAGCCTGCATAAAGGCGGAATTGTCCTGCAAGGAAATGCTGCTGCAATCTGCAAACGTCAACCCAACGGGCTCAATGCCCTCCAGGTCGGCCGTGATAGCTGTGATGCCGCCGGCTGCGCGAAGCGACAGATAGCGACCGTCAACGAGGCAGGCATAGCTCACGGGCGCGGTGAGGGCAGAGCAGCAAATAAGGCCTTCTCGCCACTTTCGGCATTATATCGGAGGATTTCGCAGCCGGACATCTCGTCCCGGATGTCATAGGAGGCCATCAGCACGGTACCATTCCCACACGCGGCGATAGCCTGGATGTTTTGGCGCTCCATCATCTGCCACCGCCCGTCAGACAGGCGTAGGGTCAACAGGTCCGTCTTCAGAGGCAGATCGCTTTCAACCAGCAGAAACAGCCATCCGCCCGAAGCGGCGTACCCGCGTAGCAACCGTGGCGCCCCCGCTGCATCTAGCAGAGCGGGAGAATCCAACGGATAGACTTCGGCGGGAACAGCGGGAGCGGCTTGGCTAAGGGGCAGCCGGGTTAATGTGCGACGGCTGAAGTCAAGTGCATAAAGCGCATCCGTGTCGCCCACAAGCTGTCCGCCTATGCCCTGTGCGATGAGCGAGGCGCTTTCGTCCTCCTTCCAGCGGTAGAGACTTTGCGCAGCGGTGAAATACAGGTTTTTCTCGGCCTTCACAAAGCCATCTGCGGTGGAAAGAAGGGTGGGAAGGTCCACTTCTGCGGCAGGCGATGCAGCAGCGGGGAGAGCGCAAGCAACGGTAGCGAGCACCGCTGTCAGGAGGAGTGACAAGCATTTTGATATAAGCTTTATGCGTTCAGCTTCGCCTCTTTTCTTTTTGACATTCGACGTTGAATTGCACGACCAATTTTGTTTTGTTTGTTGGTTTATGGATACAGCGGGAATCTTATTTTTCACTGCCTATTAATGTTGCTTAGCTGTGCCAGAAATGCTACGGCTTGCTCTACCCCTGACGCTGTGATATGATAAAGCAAACGCAAATCGGCAAGGAGGCAATATCAATGAAGATCGGCTTTATCGGCATCGGCGTAATGGGCGAGAGCATGGCTAGGCATCTGATGGAGAAAGGGCATGCTCTGACGGTATATAACCGCACCAAGAGCAAGGCGGACCGCTTGCTGGCAGAAGGCGCAGCCTGGGCGGAGAGCGCCGGTGCCTGTGCGAAGGACCAGGATGCGGTCATTACCATCGTGGGCTTTCCCAAGGACGTGGAGGAGGTCTATCTGGGAACAGATGGTATTCTGGATAACGCCAAGACCGGCACGTACCTGATTGACATGACCACTACCAGCCCCGCGCTGTGGCAGCGTATCGCCGCTGAAGCGAAGCAGCGAGGCTTGAGGCCACTGGATGCACCTGTGAGCGGCGGAGACAGCGGTGCGCGCAATGCTACCCTCAGTATCATGGTAGGCGGTGATAAGGCAGATTTCGAGGCGTGCTGCCCGCTGTTTGAAGCGATGGGTAAAAGCATTACGCTTACCGGCGGGCCAGGCAGCGGTCAGCATACCAAGATGGCTAACCAGATTGCCATTGCGGGATGCGTCGCGGGCGTGGCTGAGGCCATCCGCTACGGTGAAGCTAGTGGGTTGGATATCTCCAACATGCTGGACTGTATCTCGGCGGGCGCGGCCGGAAGCTGGCAGATGAGCAACAATGGGCGCAAAATGGAGCAGGAGGACTGGGCTCCAGGCTTCTACATCAAGCATTTTATCAAGGATATGCGCATCGCCGTGGAGGAGGCAGACCAGCGTGGCGCGGAGCTGCCGGTGCTCAAGCAGGTGCTGGGCATCTATGAGCGCATGCAGGAGCAGGGACAGGGAGACCTGGGCACTCAGGCTATTATCAAGGCCTACCGGTAAGCGACAGATGAAAAGCGCGGCATTTCGAAGACATTCGGATGCCGCGCTTTTTTGAATCGAAAGGAAGGGAATCATTCAGAAATGTCCGACAGGCTCTGCGCCATAGGGCCGCAACCGGAACAGAAAGGGCGGATAGTGGAGTGTAGCGATAATACTCTCACCCGTCTGCAGGGCGGTGAGATCCTCGTCACTGATGACGTGCTCATCCATCACCTGTTCCACCATACCCCGCTGTACGGTGGAGCGATAGCTTTCTACCGCGCGGTGGCGGCCATAGAGGCTTTTAACATAGGCGCGGCTTTCTCGATCCCAAAGGCGGAAGGCAACGGTGGCGCCGATTTGCCCCAACATAGGACCCGCTTCCGCCTGATAGCGCGCCTTGATTGCGCCCACGCCGGTCTCGGCCATCAGGATACGCAGGCCTCTGGAACGCCCGAGAGAGAGAGCATCCTCAAGATGCGGCAATCGGTTCAATACACATGGACCGTCCAGCAACAGGGTTACGGTACCGTCGCGCTCCACGCGGCTAAGCGCTTCAGTCAGGCACAGGTCCACCAAGGAGGTAAACACTGGCCGCGTCAGCGGGCCGCGTGCCGGGTCATAGCAGATAAACAGGATTCGGCCGCCACGCGTACGCAACAGCTTGCGTATTCCCAGCGTACCCCGGCTGCCGAAACGTCCGGCCAACAGCTCGCGTGCGGCCTGCTGCAAATGAGCCACCACGCCCTGCGCGCGTTCGCCGTCGCCCAGATAGCTGGCAAAGGCGCGGAACTCCGGCGCAGTATCAAGAATTTGGCACATGCTTTCCATGTCGAAGCCGTCAATCAGCTCACGCAGGGCCTGACAGGTGCATAGCTCGCTGTCCCCCCTGCGTTTGAGATAGACCGCCAACGCCATGATCAGATCGCGTGCGGCGGTGGGATAAAAGGGATGCGCAGCACTTTGAATGCGGTCCTCAAACAGCAGGCCGAATAATGCAGAGGCATCCTCAATCAAGCGGCTGTCATCAGTGAGTTCTTCAAACAGGTTCCAGCACTCCTGGCCATCGGGACCGGTGGCGCGCTTATCATCGGCAAAGACCACATCACCCTTTTGGTACAGGGCATTGTAATATTCGCCCGTGGGGTCCAGAATAACCAGAGCATCATTTTCAGTCAGGTTGGCGCGCAGCCCGCGGGCCAGATGCAGCAGCATATTTGTTTTGCCGGTGGCAGGACTGCCCAGAACCAACATATGCCGGTCGATCAGGCTGGCACCTACCGGCAGATAGACACTTTTGCCCATGCCGTCCGCACCACCCAGTGCAAACAGGGCGTCCGGTTCGCGGTAGGGAATATCGCGGGCGATTTGCAGGCCCTTGAGTACGGTTGCCATAGTACACCTCCGGCGGGTCAGTCCCGCCTGTCAGCATCGTTGTCTTCGTTTCCTTTCAAAAGTTGCGCCATCATGCTGGGACGGGTTGCGCTTTTTGCACCGGTAAGTTGGGAAAGTGACCGCACTACATATGGTGCAGGCGCTTCACTGGGTACGGCGGCTTTGGTGGGGGTGGGAGACAGGACGTCCGGCGTGCCCGGTTCCACTGCCGTAAACATGTCGATTTGCTCAAAGCGCGGCATGGGAGAAGGGCGTGTTTTAACGGTCTTTTTGACCTTGACCCTGCGCAGGGCCTTGGTTGGCTTGGCAGCGGGCGCGGCCTCCGGGGCGGAGGGCTCCGCCTCGGCGCAAGCCGCTTCCTTAGCCTCGCTGCGACCAGCGGAGGAGGGGCCCATGGGCGTTTCGGGAACAGTCTGCTCTGGCAGGGGCGGCTCGGTTGTACCTTTCTCCGGTGTGGGCGCAAGCTCATCCGTGGGTGTTTCGGTCAGCAGGTCCGCAAGGTCAAACGTGCGGACGGCGCTGCGCATGGCGTAGCCGCTTTCGATGCACAATTCGCGCAATGTGTCGGGCGCGAAAAGTACTCCCTCCTGCTTTTCTCCTTCGGGTACGCCCTCACGATGCCGCCACATGCGGCGCAGGTAATCGATGTCCGCGTCGTATCCGCTGAGCTGGCTGCCGGGCAAGGATACGGCAGCATGCTGTACCTCGCGTTCCACGGCATCCACGCGCTGGGTGAGAAGGTCGTTTGCGCGATCATACGCGGGAACGCCCACTTGAATTTGGGACAGGGCGCTTTCACGACGGTAAAGCGCATCTACCAGACGGCCCTTCCATTCTTGGCAGCGGGCCATCGCGCGCATACGCCGATACTCCTCCGTGCTGACACTGGCGTTTTCGCAGCGCAGAGACACAGGTTCTAATACCAGGCGATGCTGCCGTAGCAACTCGCGGCTATCGGGCAGATAGACAAGCTTGTTGAGCATACCCAATGGGCTCATGCCGCTGCCGTAGGCAGGATTGTTGAGCGCATCGGCCATCAGGGGCCGCAGCTCGCGGTCGCGCACGGCAGCCACACGCACTACGGTGGGATAGCGTCCGCCGCGTGTAGCGGGATCATAGGCAGGAGCGAGCTGGAACCCTTCGCACAGGGCGCGCACATCCAACGTCATGCGCTGACGGTCGATATACGCACCGGCGTCCTGGTAGGAGACCCACAGGTCGCCCGGCGCGCCGTCCTCATCAAAAGCAAGCTGGAGCAGACGCGCCGTGGTGCGCGTGACAGGCGATTCTTCGAAGGTATCACAGGCATAGCGCCAGGGAACGTACTGCCTGACACCCTCGGCGCGCTTGGCATTAAGCGTATAGAGTCCCTTTTCCTCAGTGCTGCCGCCGTCTAGACCACGCAGAATACTCAGATCCTGCATTACGCGGCCCAGGTCCTTTTGGCGTACGCACACGGCGCTGAGCCCATTCAGGCGCAGATAATCCTCCTCAAAGCGCACAGGATCGTATTTTTCGCCCATCTCCAGGCGCGTTTTCAGATAGGCCATGTAATGTGCGCAGCGTGCCGTGATGCGCAGCTCGCGTTCGGCCCCCTCCAAAATTCCACCGCCCCGCGGAAACACGCTTTCCGGGACCGCCACGGCTTGATGGCCCCCACCGATCATGTGGATGACCAGACGTTCGCCCAGAAATGGCTGGTACTGCGGAAACAATGTAGCCCAGGCTTTATCGACCGTCACTGCGCCGCCGCCCCGGTAGCGCCCTTCTGAATCAAAGTTGCGCAGATGATTTTCTCCGGAGTACAGGTCGGGAAGCTCGGCGCAAAGCAGGCGGTGGTATTCGTCCGGGTCAGTGGAAAAACCTGCGGGTGACACTTTGGCCAGATTGCGTTCCCGACGGCCCACGTAGCTCATATTTTGGACCAGCTCGATCGGAAAGATGGGCAAAAAGGACCGGAAGCGATCGGGCACGGGCTCATCCGCCTGAGCGAACATGCGCTTGGCGGCGGCCCACAGCGCGCCTTCATCCAAACCGGCATAGCTGATGATTCCCGTTTGTCGCGTGGTGAGGCGCATGGCCGCACCTCCTTTCCGGCGGGTGCGCCGTAATCAGATGTCGTAGACAAATTGCAGCTTGGGCAGCAGGCGATCCACGCCCAGCTTTAGATACAGCGGTGAGGGATCGCCCGTTGCATGCTGGATAAAGGCCTGCCCGTCTTCGGCGCCAAGCATGAGCAAGAGCGGCTCCGCATCGTCGCAGGTAGCGGCCATGCAGTAAGCCAGCGGCAGGGAGGGATGCTCCCTTTGGTAGAACGCGGCCTCTTCAAAGGCGCGTGAAGGAGGCGCAGATTCGGTGTTTTTACAGGTTTCAAAGGTGCGGTTGTACAAAAAGCTCAGCGGGCTGTTCATATGAGCCACCGGAAGATGAAAGTGAATCTCCAGGAACTGACACATGGACAGATATTCTATAATGCTGCGATGAAACTGGTCTGCCTGCGGCCCCAGCGGCACATTTCCATCCTGCCAGGGGATAGGTTGCCAAAAGGCATAGCCAGGCCGCTGACAGCCGGGCAACAGCAGTTTTTCATCCAGCGGGGTGCGCAGAAAGGTGAGAGGCCGGCGGCCCGTTTCCTTGATGGCTGTCTGCTGAAAACGGATCAGATAATCCCGCATGATGGGCGCAAGCGCCGTCTGCATGGTAGTTCAACTCCCTTTGGTATGGCGGAGGCATCAACCCTCCGGCATATAAGATATCAGCGCTGATGCCTGACCGGTATAAGGATCGGTGGAAATCAGCAATTCACCGAAGGGACAGCGTACACGTACGCTGCCCATGGTGTCGGGACACGGATCCTTGAGGTGCAGGCGGCGCATCAGAAAAGCGCGCTGGCGTTCCGCACCCGGCTGTTCCTTGCCGGCCGCGGCACTTACGTACAGCGTAACAGCCACCAGAGCTCCCTCCTGAAACAGACAGACGGGAGCCAGCGTGCCGCCGGTTACGGGGCAGGGCTCCAGGAACAATTCCCGATCACGCAGGGTGGCATACCGCCCCGAAAGCGCCGCTGGGGCCATCAGTGCCTCCAGGCGCAGGCCGTTTGAAAAGGTGAGAGTTCCCGTCTCTATATCCAACAAAGGCGTCATTTGCATCCCTGCCTTATAAATGGCTTTTTGAACGCATTCGGTAGCGTGCGGCCCAAACCGCGCCACCTTAAAGTCTATCATCCGCCAGAGGGCCTGTCAATCATTCCTGTACGGTTTTTCCAGGTTTGACAGAAGGGGCAAAAGCGGCTATGATGGCTTTGGATGTAAGGCGGGGAGGTACGGCCATGCATAACCGGCTGGACTGGAAAAAGCAGCTTGCGCGCGCGGCGTTTTGCGCAATCACCTTGTTGGCGCTTGCACAAAAGGATCTTCCGGAAGCGCAAGGACCTGTGCTGCCAGGTGCGGCTCTGTGGGCACTGGCGGCGGGTGCAGCGTGGATGCTCTATGGCGCGTTTTTTAGGCTGCGCCGGCCGTTTGCACCGATGCGCCTGGGCGTACTGGCTGCGGCACTGGCCGGGGTGGTGGTGCTGGGACATAGCTTTGCTGCCGTGGGTACGGCGAAGCTTGTGACCAGCCGACTGATGCAGGCAGTGCTGGACTTTGCAGGCTACGCGCTCATGATTTTTGCAGCCATGCGGCTGGTGCTGGAGGCGCTTTCAGCACCTGGAGAAGCGGGTGAAAGATGCATTCCGCTGCTACGTAGCCCCGCGCCTGTCTGGCTGGGTTTGCTGCTATGGACTTGCTGGCTGCCGTGGTTTTTGTGCCTGTTCCCTGGTACGGTAAGCAATGACAGCATCAGCCAGCTCAAGGAGCTCATGGGCCTTACGCCCATGAGCAATGCCAACCCCGTATTTCAGACATGGATGCTGGGCGCGTTCCGGCAGCTTGGGTTGTGGCTGGGCAGTGCAGATTCGGGCGTGGCGCTGTATTGCGTAACACAGTCGGCGCTAATGGCCTGGCTGATGGGGGCTCTTTTGGACGGCATCCGCCTGAGCGCGGCTCCGCGCTGGCTGTTTTGGTTGGCGCTTGCTTTCTATGCGCTGTGCCCTATCTTTCCGGTGTTTGCGTTTTGCGTTGGCAAGGACACCAACTTTGCCATGGCGGTGCTGTTTTTGTCGCTGATGGTAAAACGCGTGACGGACGAGCCGGCCGTGTGCAGTGCAGGCCGCGCTGTGGGCCTATGCGTGGCGGCTGTGTTGTGTACACTTCTGCGCAATCCGGGTATATTTCTGGCGCTTCTTACGCTTGCACTGCTGCTGGTCTGGACGCTTCACCCCCGGGAACGCCGGACATGCGGCGCGTGGCGTCTGCCTGTGCTGGCAGCCGCATGCGTGCTGGTTGTGTATGGGACGCTTCATTTTCTGATACTGCCGGGGTTGAATATCGCGCCTACGCCGGAGAGCGAAAACTATTCGCTGCCGTTGCAGCAGGTGGCTCGTGTGGCAGCAGGCGGCGGGTTGACGCAGGAACAGGAGCAGGCGGTGGCGGGCGTTTTGCCGGTGCAGGAGCTGAAATCCGTCTACAATGGCGAATTGAGCGATCCCGTCAAAGTCCTGTGGCGCGAGGATGCAACGCCAGAGCAAAAGCGCGCTTTCTGGCAGGCATGGCCCGGAATTGTGCTGGATAATCCCATGACCTGTCTAAGCGCGACTTTTCATAACACCTATGGCTATCTTTACCCCGGCTACATGAGCACCATCAAGCCCACTTTGCTTATTGGCGACCAGTCAACCCGTACGGCAAGCGTTAAAGGACTGTACGATTATACCATCAATCCGCTCAGCGAAGGCCTGAAAACGATTACCGACCGCCTGGCTCAAAACCCGTTATACCGGCTGGTGGTGTCGCCGGGACTCTATGGCTGGATTGTGTTGATGAGTGCAGTGTGGCTGCTGCGTAGAAACAAGGGGCGGCTTTTATGTACCGTGCCTGCGCTCTTTACGTTGGCAGGCTGCCTGCTTTCGGCGGTCAACGGATACTTCCGCTACGCCATGCCGCTGTACCTGTGTGCCCCGCTGCTGCTGTGGCTGATGACGGAGCAAAGGAGCTAATCCGGAAAAATTTTGTATACCCCATTGACAAGCCTGGTGTAATAGGGTATACTTTTGATACTGAAACGTTTAAGTGAATCTTTCTCCGCTTTTCCGAAAGGAGCTGTCGGCCCCATGAAGCGCGTGAGCATCAAGGATGTTGCCCGTGAAGCTGGCGTATCTGCCACGACGGTATCCTATGTGCTCAACCGTAATCCCTCCGAAACCATCAGCGCCGAAACCACTCAGCGTGTGCTGGAGGCGGTGCAGCGGCTGCATTATGTGCCCAATTTAAATGCCCGAAGCCTGTCCAGCCGCCGTTCCAACCTGATCGGCGTACTTATTCCGCAAACAGAACCCGGCAAGGAATTTATGTTTTCCAATCCTTTTTATGGGGAACTGCTTAGCGCTATAGAGTATACGGCCCGCAAAAATGGCTACCACCTGCTGCTCAGCGGAACGCAGGAGGATCAGAGTTATGTAAACGTCGCCCAGAACCGGGGCGTGGACGGAATCATTATCGTAGGTGCATACCCGGGTCGGAACCTCGAGGAGCTGCGCAGCATGAATGTGCCTATCGTGCTGGTGGACAGCTACGTCAAGGACGCGGCATTTCACACCATCGGCATTGAGGATCGCGAGGGCGCGCGCATGGCTACTGAATATCTGATCCGAAAGGGGCACCGGGAGATTGCCTTCGTCAGCGGCTCCATCCGTGAACATGGCGTCAACAGCAAACGCTATCAGGGATACTGCGACGCGCTTGAGGCGGCGGGCATCCGGCTTAATGATGATGCCCTGTATTCTCAGACCGTATCCTATGAATATGGCGTAGAGGCCGCCGATGAGTATGTGCGGCGCGGGAGGATGCAAACTGCCGCCTTCGTTACGGCGGACGTGTTGGCCGTGGGCCTGGTGAAAGGGCTGTTGCAGCATGGGCTGCGCATCCCGCAGGACTTGTCGGTGGTGGGGTTTGACGATGTATATCTTTCCCGCATCTGTTATCCCTCGTTGACCACGGTGCACCAGGACATCGCACGCAAGGGAGCTGAGGCGGTACGCCTGATTATGGAGGCGGCAGCGGGTGCTCATGAGCGGATGGAATGCATCTTACCGCTGTCGCTGGTGGAACGGGATTCGGTGATGGAAAGGAGGGCGCAGTGATGCTCAAACATTTGCCGGAAGGGCTGGTTCCCTTTGAAGATTGCGGCTTCGCCCGCCATCCCTTAATGCCCCTGGCGATGGAGCCGGTCAGGGTGGATTGCCGCGTAGACGAGGAAGATGGAAGGCCTGCGCTTTTGCTGTGCGTGGACGGAGGCACGGAACGCGAAATCGCTCCCGAAGGCACAGATGGCCGGTATTATCATTTCTTGTTGGGTGGCTTTGCGCTGGGACAGAAGATCTGCTATCGCATCGTAACACGTGATGAAGAGAGTGCTGGCTTTACTTTTGAGCCGCTCCGGGAACGACGGATCTCGCAGCCGCGTGCTATTCTGGAGGATGAAAACCGGTTGCACGCTCTGTTTGACGGATTTGCCGTCACCTTTTCTCGCGCGGAGGGCGCGCTGTGCATGGAGGCGCATACCCGGCCTGTCAGTGGTTTGCCCTGCGAGACAGCGCAGTGGATGCTGGAAGAAAATTTAAGTTTGGTTTTGGCGCAGCAGGAACCATTTTGCCAACTGAAACGTTTAAGTAAAATTGTTTTTTCCATTGACCGTTACATACTGCGCGAAACGGCGTCGGGATGTATCGCATCCCTGCGGCTGGAAGGACAGCTTCCGGCCCGCTATGTTTGGGGCATGGGTGAACGCTTTGACCGCGTCAACCAGCGCGAGGGCGGCAGCAATGGCCGCGTAGTGGAAAAGTTTACCCGCCAGGGAAATCAGACCTATCTGCCTATTCCCTTTTTTATGAGCGAAACCGGCCTCGGCTGGTATTGTGAGGGCGATATTCCCGCGGAGCTGAACTTTGCGGACGGCCTGTCCGTGGCGCGGCGAACGCAGGGGGAAACCCTGAGCCGTGACCGGCTGTTTTTCGGCGCGCCTGCGCAGATGCTCCAACACTTCATCAGGCTGACTGGCGAGCCGGTTCTGCCGCCGGAGTGGGCCTTTGGCCTGTGGATTAGCGCCAATGGCTGGAACTGCGACCGCGAGGTGGATGCGCAGCTGGCCGCGCTCAAAGCACACGATTATCCTGCCGATGTTATGGTGCTGGAGGCATGGAGCGACGAGCAGACCTTTTACCGCTGGAATGGGGATGGAAGCTGGAAGGACCCTGCCGCAACCGTCAGGCGCATCCGAGAGAACGGGCTGCACCTGGTGCTGTGGCAGATTCCGGTCATCAAATACGAATGGAACGGCGCGCCCTGCGAGGCACTGCGCAACGACGAGCGAGAGGCCATCGAAAAAGGGTATTGCGTAAAAAACGCAGATGGAACGCCCTACCGCATCACGGAAAACTGGTTTCACCACAGCCTGCTTCTGGACTTCACCAATCCCGACGCTGTGCGCTGGTGGTTCGAAAAGCGAAAATACCTGCTGGACATGGGCGTGGAGGGTTTCAAGACAGACGGCGGAGAGTTCCTCTTTCCACAGGACGCGCGGCTGCATGATGGTACGGACGGGTTGAGCGGACACAACCGCTATCCGGCACGCTACGTGGGCGCGTACCATGACTTTCTGCGTGCAAACGGCGTGGCGGGCGTTACTTTCAGCCGTGCGGATTTCACCGGGGCGCAGACACGGCCTTTGCACTGGGCAGGCGATCAGCTGAGTCTATGGTCAGAGCTTCAGGCACAGCTTGTGGCAGGACTGAGTGCCGGGCTGTCGGGAATTCTGTTCTGGGGATTCGATATCGGCGGTTTCGCCGGAGAGTTGCCTACGGCCGAACTCTACCTGCGTGCCACCGCTATGGCCTGTTTCTGTCCCGTGATGCAGTGGCACGCCGAGCCGCGTTCCGGCCAGTTTTATGCCACACATGAGGATGGCTTCAACAACGATCGCAGCCCGTGGAACCTGGCGGAAAAGCTGGGAGCTCCCAAGCTGATGGATATTGCAGTTGGGTACGCGCGCTTAAGGCGGCGGCTGCAACCTTATCTGACGCGGGAGGCAGCACATTGTGTGGCGGCTTGCCGGCCCATGATGGCTCACCTGTGTCTGGATTTTGCTGGTGATGAGCGGGCACTCAAATGCGAGGATCAGTATATGCTGGGCCGGGATCTGCTCGTTGCCCCCATCGTGGAGGAGGGCGCAAAGGGACGCGCGGTGTGGCTGCCCAAGGGAATGTGGCGCGAATATTTTACTGGTGAAAGACTTTCGGGCAACCAGGAAATTTACGTGGAATGTCCGCTGGAACGCATACCCGTATATGAAAGGATGAGGACCGATGAGTGATGTGCGCATCAAGCCGTGGCGCATTTCGCTGGACGGCCCGGTAAGCGATTATTCGGAATCACTTTTTGCACTTGGAAATGGAAACCTGGGCATGCGGGGATTCAGCCTGCAAACGCCCAAGCGCCGGTCGTATGAGCATGCTGTGTTTCGCGCGGGATTCTTCGAGCCAATCCGTCCCGGCGTGACGGATATGGTACAGCTGCCCGATGTGCTGGGGTTGCGTGTAGTGGGGGAGGAGCCGGGACAGGTCTCACAAGAATTGGATCTGCGTACAGGCGTTTTGACCCAACGCTGGCGCGGACGTACTGTGGCCGTGGAGGCCCGGCGTATGGCCAGCATGGCGGACCGGCAACTTTTATGCGTGCAGCTGACCCTTACGGCGCTTCAAAATACAAGGGTACAGGTGCAAAGCGTGATGGATGCGCAGGTAAGCAATCTGCCTGTCCATGACGATCAGATGATGGAAGAAACGCAGACCGTGCGCCTGCTGGAAACTGTGCACCAGCGCGGGCATGAGCTGGTGATGCGCACGGTACATACAGGGCGTGAGCTGCGCATCCTTTGCGACGCTCCCCAGGAAACGCATGCTGCTTTGCGTGCGGGCGAGCGTCTCACGGTAGAAAAGCGCGTGCGTGTGCTTTTGGATGACGAAGCGCCCAACCCGGACACGCAGGACCCCTGGGCCGAAAACACAGCGGCATGGGAGGCGTTGTGGCAGGATTGCGATATCCATCTCGATGCAGATGAGCGCATTCAGGGTGCGCTGCGCTACAACGTGTTTCAGATGCTGTGCGCAAATGCATCAGAGGACCCCAACGTGTCTATCGGGGCCCGTGGACTTACGCATGGGCGCTATAAGGGCAATACCTTCTGGGATACGGAGGTATTCCTTCTTCCCTTCTTCTGCTGGCACAAGCCGAAGGCGGCGCGAAACCTTGTGCGCTACCGCTTGGACCGCCTGGATGCAGCGCGCGCCCTGGCACGCCGCCAAAACCTCTGTGGCGCACGATATCCGTGGATGAGCGCTGCCGACGGTAGTGAGCAATGTGAAAGCTGGGATATCGGCCTGTGCGAAACGCATATTACGGCGGATGTGGCCTACGCGGCAGACCGTTACCGTGACATCACCGGCGACGGTTCGCTGGATGCGCAGATAGCGCAGATGTACCTGGAGACGGCGCGTTACTGGCTCAGCCGCTTCACCTGGGAACCGGGCAAAAAGCAGTATTCCAGCTTCTTTGTGAAGGGCCCGGATGAATATTGTGGCGCGGCGGTCAACAACACCTTTACCAACTATCTTGCCCGGCATAACGTGCGGCTGGCGCTGGCCCACGCTGCCATGGACGGTGCAGAGCGCGAACGTATGCGGCACTTTGATGAGCACGTGACCCTGCTCTACGACCCACAGAAAAGCCTGTATCTTCAGGATGAGCTGTTTGACCGGCTGGAACCCATGCCGGCTGCACACGCGCAGGGCGAGCCGCTGTATAAAAGCGTGTGCTTTGACCGCATGCAGCGGTACAGGGCGCTGAAACAAGCCGATTTGGTACAGTTGATGGTTCTGTTTCCAAACGATTTTACTCCCCGTCAAAAGCGTGCCGTATGGGAACGTTACGAACCCCTGACTGTGCATGACAGCTCGCTCAGCTTTGGCATTCATGCACTGCTGGCCTTTCAGCTGGGCCTTGAGGAGGAAGGATGGCGCTACTTTGAGCGCTCACTGTACTTTGATTTGAATGACGAACTGGGTAATACCGGCCGCGAAGGAATCCACGTGGCGGCGCTGGGCGCCAGCTGGCAGGCACTGGTGTACGGTGCGCTGGGCCTGTGGAGCGATGGCGGAAAGCTTCGCCTGTCTCCCAGGTTGCCCCCGCAGATTCGCAGCGCATCCCTGCACGTGTACCATCGGGGTCAGCGTCTGCGCCTGATCATTGAGGATGGAAAGGGACGAATCGAAAAGGAGGGATGAGGGATGTATTTACCCGACAGTGCGGGACGCAGGCGCGCCACGGCGATTTTTCTGTTGCCGTCTCTGGTGGGCATCGTGGTTTTTTGCCTGTTGCCTATCGCTGGGTCGCTTTTCTTCAGCCTGATGGACTACGACCTGCTCAGGCCCATGGAAAGCATGACCTTTGTGGGACTGAAAAACTTTGTGCGGGTGCTCACCGGCCGTGAGTTTCGCGGCGTGCTGGCGCATACCTTCACCTACCTGGGCCTGTATCTGCCGCTGATTATGATAACCTCCGTAGGTGAGGCCCTGATTTTGAACAAATCCTTCCGCGGGCATGGCCTGTTCCGCACAGTGTGTTATACGCCGGTTATCACCTCCTGGGTGGCGGCGGCAGTGGTATGGCAGTGGGTGCTCAGCGGCAAGTATGGCTTGCTTAATCAAATGCTTGCAGTGGTAGGCATCCAGGGCCCGGCCTGGCTGTCCAGCGCCACATGGGCCATGCCCGGCATCGTGCTGGCCTCTGTGTGGAAGGACACGGGATATTACGCCCTGATGGTACTGGCCGCCCTCAAGTCCATCGATCCAGGCTACTATGAGGCTGCTGACCTGGACGGTGCCAGCAGCGCCAAGAAATTCTTTTCCATTACTCTGCCGCTTATTTCGCCCACCCTGTTTTTACTGATTGTCATCAACATTATTTATGGCCTGCAGGTATTCGATTCCGTACTCATCATGACCGACGGCGGGCCCGGCGGCGCCACCACGGTATTTTTGGAACGCATCTATAAATACGCCTTTGTGCAGTACAAAATGGGCATGGCCAGCGTCTATGCCTGCATCCTGTTCGTGCTCCTGCTGGTGTTTACGGCCGTGCAGTTCTGGATGCAGAAAAGGTGGGTGAATTACGATGCGTAAATCCTCCCGCATGCGACTTTTTCGCGGAACGCTGTTCTACCTGATGCTGGCGGTCATTTTGCTGGTAACAATTCTGCCGTTTCTGTGGATGTTGTCCTCGTCCGTCAAGGGGCAGGAAGCGATCCGGACCATCCCTATTCGCTGGATTCCCGAGCGTCCCACGTTGGAGGGCTACGAGCGCGTGTTCAACATGCAGGGCTTTTCCTTTACACGCGCCAGCCTCAACAGCCTCCTGCTGGCCGTGGGCTGTACGGTGGCGGAGGTGGCGTCCTCAGCCATGGCGGCGTTTGTGTTTGCAAAGCTGCCCTTCAAGGGTTCGGGCAAGGTGTTTGGCATCTACCTGGCTACGATGATGATTCCCAATACCGTCACCATGGTGCCCAACTACATCATTCTGCGGTCGCTGGGATTGCTGGATACCTACACCGGACTCATCCTGCCGTTTCTGGGCAAGGCATTCAGCGTGTTCCTGATGCGCCAGAGCATGCTGGGCGTGAACGACGCCTATCTTGAATCAGCCTTTCTGGACGGAGCATCCCTTTACCGCGTGTTCTGGAAAATCATGCTGCCCATGATTACGCCTACACTGGCTACGCTTACCCTCATTTCCTTCATGGGCAGCTGGAACAGCTATCTGTGGCCGTTGATTGTCCTTACCTCCACCGACAAGCAGACGCTGCAGGTGGTCATGGGCAATATGAAGGGCATGTATAAAAACAACGAGCACGTGCTCATGGCGGGCGCGGTGCTTACCATCCTGCCTATCCTGGTGGTATATCTGGCCACACAGCGCTATGTGGACCAGGGAATCAGCCTGGGCGGATTGAAATGACCCTCACGTAAGCTGGCGCGCTAAGGCGCGTTTGCAATAAAGAAAATGAACGGAGGTATCCCACATGAAAAAACTCGTATCCCTGATCCTTGCGCTTGCTGTGGCGCTTTCGCTGGCGGGATCGGCCTTTGCCGAGGAGCCGGTTACCATCACCTATGCGACCTTCTCCGCCTCCGGCGCGCAGGAAGAAACGCTGAAAAAGATGGTCGAGGTCTTTGAAAGCAAGAACCCGGATATCAAGGTGGATGTGCAGCTGACCGGCTATGACGATTACTTCACCAAGCTGGCCACTACCGTGGGCGGCGGCAATGCGCCAGACGTGTTTGAGATGAACATGGAAAACTTCCTGGCCTACATGCTGCGCGGCGCGTGCGCGGACCTCACCGGCCTGGTGGACCCTGCCAGCTACAGCGAGGGCACCCTTTCTGCGGTTAGCTCGGACGGCAAGCTTTACGCCGTGCCCATGAGCTTCTCCACTTGCGTGCTGTTCTACAACAAGGCGCTGTTTGACCAGGCGGGCATCGAGTACCCGGACGATACCTGGACTTGGACCGAGGCACAGGCAGCGGCCGAGAAGATCAGGGCGCTGGGCGATGACATCTGGGGCTATTACCAGCCCGTTTCCTATAATGAGTTCTATAAGTCCGTTAAGGGTAATGGCGGGAGCCTCCTCAATGAAGACTATACCGCCTTCACCGTCAACACCCCTGAAAACGTGGCCGTGCTGGAAGCCATGCTCACCCGTGTGCGCGGTGAAGACCGCGTGATGCCCAATGCCGAGGATATGGCGGGCCGTGGAGACTGGGACCTGTTCAGCGAGGGCAAGCTTGGCATGCTGGTGACCGGCATCTGGGGATTCCAGACCTTCACCGATCAGTGCGATTTTGACTGGGATATCACTGTGGAACCCGGTTTCAAGGACAAGAGCACCTTCTTCTTTGCCAACGTCAACTGCGTATCGGCCGAAAGCGACAAGCAGGAGGCGGCTGCGCGCTTCGTGGACGCCATGGGCTCCGATCCGGACATTGTACAGCTGCGCCTCGACGCCAGCTGGGAGTTGCCCACCATCGCCGATCAGACGAAGCTGACCCAGTACCTGGATGTGACCCCGCCCGACAACCGCGCCGCCGTGTTTGATAGCATGGATTACGCTGTGGCACCGCCCGCACTGCTGGAGCAGGGTGCTGTGAGCGAGATCATCGGAAACGTGCTTGGCACGCTGGAAACCAATGACATGACCGCTCAGGAGGCGCTGGACGAAATTCAGGTTCAGCTGGAGGAAGCGGACCTGCTGTAAACGAATTTTCTTTCCATACGCATGGGGAGGCGCGCCCGCAATGCGCCTCCCCTTTCTGTATATAGGTAAGACAGGAGGAGAGCACATGCCCGCCTATCAGGTGACAGGAAACGAATATCTGTCTTTGCCCACCATCCGTGAGGATACGGGAGCCATTGAAGGACTGACAGTGCTGCATATGGGGGCCAAGGGCCTGCTGGAACTAAACGGTAGCGGTGCGCCGCTGATCGCACCCATGGTGCGGATGGCGGGACGAAAAGTTACCCTCACACCGGTTCGCTGGCGGCGGGAAAATGCCTGGGTGCCCATGGCACAGGTGGAGATGCAAGGCTTAACTGTGACGTTGACCTATCTGTGTCCTTTGGGTGAAAGGGCCTTCTTTGTGCGCCTGGAGGCGGAAAATCATAGCGCTGTGCCGCTGGATATCTGGCTGGGCGTGCAAGGGCAATGGACGAGCACTTTGCACGAGGTCAACGAAACCATAGCACTAGACGGGCGGCGCACGCAGGAGGCCAGCGGCTGGAACAACGCCTTTGTGATGCAGGAGGTGGCGGGGTTACCGTTGTGTGCCTTTGCGCCGATTGCTCAGGCGGACGTGGAATGGACTTGGGACGCAATGGCCTTTGAAGGCGGGCGCAGGGAGTTGCTTGCGCCGGGTGAGCGCTTGTGCGTGGAGCTGATCTTTGGGGTGGGCGTCGAAACGGTGGCGGCTGCGACATCGGCAAAGCATCTGTTGCGCCTGGGATTTGAGCGCTGCCTGCGCGAGACGCAGGAGTGGCTTGAGAAGCGCATGCTGCCCGCGCGGGATGACGCTGTCGCACGGATGATGAACGAAAACCTGTTCTTTTCGTTCTTCTTTGCCAGCGGACGCACGCTGGATACAGAGGAGCTGTGTCTTATGACCTCGCGCAGCCCACGCTACTATGTGTCGGCGGCCTACTGGGACCGCGACAGCCTGCTGTGGAGCTTTCCGGCGATTCTTCTCACAGACTCGGCCTATGCGCGGGAGATCCTTTTGCATGTGTTTACCCGGCAGATCCGCAATGTGGGGCAGCATAGCCGCTACATTGACGGCACGCTTCTGGAGCCGGGCTTTGAGCTGGATGAATTGTGCGCGCCGGTAATCGCGCTGGATGGCTACCTTGCGCGCACGGGTGATCGGACGCTGCTGGAGGAGCCGTGCGTAGAAAAAGGCCTTCTTCGTATCCTTGATGTGCTGGAAACCAAGCGCCATACCGAAATTGAGCTCTATGAGACCTTTTTGCAGCCCACCGACGATGAGATCGTCTACCCCTACCTGACCTATGACAATGCGCTGGTATGGCGAGTTCTCAGCGTGCTTTCGGAGTGGCTTGAGCGTCCGGATTTGGCAGGCCGTGCCGATGCCGTCAAAGCGGCTATCTACCGCTGTTGTGTCAGAGACGGCCAGTTCATATGGTCCACGGATCTGGAAGGGCACTTCGATATCTACGACGAGCCGCCGGGCAGCCTCCAGCTTTTGCCGCATTATGGATTCTGCTCCCAGGATGACCCCGTATGGAAAAATACGGTGCATGCCATCCGCTCGGAGGAATACGCCCTGTCCTTCGCAGGCAGGTCCATCGCGGAGATTGGTTGCCGCCATGCACCACACCCATGGGTGCTGTCCATCTGCAACAGCCTGCTTTGCGGCCACCAGGATACGGCGCTGGCGCACCTGGCTCGAACCCGCATGGACAATGGCCTGGCCTGTGAGAGCGTCAACGAGGACACCGGCGTGTGCGAAACAGGTGCGGCTTTCGCTACCTGCGCGGGTTTTCTGGCCTTTGCCCTGTGGCACGCCGCTCGTTGACAGCCGGCAGGAAACAGGGTATGATAGCCATGGCGGAAGGAGGAACGAAAGATGAACATTGCAGTCGTCGGCATCGGATACGTGGGACTCGCCATGGCGGTGCTGCTGTCGCAGCGGCACCATGTGGTTGCCGTGGATGTGGACCCTGTCAGGGTGGATAAGCTCGGCCGCCGCCAGGCACCCATTCAGGACGTAGATATCGAGACGTATCTTTCCGGACATGAGCTGGATCTCACCGCCACGCTGGACGCGGCGGATGCCTACCGGCAGGCGGACTGGGTGGTCATCTCCACACCTACCAACTATGACCCGCATCTCAATTATTTCGACACATCCTCCGTCGAGAGTGTGATCGAGGAGGTGCTGGCCGTCAATCCCCGTGCATATATGGCTGTAAAATCCACCGTGCCGGTAGGCTTTACACACCGGATGTTGGAAAAGCACCCCGGCGCGCGACTAGTGTTCAGTCCGGAATTTCTGCGCGAGGGGCACGCCCTGCGCGACAATCTCCACCCCAGCCGCATCATCGTGGGCGCGCCGGATGAGCCGGAGCTGCGGCGTGCGGGTGAAACCTTCGCGGCGTTGCTCAAGGAGGGCTCGCTGGACCCGGACACGCCGGTGCTCATCATGCGGCCCACCGAGGCGGAGGCTGTGAAGCTCTTTGCCAATACCTATCTGGCCTTGCGCGTGAGCTTTTTTAATGAACTGGATACCTATGCCGAGGCGCGGGGCCTGGATTCCCGCTCCATCATCGACGGCGTATGCCTGGACCCTCGTATCGGCAGCCATTACAACAATCCTTCCTTTGGCTACGGTGGCTATTGCCTGCCCAAGGATACCAAGCAGCTTCTGGCAAATTACGATCAGGTGCCCAACAACATCATTGGCGCCATTGTGGATGCCAACCGCACCCGCAAGGATTATATTGCCGACCGGGTGCTGGAGCTGGCAGGCTATCCAGCCAACCCGGACCCGCTGGTGGGCATTTACCGCCTGACCATGAAAAGCGGCAGCGACAACTTCCGCCAGTCCAGCATTCAGGGCGTGATGAAGCGCATCAAAGCCCATGGCGTGAGGGTGGCGGTATACGAGCCTGCCCTGAAGGAGGATACCTTCTTCAACAGCCGAGTGGAGCGCGACCTGGCGCGCTTCAAGCGGGAATGCGATGTGATCGTGGCCAACCGCTATGCTGACGAGCTCTCCGACGTGGCGGAAAAGGTCTATACCCGCGACCTGTACCGCGCCGACTGATCCGGCTCACCCAAAGCCCGAAGGTTTCGTGCCTTCGGGCTTTTGCCGTCTGGGTGCGGCGTTGACAGAAGGCGGGAAAAACGGTATGATAGCGTTGGTTTGATATGCACACCAGACGTAAGGAAGGTCCTGCCAATGAAGCTGATCATACAGATTCCCTGCTATAACGAGGCGGAAACGCTCCGCGTGGCGCTGGACCATCTGCCCCGGCATATTGACGGAGTGGATGAGATTGAAATCCTGATTATCAACGATGGTTCCACCGACCGCACAGTAGAGGTCGCCCGCGAATGGGGTGTCCAGCATATCGTATCCTTTAAGCAGAACCGGGGCCTTGCACGCGGGTTTATGGCCGGTATCGACGCCTGTCTGCACCTGGGAGCGGATATCATTGTCAACACCGACGCCGACGACCAGTACCGTGGCGAGGATATCGAGCGCCTGGTGCGGCCCATTCTGGAAAAGAAGGCCGATATTGTCATCGGCGAGCGCCCCATTGATGAGACGGAGCACTTCTCCAAAAAGAAGAAGATGTTTCAGCACCTGGGCAGCTGGGTGGTGCGTGTGGCATCCAACACGGAAATTCCCGACGCGCCCAGCGGCTTTCGTGCCTACAGCCGTGAGGGCGCGTTGCGCCTTAATGTAGTCAACGATTATTCCTACACACTGGAAACCATCATCCAGGCAGGTTGGAACCGTATCCCCATGACCAGCGTGCCCGTGCGTACCAATCCGGAACTGCGTCCCTCGCGCTTGTTCAAAAGCATGTGGCGCTATATGAAGCGTTCTTCGTCGGTCATCCTGCGGGCGTTTGCCATGTATAAGCCGCTTCGTTTCTTCGGCATCATCGGCGGGATATTCTTCGGGCTGGGTGTGCTGCTGGGGGTAAGGTTTCTGATTATCTTTTTCAGCACAGGGTCCGGTAGCGGGCACATTCAGTCCCTTATTCTGTGTGCTGCGCTTTTGATGATTGGCGTGCAGGTGATTGTCGCCGGCGTGCAGGCTGACCTGATCAGCGATAACCGAAAGCTCCTGGAGGACGTGCAGTACCGCGTGCGCAAGATGGAAATCGACCGTGCGAGGGAGGAACACAAACAATGAAGGCCATGATCTGCTTTACGCACCCGGCGTGGGTGCATCAGTTTCATCATATCATCTGGCGCATGCGCGAGCGCGGCGACGAGGTGATGTGCTTTGTGGCTGAAAAGGACGGCAACTCCACGCTTCTGGAGCGCTATGGCATTCCCTATGTGCGCTGTGCCAAATCCACCGGCAAAAACCCCGTGGAAAAGGCGCTGCTGTTTTTAAAGCTATCCGCTCAGTTTTCCCTGGTGGCGCTCAAATGGAAGCCAGATATCATGATCGGCAGGGCCGCGCCTATGCTGGCGGTGGCCGCGTGGGTAAGCGGAAAACCTCACCTGCTTTATGAGGACACAGAGGTAAGCAAGTTTGCGCTGCGCATCTGCAAGCGCCTCTCCACCAAGATTTTGACCCCCCGCACCTTCCTCACTGACCTGGGCCCTCGTCAGGAGCGGTTGGACACCTACAAGGAGCTGTTCTATCTTCATCCCTCCGTGTTCACGCCGGACCGGCAGGTGCTGCGCGATTGCGGTTTCAACCCGGACGAGCCATATATCCTGGTACGCTTTGTAGCATGGAACGCCAGCCATGACATCGGCAAACATGGACTGGACGATGCGGGCAAGCTCCGGCTGGTTCAGCGGCTGGAGCGCTATGGCCGCGTATATGTGAGCGCCGAGGGCGATGTGCCGCAGGAGATCCGGCCGAAACTGCTCAAGACCCCTTACGAGCTGATTCATCATGTGTTGGCGTTTGCCCAGCTGGTATTCAGCGAGGGGGCGACTATGGCCAGCGAGGCGGCGGTGCTGGGTACGCATGCTCTGTATGTCAACACCATCGTGTCCGGCAGCACGCGCGAGCAGAGCGAACGTTTCCATCTGATGGATTGCTTTAACGAGGGTGAGGATCGCTATGAGCGCGCCGCCGCGCGGGCCGAAGAGCTGCTGGCTACGCCGGGCCTTAAGGAGATCGGGCTGGAAAAGCAAAAGAAGCTCCTGAGCGAAAAGGTGGATATCAACGGCTATTACATGGCTGAGATGGACAGGCTGGCCAAAGCAGGGAGGAAGGGCTGATGACATGGCTTGACATCGGCAATGGCTGGCGCAACCTGTTCCTGCTCTCCTGTGCATTGCAGGCGGTGGCGCTGGGCCTATGGTTCTGCCTGCGGGGATGGTTCAGTCCCCGGCACCGGGTTGCCTGCTTTTTGACAGGCGTGGCTGCCACGCCCCTGTGCCAGTATCTGTGGATGTTGCTGCTGGCGTTGGTGTGGCCTCAGGCCCCAAGATGGGTCTATATTGGCATGCCGCCGGCCATTGCAGCGGTGGCCCTTGCAGGGATGGGACTTGGCTGCCTTAAGCGGATGCGGGCTTTTTTACGCGGGGGTGCGTCCGTGCGCACCGCCGCACAGCGGCTGCGGGTGCTTTTGCGCATGGACCGGGCCACGGTGGCCGCTGCATGTTTTGCAGCTTGCGTGGTTATTTTGCTTGCGCCGGTGTGCGTGCGCTACATGTCCAGCATGGAAAGTGTACGCGGGGGAGACGCTGGCGAATATTTGGCCCTGGCCCAGCGTTACTGCGAGGACCGCAATTTGGGAAACCTCTTGGAAAAGGACGATACCACCGGTCATTTCCGCGGGCACAGCCATTTTCCCTCGCTGGAACTGTATATGAGCTATGGCCTGTTCCATACTGGCGGACAGGTGGGATATCCCAATGACAAGGCGGTCTTTACCGGACTTGGACTGAATACCTTCTACATGGCGGCAGCCTATCTGGCTGTGCTCATCGTGGCATGCCGGGGGCGCAAGCGCTGGGTGCTGCTGGGTGTGGTGCTGTTCAATCTCGTGCCAGATCTGTTTTTTTCTGTGGAAAGCGCGCCCAGGGACATCTGGAGGATTTTGGCACTTTTGTGGGCGATGCTGTTTTTTGCCGGGCTTGAACCACAGGGTTCGCGCAAGGCCTATCTGGGCAAGCTGATTTTGAGCTTTGCCGTATGCTTTACGGTGATGAGCGCACACGTGGTGTGCTTCGTGGTGCTGCCCTTCATTGTGGTAGCCTGGGTGGTCTGGCGCTTCCTGGAAGCGCGCATGACGAAACTGCGGGGCGCTGGGGTTGTGCTGCTGCGCTCGGTTGAATTGGCGCTGGCAGGCGCGGCGGGGACGCTGCTGGGGTTTTCGGGCAATCTATGGTGCTATGTCAAGTGGGGCGAAATGTCGCCCTGGCGGCTGATGACCACCTATACCGACGCCCCCTGGTACGACATGTATATGGACATCGAATACAAGCTGGAGGAAACCACCACCCACCTCAATTTCCTTGAAGCCAAGGACTCCATTTTGCAATCCTATGCAACACCGGTGGGGGAGTGGGGATTCAGGCTTGCCTTGATTGCGCTGGTGTGTGTGATTGCGTATGTCGTGTTCTGCCGGGTGCAGCTGCGGCGCAAGGCGCAGCTGGCAGAGAAACAGGCAGACGGCCCCAGCGCAGTGTTCGCAGGCCATCGCTTGGAGGGCGTGGCGGTAGCAGCTACAACCGGGTTTTGGGCGCTGTATACGCTGCTTACCCTTGCACCTATGACGGGTCTGCTCGACAGCCCACTGTACAGCTTTTCCGGTTCGTTTCTTAAATTGCCGCGCTACACGATACAATGGTTTTTGCTGTCCTGCGGCATGATCTGTGGTGCGCTTTCGGCGCTGGAGACGCTTTGGCTGCCGCTTATGGAACGGATGCAGAGCGCTTTGCGTCCCCGGATGAAAACGCTGCGTCCGGTCATCGCCTCCCTGCGTCCAGCTCTGCTGAAATTGCCAGCCTGCCTGTGCGTGCTCCTGTGCCTGCTGGGCGTGGTCAAGGGTACTAACCAGACCGGCTATACCAATACCTTCTACCGCTTTAGCCGGGATGTGATGGAAAGTGAAAGCATCCTTCTGGATAACGGCTTTCGGCAGCGATATGGCATGCTGATGGAGGTAGCGGATCATGTACAGGAGGATCAGAAAATTCTCATTACAAGGGTAGGCTATCAGTATCCGCTCAGGGGGCGCGGCTATGTGCTCACGACCAATCCTATTGTCCCGCTGATGAACTTGCCGCTTGAAGAGGTAGGAGCAGCGCTGGATGAAATGAATGTAGCTTTACTTGCTACCGAGCCGGATTTCTGGGACGAACGGTACTATCCCCTTTCAACGCTGAACACTTACCTGGAGACGCTTCCGTCGGACCAGATTGTGGAAACGGAGGATATGCGCCTCTACCTCCTGGACCGTTCCCTGATTCCCTATGCCCTTTCGGCAAAGGATTGACGCGCGCTTCGGCCCGTGCTATGATGGACCGTATTCCCATGGACCTTTTTGAAGGAGGGACGATATGAACTGTCCCAAATGCGGAACTCCACTTCCGCAGGGCGCGGCTTTTTGCCCCGTCTGCAACGAGCCGCTTTCCGCCTATGCTCAGCCGGGTTATATGCCCGGCTATACCCAGGGTACGCCCCAAGTCTATCCGCAGCCAGGTCCCGGTGCGGGCATGCAGCCGCCCGTAAGCGGGACGCAGGGCATGCCGCCACCTACGGCGCAGCAGCCGTATATGGGCGCACAGCAGCCCTATCCGCAGCAAAATCTCTACAGGCAGTCCTATGCGCAGTACCAGCAGGGCACCTATCCGCCGGGATTCCAGCAGCCCTACAGCTATGGACAGCCCACCGCGCGGGAAGCCAATCCGCTGCTGACGGCCCTTAGCGCCCTACCGCGCACCTTCCTGGACAGCTTTACGCGGCCGCAGGAGGTTCTGCGCGGCATGTTGGAAAAGCGGGACATGCTCACGGGTCCCATCGTGGCGGTGCTGACACTGCTGATGACATTCCTGTGCGGCATGATGGTAATGCGCAGCTTTGTGGGCGTGCTGCTTTCGGCCATCTCTGCCCTTAGCGGTGTAAGCCTGGCCAGTGATGCCGCCTCCATGAACCAGGGCGTCAGTTATATCGCCGGACGGATCGCACCATCGGTGGGCGGTGCAGCGGTGCTGTGCCAGCTCATCGGAATGGCGGTGCCGGCGCTTGTGTTTCTGGTTTACCTTTGCGGAGTTGCTAAGGTGCATTTTTCCTGGGAACTATTGCTGGGGTTTGTGACCGTAACCACCCTGCCCACCGTGGCAGTATCGCTGCTGGCGATGATTCTGTCGCTGTTGTCACCCTGGCTGGCACTGCTGGCGGCGCTTTGCGGCATGGCTGTGAGCTATACGCAGGCGTGTGGCCTGTTAAGCGCTGTTACAGGCCGGCCTGACACACAGCTGTTGCCAGTCAAGATGTTGCTGGTAGCCCTGGCTCTGGCCCTGACGCTGATCGTGGGCGGCACGGTAGGCGGTCTGCTGATGCGCGGGGTTATGCAGCGCGTGATGGTGCTGCTCAATAGTGTGGGGTCTTTGATTTGAAGATAAAGTGGATGAAACGGCGGCCTGTGCAGATCGGCCTGGCGGTTGCCGTCCTGACATTGGCTGTCTTGGTGGCACTGTGGCTGTGTGGGTGTTTTACGCCCGCCCCGCAGCTGCCTTCGCCCTCTCAAGCGCTGATTGAGGCCTGGGATGGGCTGGACGCCGTGCTGATAGATGCTTCCCTAGATACGGAGGCATCGGCGCTGACCGTTTCACAGACGCTTACGCTTAAAAACCGTACCGGACAGACGCAGGAGGCAGCGATGCTTCGCACATGGCCCAATGCGTTTCAAAGTCCGGATACTTCGCCTGCTGCTGAAGAAACATTGTATGAAAGGTGCTATCCTGGCGGTTTTTCCGCCGGAGCACTGGTAATGAGGGGCGCGCGGGTTGCCCGCAGCGGCGGTGAATCCAAAGCTGCGGCGTACCGATACATTGACGGTGCCAAGACTGTGCTTTTTGTGCCGGTGGCCGATGGCTGGCAGCCGGAGGAATGGATAGAAGTCACCCTGACCTATACGGTGCAGGTGCCGCATATGGCGTATCGTTTCGGCGAGGACAACGGCATCTGGGCACTGGGAAACGCATTTGCCATTCCCGCCGTGTGGGAGGAGGGTGCCTGGCGTACGGATGAATACTATCCCGTGGGCGATCCCTTCCTGAGCGACTGCATGAACTGGACCGTGAGCGTGTCTGTCCCGGAAGGCTTTTTGTGCGCCGGAAGCGGCTATCCCACCGCAAAAACGGAGGAAGGCCGCACACGCTACGATTTTATTTCATCCGCTGTGCGCGATTTTGCGCTGGTGGTGAGTGAGCGTTTCCATGTCGCGCAGACGGAGCAGGATGGTGTGCTTATCAGCGCCTATGCAACCGACGCATCCCGTGCGCGTGAAATGCTGGACTATGGCAAAAAGGCGCTGGAATGTTTTGGCGCACGTTACGGCGTCTATCCCTATCAGAGCTATACACTCTGCGAAATCAGCTTTCCCATGGGCGGCATGGAATACCCTGCTATGGCGATGATTGCCGCCGACCGGCTGGATGCAGGGGGCGAGGCGCTGGAAACGGTTGTGGCGCATGAAGTGGCGCACCAGTGGTGGTACGCTGTAGTGGGAAGCGACCCGGTTAATCAGGCCTGGCAGGATGAAGCACTGAGTCAGTTCAGCATGCTGGAGTATCTGGAGGGTTGCTATGGCCGTGCACGGCGCGAAGAATATGAGCAGCGGGAGCTGGAAAGCGCGTTGCGTGTGACAGTGCCGCGCGGAGTTACGCCGGGCGCACCGCTGGACCGGTTTTCCAGTATGTCAGAATATTCGCTGGTGGTCTATGATCGCGGAGCCGCGATGCTCTGTGCGCTGGACCGGATGCTTGGTGGCGGGCTGGATGGTTTCCTTAGCGCCTATTACCAGCGCTATGCCTTTGGCTGGGCCACGCGTGAAGATTTTGAAACCCTATTGGCCGAAACGACCGGCGAGGACCTGACCCCCATGATACGCGACTATCTGGACACCTATATCCTGAATTGACACAGCCGATTCACGAAAGGAATGAACGAATCAATGGAACAGACCTGTGCAGGGCGCACGGCCGTGGTCATCCCAGCCTATAAGCCGGACGATCGACTGCCCCCCTATGTACAAGCGCTGAAAGACGCCGGCATTGGCAGAATCGTCGTCGTAGACGATGGCAGCGGACAGGACTACCAACGGTTCTTTGCGCAGATCCCCGAGGACGGAGTGAGCCATGTCATCAGCTATCAGCCCAACTGTGGCAAAGGGGTGGCGCTCAAACGCGGCATGACCTGGCTTATGGAAGAATGCCCCGATCAGGACATCGTCGTGACCGCCGACAGTGATGGCCAGCATACCGTGGAAGATGTGTTGCGCATGGCCGAGGATCTGGCCCGCGATCCTTCGGGACTGCTCCTGGGGAGCCGCGACTTTTCCCAAGAGCATGTGCCGCCCAAGAGCCGCATGGGCAACCGCATTACTTCGGTGGTGTTTAAGCTGCTTTACGGCTGCTGGGTGGGCGATACGCAGACGGGACTGCGCGGATTCCATCGGGATCTGCTGCCTGCAATGATCGCTGTGCCGGGTGACCGCTACGAGTACGAAATGAATGTGCTCATCGAATGCGCAGCCATGAAGGTGCCCATGCGTCCTTTGCCCATAGAAACCGTGTATGAAAACAACAACGAGGGAAGCCACTTCCGGGCTTTCCGCGACAGCGCACGCATCTATGGCGTTATCTTCAGTGGCTTTTTCCGCTTTGTAGGCACATCAATGGTGAGCTTTCTGGTGGATTATGGTCTCTATCTGCTGTTTAACAATCTGCTCAAATACTTTGGGACTTCGCTGGACCAGGAAGTTGGCGTGCTTTTTATTCGGGTGGTGCCCCACATCCTGATTGCTACCGTGGCAGCGCGCTTATTGTCCGGCATTACCAATTTCTTTTTGAATCGCAGCTTTGTCTTTACCAACAAGGGCAAGGTAAGCCAGGCGTTTCTGCGCTACTTGGGCGTGTTCTTCCTGGTGATGCTGCTTTCTGCCGTGCTGACCAGCAGCCTGCATCTGTGGCTGGGTTGGAGTGATAACACCGCCAAGATTCCGGTAGATATTGTGCTGTTCTTTGTCAGCTACCATTTGCAGCGGCGCTGGGTGTTTCAGAAAAAGCCCGCAAAAGCGGGCTGACAAGGCGCAAGGGAAAAGGGTTAGCGCTCAGGACCGGCATATGGCCCCTGCGGGCATAGACTGCAACCAG
Organism: Bacillota bacterium; assembly: GCA_023404345.1. Lineage (GTDB taxonomy): Bacteria > Bacillota > Clostridia > Christensenellales > Aristaeellaceae > Limiplasma. The sequence goes on from JAEYCB010000024.1 coordinate 28,711, forward strand.
CGCAGTTGCCGCTGCAGTGATCCAGATGCACCTCACCGGCTGCGATAACCATAACCGTTTGTCCATCGCGGCTGCTTTCCTCGCGAAAGCCGTATCGGGCAAAAAAAGGCGCAACCTGCGAGGGCGTTTCCAGTCGAATGAGACAGGCACCGTGGCTAAGAGCCTTAAAAAGAAGCAGGCGTACCAGCAAATCGCCATAACCCATCCCACGGTTGTGGGGCAGGACGCCTACATCGCCGAGCCAGAACGCACCATCCTGCCACCACAGACGGGCGGCTCCTACGGGGTCATCTCCGGCATAGACAGCCACCTGTTGCGCCCAGTCGTCCAAATCATCGCGACCGCGGCCAAATACGGATTGCCGGACAGCCAGCGGTTGGGAAAGATCGCAACCTGTAGGAAACCATTTGCCCTGTACCATGGCGAATTACCTCCCGAAAGGATGATAGCATGGAACATGAAAAAATTGAGCGCATCAGCGAGCTTACGCGTTTGAGCCGAGAACGGGAACTGACACATGAAGAGCTTGTGGAGCGCGAGGCCCTGCGCCGCGAATACCTTGATGGATTTCGGCAGAACATGCAGGCTGTACTGGAGAGCGTTCGCCTGAAACGGCCGGACGGCACGCTGGAACCGCTGCAAAAGAAAGAGGACACGCCTTGACCGGCTGCCCCAACAGATTCATTTTATCAAAAAAGTTTACAAAAATCAATCACAAAATTTTTGCAAAAAGCCTTGTTTCTACGGATGCTTTGGGTTATAATAAGACCGTACCAAGAGGGATTAGGAAATGCAAGCCACTCCCGTCGCGGCAAGCCGGCGTTCCGTCGCAGGCTGTGATGACACGGCGTTGGAAATGCTCCGGAGCGGCGAAGGAAAACAGGCAAAGAAAGTGGGGCGATACCGTTGTACTGCGACGATCAGCCGTTGGGCGGCGTAGCCGCCGAAGAGGAAACCCGGGATCTCATCGAAGGTGTCGATGAGGATGGAAACAATGTGTTGCTGGAGGTCGTGCGCTATTTCTTCTACAACGGTGAAGAATACGTTGTACTGGGCGAAGCTCATGATGGCGAATGCGATTGTGAATGCGAGCATTGTGACCACCACGAGGAAGAGGAAGCCGTCAATCTCTATATCATGAAGGTAGTCGAATCGGAAGAAGACGGCGAAGAAATCGAGGAATTTCTTCCTGTGGAAGACGAAGACCTGCTCGAGAAACTTATCGAAGTAGTTCAAGCGGACTTTGAAGCTGACGAAGAACTGGACGACGAGTAACTCCACCGTATGGGTGGTTTCCTGTAAGTGATATTTTCACAAGATCGGATTTTCCTACCAGCGGTCGTAAGGCCGTAAATATAGACGGTTGGTTTTCCAGATCGAGCAGGCAGGAAAAGTGCATAACTAAAATGACAAAATGTCCCGGACGGCAATGGCCGTCCGGGTTTTCCATATCTGCCGAAAGCTTGCTTAACGCCCTGCCAGCTCCAAGGCAATCTGTGCGCCCAGGCGCGCATTGTTGTACACCAACTGGATGTTAGCTTTCAAGCTGTCGCCGCCGGTGAGTTTCTGGATTTTATCCAGCAAGAAGGGCGTGGTTTCCTTGCCGTGAATGCCCAGCGAAGCAGCCTCAGCAATGGCGGCATCAATGTTCTGGTTGATATAGTCCAGATCCATGGCGTATTCATCAGGAATGGGGTTGGTCACCAGCATGCCGCCTGCCAGGCCCATATCCAGCTTGACGGCAAAGGCATCCGCAATCTCCCTGGGTGTATCCAGCCGGTAATCCACCTGATAGCCGGAGTGCGTGGTATAGAAAGCCGGCAATTCTTTGGTGCGGTAGCCGATAACGGGTACGCCCTTGGTTTCCAGGTATTCCAGAGTCAGCCCCAGATCCAGAATACTCTTGGCCCCTGCGCACACTACCAGCACCTGGGTTTGTGCCAGCTCCTCCAGGTCTGCGGAGATATCCATGGTGGTTTCGGCCCCACGATGCACGCCGCCTATACCACCAGTAGCAAAGACGCGAATGCCCGCCAGCGCTGCGCCGATCATGGTGGTGGTTACGGTGGTGGCACCATCTTCGCCACGGGACAGCAATACCGGCAGATCGCGGCGGCTGGCTTTGGTCACCGCCAGACCCTTCTTGCCCAGATGCTCAATTTGCTCATGGGTACATCCCACGGTGATTTTGCCCTGAATAATGGCAATTGTTGCAGGAACTGCGCCATTTTCACGTACAATGCGCTCCACATTCAGGGCGGTTTCTACATTCTGAGGATAGGGCATTCCATGGGAAATGATGGTGGATTCCAATGCAACAACCGGTTTGCCTGCGTCGATGGCGGCTTTTACTTCAGGAGATACGTCCAAATACTTTTTGAGATTCATGCTTGATTCCTCCTTGCTATGCATTTTGCACGATGCTTGTAATCGTATCAGGGCTGATGAGGGGACTGACGGCGCTGTCCGTACGGGCGCAGATGGAGGAAGCAGCCAATCCATGCAACGCCATTTTACGCAGCGAATGACCCTCCTGCCAGGCACACGCCGCTGCGGCTAAAAATGCGTCGCCGCAACCAGTGGTGTTGATTACCGGACTGGAAAAGCAAGGTAAAATACCGCGCTCATGGTCATCGTCATAATATACGCCCCTGGAACCCAGCGAGATAAATACATTCTTTAGTCCTAGGGCAAAGAATGCCTTTGCAGCGCGGGGCAGGTCATCATCAGTGGAAATGTCCACACCGGTTAGCAGACTGGCTTCGGGACGGTTGGGCTTCATAGCAGTCAGACGAGACAGAATCGGGCACAACCGCCCCGCTTTTTTCACCGAGACAGGATCCGCAAATAGGGGGGGCTTCAGGTTTTCTGCCAGAAAAGTCAGGCTTTCACATGGAAGATTGGCATCCACCACAACCAGCGTTGCGTGGTTAAGCACATCCAGCTGCGTAGACAGGTAGGCCGGAGTGAGTGCGTCGTAGATGGCCATGTCACTGACTGCGCCTACGATTTCGCCATCTGCGTCGTTAAGACACAAATAGGTAGAAGTGCGCGCGTTAGGCACGGTCAGGCTATGGCTGAGATCGATGCCCAACTCACGGCAACTTTGCTGAATTTGCTGGGCATGAGCGTCTTCGCCCAAGGCGGTCACCATCAGTACATGGTTTCCCATTCGGCACAGGTTTTCCGCTATGTTGCGGCCAACGCCGCCCAGTGTAACGGTTACGCGGCCGGGGTTGCTGTCTGCGGGAACCAGGGTGCTGTCCGGTGTGCCGCCGATATCCACATTTACCGCACCTACAACGGCCATATAGGCGCCCTCTCCCAGCAGATATCCACGGCCACGGATCAGCCCCTTACGCATCAGGTTGGAAATATGTACCCCCACGGAAGAACGTGTGATTCCTGCCCGTTGTGCCAGCTCCTGTTGAGAAATTAAGGGATCTTCCCGGATCCATGCCAGGATCTCCTGTTCGCGTCGGGTCATGTGGCACCTCAATTATTAAGCATGTATTTAGTATACACAACAAATGCTTATTTGTCAATTCGCTGAGAGGTGATCAATAAAGATAGTCGTAGAACTCTTTTCAGAAGCATGATAAAAGAGTAAAACACATTCTTGCGTTATGATAAGGATGGGGCATTCCGGCGATGAATGGCTGCTTTTGCAATAAAAGCATATGCCATAGGAACAGCATGGGCTTTCTTTCCGATGCCATGCTATTGCTTTTTTACTTGCGCCGACGAGGACTGTGCTATAATCATCCGCGATTCAGCAGCAGAATCACACCGGAGGCAAAAAGCGTTGCTATATAAAGCCCTATATGGGAATGATCTCCGGTTTCAGGCGGCTGTGCGGCCGGGGTGACGGTGGGAGCTGGCGTCACCGTAGGAACGACACTTTTCTCCGGCCAGATCAGCGCGAAGGGAGAAAAGCCACTTTCCTCAATGTGGAACCAGATACCCTCATCACTGCGGGTTATGCCGGTTATCTTTTCCACAGCGCTGGCTTTTACCTGATCCGGAAGAGTAATGCCATTCATGCGGTACTCACGGTGCAGTCCGGTGAAATGGAGCAGGAGAAAAGCTGTATCGCGCCCAGTTCCATCCGGGTAGGGCCAGAACACGTCACAACCCTGAGAGGAGCCCACCCAAGCGTCAGAGTTGTCCAGATCCACCAGGTCCAGATAACGCAATTCCGCTTTCATGTTTTCCATGGAATAGCCCTTGCTTTGTGCGTGCTGCAAAAGCATAAGGGTAAAGGCCGTGTTGTCGCCACCGGGATGATCCGGCAGTAGCTGATCAAACAACAGGCCGATATTGCCGGGGCCGGATTTGACATAACTGTGATTCCCGTTCAGATAAATGCGTGTCAAGGAGGGGAGCAGCACGCCTGCCTTTCCCGTTGCTTCCACCGTCTGCATGGCCTGCGTTTGGCTCCCGGCATCATAATATACAGCAGGAACGGTCAGTGCGTTATCCGAAGCTGCGTCAAAATCAGATACATACCGAATGCGCAGCGTACCTGTTCCCAGTGATACGGTTTTACCATCCTGGGTGGTCACCGTTCCGCCCGCGAAGGCCTCCTTGAGAACGACCTGCGCAGTGAGATCGCCATAGGTTTCATCACTGCCGACCTCTTTATCGTTTTTATAATACTTGACTTCAAACAGTTCTTCGGCCGTATGATTGCCCATGCCATTGACCTGAAACAGGATTTCCCCGGCGGCGGAAACCGTCCCCTGTTCATCTTTTATGAGATAGATAGGATAGGGGAAATCATGGTTTTTGCCGGCGCCGTCCATTCCGCCGGTATAGATGGTTATATCCTCCGGATAGATTTCTACCGTCTCCGACGCATCCTTGTGGTTGGTGAAAACTGCCGCGCTTTCTACCCCGTCCGTAATGGTTCCGGTTTCTCCCGTGGAGGACGCAGCATAGCCACGGCTGTCCGTTTCCTGCACGGTGTAGCGCGAGCCAACAGGAAGTCCGGCCGCCGTCACGCTCTCTCCATGACGCAGACTGAAAGCGGCCACGCCGTTGATAAAGGTCAGATCGCCATAGGCTCCGTTCAGCCCTTCGATCGTGACTTCAAAGGGGAAGGCCTCGCTCTGGCTAGCGCCGCTTCCGGTCACCTGTTTTTGCACCGTCAGGCTGCCGCTGGGCAAGGGAGTCCACGAACCGGTAATTACCACGTCCTCGTTGGGCATGGTGATTGTTCCGTCCTCAATGGGTACGCCGCTGGGAGAAGCTACCGTCCAGCCGGAGAAGCTGTAGCCAGCCAGGGTAGGTGCGGCGGCCACAGCAACTTCGGCGGAATAGTAGGTTTCCATCTGTGCCGGCAAGCCGGGGGCGCCGGCGGGCGCTGTGCCGTCATATTGATAGGTCACGGTATGCGGCGTGCATTTATAGTAGATTTTTAGGGGATTGGCCTGGGTTGCTTCGCCCGCAGGCGCGGACAGACGGTTCAGCGGGTTTCCGTCGTCAAAGACATAATGTTCGCCAAGTACTTCACCCCAACCCAGGTCCTCGCCGTCGAAACTGTCGTGGCTGATGGAAACGGTTTGAGTCGGCAGCGTCTTGCCACCTTGGGCATTTTTCCACAATGCAAAGGTGCCATCGGGATTCTGGTAATAAACTTCATAATACCAGGTGACCTCCTGGATTTCACCTTCTGCGATACGCCACGCATGACTATAGGAGGACACGGCACGCGCATCCTGAGTATACTCCACATACAGGTCTGGCTCGTTGTTGCCCAAATCTATCAGCGCCGCATCGCTGTTGGATGCAGCGGTTTCGTTTGTGCTGTTGGAGCGCAGGTACACTTCGCCCACCTCAGGACGCTGGGGCGTCATGTCCGTTTTGATCCAGCCCGTAGAGGAGGAAGCGGAGGGTTTTACCACCAGCAGCCTTCCCGCCGTGCCCTCGGCGCTGCCTGCCGCGTTGACGCATCCGGGCGTGGTGATCACGCTGTCGGTTCCGTTCAGTGCGAGCGTCGCTCCCTGCGCAATCGTCAGATCACCAGACACCCCGTCCGCACCGGTTGCGATGAGGTTATTGGTTCCGGTAAGCGCCAGGGTGCCGGAAAGAAGGCTCACGTCGCCGCAGGATTGCAGCGCGCCGGAAGCCGTGGTGCCACGGGCGGTAAACGGCGCTGTGTTGCTTACGTTGATCTCGTCGATGGCATGGATTCGCCAACAATTCATTTGGCTTTGATTTTTAAGATTCAGGATGCGTCTGCCGCTGAGTTGCCCCTGCTGCAGGGTGTTTTCGCTCCAGTTGGTATAGCGGTAGCCGGAGATATTGTATGTGCTACTGCCGAGCTCACCGCCGTTGATCTCCAGCGTGCTGTTGCCGTCAATTTTGGTCATGGGGCTGCTGAGACTGAAGAAGTTGACTGTGCCGCTGTTGAACCTGACCAAAACATCGCCGTTGATGCTTTGCTGGTTATCGGCCTCATAGCTTCCGACAAAGGTGCATACGCCGGAATAGATTTCATCCCACGTGCCGCCGTTGATCTCGATGGAGGCAGCATTCGGCTCGCCGCGCATGTTGTTGATTTCCGTCTCATCCCGGTACTCACTGTTTGTGCCGCCTGCAAAAACCCACTCGAAGCCAGATCCTCCGTTCAAGACCAGAGAGGTGGTGCCGTTGATGATGTCGCAGTCGCCGGCCGCATAGATATGGCCGCTGGGATCGCCAACGTTGTCCCGCCCCCCTTGTGGTTGCGTTGATGACCACATAAGTATCTCCACCGACTTTAGCGGATGCCCAAGGATCATCCGGGTTGTAACGCACGTCTTCCTGACCGATGGTACTAAAGCTGCTGCCGCCATAGACATACTGGCACACCGCTTCGCTGCCGCTTTCCATACCGACGGTAACATGGGTGTCTCCCACGATGACACCCTGATTCTTCCGGCCGGATGCAAGGTTGTCGGAACCGCCCCAGATGTTGGCCACTACGCCGGAGAGTACTTCCACCTGCGTGTCGCCTAGGATTTTTCCATTGGTGGCATCAGAAGGCTGGCTGGAACCGTTCCACCGTACATAGCTGCCGCCGTATACATTGGCCACTTCATACCAGCCATTTTCAGAAGTAACGCCGTCCATCTGGATTTTTACGTAGGTGCCGCCGTCATAGGACATGCTGTTTTCATTAAACGTGCCGGTCACATCGCTGTTGTAACCGCCGCCAATGATGTAGGAATAGTCTCCGCCGTAGATTTCCAGATGGGTGGAAGCGGGGTAGTTGTTGGTCTTGTCCAGTTCTTCATATCCGCCGCCCAGCCCGCTGCTATCGGGGAACCCGTGCCCGTCCAGACGCCTTAGCGTGCCCAGACAGCCTCCCACGAGAGAGATGCGCGTGGTGCTTTGGAAGTTTTCTGTGATGACAAGAGGGAATCCCTGTGCGAAATAAAAGTCCCGTGCATCGGTATCAAGAATGATATTATCCAGAACCAATGGTCCGGTAAAGAAACGGGCGTTTTGATCGTTGGTGTTGAAGCCCGCGTTGGTGAGACGGGTGGAACCCAGTGTGGCACCCAGGTTGCTCAGGGTAACGGGAGCGCCTTCACTGGTCAGCGTCAGGGTAACGCCCTCTATACCGCTGAAATAATTTCGGCCCACAAATTGAGAGTCGTAGTTGGAAGGCAGGCCCAAGTCCTCGTGAGGGACATAGTCGAAAGCCAAATCCTGCGTGAAAACGAGCGTCGCAGCCGTCAACCCATCTTGGTCGCGCTGCGTCTGAATATCTGCAATGGCTGCCTTGAAACTTTTAAGGTCAGTTATGAAAAATGTCGATAGAGGAGTGGATGTTTCTCCGCCTTGGGAGGCAAAGGCTGCCGCTTGTGCACAGAAAGACATGCAAAGAATAATGACAATAGCAAGAGTTAACATCCCGATTCCCTTTTGCTTCATACAAATCATGCCTTTCTGCAATTATACATCAGATAAATAGACAAATAAGCATATTAATGTAAATATAACATTCGATATATATTATACATGGAAAAACTTTTCATATCAAGGGAAGGCGAAAAGAATTGAACTTTTTTTGAGCTCACCCCTTGACATGCTATCTAAACCCTGCTATCATTCCGCACATGGTGATGACGGGAAGAGTAACTTGCCCGCAAGGCCTTCGCAGAGAGCCGCCGGGGCTGAAAAGGCGGCAGGGCCGGGAAAGTGAAGAACATCCCTGAGCATCCGTCCAAAAGGATCGAAGGGTCCGAGTAGGCGCGGACGGGCGCGCCCGGTACAGCGCGGGGGGATCAATGGCGTTCCCTGCTGAAAGTGGGACAATTCTGTCCAACGCGGGTGGTACCGCGGAAGGCTTTGGCCTTTCGCCCCGGAAATGCCGGGGCGGGGGGCTTTTTTTATACCCGGCGATAAGGGAGGTTGCAGCTTCATGGAAAGAACGCATTACTGCGGAACCTTGCGCCGCGTGCACATCGGCCGGCAGGCCACGGTGTGCGGCTGGGTGCTCACCTGCCGCGACATGGGCGGCATCATCTTCGTGGATGTGCGCGACCGCGAGGGCGTGGTGCAGACGGTGTTTGACCAGGCCGTGGCAGACCCCGCCAGTTTCGCGCTGGCCGAACGCCTCAAAAACCAGAGCGTGGTCAAGATTACCGGCGAGGTGCGCCTGCGCGACGAGAGCACCTATAACCCCGCTTTGCCCACCGGCGAGGTGGAGCTGGCCGTCAGCCACATGGAGGTGCTCTCCACGGCGGATACGCTGCCCTTTTCCCTCACCGACGAGGAGCCGGTGCGCGAAGAGATTCGGCTCAAATACCGCTATCTGGATCTGCGCCGCCCGCGGATGTATCGGAATCTACTCTTTCGCCATACGCTGCTGAGCGAGGTGCAGCGGATCTTGAACGATCAGGGATTTTTGCAGGTGGAGACGCCCATCCTGTGCAAATCCACGCCGGAGGGCGCGCGGGACTATCTGGTGCCCAGCCGCGTGCATCCCGGCACGTTCTACGCCCTGCCCCAGAGCCCGCAGATCTATAAACAGCTTTTGATGGTGTCTGGCATCGACAAATACTATCAGGTGGCCCGCTGCTTTCGCGATGAGGACCTGCGCGCCGACCGCCAACCCGAGTTTACCCAGGTGGATATGGAGCGCAGCTTCGTGGACCAGGAGGATATGCTCGCGTTTCTTACGGACCTGTTCACCCGGTTGTTTGAACGGGTGATGGGCCGTCCTGTGCCGCATCCCTTCCGGCGGCTCACCTGGCAGGAGGCCATGGATCGCTATGGCAGCGACAAGCCGGACCTGCGCTTCGATTTGCCCATCGTAGACGTAAGCGACATCGCGGGCCGCGCGTCGTTCTCCGTTTTTACGGAGGCGCTGAATGACGGCGGCGTGGTGCGCGCAATCAACGTTAGGGGCGCCGGCGCGACCTTTACCCGTTCCATCATCGATCTGCTCACCCGCGAGGCTGTCCGGCTCGGCGCCAAGGGCATGGCCTGGATTCTCTACCGTGAGAACGGGGAGATCAATTCCATTCTGCCCAAGTATTTTGATCCGGCGGTGTGGCGGGAGCTGGAGGAGCGTATGGACGCGCAGCCCGGCGATTTCATCCTCTTCTGTGCGGATGCGCTGGAGGTGGCGCGGCGGGTGCTGGGTGGCTTGCGCCTCAAATGCGCGGATCTGCTGGGGCTGACCGGCCCCGGAGATTTCCAGTTTGCACTGGTGACGGATTTCCCCATGTTTGAATACAAAAAGGACGAAAAACGCTTCGCCGCCATGCACCATCCCTTCACCATGCCGTTTCTGGAGGATGTGGATCTGATGCAGGACGACAAGACCAAACCACAGGTGCGGTCGCAGGCCTACGATGTGGTTCTCAACGGCGTGGAGCTGGGCAGCGGCAGCGTGCGCATCCATCGCGCGGATATCCAGCAAAAGGTATTCCGCGCTCTGGGCTTTGACAAGGAGGAGGCGAGGGAGCGCTTCGGGTTTTTACTGGACGCTTTCCGCTTTGGCACGCCGCCGCATGCGGGGTTTGCCTTTGGCGTGGACCGGCTGTGCATGCTGCTGCTGGGTGCACCTTCGCTGCGCGAGGTCATCGCCTTCCCCAAGACCAAGGACGCACGCTGCCCGCTCACCGGCGCGCCGGACTACGTGGACGCCTCGCAGCTGGAGGCGCTCAAGCTGGGCGTGTCCGTGGCCGAGACAGGCAGAGAGGAACACGTCCGCACCCTTCGGCGCGAGGCGGTGGAGAATGCGGCCCTTCTGTCCATGCTCACCCTCTCGCCCGGAGAGGAGGAGCGCATGAGCCAGGAATTTGCCGCTATCGTGGACTTTGCGGGAGAGTTGGCCGGGTTGCAGCGCGAGGCACCCCCTCAGCCGCGCGCCGTGCCCGAAACGCAGTCCCTGCGACCCGACGAGCCGGGCGAAAGCCTGCCCATCGAAGCGGTGCTCATGAACGCATCCACCGTAGCGGGCCGCCTGATCACCGTACCCAGGACCTTTGACTGAAAGGGAGGCGCATTGTCCTATGAAGCCCATACCGGCGCTTTGCCAAAAGACCGTGACGGAGCTGTGCGCCCTGCTGGACGGCGGGCAGATCACCTCCGTGGAAATCGTTCAGGCGTACCTTCGCGCGATTGACGCGCGTGACGGCGAGGTGCACGCCTATCTGGAAACCTACCCCGACGACGCCCTGCGCGAGGCCGCGGAGGCCGACGCGCGGCGCGCGCAGGGACAAAAGCGGTCGCCGCTGGACGGCGTGCCCATCGCTGTGAAGGACAATCTGGTCATGCGCGGGCGCGTGTGCTCCTGCGCCAGCCGCATGCTGGCATCCTTCCGCTCGCCCTATGACGCGACGGTGATTCAAAAGCTGCATGATGCCGGCATGCCCATCCTGGGTCGCCTCAACATGGACGAGTTCGCCATGGGTGGCAGCACCGAAAACAGCGCCTTCGGCGTTACGCGCAATCCATGGAACCTTGACTGCGTTCCGGGCGGCTCCTCGGGCGGCTCGGCGGCGGCGGTAGCAGCGGGCATGGCCCCGGCGGCGCTGGGCAGCGACACGGGCGGCAGCATCCGCCAGCCTGCCAGCTTCTGCGGCGTGGTGGGCGTCAAGCCTGCCTATGGTGCGGTCAGCCGTTACGGGCTGGTGGCCTTCGCCAGCTCGCTGGACCAGGTAGGGCCGCTGTGCAAGACCGCCGCAGATGCGGCGCTGGTGCTGGATGTGATCTGCGGGGGAGATCCCCGCGACATGACCAGCGACGCCGCGTTGGCCCGGCCCTGCGCGGGCCGGGAGGTGCGGAACCTTTCCGGCCTGACGGTGGGGATGCCGGAGGAATGTTTCGGCAAGGGGCTGGATGCGCAGGTGCGTGCCGCCGTGGAGGCCGCAGCCGAGACGCTGCGCGGGCTGGGGGCGCAGGTGCGCAAGGTGAGCCTTCCCTCGCTGCCCTACGCGCTCCCCGCGTACTACGTCATCTCCAGCGCGGAGGCGTCCAGCAACCTGGCCCGCTATGACGGCGTGCGCTACGGCTACCGCGCGCAGGCCTATGCCGACCTGGACGAGCTGTACCGCAGGAGCCGTCAGGAGGGCTTTGGCATGGAGGTCAAGCGGCGCATCATGCTGGGTACCTTCGCCCTCAGCAGCGGCTATCAGGACCAGTACTACCTCAAGGCGCTCAAGGCGCGCGAACTGCTGCGCCATGAAGCGGCCGAGGCGCTTGGCGGCTGCGCCGCGCTGCTCTCCCCCGTGGCGCCTACCCCGGCTTACCGTTTGGGTGAAAAGACGGGCGATCCCATGGAAATGTATCTGGGCGATATCTATACCGTGCCGGCCAATATCACCGGCTTGCCTGCCGTATCCGTCCCGTGCGGGCGATCGGCGGAGGGGCTGCCGATCGGCATGAGCCTGATGGGCGCGCGGGACAGCTTGCCGCTTCTGATGGACATTGCCGGGGCGTACGAACGCACGGCGCGGGTGAACGAGGGGGTTCACCCCTATGACGCTGTGGAAGGAGAGGCGCGGGCATGAGCAAAGCATATGAGATGGTCATCGGCCTGGAAACGCATGTGGAGCTGCGCACGAGGAGCAAGGTGTTCTGCTCCTGCGAAAACGCGTTCGGCGCGGAGCCCAACACGCATGTGTGTCCTGTATGCATGGGCCTGCCGGGGGCGTTGCCGGTGTTCAATAAGCAGGTATTGCGCTATGCGGCCATGGCCGGCATGGCGCTGGGCTGCCATGTGCACCACCGCAGCCGCTTTGACCGCAAGAATTATTTCTATCCCGACCTGCCCAAGGCGTATCAGATCAGCCAGTTTTACCGCCCGCTGTGTGAGGGGGGAGCGCTGACCATTCAGACCGCCGCGGGAGAAAAGCGCGTGGGCATCACCCGCATCCATATCGAGGAGGACGCGGGCAAGCTCCTGCACGATGATAAATCCGGCACGGCTCTGGACATGAACCGCTGCGGCGTGCCGCTGATCGAGATCGTGTCCGAGCCGGACATCCGCTCCGCCGAGGAGGCCGTTGCCTACCTGCGCAAGCTGCGCGCCATTCTGACCTATACGGGTGTGAGCGACTGCCGCATGAATGAAGGCAGCATGCGCTGCGACGTGAATTTGAGCGTGCGCAAACCCGGCGAGCCCTTTGGGGTGCGCACCGAAATGAAGAACCTCAACTCCTTCCAGAGCGTGGAGCGCGCCATCGAAGCCGAGTACCGGCGGCAGGTGGAGGCGCTGGAATCAGGGGAGGGCGTGGTGCAGGAAACCCGCCGGTATGATCAAAAGACCGGCAAGACCACTTCCATGCGCCGCAAGGAAAACAGCGCCGATTACCGCTACTTTCCCGACCCCGACCTGCCGGAAATCTACCTGAGTGACGCAGAAATGGCCGAGATCCGCGCATCCATCCCTGTGCTGCCCGACGAGCGCCGCGTGCGTTATATGCAGCAGTACGGCCTGACTGCCTATGCGGCCGAGCAGCTGACCGCCGAGCGCTGGCTGGCCGAGTATTTTGAGCAGGCCGCCGGCCTGGCGCAAAGCCCCGTGGCACTGTGCAACCTCATTCTGGGCGAGGTCTTTGCGCAAATCACCCTGCGGGATACCGCGCATACCGGCGAGCGTGGCCCGGAGGCGCTGCCCATTGCCCCTGAGCATCTGGCGGCGCTCAGCGACATGATCAGCGCGGGCAAGGTCAACAGTTCCACCGGCAAAAAGATTCTGGCAGCGCTGTTTGATCAGGATCAGGACCCCGTCGCCTATGCGCAGGCACACGACCTGTTCACCCTGACCGATCCCGCTGCGCTGGAGGCCGCAGCGCGGGAGGCGCTGGAGAAAAACCCCGACATGGTGAAAACCTACCTGTCCGGCAAAACCAGCGTTGAAAAGGCGCTCATGGGCAAGGCCATGGCGCTCACGCGCGGTAAGGCCGATCCGGAGGCCCTGCAGCAAAAGCTGCTGGAGCTGCTGGCGAAGCAGGGATAAAAACAAAAAACAGGTCCTGCGGCATTCCGCCGAGGACCTGTTTTTATGCTGTAACGTTCGTTACGCCCTTCCCAATTCCTGCCGCACACGCCGGGCCACGCCTTCGCCGTCCAGACCGAAGTGCTTTTCCAGATAGCTCTGGTTGCCCACGATGCTGCAATAGGTATCGTTCAGGCCCAGACGCACCACGCGGGGGCGCGGGCCGGTCAGGCCACAGACATATTCGCACACCGCGCCGCCAAAGCCGCCTACGATGGTGTGCTCCTCCAGCGTAAAGAGCACGGGCACCCGGCCGCACAGGCCGGACAGATAGGCCTCGTCCAGAGGCTTTATGGTGGGGAAGCTGGCCACGCCTACATGCAGGCCATCCGCCTCCAGAAGGTGCGCCGCTTCCACGGCGCTGCCCAGAATGCCCCCCGCAGTGAGAATGTAGGCGTCTGTGCCGGGAAACTGCTCAAGCGCCTGTCCGTACCGGTAGCCCGCGAGCGATCCATCCTCGTGAAAATGCGGCTCGCCGCCGCGGCCGATGCGCAGGTAAGCCACCCCCGGCTCGCTGAGGAAGGGGCCCATCACGGCTTCCGTCTCCACGCCGTCGGCGGGGGCGTAAACTTTCACGCCCGGCAGGATGCGCAGCGCGCTCATGTCCTCCGTGGCATGATGGGTCATGCCCAACGTGCCATAGACAAAGCCCGCACCCACGCACACGATTTTCACGTTCACCTCGTGATAGGCGCAGCAGTTGCGGATCTGCTCCAGACAGCGCAGCGTGGGAAAGTTGCCGATGGAATAGACCACCACCGTCTTTCCCTCCAGCGCCATGCCGGCGGCCATGCTCATCATGGCCTGCTCCGAGATGCCGGCGTTGATGAAACGGTCGGGGAATTTCTTCATATAAGGAAACAGCACGCCAAAGCCCAGGTCGCCAGTGACCAGCACCAGCTCGGGGTGTGCTTCGGCGTAGGCTTCCAGACAGCGGGTGAAGGTATCTCTCATGGCTTGCCGGCCTCCAGTTCTTTCAGCGCCGCTTCGTATTCCTCGCCGCGCGCGGTGCGGTAGTGCCACAGCACGGAATGCTCCATAAAGCTTACGCCCTTGCCCTTCACCGTGTCGGCGATGACCACGATGGGCTTGCCGCCGCCCATCGCGCCGCAGGCTTCCTCATAGGCGCGGTGCAGCGCCTCGTGGTCATGCCCGTCCACGCGGATGACATGCCAGCCGAAGGCGCGCCACTTTTCATCCAGAGGCTCCAGGGCGATTGTCTCCTGCACCGGAGCCAAAGACTGAATTTTATTGAAGTCGATGGTCACGATGAAGTTGTCCAGCTTGTACTGGTGGGCGATGAGCGCGCTTTCCCAGATAGCGCCCTCGTCGCATTCGCCATCGCCGATGATGCAGTACACGCGGTGCTCTTCATGGTTTAGCTTCGCGGCCATGGCCATGCCCATGGCCATGGGCATGCCTTGCCCCAGCGATCCTGTGGACGCCTCCACGCCCGGCACGCCCTTGTGGCTGACATGGCCGCTGAGGCGGCTGCCGTTCTGGCAATGGGTGAGCAGCTCGTCCACGGGGAAGAAGCCGCTTTCGGCCAGCGCGGCGTAAATGCCCGCGCCCGCGTGTCCCTTGCTCAGGATCAGCCGGTCACGCTCGGGCATGCGCGGATTGTGGGGGTCATAGCGCAGCACGTCGGCATAGAGCACGGCCACAAGGTCCGCCATGGAAAAGATGCTGGCGATGTGCGACGTGCCGCCGCGGCTGGTCATCTCCAGCGCATGCAGGCGAATCTTGTAGGCCAGATCCAGGCTTTTTTGGCAGTTCATCGGTTTCCTCCTTGCCGCGCGGGCAATTTCGCTCCGCACGGACGGTTCCCTGTTGAGATTCTTCTTCAGTACGCACAAGAGCGTGTCCCAAAACACTTTCGCGTCCAGTCCGAAGGACTGGCTACGCGCGTACGCGACGCGCATGCGGTTTTTTTCGGCAAGGATCTTCGTTTCGTAGCAGCCCTCCGGGTCGTCGTGTCCCACCAGCTCGTCCAGGTTGATCAGGCGGATGGAGCTGGGATCGCTGATGCCGGGGCGCACCCAGAGGATGCACTGCTCATCAGGTGTATAGCGCATGGTATAGCGCAAAAGCTCCGGCCGGGGACCAATGAAGGACATCTCCCCCTTGAGGATGTTGAACAGCTGGGGCAGCTCGTCGAGCTTGCTGCGCCTGAGCACGCGGCCCACCCGCGTCACGCGGGGATCGTTGAGCGCCGTGGTGGAGGCGTACTGGTCCGCACCCACCACCATGGTGCGGAACTTGAGAATGGAAAAAGGCCGGTTGTGATACCCGCCGCGCGGAGCCCGGTAGAACACCGGCCCCTGCGATGTACACTTGACCGCCACGGCGATGGGCAGCATTACCACAAGGCAGGGAAGCAGAAAAACGACCGCCAGCACAAAGTCCAGGCCCCGCTTGAGCACCTTGCTGTAAAACGGATGCGCGAGCGGTCCGTCCCAGCGGGGCAGCTGCTCTTGCGCGGCTTCCCGCGTCAGGTCCTTTTCCATGCCTGCGGCCCTTCCCTTCCTGCGTGCGGCGCTCAAACGCCGACACGAATCATCGTATCACACCCAAGGGGAGGAAGTCAATTTTTTATGGAAATTCCGAAAAACCGCAAAACGCTTTAGAAGCCACCGCGGTGGGTTGCATTCTGATGAAACTATGGTAAAATAACGCCAGGAGAGACAAACATGTGTGCGTGTCACTCCTTCAAGAAGCGATGGGAGGGAAAAGGGACGGTGTACAGCGTAGGCGTCGTTTCCCTTGGGTGCAGTAAAAACCGCGTGGATACTGAACTGATGCTAGGAATTCTGCGCAATGCGGGTTATCGTATCACCGCCGACGAGCGAGAAGCGGATATCCTGATTGTCAATACCTGCGGCTTTATCGAGCCGGCCAAACAGGAGAGCATTGATACGCTGCTGTCTCTGGCACGTTATAAACAGGAAGGGCGGCTCAAACTGCTGGCGGCCACCGGTTGCCTTACGCAGCGCTATGAGCAGGCCATTTTGCAGGATATGCCGGAGGTGGATCTGGTGCTTGGTGTAAGCCAGTACCCCATGCTTCCCCGTGCCATCGAGGAAGCGCTGGCGGGCAAGAGGCCTAGTTACTGCGCGCCGGATGCTACTGTGCTGTGCGGGGAGCGGGTGCTCACCACCGCACCATATACGGCCTATGTACGTATCGCCGATGGGTGTGATAACCGCTGCGCCTACTGCGCCATTCCGCTCATCCGCGGCGGCTTCCGCTCCCGCGACATGCAAAGTGTGCTGGATGAAATCCGCGCTTTGGCGGATCAGGGCGTCAAGGAACATGTGCTGGTGGCACAGGACACCTCGCGCTTCGGTATGGACACGCACGGGCGCAGCCTGCTGCCGGAACTGATGGTTCGTGCGGCGGACATCCCCGGCGTGGAGTGGCTGCGCGTGCTCTACTGCTATCCCGACGAAGTGGATGATACCCTTTTGGAGGCCATGGCCTCGCGGCCCAACATCTGCCGCTACCTGGACCTGCCCCTCCAGCACGCCGACCCGCAGCTGCTCCGTCGTATGAACCGCCGGGGAGACATCGAACAGACCCGCGCGTTTCTCAAAAAGGCGCGTGGAATGGGCTTCACGCTGCGCACCACTTTCATCACCGGTTTCCCTGGTGAGACGGACGAGCAGTTCGACCGCCTGATGGATTTTGTTCGGGACGTGCGTTTCGACCGGCTGGGTGCGTTCTGCTATTCGGCAGAAGACGATACCCCTGCGGCCGTTATGCCCAATCAGGTGCCGGAGGATGTGAAGCAGCGGCGGCTGGACCGGCTGATGACGGCCCAGCAGGACATCTCACTGGAACGTAACCAGCTTCGCGTAGGCAGCACGGAGCGCGTGCTGGTAGAAAGCGTGGACTCGGATGGCGTGGCCATAGCACGCTCCGCAGCAGAGGCACCGGAGACAGATGGTGTTATCCGCGTCAGCGGTGCTTGCGAAGCGGATATCGGCTGCTTTGTCATGGCGCATATTACCGGCGCCGATACTTATGACCTGACGGGGGAAAAGCTATGAACTGGCCCAATCGATTGTCCCTCCTTCGGGTAGGACTGGTCCCGCTGGTGGTGCTGATGATTTGTATCGGCGCTTCCTGGTCCTATACTGTGGCGCTGGCGTTGTTTCTGGCAGGCAGCTTGACAGACTGGGCAGATGGCTGGATGGCGCGCCGCTACAAGATTGTAACCAACTTCGGCAAATTTGTGGATCCTGTTGCAGACAAGCTATTGGTATTATCCACCATGATCAGCCTGTGCGGACAGGGTTGGATTCCCGCATGGGCTTGCGTGGTGGTGCTTTTCCGTGAGCTTGCGGTAGATGGCTTGCGTCTGGTGGCGGTAGAGCAGGGCAAGGTGATTGCCGCAGGCAAGCTGGGCAAGATCAAAACCTGCACACAGATGGCTATGCTGGTAGTCTATTTGCTGGCCGCTATCGGCTGGCTCCATGTTCCGGTGCTGAACTGGACGCTTTTGGCGCTTGCTGTGGCGATGACGCTGTGGAGCGGGGTGGATTATTTTTGGAAAAACCGCGCGTTGTTTGCCGGCAGCCTTCGCTGACTGGCCAGTGCGGAACGCCTGGAAAGGACGATGAACGGTATGACGCGGCTTGAGCAGATCAGCGCGCAGGTAGTTGCCCGCTTTGGAGCGGCGCACAAGACCTTGGGTACAGCCGAGAGCCTGACCGGCGGGATGATCGCCTCGTCGGTGGCAGATGTGAGCGGGGCTAGCGCGGTGCTCATGGGCGGCGTGGTCAGCTACGATCCCCGTGTGAAGCACGAGGTGCTGGGGGTATCCCAACAGGTGATCGACACCGTGGGCGTAGTGAGCGAACCGTGTGCCCGGCAGATGGCTGAGGGCGCGCGAAGCATGCTTAAGGTGGATGTGGCGGTCAGCGCCACGGGTGTGGCCGGCCCCACCGGCGGAACGCCGCAGACCCCGGTGGGCACGGTGTTTCTGGGCGTGAGCAGCCCGAAAGGTACGCGCGTAGAAGAATGCCATTTTACCGGAGACCGGTCACAGGTGCGTGCACAGAGCGCTGTCCGCGCGCTGGAAATGGCGTTGGATGCGCTGGACGCCTAAAACCGTCTGATACGAAGCAGGACGAAAGAGGGGTTTATTAGAAGATGGCCAAAAAAGAAACCGCCAAAAAGGAAGTTGTGAAAAAAGACGAGCTGCGCGAGGAGAAGATGAAGGCGCTGGAAAATGCGCTGACCCAGCTGAACAAAACCTATGGCAAGGGCAGCGTGATGAAATTCAGCGACAAGGTTGCTGATACCAACCTCCAGGTCATCTCTACCGGCTGCCTGGACCTGGATATGGCGCTGGGTGTAGGCGGACTGCCGCGCGGCCGCGTGGTGGAAATCTACGGCCCTGAAAGCAGTGGCAAGACCACAGTGGCGCTGCACTGCGTGGCCGAGGCGCAGAAGGCGGGCGGCGTAGCCGCATTTATTGACGCAGAGCATGCGCTGGATCCCGTATATGCCAAGAAACTTGGTGTGAACATCGACGATCTCTACATTTCTCAGCCCGATACCGGCGAGCAGGCGCTGGAGATCTGCGAGGCGCTGGTGCGTTCCGGCGCGGTGGATATCGTGGTCATCGACTCTGTGGCGGCGCTGGTGCCCAAGGCCGAAATCGAGGGCGACATGGGCGACAGCTTCGTGGGCTTGCAGGCCCGGCTGATGAGTCAGGCGCTGCGCAAGCTGACGGGCGTGATCTCCAAGACCAACGCCGTGGCCATCTTCATCAACCAGCTGCGCGAAAAGGTGGGCGTGATGTACGGCAACCCCGAAACCACAACCGGCGGCCGCGCGCTCAAGTTCTACGCGAGCGTGCGCCTCGACGTGCGCCGGGGCGAGCAGCTGAAAAACGGTTCTGACGTGATCGGCAACCGCACCAAGGTCAAGGTGGTCAAAAACAAGGTGGCCCCGCCCTTCAAGGTGGCCGAGTTTGATATCATTTATGGCGAGGGTATCAGCAAGTTTGGCTCACTCCTGGACATGGCCGTAGAACGCGACATCATCCACAAGAGTGGCGCCTGGTTCTCCTACGAGGACCAACGCATTGGTCAGGGCCGCGAAAACGCGCGCCAGTACCTACGCGACCATCCCGAACTGGCGGATCAGATCGAGAAGATCGTCCGCGAGGAGGCTATGGCTGCTGCTGCCAACAATATGGCTGGCCCGGAGGCTGTCTCCGCTTCCGATGAGGAAGATCCCGATCTGGCTCTGATGGACGAAATCGAGGAGTGACGTGCACTGCGCGTCCAAGGCCCCGGAACGCAGGCGCGTCCGGGGCTTTGAACATGGGGCCCTGCTATCGTGGGCCGTCGGGAAGGAAGGATGCGCAATGACAATTGCCGCCGGAGTATCGCGCAAATATGCCGCGCTGTTTTTGGCGGGCTTGGGCGCATGGGTGCTCAACACCCTGGCCATTTCCGTGGAAGGAATGGCGATGGATGTAGCCTGCGCTGCGCTGCCAGTTGTGTGGCTAGCCCTGGCTGCCTGGCTGCGTGTGAGAGGGCGCTGGACAGCGCGCACACTTACCTCGTTGATCCTGGTGGGTGGATTTCTGGTGGGCTTGTGCTTTATCCTTAGACTGCCGTACAATTTCAGCTGGCATGACTTGGCTTCCTATAGTGCGGATTTCAGTGGCGCTGCAAAACCGGATGGCCATCTGGGATATATCGCCTGGATTGTGGAAAACGGAACGCTGCCTTCTATGGACCCTCGTGTGGAAGGATATAGTGTGTTCTATAACCCACCGCTGTACCATCTGATTCAGGCGGGTTTCATGCGGCTGAACCTGTGGCTGAAGGTGCCCGAGACTGTTGCGCTGGAGAATTTGCAGGTTGTTACGCTCATGTTTGCTTCGGCCTGCCCGCTGGTAGCGGTGGACCTGATGCGTTTCCTGGGCGTCAGCGAGCGGGGAGTACACATTGGTGCCCTTGTGATGGCGTTTCAGCCGTCGTTGTGGATTTTAGGCGCGACGCTGAATAATGATATTCTATCCATCCTCTGCATTCTGGCCTGCATCCTCTTTACGGTGCGCTGGGAGCGCACACGCCGTATGCGTGATATTTTGGGCAGCGCGTTTTCATTGGGCGCAGGGATGGCGGCCAAGCTGTCCACTGCGCTGCTGATTCCGTGCGTGGCGCTGGTATTTATCGTTGCCTTCTTCCGTGACGTGAAGCGCTGGCGGCGATATGTGGGACAGTTTCTGGCTTTTTTGGGGGCGAGTGTGCCGCTGGCGGTGGCCTGGCCGCTATATCATCTATTGGTGTTCGACATGCCGCTCAATTATGTGCGTTTGCCTGCTGAAACCATTTATGTAGGGCATCTTTCCCTGTGGAAGCGCTTTGGTATTCCGGACTGGTTCGCCCGACGAGAGCTGTTTTACACCGGCGTGCGCAAAACGGATCACAATGTTTGGATGCAAACGTTCAAAACGGGTGTGTTCGACGAACTTACACTATTTGAAAAAGGCTCGACGATGTGGTATGTGGCCTATCTGTTGATGGCACTATTTTCGGCGCTGTTGCTGGTGGAACTGATTCTGTTTGTCCGCACCCTGATAAAGCGGCCCGAGGGGATTTCGGGGTTGACTGCCACATTTTTGGGAATGTATGCTGCGGTGCTGGCGGCTTATTACATCAAATTCTGCCTGGATTATCCCTATATCTGCTCCTTCAATTTTCGCTATATAGTGCCTGTGCTGCTTTTGGCGGCACTGGGTGCGGCATTTTGGCGAGATCGTGCGCGGCGGTCAGGCTGGCTGGTATTCGCAACGGGGATGTTTGCTGCATTGGGCGTAGCAGTTTATGGAATTTGGTTCTTTTTCCCTGGGAAGTTAATAGGTTGACAATCTTTATGGAATGCGGTATAGTTACACCAGTTGGACAATTATGAGGGGGACGTTGTCCCAATAAAGCAAGGAGGTTCTTTTCGCATGAAACCCATCGAACAGACTCGCCGTGAATTTCTGCGCGCTGCGGGTAAGGGCGTGCTAGGCGCTGCCGCGCTGACCGCCATCCCGTCCGTGCTCAAGCCTGCACTGGCTGAAACGGCCACGGCTCCCGCATATCCCTGGACCTACCAGCCGGTGGACAAGGATGCTGTGCTCAAGCACACTTATGACTGCTTCTACTCCCATGGCGGCTGCTGCGCGGCAGTGTTCGCCGGCATTATGGAAACCATGGGTGAGGCTTATGGCGCGCCCTACAACGTGCTCAATGGCAAAATGTTCGCTAATGGTGCGGCCGGCTACGGCGTAGCCTCTCTGTGCGGCTCGCTGGGTGGCGCCTGCGCGGTGATCGGTCTGTTCTGCGAGGCGGAGGATGCCCGCGCCCTGCGCGACCAGCTCTATGAGTGGTACAAGGTGGAACCCTTCCCCAGCTATCAGCCTGAAATTGAATCTGTTACGACGGTGTCCAATTCCGTGCTGTGCGCTGATTCCGTAGGCGCGTATATGGAAGCCACCGGTTATGCCATGAGCGATCCTGGCCGTCTGGCCCGCTGCGCCGGCCTGAGCGCCGAGGTGGCCGCCAAGACCATCGAGCTGCTTAACATCCATTTCGGATTTGAAGCCGCTCCCGTCGTAGAGGAAGCGTCTGCCGAGGAAGAAACAGTGGCCGAAAATGAGTACATCGGCGTGGGTACCAGTGAAATCGGCGGCGAAATCAAGGTGAAGGTGACCATGGATGGCGACAAGATCGCCAAGATTGAGGTTCTCAGCCATAACGAGACCGCCGGCATCTCTGATCCTGCCTTCACGCAGATCCCCGAAGCCATCATTGCGGCCCAGTCCACCAGCGTGGATGCAGTCAGCGGTGCGACCAAGACCTCTGAGGCCCTGATCGCGGCGGTGAACGACGCGCTGTCCCAGATCAAGTAAAGTAAAGCAAGAAGCCGCCGCGCTTCCTAAAAGGAAACGCGGCGGCGTTTTTTGTTAGCTTGCCTGTAACGGACCATCAGGCCTCGGCAGGCTTTTTGGGCTTGACCAATCGCGCCAGCTGGGCAGCCACCTCGTAGAGAAGAATCATGGGAATAGCCAACATGCATTGGCTTACCGCATCCGGAGGAGTGAGGATGGCGGCGATGACGGCGATGACCAGAATCACGTACTTGCGCGAACGCGCCAGCTTTTCATAAGTGACCAGACCACGCCGCGCCAGCATGTAGACTACCACAGGCAGCTCGAACATCAGGCCAAAAGGCAATACAAAGGACAGAACGAAGTTAAAGTATTCTTTGACCGACCATAGTGTGGAGGCTACTCCGTCGGCCGCGGACCAGAACAGGTCGATCGCCATGGGAAATACCAGGCAGTAACAGAACACGACACCCCCCACAAACAACAGCAGTGCCACAAAGAACAATGTTGCAAACAGGCGCTTTTCCTGTGGGTACAGTGCGGGGGAGACGAACACCCATATCTGCCAGATAATAACCGGCATGCCTGCAATCACAGCTGCAATCAGGCAGACCTTGAACTGCATCATCAGGGCTTCAGACACGCTGGTAGTGATGACCTCAATACCGCGCGCCCGTACCGGAGCCAGCACAAAATCTACCAAGGGCCCGCATAGCAGGTAGAAAAACAACACAAACAACACCGCCACCGCTGCAACAGATATGATCAGCATCCGGCGGATGGCTTTGAGATGGGCCGAAAGGGCCTGCTTTTTATCTGTGCTCATAGAAGGTTACTTGGCGTCTCCGCCCTTGTCCTCCTCTTTTTTGGAGGGATCGTCGTCGGCTTTGACTTCTTTTTTGAAATCGCGGATGCTCTGGCCCAGCGCCTTGCCAACGCCCGCCAGCTTACCGCCGCCGAACACCACCAGCACGATGACCAAAATGACCAGAATTTCCGTGATACCGATACGCATATGCTATTCCTCCTGTTGGGGTTGATCTTTCAAGGTGTGTTCCGCGGCTTTGGATGCGTCATCCAGCGCGGTTTTTACATCGTCGCGCGCTTTTTTCAGGTCTGGCCGCGGATCGGCTTCCTTAAAAGTACGTTCAAGATCGCGCGAGGTTTTGTTGAACTCGTCGATGGCTTCGTCCAGGCCGGTTTCTTCCTTGAATTCGTCAAGCCAGCGCTTCAGGTTCCTTACGCCGCGGCCCATCGCGCGCGCTACTTTGGGCAGGTCCTTCGGACCCACGATAACGAACGCTACCAGCAAAATCAGAATCAATTCGGAAAAACCGATGTTGAACATGACAGCCCTATCCTCCGCGATTGATGACGACTGACTTTTATTGTAACAAACTTTGACTGGAAATGCAACCTTCGGCGCGCAGGGTGCGATATCCCAAACCCCGTGGGCCTGACCTGTAGAACGATGGAAAATATGGGGGCAGGCGCACTGGCCGATGAAGTACATTTGTGCTGCGGCGCCGAACGAGTCCGCCCCGAAATCAGATGGAGATTTGCACAAGCTTTTCTGGCTGAAAAGACTGCTGCTGGAAATGATAGCTTGCTTGTGGCAGGCACTGTCACAAACAAGATATCTCTGCTGCCCGATGAAGGTTAAGGAGGCTTCAGTCATTCCGATGCATTTGACCGTCAACTTGATTTATTGAAAGGTCTCCTCTAATGAAAATGGTTGCCTTTAACGTTTTTCAAGGCCTCAAATAGATTGCGTAAATTTCTATTTTGTGACAACTGAAAGGGCAAATATCTTGGCTGCTTCCGCTCCAAAACAAGGGTATAGTACCCGGGCCGCCCTTGCATATCTTGACGAATTAGGGTACAATAAATCATACTATGGAAAGGAACTGCCCCTGCGGCCGTTCGGAAAGGATGAGCGAACCTCATGCACGTGTTTCACCCTCCGCAAAGCGTGAACGGTCTGCCGCCGGAGAACACCTTTTATGTGGCCGACAGCGCGAATATGACCGTCGCGGATGGGTTTTTGATTCCGACTTATCACCCCTATCTGTTTCCCGGCCGGCCTATCAACCTGTTTATGAGCATTCGGTCCAAGGGACCGGGACGGGATATGCTTATGGGAGCGTTGCTGGCCCGAGCGCAGCAACTGCGGGAACAGACCCCACAGTGGCCGGCGCGGCTGTTTGCCCAGGTCAGCCCGCAGGATACGCCCATGATGGCTTTTTATATGGAAAGCGGCTTTGACGCTAACGACGCGTTGGATGTGGTTGCGCTGGGAGTGCCCAACGCCCGTCCTGCCGCACCCATGGGTTATGATATGGGCTATGTGCCCATGAGCGATCCGGCAGAGATGCAGGCGTTTCTCATGCGTATGAATACCTACAGGCTGGATGCGTGGTCGCCCGCGATGCTTCAGCGGTATATGAGCTTTCCACATTTTATCGCCCTGTATATGAGCCGCGGGCCTGAAGTGGTGGGTGAAATCGCCTTTACTGGCGACGGGCAGGCTGCCAAGCTGATCGGCCTGTACATGGCGCCGAATTACCGTCGGCTGGGACTGGCCAAGTCGCTCATTGCGGCGGGTATGAAAATTCTGGCTGAAAAGGGCGTTAACCATGTGGAGGCAGATGTGATCCGCCGAAACGAGCAGCAGAGGCTGCTGGCAGCCAGCTGCGGTGCCACCTTTGTGCGCACTGCCTGCTATTATCCTGGTATGAACTATGACTGAGACTTCCCGGGGGGATCAATATATGGAGATACCCTACCGGCTGGTTCGCTCTGACAGGCGCACCCTTTCGCTGACGATAGAAAGCGGGGGTGCGCTTGTTGCGCATGCACCGCTACACATGCCCCTGAGCCGGATTGAGGCATTTATTGAGCAAAAACGCGGGTGGATTGAACGCAAGCGAGCAGAAGTGCCCCCACGCCCCGCTGCCTTTGTCCTGCGGGACGGCGAGAATGTTCCCTGGCTGGGTGGAGAACTGCGCATAGCGTTTTGTAGCCTGCCCCTGTGCGTGGACTTTGATGGATGGCTGCTGGTTCCGCGCAATGGCGACGAGCTTGTTCGCCTGCGCGACTGGCGAAAACGCCGCGCCGCCGAAGTGCTCACGCCTCGCGTGCGCCTGTGGGAAAACCGTATGGGCCTGCATACGCAAAGCATACACTATACGGCGGCAAAATGGCGGTGGGGTAGCATGAGGGCTGATGGATGTCTGCGCCTGAATGCGGCGCTCATGCATTGCCCCTTGGAATTGTGCGACTATGTGATTGTGCATGAACTGGCGCATATGGTTCATCCCAATCACTCGCCTGCGTTTCATGCACTGGTGCGGGCTACGCTTCCTCACGCGGACGCTTTGCGTACCCGGATGCGGGAGTTTGCCGGCGCTACTGTGTTGTTTGCCGCGCCCAAGGAGGACGATGCATGACTGAGAAGATGTGCCGGGCACGTGTTCCCAAACGGTTTTACTTTTTAACACTGTTGATTTTTGTGCCCATTTTTTATTGTTTGCTGGCCATCCGCGCGCATTGGTACGGCTGGGTAATTGCTGGCCTGGCATTTGCGGGATTGGTTGCTATCCGGCGCAGCTGCTTTTGGCGTGGATGGCATGCGCCGCTCTGTTTTACGCTGGCCTTTTTGGCGGCATATGCGGGCCTTTCGTTCAGCCGTCCCCGATGGGATGTGTCTTTGCCGGGACAGATCGGCGGAGGTACCGTGTGGCTGTTTACCCATCTGCCTGCTGAGGAGGAGATGGCGGCGGGGATGATGGGACTGTCGGTGTGGCGGCCGCCGGAGGGCTACAGGGTGGAAACCGTACAGCTTCCGGCAAGCACCATGGAAGTGCTCGTGCCTGATACGGGCGGCAATCAATGGGCTGTTTTGCAGCTGCATGGCGGTGCGTTTGTTGGCGGAGTAAATGACCTGTATCGCATGATGACGGTCAAATACAGCAAATTGGCGGGTGGCGCCAAGGTCTATACGCTGGATTACCGCCTGTGGCCGCAATATGCGTATCCTTCGCAGCAGAATGATGCCATGGACGCTTGGGTCTATCTGACCGAAACGGAAGGCTATGCAGCGGACCATATCTTTGTTGTCGGAGATAGCGCGGGGGGCAACCTGGCGTTGTCCCTGCCGCTGCGCTTGCGGGACGAGGGGAAGAAACTGCCTGCCGGTATCGTGGCCATGTCACCCTGGGCTGACTTGAGCAATTCGGGGCCATCGCACGTGTATAATGCCACGAATGATCCCAGTTTTGGCGTAGAGCCAGACCAGTGGGATGGCGTTACACCTGTGGGGGTGGATACTACTTATCCTGATGGACTGAATGCGCAAACGCCTTATCTTTCGCCGAGCTTTGGCGATTATGCGGGATTTCCGCCCATGCTGCTGCAAGCGGGCGATCTGGAGGTGCTGCTCAGCGACAGCCAGATGGTCTATGATAATGCAATTTCCCATGGCGTGGACTGTACGTTTACAGTGTACACAGGTATGTTTCATGTGTTTCAGGGCTCGCTGGACCTGTTGCCGGAAAGTCGGAACGCATGGGAGGAAATCGGGGAATTTTTGAGACGGCTGATGGAAAAGTAGGCAAAGCATTATCTTGCCGGGCTCAGTATGACGACAAAGCGCAGGGGCGTGATGCTCTTGGCGGTATTTAGAACTCCGCACCAAACCCTTCATGATGCAGGGCTTTTTGTGAACGCCACGGACGCCTGTGGGGTACAAAAGACGCGACTTTGCCCCAAAACATGTTTTTAACGGCTTAAGCGTTTTCTCGCTCGCGCCAAAGGCGCAGGCAAAACATGATCTGTCGAAAAAGACCTGTGCAGCTGGACTTTTTCGACAAACTGAAATAGACATCCCCTGGGAAGAACAGGAGATGTCTATTTGCTTTTGGGTCAAAGCTTGTTCATTTCAGAAGAAAGCATGGTGTTTTGCAGCATCTGCTTATAATCGTTTGGACCGGTATTGATCACACCAAGATACAGCGCTTCCAAAATAATCATCTCTACAATGCGCTTGGTCACACTGTCACGACCAATACTCAGATCAACCGAAGACGAGTACAACGAAATATCGCAATACTTGGTCAGCGGCGACCGCCCTCCCTGCGTGATACAGCAGGTAAAAGCCCCCTGCTCGTGTGCAATCTTCATGGCGTTGACAACGTTGGTAGACCTGCCGCTATTGCTCAGCGCAATGGCAACATCATTTTCACCAAGACGCATGGCGGTTTCATACTGGTAAAACACGTCCGAGCAAACAAAGGCTAACAGCCCCACGCGCTTAAATTTTGTACATGCATACTGGCAGGAGGCCACTGCGTCGCCGGATGCAAAAAAGTAAATGGCGCGCGCACTTAAAATTGCTGCCAACACCCGATCATAATCGCTCGAAATAAACGCATTCATATCTTCCAACGACCTGTTGACCGACTGAATCAGTTTGGCGGTAACGGCGGGCATTGAATCCGTTACACTGATGGGCTCTGGGGAATCGGGATGGTCCTCGTTCGCTGCAAAGGCAAAGGCCTGCCTGAGCTGGATGTAAGAAGAATACCCCAAGCGTCTGCAGAAGCGCAAAATGGTCGCCTCGCTCACAGATGTTTCGTCTGAGAGCATGGATAGCGTCATATCAGACATCTGTGCAACATGGGCAGACATGTATTCCGCCACGGCTTTTTCCGCCCTTGGCAGGCTTTGGAGCATGAATTGCAGGCGGACCAGCAGCTTGTTCATTCCAAACACATCCATTTCACAGCGCGGGAGCGAATGCGGGCGGGAATATTGCTATTCAAAGGAGAACCGCAATCCGGCAAGCATGTGCATATCCTCCTTTACAGAGGCATAGAGATGCTTGTAGATTTCGTAATAGCGATTGTACAGCTCATGATTCTGCCAATTTGGGCAGAAAACCATATAGGACTTCGTCCAGCTGTCAATTTCCTCAAAGCCGGCAAATACGCCGCCCGCCACGCCGGCCATAAAGGCGTCTCCCATTGGCGCTTCCACGCCATCCCTCATGCATTCCAGTTTTACACCCGTAATATCGGATAAGATTTGCACCCAAAGCTTGGAGGCGGTGCCGCCGCCGACAATACGGCATACGGAGTCCCTTGTGAAGGCAAAGCCATAAGCCTCCATCACGTGCCGGAAAGCGTATCCTACCGATTCCAGCACCGCGCGATAGATATGGGACGAGCTGTGCTTGACCGTCAGGCCCAACAGCATGCCGCGCGCGTTTGAATCCCAGATTGGCGTGCGTTCGCCCATAAAATAGGGCAACATGAGCAAACCCTCACTTCCCGCTGGAATTTCGGCCGCAGCCTGCTCCAGCTCCCGGAACTGCAGTTTTTGCTCTCTTTCTTCGTAACCCTGAACGCGCGCACCTCCTGCAAGGTTTCGTGCAAACCATTTTGTCAGCGCTCCAGCAGTTGAAATACCGCCATAAGTATAGCGTAAGCTGTGATCCTTTGTCAAATATGGCATGGTTATGTATTGCGGATTATTTTGCCGCTGATTATGCAAAAGTCCCCAGTTGAGGCTTGTGGCTAGAACTGCAACTGTGCGTCCTGCCGTGTAAACCCCGGATGACAGCGTGGACGCGAGACAATCGATGCATCCGGCACATACGGGCGTACCGGGAGAAAGGCGCAGTTCGGCTGCCGCCTCAGCGGTCAGGCGGCCCAGAATATCGGTAGGATCGATGATGCGTTGCGGCAACATGGTGCGGGGAATGCCCAGGAGCTGCAACATCTCGTCTGACCAGTCGCTTTTTTCGTAGTCAAAAATACCGCCCAGGTTGCCCGCAGAAGTGCGGTCAATGGCAATTTCACCAGTCAGACGATAGGCAACATATTGATTGGGCGTAAGGAACAGCGAAATGCGTTTCCAGTTTTCTGGTTCGTTTTCTTTAATCCAAAGCATTTTGGCAAAGCCAAAATAGGAATCAATCCCATTTTCGCTAATCTGGAACAAACGCTCAGCATCGATGGTTTCCTTAAGACGGTCACACAAGGCCTCTGCTCGCCGGTCCATCCATATGATACAGGGCCTTACCACCTCCATGGCCTCGTCCAGCGGAATACCCGACCCGCCATAAAGGCCGCTGATGCAGAGCGCTGCTACCTGCTCGGGCGGTATGGCGCTTTGCTTCATAACGGTGCGTATGGTATGGCACACTGCATTATCCCATACATCCGGCCACTGCTCGGCCCATGCGTTTTGTGGGCACAAAATATCATAATTTTCAACGGCAGACGCCAGCACATTACCATGCTCGTCCGTAATAACGGTTTTGGTGGAGGACGAGCCGATATCGGTACCAAGCAGATATTGATGCTCCATTGATTGTTCTCCTTTCTTCAAACGGGCGGAAGGGACTTGCTAACAGTCTATTAGAATCTGCGTTTTAAGTCAATAATAGATTTAAAATTTTTTGAATTTATTTTCTAAAAACGAAGTATTTTTCTAGCGTTACGCCTTTTGAGTATCCATAAAACCTAATAATATCAACGTTTGTTCTGAAAAAGTATCCGTTTTTACAATTTGTTCGCTTCGTTTTTTAAAAAAATTATTGACAACTTCACTTCGGATATGTATACTATGCCCATAAAGCAGAGAGCCACCAACGCGGAAGATGGGGACTCAGAACACCAACGAAATATGAATGGAGGAACATCCCGATGAAAAAGACCAGAATTTTAAGTATTGTTGCCGTCCTGTGCCTGCTGCTTGGCATGTTTGCCGGCGTCGCCACCGCGGAGGAAACGTCCGAGCTGAAAAAGATCGGCGTCGCCTTCATGAAGAACGACCCCTTCATGGTTCCGCTTTACAACGGCATGAAGGAAGTCTGCGATGCCAATGGCATCGAGCTCATCGAATACTACGCCGAGAACGATATCGAAAAGCAGATTTCCCAGTGTGAAGACCTGCTTCAGCAGGACGTTGATGGTCTGATTGTGATGCCTGTTGATTTTGAGGGTATCACCCCGGCTCTGGATGCCGCGCAGAAGGCGGGCGTGCCCGTGGTTTCCGTTGACGCGGCCTGTGCCGACGCGGAAAAGACCATCGCCTATATCGCTTCCGATAACTACAAGGCCGGCTATCTTTGCGGCGAGCATGTGCTCGAAACGCTGGACAGCGCCAAGATCCTGGTGCTGAGCCACCCCGAAATCAAGTGCACCATCGACCGCCTGCAGGGCTTCAAGGACGCGCTGGAAGGCCACGAGGGCTATGAAATCATCTCCGAGCAGCCCTGCTCCGGCCTCTACGACAAGGGCATGACCATCATGGACAACTGGCTGCAGCAGTATACCGACTTTAATGTAGTGTTTGCCATCAACGACGGCTCCCTGCAGGGTGCCATTGCCTCCATGCAGGCGGCCAACCGTCTGGAGGGCGTGCAGTCCTATGCTATTGACGGTCAGCAGCAGATGGCCGATTACATCCTGGAAGGCAAGCAGACCGCTGAGGCTGCGCAGGATCCCTATTCCATGGGCAAGGGAGCTGTGGAGCTGCTCATCAAGCACTTCAATGGCGAACCCTATGAGTACGAGAACCTCCTGGAGGTCACGCTGATCACCAAGGATAACGCGGCAGATTATGTTGGCTTCTAATTTGCGTGATCGCCGTGTAAAGTGGCTGCTTTATCAAAGCATCTAAGCGTGCTTTGCATGGAGTTGCCGCAGTAATGCGGCAACTCCATCCTTATTCCTGGCCCGCCTTGCGGCGCGTGCCAGTTACGCAGAGAGAGGAGCATGCGCAATGGCGGACCTTCTTTTGCAAGTTAAAGACGTGTCCAAAACGTTTCCCGGCGTAAAGGCGCTGGATCACGTGAACCTGCAAATCGGTTATGGCGAGGTTCATGGGCTGATCGGTGAAAACGGCGCGGGAAAAAGTACAATTATCAAAATTATCGCCGGCATTTATGAACCCGACGAGGGCCAAGTAACTTTTATGGGTAAAACCTGCCAGCATGAAGGCATACGCCAGTCGCTTTCGCGTGGCATCAGTGTGATTTACCAGGAACTGTGCCTGGTGCCGCATATGAAAGTGTATGAAAACATTATGCTGGGCTACGAGGGCCTTAAGCATGGCGGATATTCGGCCGAAAAGGCCCGCGCCCGCGCTGCCGCCATTTTGGAGCAGCTGGGCCTGGAATTGCCCCTGGACGCATACGTGCGAGATCTTGACATTGCGGTACAGCAAATGATCGAGATTGCCAAGGCGTTTTCTAGGGATGTAAAGCTGATCATTATGGATGAACCAACCTCCTCTTTGACCAATAAGGAGGTTGAGCAATTATACAGAATTATCCGCAATCTTAAGCGAGAGGGCATCTCTACGCTGTTTGTGTCCCACAAGCTGGAAGAAATCGCGGAAATTTGCGATTGCCTGACCGTATTCCGCGATGGAAAGACCATCACCTCTGCGAAGGTGGGCGAAATCACTCCGGACGAAATGGTCTACGCCATGGTAGGCCGTGAAATCACCAATTATTACACCACCATCCACAAGCCTCAAAGCGAAGTGGTGATGGAGCTCAAAGGCCTTGGAAAGGCCGGGGTCATTGAGGATGTATCCTTTGCCCTTCATAAAGGCGAAGTGCTGGGCATGACGGGGTTGATTGGCGCAGGCCGCACGGAAACGGCGCATATGCTTTTTGGCCTGGACACCTTTGAAAAGGGCCAGCTGCTTTTGGAGGGAAAAAGCGTACGCTTCAAATCTACGCATGAAGCGCTGGCGGCAGGTATCGCCCTGGTACCAGAAAACCGAAAAGAACAGGGAATTATCCCACAAATGGGCGTGGGCTTCAACATTACCATCAGCGTGTTGGAGCAGTTCATACATTTCGCGCGCGTGGACCACGCAAAGGAAAACAACCTGATCGATCATTTCTTCAAGGCGCTGAAAATCAAGGCTTATTCACCGGAGCAGCTTATCAGCAATCTCAGCGGTGGCAATCAGCAAAAGGCGATCATCGCCCGCTGGCTGGCAGCCAAGCCCAAGGTGTTAATTCTGGACGAGCCTACTCGCGGCATCGACATTGGCGCCAAGAAGGAGATCTACGAACTGATTGACCAGCTTGCACAGGAAGGTGTGGCCATTCTGCTGATTTCTTCCGAGCTGCCCGAGGTTATCAACATGAGCGACCGCATTGTAGTAATGCGGCAGGGAAGAACCGTGGCAGTGCTGGAGGACAAGGCGCAGTTCGATCAGGAAAACATTATCCGCTATTCCCTTTAAGTAGTGTAAGCATAGGAGAGGTGCAACACGATGGAAAAGAAATCGGATACCTTTGTGAGAAATTTCAGCGGACGCGTTTTGGCGTGGTTCAGGCAAAACATCGGCATTCTCATCGGTCTGGCAGCGCTCATGGCAATCGTGAGCCTGTTTTCGGAATCCTTTTTTACGGCATCCAACATGTGGAACATTTTGCGTCAAATCAGCACCAACGCGTTGCTGGCATTCGGTATGACGTTTGTGATTCTGATTGGCGGCATCGATCTGAGTGTAGGACCCCTGCTGGCCTTTTCAGGCGTGTTTGCGGCCTATGTGATGGGTACCCTGGGCTGGCCGATCTGGGCCGCGATAGCGGGCTCCATCATCCTGTGTTCAATGGTGGGCATGCTCAACGGCGTCATCGTCACTAAAACCGGCATTGCGCCGTTTGTGGTCACCCTCAGCGTGCAGCAGATTTTCCGCGGCTTTGCCATGCTGCTGGCCAACGGCGC
Organism: Bacillota bacterium; assembly: GCA_023404345.1. GTDB lineage: Bacteria > Bacillota > Clostridia > Christensenellales > Aristaeellaceae > Limiplasma. The sequence goes on from JAEYCB010000024.1 coordinate 61,877, forward strand.
GCCTATCCGCATCCGCGATCAGGGCTTCATCAACATCGGCACCACCTATATTGGTCCTGTTGCTTTTCCGGTGATCTACATGATCATTATCATGGCATTGTGCTATGTGGTGCTTAACAAAACGCAGTTCGGACGCCACATATACGCATTAGGTGGCAATAAAACCGCTGCACGATTCTCAGGTATTCGTACACAGCGTATTGAGGTGATGGTCTACGCACTGTCGGGATTTCTGGCGGGTGTTGCAGGCATCGTGCTGGCGGCCCGCATGACGGCGGGTGTACCTGCCACAGGCGATGGCTATGAGTGCGACGCTATTGCTGCCGTCGTGCTGGGCGGTGCCAGCTTCACCGGCGGCATCGGCACCATCGGCGGTACGCTGATCGGCGCCATCATTATCGGAGTGCTCAACAACGGCCTGAACATGCTCAACGTCGCTTCCTTCTGGCAGTACGTAGCCAAGGGCGTGGTGATCCTGCTGGCGGTCATGGTTGATGTGCTGCGCAAGCAAAGCAAGGATAAGAGAAAAGCGCTGCCCAAAAACGCCGCCAAAGCGTAAGGCAGGTTGACGAGGGAGGAATTACAACCATGCGCGAATCGGTAAAACAGCTTGAAAGCAGAGCACGGGAGTTGCGTAAAATCGCGTTGGAAATGGCCTATGTTTCCGGCACGGAAGGTGCTCATATCGGTCCGGCGTTCTCCTTGATGGACATTATGACCGTACTGTTTTTTGATACGATGAGCTACCGTGTAGAGGAGCCCGACTGGCCCGACAGAGACCGTCTGATTCTGAGCAAAGGTCATGCATGCCTTGGTTTATATGCTCCGTTGGTAATGAGCGGCTTTCTTACCCAGCAGCAGGCCGATAGCTTTAACCAGCCGCACACGCACATTGCGGGCCATCCCAGCGGCAAGGGGGTTCATGGCATCGAGCATCCTGCCGGTTCGTTAGGTCATGGCCTGTCGGTAGCGTGTGGCATGGCCAAGGGCGCAAAGCTGACAGGCCGCCCCTACAACACCTATGCCGTCATCGGTGATGGCGAAAGCAACGAGGGCAGTATTTGGGAAGCCGTTATGTTCGCCGCCCAGCACAAGCTGGATAATTTGGTGGCTGTGGTGGATGCCAATGGCTTCCAATACGGCGGCCCCTCTGTCGAACTGATGAATATGGAGCCAATGGACCAGAAGTGGCGTGCCTTCGGCTGGGATGTCAAAAAAGTTAATGGCAATGATATCGCGCAGCTTCAGCAGGCGCTGGATCCGGCCCGGCGGGTAAAAGAAAAACCCACCTGCATAATTGCCCGCACGGTTAAGGGCTATGGCGTGAGCCTGTTTGAAGGAACAAACGAATGGCATCATGGCGTCATCACCCGCGAAGTGCTCAACACGGCCATCAAAGAACTGGAAAGCCAGGAGGTGTCTGCATGATGGATTTGGCTGAACTCACGAACCGTAAAATGAAGTTCAGACCCTCCTTCGGTCTGATGATGCGTGACCTGTTGTGCAGCCGGGAGGATGTGGTGTTTCTTGTGGCGGACTCCGCACGTGCCTGCCGGTTTGAGTGTCCCGAATCGTGCCAGGACCGACTGGTGGAATGTGGCATTGCGGAACAAAATATGATCGGCGTAGCTGCTGGCCTGGCGCGTGCAGGAAAAAAGCCCATCGCCTTTGCTTTCTCTCCCTTCGCCTGCGAGCGCTGTTTTGAGCAGGTACGCGTGGATGTGGCCTACAGCGGCCTGGGCGTGGTGATCATAGGCAGCGAAGGCGGCGTGGGTATGGGCACGCAGGGTGTAACACACTATGGCTGGGAAGATATGGCGGTTATGCGCTCTTTGCCCGGCATGACGGTCATGGACCCCGCTGATCATGTGGAATTGTACCGCTGCCTGGAAAAGGCGCTGGACATGAACACGCCCGTATACATTCGCCTGAGTGGCGGGATTCCCAATCCTGTTTATGCAGATGGCTGCGAGCTTGAAATAGGCAAAGCCCATGAGCTGCGCGCAGGAACTGACGCGGCAATTATCGCCGTAGGTACCATGGTAAGCGTTGCTATGGAAGCCGCCAACCTGCTTGAAGCCAAGGGACTGTCCGTGGGGGTGGTCGACATGTGGAGCTTGAAACCCCTGGACGAAAGCTGTGTGCTGAAATACGCCTCTAGCGTTTCCGCCATCGTGACCCTGGAGGAACACAGCGTGATTAACGGCCTGGGAAGTGCTGTCGCCGATGTGCTGGCACAGCAGCATTCCTGCGCACCTCTGACTAAGCTCGGCCTTCCGGATGCCTATCCGCCCAGTGTGTCGCCCTATCCGGTGATGCTGGAGGATTATGGCTTGACTGCGGGACAGGTCGCTGCCTCCGTAGAAAAAGCGATTCATGCCGCACGCGAATCGCAGTGAGGGTAGAACGATGAAACATTTTGATATCATGACCTTGGGCGTGCCTATTCTGGAATTCACCCGTATGGAACTGGACAAGCCGTTTTCGCAGGCCGGGCTGTTCTATGGGCCCGTTCCTGCGGGCGACCCGGGAATTGCCATGAACGCATGTGTCCGGCTTGGGTACACCGGCGCCTACGTAGGCGCGACCGGCGAAGATGCCTTTGCGGATTGCTTTTTTAGCCAGATGGCGGCAAGTGGCATTGACGTTACCTATCTTCGCCGGGATTCTTCGCATGACACGGCGTTGTCCATGCTGACCCAGTTTTCTGACGGAAGCCGGGATTTTGTGTTTACCGTTCCCCACTCTGCCGCCGCCACGCTTTGTGAGGACGACGTATGTGAAGAACTGCTCCAAAACGTAAGCTGGATTCACCTTTCTGGTTTTGCCATGTCCATTAGCGAATCATCGGCCCGTGCGCATCACAAAGTGGTAGCGCTGGCGCCTCAGAAAACCCGTATCAGTTTTGATCCCAACTTCCGGCCCCAGGTGATCGACCGCGATACCTACCTCCGACGCGCCATGCCGTTGCTGGAAAGGTGCGATTGCTTTTTGCCCAGCCGTGGCGAAGCGGCGCTTTTTGCCCAGCCTGGCGAGAGCGAAGAAGCGGTTTGCCGGCGGCTATCGCACAGCAAGGCTGTTGCCCTCAAGGACGGCAGAAACGGCAGCTACGTATTTCAGAACGGCGAGCAGCGCCATTTGCCCGGCTACCGGGTGGAGGAAGTGGACAGTACCGGAGCCGGCGATACTTATGACGGAGCCTTTATTGCCGCCATAATGGATGGAAAAGACCTGTGGGTTGCCGGCGAATACGCCACGGCGGCTGGTGCAGTGGCTGTAACCCGTCGAGGCCTGATGGATATTGCGCCCACGCGCGAAGATATTGCAGACATGATGTGCCGCGGCAGATAATCCCATGCGTATGTGAAAACACGGGAAAGGAAGAAGAATATGCGGGTTGTCATTGGTTATGATCCCAACGCAGGCAGCCACGCGCGCGTCGCGCGGGAAGTGTGCGAAAGTATGGGCATCACGGTGGTAGATATGCGCGGCGAAGACCCAATCTATGCAAATACAGCCATTCATGCAGCCAACATGATTGTATCCGGCCAGGCAGACCGTGGCATCTTGATTTGCGGCACAGGCATAGGCATGTCGATTGCGGCCAACAAGGTACGCGGCGCCTATGCCGCGCTGATCAGCGACGCCTATTCAGCGGTACGGGCAGAAAAGAGCAACAATGCTAATATTGCCTGCTTCGGTGCCTTTACCCTGGGTGAAAAGGTGATGGAATCTCTCCTGCGCATTTGGCTTGCTTCGGAATACCAGGACGGTACGCCTTCCGCCCCCAAGGTACAACGCATTGTAGCCTATGAGAACGAAGCCGTGCAAGATGGGCGCCAATGATGAAGCCTTACGGACTGGGTCTGTACGAAAAAGCATTGCCAGACACCCTGACCTGGGAACAAAAGCTGATGGAAACGCACATCTGCGGCTTTGATTGGTTGGAAATCAGCATCGACGAATCGCAGCCCAGGCTAGAACGGCTGAACATGAGCAAGAAGGAGCGGGCCGCGCTTCGAAATTTGTCTTTTCAACTGGATACTCCCATCAGCACCATGTGTCTCAGCGGACATAGGCGTTATCCGCTCGGCTCTCATGATGCGTTTAAGCGAGACAAGGCGCTTGAAATCATGCAGCGAGCCATTGAACTGGCGGGAGATTTGGGCGTGCGCATCATTCAACTGGCCGGTTATGACGTATATTACGAAAAGGCAGATGACAGCACGCGCAAATGGTTTTTGGAAAACCTGTTTCAATGTGTAAACATGGCGCAGCAATACGGCGTGATGCTGGGATTTGAAACCATGGAGACACCCTTTATGGATACGGTTTCAAAGGCGATGGCCTATGTGGACTGTATAGCATCACCTTACCTCGGGATTTACCCGGATATTGGGAACCTAAAAAACGCGCATCTGCTCTATGGAAGCGATATGGGCGCCGATCTGCAGGCCGGCAGAGGGCATATTTTGGCCGCCCACCTCAAAGAAACGCAGCCAAACGTGTATCGCAATCTGTTTTTTGGTGACGGACATACAGAGTACATTCCCTGTGTGCGTGCCCTGTTTGGCATGGGCGTAAGGATGTTTACGGCAGAATTTTGGTGCGACAGTCCCGAGACCCACCGCAGCCGGTTGCTCCAGGCTTCTCTGTTTTTGACAGCACAGATTGATCAGGCCGTGTCAGAGCGCAAAAGCGAATAGTACAAGAGAAAAGCCCGGCAAGATGCCGGGCTCAGTGTGTCGAAAAAGCTCGCCTGCAGCGATCTTTTCCGCCAGGTTTGCGCCGTCCGCCTACTCCGCCTTCGGCTGCGCCGGGCGGCGGACGTCGTAAGGAAACCTTGCTACGCAAGACATCCGAATCCACCGCACATGTCGCTGGATTCGGAATACAGCTCAGAGGGCTGCGGCCCTCCGAACCTCCCGGAAGGTTTTTTGACAGTCTGAGCCCGGCAAGATGCCGGGCTTTAACTCGTTAGAAGAATAGGTATTTTTGGAAAAATGCGTTTCTTGCGCCCTATGAGCGTTCGGAACACTCATAAAAAATTAGGCTCTGATCCGCGCCTACAGGAGCGTTAAGCCCCCTGCGCTTTATGCTGTGTCAATGCGAGGAATGACTACTTACTATCCTTATGACTGGTTCTTGCTGTTTTTAACCACCTGGTCTATTGCTTCTTGTACATTTTCTGCTGCATCACGGACCACTTCATGAAAATTTCCGGAAAACTCCGGAGCGCTGCGCTCTATTTCTATGCGGTATCCCAGCACAAATGCAATGGCCAGACCAGCTGCTGCTACCCAGGGTGCGCTAACTGCCGCCAGTATTGCAAACGCCAGAGACAGATTGATGATGGTTACCTCTTTACGGAGGATTTTAATACGCGTTTGATAGAGAAATCGAAACCAATGGGTTTCACCGTTTGTGGTTGTCTGGCTGCCTGATTCATTCGAATGGACCTGCATGTTTCTTAGCCTCCTTGTGGATGCTGGTTTGTGTGGGTACGGCAATATCTTAGCATGACGTATCAGGAAGTACTTGAAGATATGCTGTTATTTGTATAAGAAGCGTATTAGAAATGGCTTAGGAACAAGGGTTTGCGCCTTTGATGTGGAAAAAAGGACGGCCTGATTGTGGATAACATGTTTAAAACCCATGATTTTTGACGCTGTTTTCCACATATCTTCCTTAAACTTTCCATGAATGTTCCATGGGGCATTGAAAAAGTGAGGAAAAGAAATTTTGTATGTGGAAAACCATGTGGAAAATGTTACAAAACCATGTATTTTCGTGCTGTACCGCATTTTTCGACATTGATAAAAGCCAATAAATTGGAAAACATTTCATTTTGATAATCAATATTTAGTGTTGACTTTATACGATGAGCACAATATAATGGTGGTGCTCGCTCAAAAACCCCCTGCTTTGGGGAAGTAGCGGCCCACACGTTATGTAACAATTTATGGAGGCGTCGGGCACATGATTACATCCATTAAAAAGCGCGACGGGCGCATTGTCCCCTTCGATCAGGAGAAGATCGAGCAGGCGATTGAAAAAAGCTTTATGGCCAGCGGCAGCCAGAAATCGCAGGAAACGGCACAGGAGCTCGCCGGCATCGTCGTTCAGGAAATCGAGCGGGATGAAAACCTGCCCGCCGTGCCCTCGGTAGAGCAGGTACAGGATGTAGTGGAGCGTGTGCTGATCGAACGCGGCTTCGTGCGCTCGGCCAAGAGCTATATCCTTTATCGTGCGGAGCGCAGCCGGGTGCGTGAGATGAACACCCGCCTGATGAAGATCTTCGAGGACATCGCCTACAAGGATGCCATTGACTCGGATATCAAGCGCGAGAACGCCAACATCAACGGCGACACTGCCATGGGCAGCATGCTCAAGTTTGGCTCGGAGGGTTCCAAGCAGTTTTATGAGATGTATGTGCTCAACCCCCGGCATGCACAGGCGCACCGTGACGGCGATATCCATATTCACGATCTGGACTTTTATACGCTGACCACCACCTGTTGCCAGATTGACCTGTTGGAATTGTTCCACGGCGGATTCTCCACGGGTCACGGCGTGCTGCGTGAGCCCAACGATATCTATAGCTATTCTGCGCTGGCGTGCATTGCCATTCAGGCCAACCAGAACGACCAGCATGGCGGCCAGAGTGTAGTGAACTTTGACTATGGCATGGCGCCGGGCGTGAAAAAGACCTACTACAAGCGCTTCCGTGACAACCTGGCCCGCGCCTTGGAGTTGCTGGGCAACGTGGAGGATGCAGGGAGCGTGGCTGTACGCATTCTTGACGAGCTGGAGCAGGAAACCGGCAAAAAGCCCGCTCTGGCTGCTGATACCGATTATGACCGTGCGCTGATGCAGAAGATTGCGCAGGTCATGCCTGCCGCCAGCCAGGAGGAAGATACCCGCATTTTGGACTTCGTGCGTGAGCATGCCGAGAAGGAAACCGACAAGGCCACCTATCAGGCTATGGAAGCGCTTATCCACAACCTCAACACCATGAACAGCCGCGCGGGCGCGCAGGTGCCCTTCTCCTCCATCAACTATGGCATGGATACCTCGCCAGAAGGCCGTATGGTTATGCGCAACGTTCTTCTGGCCACTGAGGCTGGCCTTGGCAATGGCGAAACGCCCATCTTCCCCATTCAGATTTTCCGCGTGAAGGAAGGCGTCAGCTTCAATCCCGGCGATCCCAACTACGACCTGTATCGTCTGGCTATCCGCACCAGCGCCAAGCGCCTGTTCCCCAATTTCAGCTTTGTGGATGCTCCCTTCAATAAGCAGTATTATAAAGAGGGACATCCCGAAACCGAAATCGCCTATATGGGCTGCCGTACCCGCGTGATCGGCAATGTCTATGATCCCACCCGGCAGATCTGCCCTCGCCGCGGAAATCTTTCCTTCACCTCCATCAACCTGCCCCGCATCGCCATCAAGGCCAAGGGTGACGTTCAATGGTTCTTTGAGGAGTTGGAGCGCACGCTGGATCTGGTGCACGATCAGCTCCTGGAGCGCTTTGAAATCATCGCCAACAAAAAGGTCTACAACTTCCCCTTCCTGATGGGCGAGGGCGTGTGGCTGGATTCCGAAAAGCTGGATTGGAACGACAGCGTGCGCGAGGTGCTCAAGCATGGTACCCTGTCCATCGGCTTCATTGGCCTGGCGGAGTGCCTCAAGGCCCTGCGCGGAACCCATCACGGCGAAGACCCCAACAGCCAGAACCTGGGCCTGGAAATTGTAGGCTTTATCCGTAAATACTGCGACGATCTGAGCCAGAAAGAAAAGCTCAACTACACCTGCCTGGCCACGCCTGCTGAGGGTCTGAGCGGCCGCTTCGTACGCATCGACCGGGAGAAATACGGCGTCATTCCCGGCGTTACGGACCGCGAATACTACACCAACTCCTTCCATGTTCCGGTATATTTCCCCATCAATGCATTTGAGAAGCTGGCCATCGAAGCGCCCTACCATGCGTTGACCAATGCCGGCCATATCAGCTATATCGAAATGGACGGCGACCCCACCAAGAACCTGGACGCCTTTGAAAAGGTGGTCCGCTACATGCATGACGTGGGCATCGGATACGGCAGCATCAACCATCCTGTGGATCGCGATCCGGACTGCGGCTACAACGGGATAATTGGAGACACCTGCCCCAAATGCGGACGCAGTGAAAACGGACATGCCTTTGAGCGCATCCGCCGCATTACGGGCTATCTGGTGGGCACGCTGGACCGTTTCAACAATGGCAAACGCGCAGAGGAGCGCGACCGCGTGAAGCATTCCGTTTGATTGAACTGAAAAAACCACAAACTTTACCACGATGAAAAACGCCTCTTTCTGCAAACACTTCCCTGCGAAGCAAGATCAGAAAGAGGCGTTTTCATGCGAAAACCACCCACCAGGCTCAAAAAAACCATTGGCTGGCTTCTGTCGGCCTTTCTGCTCGTGGTTTACTTTTCTCCACAGGCGCAGCTTTTGCGCACCCTTCCTGCCAAGCTTAGTGTGGCCGTAGGCCAGAGAGCCGTGCTCGATGCGCCCTTTCCCCTGACTGTTGAGCCAGGGGAGGATGTATCCGCCGGCGCTTCTCTGGATGAAACATTGCAGGAAAGCGCAGGAACAAGCACTGCTACCATCAGCTTTTTAGGCTTGCTCCCTCTGCGGGAGGTTGAAATCGATATCAGCGACGATTTGCGCCTCTATCCCGGCGGACAGGCCGTAGGCGTGGCGCTGCATACCCAGGGTGTGCTGGTGGTCGGCACCAGCGACCTCAGCGGCGCATACAGCCCCGCGCGCCTGGCAGGCGTAAAGGCGGGCGACCTAATCACCCAGGCAGGCGGCAAGCCGCTGGAAAGCGCCGCACAGTTGACGGAGATGGTGGCCGCCATGGGGGATGTCCCGTTGCCTTTGACCATCCGCCGGGGTGAGAGTACGTTGGAGCTGACCCTTACTCCTCAGCGCGACGGACAGAGCGGGGATTACCGCATTGGCGCCTGGGTGCGCGACAGCACCGCGGGCGTGGGCACGCTGTCCTTTTACGGCTCGCTGGAGGAGGGGGGCGAGACACACTTTGGCGCGCTGGGTCACGCCATCACCGACAGCGATACCCAGCAGGTGCTCACTGTGGGCCGGGGCCAGATCATGCAGGCAGATGTGGTGGATGTCAGAAAAGGTGAAGCTGGCTTTCCGGGCGAACTCAAGGGAAGCTTCCTGAGGGAGAAGCGGGTGCTGGGCGACATCTTTCTCAACAACCAGTATGGCATCTATGGCGAACTGGAAGAGCTTCCGGAGCATCCTCTCTATCCTGATGGTGTGCCCATCGGACGGCGCGACGCGGTGCACACCGGCCCCGCCACCATCCTTTCTACTGTAGGGACCGATGGCATGCGAGAATACGATGTCGAGATCGTTGAGGTGGCCCGTCAGTCCCAGCCCGCACAGCGCAGCATGGTGCTGCGGGTGACCGACCCGGAGCTGCTTGAGCGTACCGGCGGTATCGTGCAGGGCATGAGTGGCAGCCCGATTCTGCAGGATGGACGCCTGATTGGAGCTGTGACACATGTGTGAGTCAATAGATGATACCTGCATTTTTCTTCACGCACTCACATGCCGTTATTCTCCAATTGTTCGGTTTCTGTTCACAACGCCGCCATAATCATTTGCTATCCTTATATCGTCGATAAAGACGAAATGCGCTGCGGAAGCGGTGCGAAGGGAAGCTCTTGCGCAAGAGATACGGTTCCTGTTCCGGATGGTTCCGGCTGTGCGGTGACTGCTTTTTGGGCGATTTTGTGCCCCTTTGACCCCGCATGGCGCTCCCTCCGCTTCCGAGCGCGACAAAAAACTCCGCGGCTTGCCGCGTTTGCATACCGGCTTCCGTTCAGACGAACGGAAGCCGTTTTCGTCTGTATCCAATCCAGCCTTGACAATCCGCCGCACGCCGTACTACAATGAAAAAGAAATACAAAGAAAGTACAGGGAGGCGGCTTGATGGTACCGATGAGCCTGGCCCCGTCGATGGAAAGCAAACCCATACGCGAGGTGGCATACGAAACCCTGAAAAACGCGATCGTCACGGGAGAAATTCCCGCAGGTTCGCGCATTGTGGAAACAGAATATGCCGAGCGCATGCACATCAGCCGCACGCCATTGCGTGAGGCCCTGCGCAAGCTGGAACGCGATGGACTGGTGGAATACGTGGTCAGGCGGGGCGTGGTGGTGCGCGCCTTTACCATTGCGGACGTGGAGGAGATCTACACCATCCGAAACGCCCTGGAAATGCTGACACTGCCTGCTATTATCCAAAACGCCACCGACGATGATATCCGCTCGCTTCGTGCGTTGCTTCATGAAATGGACGCCTTTGACGAAGCAGGGGATATTGAGGCGCTTTCGCCACGGGCGCGGGCCTTTCACACGCAGCTAACGCGGCTGTCCAAAATGAACCGTATCCTGCGTGTCATTGAGGGGCAGGATCAGTATATCACGCGGTTTTCGGCGCTCTCCATCGCGCGGGAAACGCGGCGGCATGCGGCGCATCGCGAGCATCATCAGCTGGTGGATTATGTGGAACAGCGAGATCTGGAATCCTTTGAAAAGCTGATGCGTAAGCACATTGAGCGCAGCAAGGAAACCTGCCTGCTTGCCCTGGAGGAAAGCAAGCTCAAGCGAAACGAAGGACAAAAATAACGGCTTTTTGAGGAAGGAAGGCGCATTCCGTGAACGACGGCACCTGGGATTTGAGCGTGTTTTATCAGGGGTTTGATGATCCCGCTCTGCGCACGGATATCGATGCGATTCGCTCTGCGGCAGAGGGCATGGAAAGCCTGCTTGCGCAGGAGCGCCCGGAGGCAGAACGGCTGGAAGCAATGGTCGCCTGCCTGGAGGATATGACCAACCGTTTGAGCCGCGCTTTTGGTTATGCTGAGCTCACGCTGGCGGCGGATACGGAAAACGAAGGGGCAGTCCACCTGATGGACGAGCTGAGCACCCTGATGGTGGAGGTGCAGCTGTGTCAGAGCCGCTGCGTGCGCTACGTGGGCAGTGTGCGTGATCTGGAGGCGCTGATCGAAAGCCGCGAACCGCTTCGTCAAAACAGTTTCATCCTGCGGGAAATGGCCCGGCAGTCGGCGCACATGCTGCCCGCGGATATGGAAAAGTGGATGCTTCGCATGTCGCTGGATGGTGGCGATGCGTTTTCCAAGCTGCGCGACCGGCTTATCGGTACGCATACCGTGGATCTGGACGGTAAGGCCCAGCCCCTGCCCGCGGTGCGCGGCATGGCCTACGACCCGGAACCCGCCGTGCGCAAAGCCGCCTATGAGGCGGAGCTGGCCAGCTACCGCAAGATCGAAACGCCCATGGCATTTTGTCTGAGCTGCATCAAGGGCGAGGCGCTTACCATGTGCGAGGCCAAGGGCTATCCCGACGTACTCACGCAGCAGCTCACCGAGAGCCGCATGGACCATGAGACGCTGGATGCTATGTTGGCCGCCATCCGCGAGGCACTGCCGGATTTCCGGCGGTATCTGCGCAAAAAGGCGGAGCTGTTGGGCCATAAGCACGGCCTGCCCTTCTATGACCTGTTCGCGCCTATGGGCCGGGATACCAAACGGTATACGGCTGAGGAGGCGAGGGAGCTGCTGGTGCGCGTCTTTTCGGCGGTGCATCCCGAAATGGGCCGGTTCATTGACCATGCGTTTGAAGACCGCTGGATTGACCTTTATCCCCGCGAGGGCAAGGAGGGTGGCGCGTTCTGCGCGGGCTTCCATCAGATGAAAATCAGCCGGGTGCTGACCAACTTCGTGGGCAGCTTCAGTGATGTGAGCACTCTGGCGCACGAGCTGGGCCACGGCTGGCACAATGTGTGCCTGGAGCGCGTGCCCGTGCTCATGGCCGACCCGCCCATGCCGCTTGCCGAGACGGCATCCATCTTCAACGAAACGCTTTTGAGCCATGAGGTGCGCAAGACCGCCGACGATGAGATGCGCTTTGCGCTTTTGGAAAACAGCCTTATGGAGGCCACACAGGTCATCGTGGACATCTACAGCCGCTTCCTGTTTGAAAGCGCGGTGTTTGAAGCCCGCAAGACCCATATTCCCACGGCCGCAGAGCTGAACCGCATGATGCTGGATGCCCAGCGGGAGAGCTACGGCGACGGTCTGGACCCCGAGGTCATGCATCCCGGCATGTGGATCAACAAGAGCCACTACTACAGCGTGGGCCTGCACTTCTATAACTTCCCCTATGCCTTTGGCCACCTGTTTGGTCTGGGCGTGTTCAAAAAATATCTGGAGAAAGGCCCTTCCTTCATGCCTGAGTACGATGCGCTGCTGGCCTCCTGCGGAAGCGGACTGGTGCGCGATGTGGCGGTGGGCGTGGGTATCGATGTGGCCAGCGTGGACTACTGGCGCGGCGCGCTGGATGTGTTCCGTGGGGAACTGGATGAGTTTGAGCATCTGTGCGAGCGGCGATGAAGAAAGATGCATTGACGGGCGCGCCATGGCTTTTGGCCGTGGCGCGCATTTTTGAGCGGGCGGGAGAACCGGTCTATCTGGTGGGTGGCGCGGTGCGCAATCCACTAATGGGACTGCCCCTGTCGGATGTGGATATGTGTGGCCCGGCGCGGCCGGAGCGGGTTATGGCACTGTGCGAGGGCACAGAGGTGCATGCGGTGTTGCGTGCGGCGCATTTCGGCACGGTGGAGCTGCATGTGACGGAGGCAGACGGCGCGCTTCACATGGCCGAGTACACCACCTTCCGTGAGGACAGCTACCGTTGCGGCCACCGGCCGGACGCTGTACGCTTTACCACGGACATCGGTGTGGATGCACTGAGGCGCGATTTTAGCGTCAACGCCCTCTATCGCCGCCTGTATGACGGCGCACTCGGTCCGGTGGCCGACCCCACAGGGGGACTGAGGCATCTTGAACAGGGCGTTTTGCACACCGTGACTCCGGACCCGGATCATGTGCTCCGGGATGACGGCCTGCGCATCCTGCGCGCGGCGCGCTTTCAAGCTGAGCTGGACCTTGCGCCCACGCCCGCGCTGATGGACAGTCTCGCACGGCACGCGCCGCTGCTTAAGGACATCGCCTGCGAGCGCTTGCGCGACGAATGGCAAAAGACGCTGCTAGCTGACCTGCGCTATCCGATGCTCAAACGCCGCGTTCCCGCCACCGCGAGCGGACTTAAAACCCTATGGGACTGCGGAGCGTGGCCATATCTAGTGGATGCGCCCTATGACGCATATGCCGTGGCCGCCCTGGTGACCCTCGAGTGGGAGGATGCGCCGCTGGCGGGGCGGTTTGCGCTGCTTTTGCGGGGGATGAAGCCGTCGGATCTGCAAAACGCACTTCTGCGGTTGCGCTTTGCCAACCGTGATGTGGCGCTGGCTGCGCGTTATGCGGCGGCGCTGCACTGCCCGTATGCGGACGCCTTTGAAACGGTGAAACTGGGCCGCGACGCGGTGGCCTATGCAGCTTCCGCCTTCCACGCGATTGGTGACGCGGCGGGCGAGGCGCGCGCGGCGGGCGCGCTGGACGCGTTGCGGGATGCGCCGTGGTCACTCGGGGAGCTGGCCGTCGGCGGGGACGCGCTGATGCCGCTGCTGACCTCACGGGGCGTACCCGCGCGGCAGATGGGCCGCCTGCTGGAAGCCTTGTGGCGCATGGCGGCGGAGGGACGGGTGAAAAATGAACCCGCCGCGCTGCTGCACGTGGCGGACGAATGGCTGAACCGCATCGAATGAGCAGCAGGGAATGAAGAAGGGCACGGCCTGGCAGCCGTGCCTTCTTCAAACCATGCCTGCGGCGCGAAGAACGTATCCCCCATGCTGGTCAGAAGGATGTACAAGCTATCCCCGGCCGTTCCTACCATCCACGCGCCTTCCTCAAGCAGGGCGGTGCTTTGCATGTCGGGTGAAGCGTACATAGGGCGTCCTTGGTATTCCTCGCGGAGAATTTTCTGGGGAAAGGCGCTTTTGACCCGGTCCATATCGTGTCCAAAGGCCAGCTGTTCCCTGGAAACCCAGCCCGACAGGCGGTCATCCATGCCCACCGCCACCTCGCACCATTGCTCCGCTTCCTTCAGAACGCGTACGGGCGTACCGCAGAAGAGGGCGCCCGGTGATGGCGCGTCGTGGTCCGGGCAGGCGCGGAGCATCGCGGAGAATGTGCGGACCACGGCCCAGCCCTCGCGATGGAGAGAAGCGCGCAGCGCTCCCTCGCTGCGGGGAAGGCCGTCCATACCATCCTCCAACAGACGGGCACCGGCCAGCGTGCCGACCGTCAGATCGATCGTACTGCCGTCATCCCGTGCGCGGGAGCACCAGATCCCGCAAAAGTCGTTCTCGAAATCAAAGGCAGGCGCGCTGAAAAACTGCGCCCAGGCCAAAACCCAGCTTCCGCCCGCCGTCAGACGGTAGTATGCGAGGCTGTGCGCATCGTCCCACTGCAGGCACAGGCCGCCGTCTCCCATGTTTGACAGGTCCAGACGCGCGTCATGAGGCAGGGCGGGCGATTGGGCTACGACGTACCGCCCGTCGCTTTCCGTTACGATTTGCAGGCGGAGGACGCCCTGCCCATCCTGCGTGAGCAAAATCAGCGACCGCGTTTGCAGGCAGCTGTCCAGCACCCGGTCCGGAACGGGAATCTGCGATGTGTCAAAAGCAGCGTCCGTCAGAAACAGAGAGCTTTGCGGCGCGGCCTCCAACAAGGTGTCAAAGCCTTCGCTTTCCAGCCGCCGAAGCAGCTCCCCGGACAGCGGCACGAGCATACAGTCCTGAACCCGCGGCTGCGTGCTGTCCGATGGAAGCAATGCGCGTCTTACACGGAGAACGCCATCCTCGATGCGGCTGTAGTCGGCATAGACCTCGCTTTGGGGATGGTAGCTTCCGTAGGTCCGCAGCGTGTAGCCGGGAAAGAAGGCTGCCGCTTCAGACCGGGATATCTGTTCACCGAAGGCCGGCACGGTCCGGAGGTAGCAACAGGCCAGCGACGCGCAAAGGATACGGAGTGCTTTTTTCATGCGAACCCGCTCCCTTCGTCAGCCGTTGCCTTCCCACAGCCAGTTTTGAGGCACATAGCCGGAGTCGCCCAGATCGGTCAGGAGGATGTAAAACTCGTCCTCCACGAGGCCCACAACATAGATGCGCCCTGCCAGCTCCTTTTTCGCGCCCTCGCGCGGGACGGAATAGGCGGGCTGCCGGGTCTCTAGCTCCGAGATATAGATTCTGTCTGGGAAGGCGGGCGCGACCTTGTCCATCTCGCTGCCAAAGGCCAGATAGCGCGTCATCATCCACCCCTCCTGCCCGTCCGTGCCCAGGGCGACCCGTGTCCATTCGCCTTCCTGCCCCAGCACGCGCAGGGGCGTGCCATTGTAGAACTTGCCCAGCGATTCGGCGCTCCGGTCGGGCCGTACGCGCAGGTGCAGGCGGTCGGCGGGGTCGGGGTTGCGCACCACCGCCCAGCCGTCGCGGCTCAGGGCCGCGGCAAGCTCCTCCCCGGTCCCCGGCAGGGTGGCGAGGTCCGCGCCGTCAAGGACCATCTGCGGAAAGTTGCCCACAAACAGGCTGTCGCTATCCGTCCCTTGTAATCGGACGGAAACGCCCCAGAAACGGCAGGAGTACTCAAGGGTTCCCGCGTCGTTGGGAATCCATGCCCATTCGAGCCGCCATTGGCCGTCGGCCCCGAGCGCATAGCCCGCCTGCGCATGCTGCTCGTCCCAGGAAAAGTTGATCTCTCCATCCGTCGTGTGGAACAGGTCCAGCGTGGTGTCCGGGGGCAGCGGGGCGGTCAGGCAGCTCTGGCGGTAGGTCCCGTCGGCGTCCATGACGATCACCTGCAGGCGGCGGTCTCCTGCGGAGTCTTCCACCAGCAGTACCAGGCCGCCGGACTGCAAATCGGACACAAGCACCGTGCCCGCGACCGGGAGGCGGCTGGTGTCGAGCGCATCGTCCGTCAGAAAGGTATCGCCCCAGCCGCTGGCGTCAATGAGATCGGAGACGGGCTCCGTCTCCAGCCGGGCCAGCAGCGTTTCCGACAGCGGCACGGGCATGGAATCCACTACGGTTTCCCCATCCAGCGTGAACGTGGCGCGGCGGATGGCTAGCATCCCGTCCGAAATGCGCAGGTAGGCCGCATTGATCCACGTGCCGGAATTGTATGGATCATAGCTTTGCAGCGTATAGCCCGCAAAGGCGTCCCGTACGTTTCGCTCCAGCAGCCTCTCCCGCGCCTGTGCTTCCGCGGGGGTAGTGGGGTGCCAACCAAAATCCCAGATCCAGTCAAGCAGCGCGTCGCCCGCGTCCACGCTCGCCACGGGCTGCGTACCGCCCTCGTAATAGCTGAGCCACGTGCCCTGCACGATCACCTCGCCGGGATAGTGCTGGGGATCATACCAGCCGCAGATTTGAAACCACTGTCCATCGTAGTGGTAGGAAAGACGCGAACCGTCTTCACTGATGATGTCAAAGCCTAGATCGTCCGGCCATGCGGAGCCGTCCGCGCGGGTCTGCCCCTGCCGGTGGCACTCAAAGCGCAGGTCCGTATGACCTTCCATAGCTGAGCCTGAGGAAAAGTTACTCCACGAGCCGTCCTTTCGGAGAAAACCGTACAGGCTCCAGTCGTTTAGCAAAAAGGCGCAGGCACTCCCGTCCGGCAGATCAAACAGCAGAGAATCCCACGATTCGTTTTCGTAGCCGTGTTCCGCCATCCAGTCAAGGATAGCCTGTGGGACATCCTGCGCATGGGCGCAGGGAAGCGCGCAGACTAGGAGCATGAGCAGCGCCAACGCGGCGAGCATTCGTTTCATCGTAAAAACCCCAGTCCCTTTTTCCATACAACGAACGGGCATGGAATTTCCTTCCGGGACCCATGAACAAAAGTGCCCGGCCTGTTACAGGCCGGGCAAATCTTTTTTGAACACGTTTAACCACGCAACTCATGCTCGATGAGCTTGCTCAGGGCGTAAACGTCGCGGTCCATCTCGCGCTGGTCAGGTCCTTCGATCATCACGCGCACACGCGGCTCCGTGCCGCTGGCGCGCACCACCAGACGGCCCTTGTCCTTATACTTGAGCTCCAGCTCAGCGATCTTCTGCATGATCTTTTCGTTTTTGTCAAAGTCGTATTTTTTGTGGTCGTCCACGTTGGCGGCGTACTGGCTCTGGGGCATCATCTGCATCACCCCTGCCAGACGACTCAGCGGGCGCTGCGCCTGCACCATGGCACTGATCACCTGCACAGCGGTGATCAGGCCGTCGCCGGTGGTGTTGTAGTCCAGCAAAATCACGTGGCCGCTCTGCTCGCCACCCAGCACATAGCCGTCAGCCAGCATCTTTTCCAGCACATAGCGGTCGCCTACACGGGTTTTTTCGATCTTGATGCCATGCTTTTTCATGGCAATGTCCAGACCCATGTTGCTCATGACCGTGGCAACCACGGTGTTTTGCCGAAGCCGGCCCTGGTCTTTGAGGTAGAGGGCCAGCATGGCCATCACCTGATCGCCGTTGATGAGCTGGCCGCGTTCGTCTACGGCCATCAGGCGGTCGGCGTCGCCGTCAAAGGCAAAGCCCACGTCCGCACCCAGCTCGCGCACCAGCTCGCACAGACGGCGCGGATGGGTCGAGCCGCAGTTGTCGTTGATGTTGGTGCCGTCGGGTTCATGGTAGTAGCAGCTCACCTTGGCGCCCAGCTCTTTGAACACCATCGGAGCGACCTCGTAGCTCGCGCCCTGAGCGCAGTCGAGCACCACGTGTAAGCCATCCAGCCGCACGCCGGTGGTTTCCTTCACAAAATCCACATAGCGACGGGTAGCATTGCGCTGGCGCACGGGGCGGCCCACGCGCTCGCCAATGGGCATTTCAAAATCAGCGGGCATGCCCCCGGTCACGATTTCCTCGATGCGGTCCTCGATGGCGTCGGGGAGCTTATAGCCGTTTTTGTCAAAGAATTTGATGCCGTTGTACTCGACAGTGTTGTGGCTGGCGCTGATAACTGCGCCAGCGTCGGCCTCGTAAAAGCGGGTGAGGTAGGCGATGGCGGGGGTGGGGAGCACCTCCACCAGCACCGCACGCGCACCTACGCTGCAAATGCCCGCAACCAGCGCACTTTCCAGCATCTCGCCGCTCAGGCGCGTATCACGCCCTACCAGGATGGTGGGGCGGTGTACATCGCTGGCCAGTACATAGGCGCTGGCCTGGCCCAGTCGGAAGGCTAGATCACAGGTTAATTCCGTGTTGGCGATGCCGCGGACACCGTCGGTTCCAAACAGTCTGGCCATTGAGTAGGCTCCTTTCCGGGTTTATGCCCAAAAAACATCGTTGCTTTTGCTGTCGTACATCAGGACCCCTTTCAGGAAGGCAATGGCCTTCTCCAGCCCCTCGCGGGGAGACATCAGGCTATCCTCATGTTCGATGGATAATACATCGTCATACCCCACCAGGCGCAGATTGGAAACGATGTCTTTCCACACCAGTGCGTCATGACCATAGCCTACGGTGCGGAACAGCCAGCTGCGCTCCTGTTCGCAGGTGAAGCGTTTGGTGTCAAGTACGCCGTTGACGGGGCTGTTGAGGGGATCGAGCCGAGTATCCTTGGCATGGACAAAGTAGATGGCGTCGCCCAGACGGCGAATGGCCGCCACGGGATCGATGCCCTGCCAGAACAGGTGGCTGGGGTCAAAGTTTGCACCGATGAGGGGACCGACGGCCTTGCGCAACCGAAGCAGCGTTTCGGGGTTGTAGACGCAGAAGCCAGGGTGCATTTCCAACGCGATTTTTTCTATCCCGTGCGCAGCAGCAAAAGCGGCTGCACTCCGCCAGTAGGGAATGAGCACCTGCTCCCATTGGTATTCCAAAATCTTTTGATAATCATCCGGCCAGGCGCAGGTGACCCAGTTGGGCGTACGGTCATCGGGGCTACCACCGGGGCAGCCGCTGAAGCCCACAATGCGCTTTACGCCCAGCCGCTCGGCCAAAAGCACCGCATTTTGAAAGTCCTGCCGAAAGTGTTCCGCCACATCCTGGTCGGGGTGAATGGGATTGCCGTGCGCGCTGAGCGCCGCCAGCTCCAGTCCGTTTTTCTTCAATACGCGCTTGAATGCGGACAGCGCGCCTTCATCCTCCAGAAGAAGGGCGGGGTTGCAATGCGCTTTGCCGGGATAGCCGCCGCAGCCGATTTCCACCGCGTCCACACCGCATTGGGCCAGGTACTGCATGGCGCTTTCAAAGGGCATGTCGCCAAGCACAGGGTTGAAAACCGAGAGCTTCATCAGGATTGGCACTCCTTTTGTCCGACGAGGTATGCCCGCGCCGGTTCAATTGTAGCATATTGTATCTTGACCATGGATAGTATACCCCGATCAGGGGAAAATTGCAAGCCTGCGAAAACGCAGGGGAGGTCTCAGAGCGGAACATAAAAAAGCCATAGCCAAAAGCAATGGGACAGCGTTGCCCGTTGCTTTTGGCAGGAATGCAAACTGAAATTCCAAAGAGCAGAAAAACTACTGGGCAGGATAGAGCACGATAGCGTTTTGCAAGGCTTCGTCCCCGGAGCCTTCCCACAGGTAACCGGCGTACAGGGTCAGGGTTTCGGGCAGCTCGCCCACGCCCAGCAGCGTGAATTGCGCCTCCGATGCTCCCAGGGGATAGGCGGTTTCGGGCTTGTATACGCGGCCCTGCTCGTCGACAGCGGTCACTTCCACCCATGCATCCATCGGATCGACGGAGGCCGGCGGGGGCGTAAGCAGTGTTTCCAGCGGCTGCTCACAGGTAAGGGTGACGACCGCCGCCATGGGGGAAACCTGGGCTCGGGCCGTGCATGAGACGCCGTTAAACTGCGCGGCTCCGGCCATGGAGAGGGTAGCGCCTGCCGTGTGCGGCACCGTCGCCGTAAGCGTGCCTGCCTCTGTGTGCTCGATGGCGGAGTAGCACTTTTCTCCGTCGAAATAGACCGTCTGCACCGATTGATAGAGCGTGATGTGAAGCTCCAGCCGATCCCTTTCACCGATCCCATCGGGAAGCGGCGATTCAAATTCCCGCATTTCGTGACAGGCGCAGTCCTCGGTATAGGTGACGCTGGCGGCGTAAGGCGGCAGGTCGATGCCGTCATCCGTAAGGGTGTGGTCGCTGGCATAGATCATCCGCGCGCGATAGCCGCAGGGCGTTCCGTTTTCAAGCGCCTGGTTATAGGCTGTAAGGACGTTGGCGCCGGGCGCCTGCGGATGCTCGATGGCGACGGGCATGGCGGCGGTTTCCTCCATGGCGGCCAATTCGGAAGCGTTCGGGATATACGGTTCGTAATGCGCGCCCTGCGCGATGGAAAAGGCCAGGTTGAGCGTAAGGCCGTCATAGAAGGCGCTGTCGATTTGCGCCACGGCAAGCTCCTGCGCTTCGCCGGGGATTTTCACGGGAGACGCGGTGAACAGGCCGGCCTGCGGGGCAACCTGGGCGTAACGCTCGTCTCCACGTCCAAAAAGAGAAAACAGGTTCAGATGATCGGCCAGAGCAATGGAGCCCGTAACCAGCAGCACAATCAACAGGCACGCCAGCGCGGGGGAAAGCCTCCTGACTGGATGCACGCATGCCTCGTGATGAACCGCCGCCAGTATGCGCTCGCGCCGAAGCTCGTCGGCACACAGGCCGGAGAGCCGGCGGTTGACCCTTTCCTGCAAATCTTTTTCATTGAGCATGATACCAACCCTCCAAATGGTCTTTGAGCAGGTGCCCGGCTTTTTCCAGCCGGTAATGGACGGTCCTTCGGGACAGTTTCAGGAGCGAAGCGGTTTCCTGAATAGAAAAGCCCTGAAAGTAACGCAGGATGACAACGCTTCTCAGCCCGTCGGGCAGGGCGAGGATGGCGCGGGTGAGGGTGTCATCCGGCCATTGAACATCTATGGCCGGATGCGGCAGATCCTCCATGCGAACCCTTCGGTCCATGTGCCGAAACCATCGTCCCCGGAGCATGTCCCGGCATGTATTGACGGCGATGCGTATCAGCCAGGTCTTTTCCGACGCCTCGCCCCGGTAGCTTCCATAGGACCGCCAGGCTTTTACGAACGTTTCCTGCAGCGCGTCTTCCGCCAGGGCGGTATCTTTCAGGAGCAGGTAACATGTGCGGAGCAGGGGCACCTCCCATCGCAACATGGCCTGCTCCAGCCAGAGGTCCCGATCGCTTTGACGATCCATGATTTCATTCCCCCTTCGCTTCTATAGACGATGTGGATGCCCGTAATGTGCAACGCTGCGCTCACCAAATGAAAAAACCCGGAATAACCGGGCTTTTTCATTCAGCAGGGGACAGACCGGGAAGCGAGTCCCGCGTAGCCGCCGGCGTCTGCATGCCCTCAGCGCACGCGCACGGCGGCGGTCATATCGGCCACGCCGACGTCGACGGGCGCCAGCCACAATTCGTCGGGCAGTGGAGAGAGGGCGGGATAGACAAATTCGGCCATTTCATCCCCATGGGCGTCAAGCCCAAACTCCTCCGGAAACAGCTCCACGCCCTGCTCGTCCACCAGCGACAGGCTGTAGATCCAGCTCTCAAACACATCCATGCCGCCGTAGGACCACATAAGACGCCCCTCTTCGTCGTAATAGCCATCCCCGTTGGCTTCGATGAAGGCGGCCATCGCGTCGGGGTTGACCTCCAGATCCAGCGTGATATAGGTCATCAGGGGCGAGAAGCAGGCTTCGGTCACCTGGGCAGTCACAAGGTCCGTCGTGACGGGTATGCATGGATGCTCGGTCACAACGCGGTCCGTCATGCCGGTTACATCAAGCGTAAAGGTGACGACGCCCTCATCGGGCAGGCGCATGCGCCCGTTTTCGTCGAAGATTTCAGGATGCTCGGCAGGCGGATAGAAACCCTCCGGGGGCGGACCGATGGGCATAGCGACTTCCACCTTGCCGTCCAGAAATACATCGTCCTTATCCAGCCGCAGGTAGTAGTATTCCTCTATGACACCCGGCTCGGCGGTGCCGGTGGTCATTCCGCCGGAACCTGCGGTGGTCATGTCCGCCTCCCTGCCGTCAAACCAGATGCGTTCGGTCCATAACCGCATGTCATACGCCTGCAACAACTGCCAGATTTCCTCGGAAATCCCCGGCGACAGCGTGCCGTCCTCGGCCACGCCCAGCGGCACGTCCACGTCCGGCAGGCGGTAGGTCCACATCAGGTAGAGGGTGCGACCATCATAGACAGCCTCGTTGACGGCAACCTCCACGCCGTTGACCGTCCCCTCAAACAGCTGGGACTGCCGGGCAACCTCTTCGCTGGCGGGCGGGGTATTGAAGAACCATACCGCGTCAAACAACTTCCAGTGATAGGCGGCCACGGCGGCCGAGGCCAGCAATAGCGTGACGAGGGCGGCGATGAGCAGCGTGCGGCGCAGCTTTCGCGCCGAGGCCGCGCGGCGTTTGCCATCCTCCCGTACAATGGCTTTCAGCGTATCGGTCATGGCGTTGTGGAATATCTCCGGCGCATCCGGAAGGGCATGGTTCAGGCGATTTCGAAACTCACGATCGTTCATTGCTTACCCTCCTCCCAGTCCTCGCGGAGCAGGACGCTCAGGCGGGCGCGCGCTTTCATCAGGCGCGTCTTGACTGTGCCCTGCGGCACACCCAGCGTATCGGCAATCTCGGCGACGGAGAATCCTTCCAGATAGTACAATAGCACGGTGATGCGCCATTCGGGACGGAGCTGATCGATGCATTCCTTGAGTGGCGAAGGCTCTGCAGGCGGCTCCGTGGGCAGAATTTCCTCCTCTAAAGGCACAAAGCGGATTTTTTGACGCTGACGCAGCATATCGCGGCAGGTGTTGACCAGAATTTTCATTAGCCATGGACGGAAACGGGATGGATTTCGCAGGGTGTTTTGTTTCTGCCACGCACGGGTGAGCGCTTCCTGTACGGCGTCGGCGCAGTCCTGATCGTTGTGCAGGATGGAGTAGCCGACGTGGTACATCAGACGTTCGCAGCGCATGGCTTCTGACTGGAACGTTACGGCATCCACACGATCGCTCCTTTCGTAAGACAAAAGGGGAACAGGCTGCACGTTTTTCATTGAAGAATCCGGCGGATTTCCCCTTTGCTCTTTTAGACGGAAAAAGGGGAAAGACGGTTTTTCTTTCAGAAACAAAATATTTTTAAATGTCTTTCGTTAAAAGCAACAAGAAAATTATAACAAATACATATATAAAAATCCATTTATTTAATTGCGCGTGGTTTGTGCTGTCAGAATTGCAATATTAAACTAAGAACAACCGTGATTTCTACATGAAGAAAAAACGGACTGTCGGTTATTGCAAAATTCAAAAAATCCGATGGAGAATATAAACTTATTTTGAATGTGGTTTGGTTTACCAATTTTCTGATGGCTTCAACAATCATTCTTTTCAAAGAAAGAGACACGAGATGCAAAAAGGCGGATGCGATCATGGTTAACCACGGTCGCATCCGCCTGCGCATACCAGCACTTCAATAACCTGCCAGGGCAGCGCCTGGGTTCCAAAGGTTCGCAACAGGTGCTCCATTTGAGCGGCTCCACGCACGCGCGCGGCGCGCACATCGTGCCCGAGCAAAGAGAAACGGGCTGTTTCAACACCCGCGAAACCGGGTTCCGGCTCAAAGGACAGGGGAGGCAGACAGCCTCCGTCTGACAGGAGGCCTGCACGCAAAAAGACGCGTTCCAGCCAGCCTGGACCGCCAGACGTGCATGGAGTGCCGTGCACAGGGCGCACGCCGCCCTGCATCAGGCGCAAAGCGGCCTCCCGCACAGTTAGGGCGTCAGCCCATCCTTCATGAGCCAGAGCCGCCTTGCGCGCCGCACATCCGACCACAGCCACGCGCGATGCACGTGGCACAGGGCGGGAAGGCGAAAAATGATCCGCAAGCTGCGGAAACTGACGCAGGACATCGCGCCGCCAGCGCGGGCAGGCATGGATGAACCAGGGGAAACGGCCTTCGTCAAGTCGGGTGAGCAGTTCAGCAGCGTCTGCCTCAATAGGCCCGTCCGGTGTGTCAGGGTCCTCCACACGCGTTGCGCCCAGCAGGCCCAGCGCACGGTCCAACTGGCTATCTTCCAGACCGAAACGTCCACGCAGCGCGCTTCTGGCCTGACGGGTCAACACAAAAACAGCCGCGCCCGCTGGCCTGGACAGGCACGCGTGCGCCTCATCAGCGCACGGAATGGGGGACGGCTGAATCCGGGTCATCGGGGAAAACCTCCTTCGCCATAGCGGGGGATATTCCTGTGATACCCGTTTGCAAACACTTTGAAACCGAGGGGGGATTATTCGAGGGATTCACCGCGGTCCAGGCGGTCGATCATCCCTACGCGCCGCGCATGGCGCTCGCCTTCAAAGGCGGTCATTAGCCAAATTCGCACAATATCCTTGGCCAGTTCGCTGCCAATCACTCTCGCCCCAAGCGCAAGCATATTGGCATTGTTATGCAGGCGGCTCATCTTCGCAGAATAGGTATCTGAGCAGGTGACGCAGCGGATGCCGTGCACCTTGCTTGCCGCCATACCGATGCCCACGCCCGTGCCGCACATGATGATGCCCATGCTGCATTCGCCGCTGGCGACGGCATTGGCGGCGCGAGCACCGTAGATGGGATAATCCACGCTTTCGTGGCTGTTGGTGCCGAAGTCCTTGTAGGGGATGCCCAGCTCGTCCAGAACAGCAATAACGTGCGGTTTAAGGTCGATGCCGGCGTGGTCACAGGCGATGGCGATCATGAATCGGGTGCCTCCTTGTGTAAGCTTGGTGATTTCAGTATAGCATGTTTGGCGCTCAAGGTCCAGCGCATCGGGGGGCATGTTGACCAAAAACGTGGCATATCCTTGGGCGGTCTTATGCAAAGGAGGGAGAGGGGTGCGAGGACGAAGGGCCAGCCTGCTTTTGGCGCTGCTGATGACGGCGGCACTGATCTATCTGCTTCCAGGGTTGATGAGCGGTCTTGGAAACGGGGATGGCAACCGTATGGACGAACGACTGCGTCCAGCCCAGATGCGCACGCTCACCGTATGGCTTATGCCCGGAGAGGTAAACGACCGTAAGCTGCTCAATGAGGCCTGTACGGCATTTGAAAAGGAGCGGCCGGGCGTGCGGGTTTTCCTCCGTACAGTAACGGCGGAGGAATGGACTGCGCAGGATGCGGTGCTCCCGGATGTGGCGCTGTTGACCACGGGCAGCCTCAACATCCCCGAAAAGGTTCTGCTTCCCCTGACGGGTATGGAGGAGGTGGGTGCGTCGGGAAGAAGCGGTGGCGTAACGTATGCTTTGCCTTTGTGGCTTGAGGCCAACGTGCTCAGCTTTCCCAAAGAGTGGGTGGAGCCGGGCACAACCATACAGCCTGCTTCCAGTGCACTGCTCAGCAGCCCGTCGCCGGAGGCCACGGAAAGCGGTATGATTGAGGCAGAGAACCTTCCCTGGAAAAAACTGTTGGAGCCGGGTGCACTTGCGCTGCCAGATGGCGTGGCATTACAGCAACTGATGTTTCTGTGTCCCGTCGGAATTCGGGATGAATTGGCAGCACTTGGCCAGCGTCCGGAGACTGTTGCCGCGGCGCAGGCACGTATATGTACAGTGGGAGAGCATCTGGCCGCCGTGCAAGGCGGCCAGAGACTGGTCGCCTGCCTGCTTATGCCCGCTGTGAGCAACCGCGTGCGCTATGTGGCGCTTGGACGTGATGGCGAGGATGCGCGAGCGTTCATAAGCATGTTGGCGTCAGGCGATTGGCAGGCTCGGGCGGCGGCGATGAACATGGTGCCGGCTCTTGTGCAGAATGGAGCCGAAAATGAGATCGTCCATGCAGAGCTGGAACGGTTTTCGCAAGGCATGACGCTGCCAAACGCCTTTTCTCATACGGGACAGGAGCTGCAAAGCCTGTGCCTGGATGCGTTTTTGCGCGCAGCCGACCCTGTGGAAACACTGCTGCGCCTGCGCTGAGCGTATAAATCCACCATAGCCTTTTCATACTAAGCCGTGTACTCAATATCCGTCGGAGGCGATGAAACATGACTCAGACCACCCATCCCAGAGGCGGCTGGCAACAGGAGGAAATTGACCTGCTGTTTTCTGCTGTGAAGGAGGCTGCCGAAAACGGGCGCCCCCTGCGTGACGTTTTCAGTGAAGTGGGCGGACAACTGGCACGCAAGCCCAACAGCATCCGTAACTTTTATTATGCCAGGGTGCGCGAAGTACCTCAGCTGGCGGCCCGGCAGACGCCACTGCGTACCTTCACCGCTGAGGAACTGCACAATCTGCTGCGTGACGTGCTTGTGGGACGTGGACGCGGCGAGAGCGTGCGCGCCTGTGTAAATCGCCTGGCCGGAGGTGACCGGGCGGGAATGCTGCGCTACCAGAACAAATACCGCTCTGTGCTTAAAAACCGGCCTGAAATGCTCATGGAGGTGGCAAACGAACTGCGCGCCGAGGGGCTGCCATGCCCCGATGATGTTCTGGCATGCCGCCGCTATAATCTGGCGGGCAGACAACAGGCCAGCCTTGCTACCCTGGAAAAGCATATGGCCGATCCAAGTGTCCGCCGGATGGTGGAGGGGTTGACTATGCTATTGGAGCGTGCAGGAAGCGCAGCTGCGGAGAACGAAAACACCGTGCCCTATCAAAAGTGGGCGGAGGTCCGCCGCGAGGCAGACCGGTTGAAGGTGGAGGTGGATTTGCTCAAAATGGAACTGGAGGATGCCCAGCGCTGAAGGGAAATCCTTTGTGAGAAAGCAAATCTGCCGATCGGTAGAATGGCGAAAAAAGTTTTGTAATTCTGAAACCGCATGAGCCGCAAGCAAACGCGGCTCTCAGCGTGTCGGAAAAATTCCGCCTGCTGCGGCCTTTTCCGACAAAACACGTTTCCACTGCGTCTACAGCGCGGCCGGGGAAACGTGCAAGGAAATATTGCAGCGCAAGGCTTCCGAATCCACCGCGCATGTCGCTGGATTCGGATTTCATTTGGAGGGCTGCGGCCCTCCAAACCTCTCAAAATAGGCTTCTTGACAGCCTGCGAGCCGCAAGTAAACGCGGCTCTTTTTTATATAATAAGCGAGCATTCTGTCCTTTCCGGGGGGGCCTGTTTTACGATCTGGCATGTTGAGGAATACTTATCTATACACAATATTCATTGTTCAGAAATTTACGGAAAATCATCAAAAGTAAGTATGAAAAAATATATATTTCTTATTATTATATGAAGAAAGCCGTATTATTTATCATAAAATACAAAAAGAATACAGAAAAAACGGCGGCTGACAAGGATTCACAACCTGAAATGATTGCATAATCACTCAATTAGATGTATAATATGAAGTCTCGTGAAAGAAATCAACGAGATGCGCGGCTTTCACCCGCGTTTTCCAGAAAAACATCATGCAGAAAGGTGGAAAATGGGCATGGATATGAAAGAAATCATCGCACGGGTGCCGGATTACACCTGCTTTATGACGGTGGACGAGCTGGACCAGAGCACGCAGAAGTTGGCGAGCGAGTATCCGGACCGCGTGAAGGTCCGCTGCGTGGGACATTCGCGAGAAGGACATCCCATTCAGCTGATCCAGATTGGACACGGCAGCAAAAATGCGCTGGTCTTTGCCTGCCCTCATCCCAACGAGCCTATCGGATCGCTGACGGTGGACTTTCTCACCAGAGAGCTGGCGTCTAACGAGGAATTGGAAAAAGAGCTGGACTATACCTGGTATTTCATCAAGTGCATCGATATCGACGGCAGCCGCATGAACGAGGGCTGGTTCAAGGGGCCGTTCGGGATCACCAACTATATGCACCACTATTTCCGCCCGGCCTTCCGCGATCAGGTGGAATGGACCTTCCCGGTCAAGTATAAAAAGCTGGAGTTTAACAGCCCCATTCCCGAAACCAAAGTGCTGATGGACCTGATTGATACCCTGCGGCCGGAGTTCATGTTCTCGCTGCACAATCTGGGCTTTGGCGGCGCTTACTGGTACATCACCAAGGATATTCCGGAGCTGTATCCCAAGTTCTACGATATCGTCAAGCAGATGGGCATTCCCCGCAAGCTGGGCGAGGCTGAGACGCCCTATGCAGTAACGTTTGCGCCGGCGGTGTTCCAGATGATGAAGGCGCGGAATTCGTATGATTACAACGAGCGTTTCACCGGAAAGGATCCGGTTGCAGGCCATAATTATGGTACCAGCAGTGACGAGTATGCCAACCGGGACGGTCAGGACCGGACGTTGACGTTTGTGTGCGAGCTGCCGTACTTCTATTCCGACAAGATTGACGATACATCGCTGACTGACCGCGACCGTAGCGACGTGATCTTGGAAAGCTGCGATATGAAGGAGAAGCTTGACGGCCAGACGCGTGGCATCTTCCAGCGTGTAGAGGACCTGCTCAGCGGGGATGACAATTACTTCCGCCGCGCTCTGGAAGAAAAGCTGGGCGGCTCGGAGAGCATCGAGGCGCAGCGCGCCTGGGCCAAGTCGCCTGAATGCGCGGGGAAGGCCACGCAGGCGCAGATGTTTGATAACCTTTATGTGATGCGTTACTTCCGCTGCACCAACCTGTGCCTGCTGGTGCGTGGCATTGACTTTGAGCTTAAGCGCGCAGCTGAGCGTGGATTTACCGCGGAGCAGGTGCAGCGGCTCAAGGATGCCTTTGAGGCGGCCAGCGCTTTGCTGGACTCCGAATGCGCCTATCTTGAAGAAAACATGCATTACCAGATCACACCTGTGCGCAATCTGGTGACTGCTCAGGCCGTGTGCGGTCTTTTGACGGCTGAATATGTATCCTCGCATTCGTGAGGTTGCATATATACCATTTAAAGGAAAGGATGAATCCCTATGGCAAGGAAATGGCTCTCTGTCCTGCTGCTTATGTGCCTGGTTGTAAGCGTAATGACGCCTGCCGCCCTGGCTGACGACAGCAACGAAACCTTCATTGTTGTCACCAATGAGGACCCCAAGAGCTTCAACCCCGACGCGCAGGCTGATGACTATGGCTGGCCTATCTTCCAGAACATGTTCGACGGCCTGTTCCAGCTGAACTGGAACAACGAGATCGTGCCCAACCTGTGCGAAACCTACACTATCTCGGACGATGGCCTGACCTATACCTTCAATCTGCGCAAGGGCGTGAAGTGGCACGACGGCGAGCCCTTCACCTCCGCTGACGTGGAGTTCACCTTCCAGATGATTATGGACAACAACGGCGTCATCGCCCAGGAGCTCAACACCTCTGTTGCCGAGATGAGCTGCCCGGACGAGAATACCTTTGTCATGGTGCTCAAAGCCCCCAACTCTCCCATCCTGGGCACGCTGGCCTGGTATGGCAACTTTATTATTCCCAAGCACCTTTACGAGGGTGTGGAAGACTGGAAGACCTGTGCCGCTGCCACCACCACCCCTGTGGGCACCGGCGCCTACAAGTTCGTCAGCTATGACCGCGGCGTAAGCGTCGTGCTGGAAAAGAACCCCGATTATCACATGGGCGAGCCCGATGCTGAGCGCCTTATCTTCCAGGTGATCCCTGACGGCGATACCGCGCTGCAGGCCTTCTTCAATGGCGAGGTGGACATGCTCAAGAACGTGCCCAACTCTCAGGTGCCCGCGCTGCTAAAGGATCCTCAGTACAAGCTGGGTTATTCCAGTGCTGCCCGCCGCTACCAGATTGCTGTGAACATGAAAAATGAAAAAATGACCTGGGAAGTGCGCAAGGCGGTTTCCCTGGCCATGGACCGTGAAGAGATTTCCCTCAAGGGCACCAACGGCCTGATGCCCCCGGCTTACGGCTTCTATCCGCCCTATTGCTCCTGGGCCTTCAATGCGGACGCTGATATCGGCGAGCGCAATGTTGAAGAGGCGCGCGCTCTGCTGGAGCAGGCCGGCTACACCCTTGACAGCGACGGCTACTACCTTGAGCTGGAAATGCTGGTGTTCTCCAGCGGCTCCTATGCGGATTGCGGCAAGGTCATGCAGTCCAACCTCAAGGAAGCGGGCATCAATATGAAGCTGACCGTGCTGGAAAGCGCCGCGTGGAACGACCGCGTGCTCAACGGCGACTTTGACATGGCTATGCTCAACGGCTATCAGGGCCCCGATCCGGATGCTATGTCCAAGCGCATTGGCACAGGCGGCATGGCCAACTACTCCATGTATTCCAACGCCGAGGTAGACGAGCTGCTTGAAAAAGCCCGCCGTCTGACCAAGGACGAGGAACGCGGCGAGTGCTACCGTCGCATTCAGGAAATCCTTGCAGAAGAGCTGCCGATCATTCCCGTTGTGGAAATGACCACGTACTACATCTGCAGGAGCAACGTGTCTGGCATTCCTTATATCGATCAGACCCCCGATGTCAGCGATAACAGCTACGCAAAGGTGGTTATTGAGTAAGCAAGGCTGGCCTTCACCAGGCAGGCGCCGCACTTTCCGGCGCCTGTTTGGTGTTCATTGTGACACAAGGAGGCACGCAGGTGAAGCGGTATATCCTGAAAAAGATGATTACGGCATTTTTTATTGTATTCGTAGTCATCATTATAAACTTTTTGATTATCAAGCTGGCTCCTGGTGACCCCGTAAGAATCTTGGCCGGAGCAGATACGATTACGGAGGATATGGTTGAGGCGCTGACCATTGAGTTTGGCTTGGATCAGCCGCTTCATGTGCAGCTGTGGAAATACATCGTCAATCTGTTTCACGGAGACCTGGGCAATTCCTTTGCCTATTCGCAGCCGGTGACGGTGCTCATTGCAGAACGTTTTTGGAACTCGCTGCTGCTGTCGGGCACAAGTGCCATCCTGGCGGTGATTCTGGGTTGCTGGCTGGGCCTGTACGCGGGTAAAAACCATGGTGGATTGCTGGACCGGTGTTTTTCCGGTATCGCGTATTTGTTTAACTCCATGCCGGCCTTCTGGCTGGGCATGATGGGCATTCTGCTGTTTGCCAGCACGCTCAAATGGCTGCCCACGCAGGGTATGTACAATCTCAGGGCCGGCAATATGGGTCTGGCGCATGTGGGCGACGTTCTGGTCCATATGATTTTACCCTGCTCCTCACTGATTGCCATTCAAATCCCCAGCTATTTCCGCATTACCAAAACGTCGGTGATGCAGGTCATGGCAGATGACTATATCATGACCTTCCGGGTGACCGGAATGAGCGAAAAAAAGATTTTCCGCAAGTATATCCTCAAAAATGCCATTTTGCCGGTATTGACTGTATTTGGCATCAATCTGGCCTACGTGGTTTCGGGCTCAACGCTCACAGAGATCGTATTCTCCTGGCCGGGTATAGGGTCCATGATGTACCGTGCAATTATGATGCGCGACTATAACGTGCTGATGGGCATTTATTTGATTCTTGCCCTGTCGGTTGCCGCCATGATGATTGTGGTGGACCTTGTGTATGCGTGGCTGGACCCCCGTATACGGTATACCTGATGGGAGGCGAGCAGGATTATGGAAAACAAATTGCATAAAACAGCCAAACGCCTTGGGTCTATGTGGAAGGCCAGCCGCCAGCTTCAGGTGGGACTGATCCTGTTTCTGGTGGTGCTGCTTATCGCCATTCTGGCAGATGTGCTTTCTCCCTATGATCCTTATTACCTGGGCGATGACTTGCTGGTGCCTCCCGGCAGCGAGGGCCATCCTCTGGGCACAAACCAGATGGGATGCGATATCCTGAGCATGATTTTGCATGGGAGCCGGGCCAGCCTGACCATCGGCATTGTATCGGCGCTGATATCTGGCCTGATTGGTACGCTGCTGGGCGCCTTTGCCGGGTATTATGGCGGCGTGCTGGATAAAATTACTTCGGAGATTGTCAATATCTTCCTGATGATTCCCACCTTTTTCCTGGTGTTGATTATTGTGTCCATGTTCGGCAGCAACATGTTTAACGTCATGCTGGTCATTGGCCTGACCTCCTGGCCGTCCAATGCGCGTATGATGAGGGTTCAGGCCATGAGCCTCAAGGAGCGCACGTTTATCAAGGGCGCGGTGGTCATGGGTGAAAGCCGCATTCGCATCCTGTTCAAATACATCATTCCCAACGGCCTCTTCCCCGTGATTGCAAATACCACCATGGGCGTGGCCAAGGCGATCCTGACCGAGGCCAGCCTCTCGTTCCTGGGACTGGGCGATCCCAATGTTGTCAGCTGGGGCCAGATGGTGTATGACGGCAAGGCCTATCTCCAGACCGGATGGTGGATTTCCACGCTGCCGGGTCTGTCCATCATGCTGATTGTGGTGATCTTCTATATGATCGGTGACGGGCTGAATTATGCGCTGAGCCCAAGGATGAAAAAGCTGTGAGGGAGGGAAACAAGTTGTTGCTGGAAGCGGAGAACCTGTGCGTTAGCTATCGCACGGGCAAGAAAGATCTCAAAGCAGTGGACCGGGTTTCCTTCGGCATTGAGCGCGGCGATACGCTGGGCATCATCGGCGAGAGTGGATCGGGTAAATCCACCATCGTCATGGCCATGCTGCGGCAGCTTGATCCCCGGTTTGCTAGTATATCGGGCAGCGTCAAATTTGACGGGCAGGACCTGCTTTCCATGCCTGAGGATGCCTTTAAAAAGCTCTTGTGGCGGCGCATTGCCATCGTGTTTCAAAAGTCCATGAACAGCCTCAGCCCGGTGCACCGCATCGGCAGCCAGTTTGAGGATATCTATCGCGTGCATGAACCCCATGCATCCAAAGCTCAGATTCGCCAGCGCGCCTTGGAATTGTTTAATCTGGTAAACCTGCCGGAACGGGTATATACGCTCTATCCGCACGAGCTGTCCGGCGGAATGATGCAGAGGTTGTCCATTGTGCTGAGCCTGATGTTCAACCCCGATCTGCTGATTATGGACGAGGCGACCACCGCGCTGGACGTGGTAACGCAGGGACAGATTCTGCGCGAAATCATGAAACTGGAGAAGGGTATGAACTTGACCCGCGTGATGATTACCCACGACCTGTCGGTGGTGACCAGCTCCTGCGGCAAGATCATGGTGCTCTACGCCGGTCAAATGATGGAGTTTGGCACGGTGGATCAGGTGGTGCGGACATGCTTGCACCCCTATACGGAGGGGCTGATTCGCTCCTTCCCATCGCTCTACGGCGAAAAACGGGCATTGCGCGGCATTCCTGGAACCTTGCCCGATTTGACCAACCCACCGCAGGGGTGCGTGTTTGCGCCACGCTGCCCTTATGCCAGCGACCGCTGCCGCAGTGAGCGGCCAAACATTGCCGAGTATGCGCCGGGGCACTTCGCCGCCTGCCATCGCTGCGCGGGAAGGGAGGCGAAATAGCCATGGCAAAAAAACGGGATTTCAGCGAACTTTTCAACAGAGAAAAGCCTATGCTGGAGGTTCGGGAGCTGAAAAAGCTCTATCCCCAAAAGGATGGTAAGCTGCTGAGCTTTCATGCGCCCCGCAAGGTACATGCGGTGGATGGCATCAGCTTTACGCTCAATGAAAAAGAGATCTTTGGCATTATTGGCGAAAGCGGATGCGGAAAGTCCACGCTGGGCCGGCTGCTGATTCGTCTTGAGGAACCCACCAGCGGCGAGATTGAATTCTACGGCGTGTCCACCAAAGAGCTGTTGGACTGCAACCCAGAGCAGTTCCATTGCCTGGTGCAATCGGTATTCCAAAACCCGTTTGACACCTTTACGCCCAACGATACCATCGGGGCCATTATGGAGCGGCCGCTCAAGCTGCATCATATTGGTGAAACGGATGAGGAGCGCAGAAAGATTTGCGTAGATGCCCTCAATGAGGGCGGATTGATCCCTGCCGAGTCCTTCCTGGAGCGATATCCGCATGAGCTGTCCGGCGGACAGCTCCAGCGCATTTCCATCCTGCGCAGCATGCTGCTCAAACCCAAGTTTCTGGTGGTGGACGAGCCAGTATCGATGCTGGACGTGTCCGTGCGTGCTGACATCATCAACATGCTGCTGAAGCTGGTAGAGAATCACAATACCAGTATCCTCTTTATCAGCCACGACATTTCCATCATCCGCTACGTGTCGGCCCGGGTGGCAGTGATGTATCTGGGTAACATTGTGGAGATGGGCGAGACGGATACAATCATTCATAATCCCCTGCATCCCTACACCAAGGCGCTTATTTCCAACTGCGCGTCCATTGATCTGGACGAAAAGCGCGAGCCCATCCGTATTGAAGGTGAGCCGCCTTCTCCTGTGGATCCCAAGCCCTGTTGCCCGTTTGCAGGTCGCTGTTTCTGCGAGCAAGAAATCTGCCGGCGCGAAAAGCCGCAGCTCAAGCAAATGGCGGACGGTCGTGTGGTGGCCTGTCATCTGGTGAAGGAAAAATAATTTGGAACTGGAAAGAGGTATTTCCAGCTGGCTGAACAGACAAAAAGTCAAGTCGTTCAAAACAGAGCCGGCAGCCGGGGAGAAAATGCCTTGTATCCTGGTAAAAAACGCAGGAGAATGAAAAGAAGGCTGGTTGGCACAGGCAATTTTGCCAGTGAGCAGCGACAAATGCCGAACGATTTGTGATGGGCTGCCACCAGAAACCACACATTAATTAAGGATAGCCTCGCTCTGCAAATTGCGCAGAAGGAGGCTATCCTTTTTTACACCATCCTATTTATATGCTGCCGGTCTGCCCATTTTGTTTTTTGTTAAAGAAAAGAGCAAAGCGTTATTTCATACTTTGGACAAATCACAAAGCGTGTAAAGTTGCGAACGGATTACCGCAACTGTTTCCTGTAGCAGTGATTCTTCCTGAAAAACTCCTCGGGCCAGGCAAATCACCTTTGTACTGGATAATTTTGCCCCTTTGGTGATGCTATAACCGCTGATGAGTACACGGCCGCCGTCGCTGCTGATAATTTTATTCATCCATTCGGGACCAAGTGTACGCAGAAGGCCTGTCCATTCCTGATAGGTGGAGGTCACAACACGCTGTCCACGGTTGAGCAGCAAAATAGCACTTCCATTTTTTTGCGCAAGCGAGTTTTCGGATAAAATGCGTTCCATTTGAAGCTCAGTCGGCTGGATATCTCCACCGAGCAGGGCTTGCTCCACTGCAGCGTCTTTTTGAAGTGCAACGGCCATTTTGTCCAGTTCGCTAAGATTCAGTTCAATATCATAACTGATCTTTTCAATGTATTGCGCAGTGTACATGCTTGCCTGATGTTTCATAATACCGTAAAACTTGCCCTGAATAAAAAGAATCAATACGCATACTGGACCTAATAGCAGCAGAAACATCAAAAAGAGCCGCCAGCGAATGCTTACTGTTTTCATATTGCGATTATATCACAGGTTGTCAAACATAGAAAATGAACGAAATGCGATTTGACAGCATTTCGTTCACAGGCGGTCAAGGGGTGCCTGAAACAAGATGGCATGCTACCAGACGACCGGGACGTACCTGACGCAACGGTGGTTCTTCAATTTTGCAGCGGTCGCACACACAGCAACAGCGCGTTTGAAATCGGCATCCTCTGGGTAGATGAACAGGGCTGGGCACATCACCACTGAGCACGGTACGATTGGAAATACGGTCTGGATCGGCTATGGGGATGGCGCTCATCAGGGCCTTGGTATAGGGATGTAGCTGCTCTTCAAACAGAGCCTCACCATCGGCAACCTCCACCAGTTTACCAAGATACATTACGCCAATCCTGTCAGACATGAAGCGCACCGCAGGCATGCCGTGTGCTACAAACAGATAGGCCATTCCTAGCTGGTCTTGTAGGTCTTTTAGCAAATTGAGAATTTGGGCCTGTACGGATACATCCAACGCGGATACCGGCTCGTCGCAGACAATTAATTTAGGGCAATACCGCATAAAAAAAGCAAAACGCAGGCCAATATGATATAATGGACGTATGGATAAGCAGATGACGATTTCCGCATTCAGCGATGAGCTGGCGCAGGTGCGGACGAAGAAAAAAG